>CAZZKV010000011.1:31318-75957 GCA_964654665.1 uncultured Caulobacterales bacterium | reverse complement strand
CTTTTGGCGCAATAGATAACGCGCTACCTGTCCGCCGCCAAAAGAACGCGTTCACCATAAGCGCGAAATAAAAGACGGGGATCGGGTTTTAAAAATATCCGATGTCGCAAGATAGCGCAGCGAATAGGGGCGAGGATTAATAGGCTGAAATCACATTAATTCATCCCCAATACCGGCGGCCTTTAATAGGGCTCGGGCTTCGTCCTCGTCTTCGTCAATAACCATAAGGCGGCGGCGCACGGTAATGGCCGAACCGTCGAGAACCGAACTATTCATATCAAAGAGGAAGCTTTCAATCTCGGCGTCCTTTAATATCGCCTGTGCATAGCTGAGCGTGACGGGGTTCATTGTTCGGATTAGGCAAATCATATATCATCTCTATCTTGGTATAGCCGCTATAATGGCGCTGTTATATCTCGGCTCGTCTCTCTGGTTGTTCGTGCAGATGCATTCCAGAGGCCTGTGGTCAGCCGCGATTAATAGAACTTATATGGTTTTCACTGCGCTATTATCAATGCTGCGTGCCTCGTAATAAAGGTTCTTAATTGCATCAACATGGGTTCCTATATGTGCAACTCCGCATTTGTAAGGTTTTGCTGGTTCCTAGGCCGAGCATGGCGCGCCGCGTGGAAAGGTTCTGCCAATTTTCAACAATATCAGGCATATTTTTTAACTGCGTACCAGAAAGGCTCATAGGATGTCGGAAAATGACAGATGGCTGTTAATACTATTGGTAATGGCGCAAGCTCTTAAGTTTGTCACACACGCGGGCCGGGCCAATGAGGTTGAGCATTATGCCGTTTGACTGTCATTGTGTTGCCCTTTGTGGCTCTTAGAGGCACGGTATTGATATCGATATTTTTCAGGCAATGGACATTCACACCATAATGATCGGGCTGGGCGCGTTTATTATGAAAAACATAAATGCCGCAATCGGCGCAAAAATAATGTTTCGCGATTTTCATATTCCACTGATAAAGCGAGAGTTTGTTTTCGCCTGTTGTAATGGTTAAATTGGCATTGGGAACTTTAACCATAACAGCATTACGCATTACGCAGAGCGAACAGTCACAGGTCGTAAATTCTGTGAGGGACGATTGAATTTCAAATTGCACGGCTGCGCAGTGACAGTTTCCTTTTATGGTTTTCATATGGAAACCAGCCTCTAATCCTAATGGCGGAAATGGCGCATGCCGGTGAAAACCATGGCGATATTATTATCATCGGCCGCTTTGATAACCTCGTCATCGCGGATAGAGCCTCCGGGCTGAATAATGGCTGTGGCTCCGGCGGCAGCCGCCGCGAGCATGCCATCGGCAAAGGGAAAGAAAGCATCCGAAGCACAAGCACAGCCTTGGGTGCGCGGCGCGTCCCATCCGGCGGCAGTTTGGGCATCTTCGGCTTTGCGCGCTGCGATGCGGGCGCTGTCAATTCGGCTCATTTGCCCTGCGCCAATGCCGGCTGTTGTGCCGTCTTTGACATAGATAATTGCATTGGACTTTACATGTTTGGCCACTGTCCAGGCCATGCGCAGATCGGCCATTTCAGCTGGGGTTGGCTGGCGTTTTGTCACGACTTTCAAATCACTATCACTAACCGCGCCATTATCGCGGTCTTGAACCAGAATACCGCCGGCGACATTACGCTGGGTTATAGACGCAGCGGCAGGATCCGGGAGGTCCCCGACAATTAGCAGGCGCAGGTTTTTCTTTTTGGCAAATAGAGCCACCGCATCATCATCGGCAGATGGGGCGATAACGACTTCGGTAAAGACTTTCAAAATTTCGGTAGCGGTTGAGGCATCGAGCCGTCCGTTAAGGGCGACAATCCCGCCAAAGGCTGAAACAGGATCACACGCCAGTGCATTTTTATAGGCCTCGATAAAACTATCGGCTACGGCCACGCCGCAAGGGTTGGCATGTTTGATGATGGCGACGGCTGGACGCGCGCCTTCGCAATTACGGCCAAATTCAGCTACCAGTTCATAGGCGGCATCCGTATCATTGATATTATTATACGATAGCGCCTTGCCTTGTAATTGCCGGGCGGTAGCGACGCCGGGGCGGGCACTGCCATCGGCGTAAAAGGCAGCGCTCTGGTGCGGATTTTCCCCGTAACGCAAAGCTTGTTTTAGCGCCCCGCCTTGTACGCGGAAATCCGGTGCTAGATCATCCAGATGTTCAGCGAAATAATTGGCAATGGCCGCATCATAGGCGGCGGAACGGGCATAGGTTTTTGCCGCTAATTTTTGCCGCAAAGCCCCGCGGGTTTGGCCATTATTATCGTCCATTTCAGCCAAAACGGCATCAACGTCTCCGGCATCGGTGCAGACGGCGACATGAGCATGGTTTTTTGCAGCGGCGCGGATCATGGCAGGCCCGCCAATATCGATATTCTCCACGCACATTTCATAAGAGCCGCCGCTCGCGGCCGTTTTTTCAAAGGGGTAGAGATTCACAATCAGTAAATCGATCGACAGGATGCCGTGATTATGCATAGCGTCTTTATGGCTGGGCAGATCCCGATCCCCTAATAGGCCGCCATGGACCATCGGGTGCAGGGTTTTCACGCGCCCATCCATCATCTCGGGAAATTTGGTGAGTTCAGAAACATCTTTAACCGGAATACCGGCCGCAGAAATGGCTTTATGAGTTCCCCCGGTGGATACCAATTTCACCCCGCGCGCGTGCAAGGCTTTGGCCTGATCGACCAGTCTTGATTTGTCAGAGACAGAAATAAGCGCGCGTTTAACAGGCGCAAGGCGGGCTGGATCAAAGGGAGGGAGGTCGGGATTTGGCGCAGGCATAAAGCGATTCCATTCACGAAGAGTTATTCACGAAGAGTTATTCTGCGCGCCCCGTAACATAGAGGTTCGTTTTATGAAAGACCGCCATTGGGTTTGAATCGGGGTAAAATGTTTTTTAAGGCTAATTTTATGGCTGAACGGTCACGCTGTGCGGCGGCTTTCAGCAAATCGTCAATATGGCGCATGATAATTTTCTTATTGGCGATATCACCGGAAATATATTGAACCCCTGATACGGCAGTATTGGCAAGACTTTCATCATCACTTTGCAAAAATTCGGACAGTTTTTCTCCCTCGCGCAGGCCGATATAATCAATCTTGATATCCCGGTCAGGTACAAAACCGCGCAGGCGTATCAGTTGGCGCGCCAGCCGGGCGATATTAACAGGCTCGCCCATTTCCAATACATAAACCAGAGGGTCATCAGTATGCCGCTCGATATTAATCGCGGCCGATTGCAAGACAAGCGCTGCCGCCTCTTCTGTGGTCATGAAATACCGATTTACATCCTTATGGGTGACGGTGACAGGCCCGCCGCGGGCAATTTGTTCTTCAAATAACGGGATAACAGAGCCAGCAGAGGCCAGCACATTCCCAAAACGCACGGCGCTGGCCGATAATTGGGGATGGGTTTCTTGGGCCGCTAATGTCAATATCTCGGCCAAACGCTTGCTGGCCCCCATCATATTAGAGGGATCAACCGCCTTATCAGTTGAAATCAGGGTGAAGCTTTTGACTTTATGTTTGGCGGCCATATCCAGCAAAACTTGCGTTCCGGCGACGTTAATCGACAGGGTTTCTACTGGGTTTTGTTCACCCATGGGGACATGTTTAATGGCGGCGGCGTGAAAAATAATATCCGGTTTTTCGCGGGTAAAAATTTCATCAATACGGGTGCTGTCGCGAATGTCAGCCAGATAAGTTGTCCAGTTTTTTTGCGGGCCATTGGGCTGTTCATTGGTCAGGGTTTTATCGATCCGATATAAATTATATTCTGAAATATCGACCAGCGTTAGCTTTTCCGGATCAAGCGCCGCCAATTGGCGTGCCAGTTCAGAGCCAATGGTGCCCCCGCCGCCAGTGACAAGGATTTTTCGCCCGCCAATTAAGGCTCGCACAGGCGAGAGATCGAGCGAGCGCACATTCCGGCCAATCAGGTCCGAGGCTTCGAAAGGCGTTAAATGGTCAGGCAATCCGGGATTTACCCGCACCAAAGGCGCCGATAGATTAGAGGCCATTTTGACAATGTCATAGGATTGGGTTTTATCGAGATTAGCCTCCGTAACAATCAGGGTTAGGGGGTTGTCTCCGGCTTGCTGGAGCTGGGCATAAACGGCGGCAAGGTCCGTTAAATTCCCTAAAACCTTTGACCCGCGTATCGACCGTCCCTTATGGTTTTCGTCTGTATCAATCAGGCCTTTAATATTAAAACCGGGCCCGCCGGCGCGCCGGTTCATATCGCGTAAATAATTATAAAGCGAGGCACTGCTGCCAATTAATATACCGTCAGATTTTGATTTATCGTCTCGCCGGAATATGGCCGGAATATCGCCATTCGTCGCCAGAACGACGCTGAAGCGCGAAATGGTCAACAAGAAGAAAAATAAAGGGCCAACAATCAGTAAAGCTGAACGGGGGAAATCAATCGCGCGATCAAAAAATAGAAAGAGAACGGTAAAGGTAATTAAGACAGATATTAAGACAGCTTGGGCCAAATTGCGAATATCGCTGAGAGATGTGAACCGCCAAATCGCTTTATGAACGCGGGTGAACATCCAAACAATAAGGCAGGTCAATCCAAAGATAATCGCCGCTCGCGTATCAATATCATTGGCAACCGGCTTGTTTAGAAAATCATATCGCCACCGAATAGCCCCCAGCATTGATAGGGCACCAAGGCTGGTATCAAAAAGCGTTACTAACGTTTTTGTTAGCCATGGCGCGCGCAATCCCGATGCAGGCCGGTTCATGACGGGGCGCCGGCTAGATTGCGAAATGACCACCGTACGCGATTTGACCGCGATTCGCCGTCACTATCGCAAAAGGCGCGGCCAGTTATCACAATCTGGCGTGTCTTTAGCGGTTTATCGCCTTTGCCGAGATAGAAAGACGGTTCCAAAAATAGCGGGCCGCCATCTGTGCGAAACCGCCATCCGGTTTTTCCTTTCAAGATAATCAGAGCGCTTTGTAGGTTTTGCGCCAAAGTTACTTGGACATCAGGATGGAGATGAAACCGGATTTGAAAGGGCAGATCATCACGGCGGCGCGGGCTGTCGCCAACAGGTAGAGCCAGACTATCCTCGCCGCGAATATCCTGTCCATCTTCGGACATATAAATCCGGCGGCGGTGGACCAGTCCTGTATCCGCGCGGTATCCGTCGTGATTGGATTCAAGCCAAATGCCGCTGACTTGTTCTTTGCGTGTGGCCCGTGCCGGTCCAGAATCAATTGCAATGGCGGGTCCAATCCAATCGCTAGGTGCGCCTTTTTTTAACAGACGCCCTGCCGATTGATCATTGAGAATAAGTGTGGAATGCGCCGCTGTAGCCCGCATCGGGCGGCGCCATTGCTGTGGTTGTTCTTGGGACCATCCGCAATTGACAATCATTTGGCCCTCAGGGGTTGAAAGTTCAAAAGCGAGCGGGGCCAGATGGGCTTCTAAATCATAAGGGCGAGGCGGTGATCCGCCGCCGTCTACAATCAATATAGTACCATTTTGTTCAATCCGCTGAAAAGCCGTATGCGGGCAATATCCAAAGGGTTTCGCCGTGCGACCTGCCGATTTGGCAAAGGCTTTGAGGTCGCGTATAGTCCCTTCGCTACCGCCGTTAAAGGTAGCTAATGTACCATCAGAATGTCTGAAAAAGGCAATAAGCGGAATTAGTCGGTCAATCGCCCGCGAGATAGCGCGGGACCCTTCGACACCGCGTGCCTGTAATAAGGTGTCCAATGTTTGTAAAATATGCAGCGCATGAAAGCTGGTTTCAGGATTGCGGCTGATATGGCCGCCATCGGGCAAAATTTGAGCATCGATTTCATCGTCGAGTAAATCAAGACCCTTGGCGAGAAAGGCTTGACCATATTGGCTCATCCGTGCCCCTCCGATGACCAATACAGCCGCCGCTCTTAGGCGTGACAAGCCGGGCGATGTGCGGTGATAGGTTTTGCGCAAACGTTTCAATTGCCGAATGGTGCATATGCGGCGCAGGGTGGCCGACTCTGACAAACTGTCCGTTTGTAGGGCGGGTGTCCATAAGGATAACCAGAAAAACAGCCGGTTTGCTATCAGATCATTATTCCAAGAAAACCGGTTCCATTTGCCGTAAATCGTAATCCATTGGTCTATTAGATCACGGGCTCGGATTAGCGCCGCTTTATCGTTGACGGCCAGTAAATCGGGTAGCCAGGCAAAACTATGGAGCCAGTGCGCAAAGCGCTCTGATGGAGCGGCGACGGTCCATGGAGTACCTTGTTGGCCAATATCAAGGGTTTGTCGGGCATGGGTAAAATGCCCTTCAAGCAAGAGGGCGCCAATCGCGGGATCTCCGCGATGTGTTTTTGGTCGGATGGTATGAAAAATTTCGGCCCGCGATGTGCGTAAATTGGCTTTGCGCGCCGGTCCGCCCAGATCCGTTGCCACACTCCAATATCCGGCGGTGAGTCCGGCTTTGGCAACAGTGGTAAGCGGAATACGCCGCGTCATATCAGAGCCTTACTGCGCGGCCTGCGTGGCCGTTGGGCCAAGCGCTGCGGGCCCTCGCAAGGCCGCGATGTTTTCACTATAGGTTCCAGATCCTCTGAACACGGCACTGCCAGCGACAAGGGCATTGGCTCCGGCTTCGAGGCAGAGTTTTGAGGTTGCGGGATTAACACCGCCGTCGACCTCGATAATAATATCGTGCCCTGAAGCTTCGACTTTCTGGCGCAATTGCGTTATTTTTTCGAGTTGTGAATGGATAAAGCTTTGCCCGCCATAACCGGGGTTCACGCTCATCACCAGAATGATGTCAAGGCTGTCTATAACATAGTCGATAACACTGTCAGATGTACCGGGGTTGAGCGCAACGCCAGCTTTGGCCCCAAGCCCGCGGATCATTTGTAGCGTACGGTGCAGATGCGGTCCTGCATCTGGATGAACTGTTACCAAATCGGCGCCTGCCTCGATAAAATCCTTTATCAGATTATCCGGCGAATTAATCATCAAATGCACATCAAAGGGTTTAGCGGAATGTGGTTTGAGGGCTTTGACAACTGCTGGGCCTATGGTCAAATTAGGTACATATTGGCCATCCATAACGTCAATATGAATCATATCGGCCCCCGCTTCGTCAATGGCGCGAACCTCTTGTCCGAGGGCCGCGAAATCAGCAGAAAGAATCGAAGGGGATATCAAGACGTCATTAAGCATAGGGGTTACTATCAGCGCCGCCTATTCTGCGCAAGACGCCAGAATCATCCTGATGCCTTAGGGGTGTTGCCTTTTGCGGTTATTTTAAATGGTTCAATATCCGGCGCGAGGCCTCGCGTATGGCGGGCTCGCCGCGTTTATAGGGCGAGTTTGTCGTAACGATAATAATGGCTTTTTCACTCGGAATCATCAAAATTTGTGCCACCCAAAAGGTGTTGGATCCGGCATGGGTATAAAGTGTTCCAACCCCTTCGGCTTGCGTTACGCCCCAGCCCATTGCGTAATCGGCATCAGGATATTGTTTGGGCGGAGTTAGTAAAATCTGTTTTAAATTTGGCGGGATAAGGCTGTCTTCGCGTAAAAAACTCATGGCAAATTTGGCCCAGACATCATGGCTGGCATGGATAGTGCCTGCCGGACCTAGGGCAGGGGTATTGTCGGCCTGCTTCCAAATTTGGCCTTGGGGATTTAATGTATTGCGAAAGAATTTTTTGCGGTGCCCTTCGGGCTGTTCGCCTTGTGGCGGCCCAAAACCCCAGCCTGTCTCGCCCATAATCTGACCCGGCAAACCGTCCCGCATAGCCTCTTCCCAACTGCGGCCTGACATAATTTCAATCGCGGATCCTGCGATTATATAGCCCATATTGGAATAGTTGAAATCGCCTGCGGGCTGTTTGGGCGGCGTGGCTAAAATTGTAGCTGCGGTCTCAAGACGCTGTTCACGTAAGGGGCGTTCATCGATATTCCGATTAAAGCTCCATGAAATACCGAGGTCTTTTATACCCGCGCGGTGCGTTAAAACATCGGCCATTGTAAGGGTCTGCCATGCTGGATCTATGGTCTTTATATGCGGTTTAAAAATATCGGCGAGTGGCCGGTCCCATGTCCAGCCCTGTGCCTGCATAAGCTCGCCGTAAAGCAAGGCTGTCATGGCTTTTGTGCAGGATCCGATATGCCATAAATCATCCGGCGTGATAACGGGGGTAAATCCGGCGCGGCGATGGCCCGATACGCGGGTTTGTGATGTTACGCTGCCGTCTGTTTGCAGGCGGTACAGGCTGACACCGACCCCCGCTAATTTATGTTTTGACCGGATATCATCGGCTATAACTTGCAAGGGCTGTACAGTTGTCTGAGGTTTGTCTTGTGAAGATAATTGCGCCTCTGCGCTCATAGATAGCCCCAACCAAAGGCATAGTAATAAAATAATCCGTGCCATAAGGTATCATGACGCGAATTATGTATGATTCAAGACTTGTTTTAATATCCGTCTTTTTCTGGCAAGAATATTTCCCGTTTTCCGCCGGGACCTGAGGGACCGATCATACCCTCTTGTTCCATTTGCTCAATGAGGTTTGCCGCACGGTTATACCCAATTGAGAGCTTGCGCTGAATATAGCTGGTCGAGGCCTTGCGGTCCCGCGCAACAATCTCAACGGCTTGGTCAAAGAGCGTATTCCCGCTACCGGCAGCCTTGTCGCCCCCCGCCATAGCGGTTTCCAATTCGGCTTCGCGGTCGATTGTGATATCTTCCAGATAAGACGGCGCGCCTTGAGCTTTGACAAAGGCCGCGATTTTCTCAACTTCGGCATCGGAAACAAAGGGGCCGTGCAAGCGGCGCGGACGCCCTGTGCCCATAAATAACATATCCCCATTGCCCAGCAATTGCTCGGCGCCATTCTCATTAATAATGGTACGGCTATCAATGGATGATCCGACCCGGAAAGAGACACGGGTCGGGAAATTCGCTTTAATGGTTCCGGTAATTACATCGGTTGATGGGCGCTGCGTGGCCATAATCATATGAATGCCGGCCGCCCGGGCCATTTGCGCCAAACGCTGCACAGAGCCTTCGATCTCCTTACGGGCCACCATCATAAGATCGGCCATTTCGTCGATGATAACAACAATATAGGGCATGGGTTCAAAATTCAGCTCTTCGGTTTCAAAGAGCGGATCGCCGCTGTCTTTGTCATATCCCGTCATGACGGTACGAGTCATGATTTCGCCAGAGGCTTTGGCTTCGGCGATTTTCTCATTATAGCCCGCCATATTCCGTACGCCCATTTTGGACATTTTGCGGTAACGGTCTTCCATCTCGCGGACGGTCCATTTGAGGGCGACCACGGCTTTTTTCGGTTCTGTCACGACAGGGGCAAGCAGATGCGGGGCATTGTCATAAATCGAAAGCTCCAGCATTTTCGGATCAATCATGATAAATTTGCATTGCTCTGGCGGTAATTTATACATCAGCGAGAGGATCATGGCATTAACGGCGACGGATTTACCAGACCCCGTTGTACCAGCCACGAGAAGATGCGGCATTTTTGATAGATCGGCAATAAAGGGCGTGCCGCCAATATCTTCGCCCATAATCAGCGGCAGGCCCGCTTCGGAATGCTGATATTCATCCGATGCCAGCATATCGCGCAGCCAAACGGTTTCGCGCCGACGGTTAGGCAGTTCAACCCCCATAGCATTCCGCCCCGGCACCACAGCAATCCGCGTGGATTGTGCGCTCATATTACGGGCAATGTCATTGGCCAGACCAATAATCCTTTTGGATTTTACTCCGGGGGCCGGTTCAAATTCAAACAAGGTGACGACAGGCCCGGGCCGCACGGCGCCCATATCGCCTTCAATTCCATATTCACTCATGACGCGGTGCAGGTTTTCGGCAGACCGGCGCAAGGCCCCTTCATCGGTCACGGCATTACGCGGTGGCGGCATTTTTAACAGATCCAGTCCGGGTAGAACGAAACCCGAGCCTGGAGGGAAATTAAATTGCGGCACTTTGGGTTTGACAGCGCGGCGTTTTTTGGGTTTTGGTTTGGCCGCGGGTTTGGGTGCGGCCATGACAGGGGACGGGGCATAGCTCGTCTCGGGCATTGTATCAGTGTCGGGTATATCGCGCATTAATGTGTTTATAGAATGATCGGCGGCGACCTCGCGGCCATAGGCTTTATTGAAGCTGCGCATAACAAAGGCTGTGAACCGGTCAATCCAGATACGAATATAAGCCCAGACAAGGCCAGCAGCATCAAGAATATCGAGTAAGTCGCGCCCGACAATACCGATAAAACGGCCCAAACAGAACCCGGCGACGATAAAGGTTAAAACCGCAATAATCAGGCCGGATAAAGGGACATTGAAATTTAACAAAAATCCGCGGGCATTCAGGAAAAGACTATCCCCGATCCAGCCGCCTAACCCTGTTGCCATGGGCCAGCTTTGCGGGATAGGAAAGGCCGATAATGTGGCAGCGCCAAATATAATTGTTCCTATAAACAGCGCTATGCGGCGCCAGTGGTCAAATTTTGTTTTATTCAGACGTGGACGAAAAATTGCGCGAAGACCTGTAAAGAGTAAGAGAAAAGACCCCAAGATCGCACTCCAGCCAAAGGCTTGCAGTAAAATATTAGACATTTTAGCCCCCGGCAGGCCGAGAAGATTATTCATTCCCCCAATTCCGGCGGTATCGCCTGTTGTATCAAAGGGATTAAAGCTTAACAGGCATGCAATAAGGATCAGGCTGATAGCGCAGGTGGCGAGGGCTGAAATCGCGCGGCTCAGTGCGGTGCTGGCTGGCATGTTGAGATCATCCATCATATCTCGGGCCAGTCCCATATCGTAATCCTGTGCTGTAGCGGATGGCGGCATAAATTTCTCACTTGATAGATGTGACATAAATCTAAAGCCGACGGGTAAACGGCTAGTTAACAAGCGGTTAAAATCCATGCAGGTCAATTGTTCGTCGTGATGGCTTATGGTGACGAACTATAGGGTAGGCGGGCGTACCTATAAAAAAACCGCCTCATATCTATGAGACGGTTCATAATATTATAGGGTATTAATTTTACATTCCATTGCGCTGGGCGTTGGATGTTGCATCGGCTTTGGATTTATAGCTTTCCGATGATGCCCCTGTCACTTCGCCGTTTGTGGCTTTGCGCCGCCATCGAAATTCACTACGTTTATCCGCATAGATTTCCCATTTATCTTTACCGCCAAGCCCGTCCGGATTACCGTCCATGCCATGTCGTTGTGCGTTTTTTTTGCAATCAGATTTTTTTGTATATCCTTCGCAAGATGATCCGACGATTTTTCCATTACTGGCTTTGCGACGCCACCGAAATTCACCGCGTTTATCAGCGTAGATTTCCCATTTATCATTTTCGCCCGCCATTTTACCTCCCTTATTTGTTAATTTATATTACTCCCTTAAAGGAAAAATTAATATTTGTGAATGGTTTTTACCTAATAGGTATCGCGGCTAGACGTTAAGGCGAAAGACTTCTATGAGGCCTGTATGAAAACTGTAATTGATATTGGTATTTTAGGTGCAGATGGACGTATGGGCGGGGCGGTTATTCGCGCCCTTGATCTGGAACCACATGCGCGGGTGACAACGGCGCTAACTGCCGCCGATTCACCCAATATTGGTCAAGATGCTGCTGATATCGCAGGCCTGAAACCGGGGGGTATTTTGCTAAGCTCCGATATTGCGGCCGGGCTAGACAATTGTGATGTCGTGATAGATTTTTCATCACCGCAGGCCGCTATAGATACAGCTTTGGCCATGCATGAGACGCGTTGCCATACATTTGTGACGGGGACAACCGGCTATACACCCACCGAAGAACAGGCGCTATTGAAAGCAGGTGATAATATCACGCTTTTGAAATCCGGTAATTTTTCCCTCGGCGTGACGATGCTAACGGCCTTGGTTGAACAGGCTTCGCGCGCACTTGATATAGGTTGGGATATTGAAGTTTTCGAGATGCATCACCGCCATAAAGTTGACGCGCCCTCTGGTACGGCGCTTATGTTGGGACAGGCGGCGGCGCGCGGACGCGGGGTAGCTCTGGAGGATAAACAGGTCCTATCGCGCCAAGGGCGCGGAGCCCCGCGGAGCCAAGGCGAGATCGGTTTTGCCGCTTCGCGCGGGGGCGGTGTTATCGGCGCACATTCGGTGCGAATTGCATCCGAGCTGGAAATGATCACCCTATCGCATGATGCATTTGACCGGTCTGTCTTTGCTAGCGGCGCGGTCACGGCTGCGCTCTGGGCTGCGGCTCAGCCGCCGGGCGTTTATGATATGAAAGATGTATTGGGTTTGGGGTGATGCGACCAGGTCAGAACACGAAATCTGACTTTGGCCTCATTTTGCGCATTTTGGCTATTACAGCGCTCTATATAGGGCTGTCGCAATATGGCGGAGTATGGGGTTGGAAACTGCTCTATCCTGTCAGGCTTTTCGTTACATTTTTACATGAATTTGGCCATGCGATAGGTGCTATTTTAACAGGCGGTCATGTTGAGCAGGTGCAAATAAGCCGGGATGGAGGCGGGGTAACGCGCACCCGTGGCGGCAATCGCGCTGTGATCTTAATGGGCGGTTATCTGGGCAGCGTCTTTTTTGGCAATCTGTTATTTTATGTCGGTGCGCGGGGCGGAAAAGCGGTCAAACCCACGTTGGGATTGGTCATTATAGCAATGGGGGTGACGGGATTTTTCTGGTTTGATACGCTTTTTACAACAGCGGTATTAATCGGGTTTTCCGGCTTTATATTTTTCGCGGGGCTACGAACCTCCTTTGGCCGGGATATATTGATGGTTCTGGGGCTGGCCAGTATATTTTATATTATTCAGGATACGGGGAACGGGCCGCGTTCTGATCTGGCGGGTTTTGAAACGGAAATGCGGTTTATTCCGGCATGGCTGTGGATGTATATCTGGTTGGGTATTGCTTTGATGATGGGGCTTGTGAATATCCGGCTGCTTTTACGGCGAAAACCCGTTCGGTAATCGCGGTTTACCCGTGTTTATATTGGCTACCAATGCCCCGTGTTTTCCATTGTATCCCACGGCGCCTGAGCGGGAAGCCGGGTACCGCTTTGTAATAACTCGATGGAAATATTATCGGGGCTACGCACAAAGGCCATATAGCCGTCACGGGGCGGGCGGTTGATTGCATAGCCCATGTCCAGAAGGTTTTGGCAGGTTTCATATATATTGTTAACCCGATAGGCTAGGTGGCCAAAATTGCGCCCCTCGTTATAAATTTCACCGTCTTTTCCGTCTTCCGGCCAATTATGCGTTAATTCTATCATAGGTAAGCCAGCGGGAAAGGAGCCTGAAAAATCGATTAGGCCTGAACGGGCGATATCATCAGGACTGGCTAAAAATATCAGTGTAAATCGCCCAGCTTCATTATCGACACGGCGCAGTTCGGTAAGTCCAAGGCCATCGCAGAAAAACTTCAAACTGGCATCAATATTGGTGATGCGGATCATGCTGTGTAGAAATTCCATATTTATCCCTCTGTGTTATGTCTGTGGTTATTCTTCTCGAGCGATTTCTTTTAAGATTTCATCGCGCATGGAAATGGAGGTTCCGCGGTGATAATGCCGCGCCCCGGCATAGGCGATAACGGCCCAAATGCCGATGATTGCGAAGAAGATGAAAAATTGCCACACTAAAAAGCCGGGCTCAAAAACGCGGGAACGGCCCATAAATATCCAAAACTGTTCCAAAACAAACTGCACGATCGCCAATGCGGGCGCGGTTAGCAGTAAGATTGCGGCAATTGTGCCGGCAACATAGGCTAAGCTGCGCGGGTTATGGTGGCGTTTATAGGCCCGTAAATAGCCACTGCGTGAAATGCGGTCATCGATCATGCCTTTGCCCATACGATAGTCATATTCCGCTGCAGCGTCTTTGGCCACGCGGTTATAGCCGATAACGGCTCGCAAACCATAGAGGATGGCCACGCCTGTCAAAAGCGCGATCGCCCAGAGAAAAGAAATTCCATCAAAATGTTGCATAGGGCTTATATTGGATTTTTGGATCCAAACTGCAAGCCCGTGTTTAATCACAATACCGTCGGATGACTATCACACTATATTATTGGCTTAGACAGGGTTAATTTTCCATGATAACAGGCACGTAATGGGTAAAGAATATATGGGCGTGGGAAATATATGGATCCAGTAAAGTTTTTTGCAGAAATGCGCCGGCGTAATGTTTTTCGGGTTGCGGGAACATTTTTGGTTGGCAGTTGGTTCATGGTGCAGACGGCCTATACGCTAGAATCTGTGATGAAATTACCAGAATGGTTCGACGGTATTTTTCTGGCGATTATGTTTCTGGGGTTTCCGGTTGTTGTTATTCTGGCCTGGGCGTTTGAATTAACACCTGAGGGATTTAAACGCACGGAAATTGTCTCGCGCGAAGACAGTATTGCCGCTAAAACTGGAAAACGTCTTGATATTGCCATCGCTGTCGGAATGGTTCTGATTGCGGGCCTCTTAATTTGGGACCGAGTTGCGCCTAGCGATAGGGTTCGAGTCGCCAGCCTATCGGGTAATCAATCGGTAGCGGTTTTACCTTTTTCTAACCGCAGTCCGGATGTTGCCGATGCTTATTTTGCTGATGGCATTCATGATGATTTATTGACCAAACTTGCTAAAATCGCGTCTATGGAAGTGATTTCCCGGACCTCTGTTATGGGGTATCGTGAAACAGATAAGAAAATTCCGACCATTGCCGAGGAATTAGGCGTGGCGGCCATATTGGAAGGCGCGGTGCAGCGTGCAGGCACACGGGTGCGTATTACGGTGCAGCTTATTGATGGCAAGGATGATACCCATTTATGGGCCGAAACTTATGACCGTGCTCTGACAACAGAAAATATTTTCGATATTCAGGCGGAAATTACGCAAGTAATTGCGGCCTCGCTCGAAGCGGTTATTTCTGGCGATGATACGGCGGCTCTTAGTGATGAACCCACGCAAAATATCGATGCCTATGAGGCCTATATCCAAGGCAAGGTCTCGGCACGTATTGACGGTAGTAATGAGGACGGCTTGCGTGCGGGCCTGCCTGATTTTGAGCGAGCTATTGCGCTGGACCCGAATTTTACCGAGGCTCATGCCCGCAAGGCCCGAACCTATTTAGCACTCTATTGGTTTCATGGCCGCCACGACCTTGATTTAATCACCGCAAAAAAAGCTCTTGATAGAGCCCAAAAACTGGATGCTGATAATGTCGAAACATTGCTGGCTGAGGCTTTTTATAATTATTGGGGGCGTCGGGATTTTGTGCGAGCCAATAACGGATTTGATAAAGCTTTACACATTGCCCCTAACCATGTGGAAGCTTTGTCGGGCAAGGCCTTTATCGCCCGCCGCTTGGGCCAGTTTGAAGCGGCGGCAACAGGGTTGGCCAAAGCCCATCGCCTTGATCCGCTTTCTTTTTATCTTATCCCTGAATTAGGCCTGACCTATGCCTTGATCGGGGACTTTGATAAAGCGGATACCATGATAGCGCGCGCTGCAGAGATTAATTCCAATTCGCTTCAGGGCGCCGCTTTTGCCGCTGCAATTTATCAGTTTCAAGGCAAGCCGCAAAAAGCCTATGACGCTATATCGTCAACGGGTACGGCTCTAATGGCACAAAAGTTCAATTATGCATTGGTCACGCAAAACCCGGAAATCATTGAACAAACACTGGCTGAATGGCCAGAGGCAACGCGCGGAGAGGTGCTCTATACCATTGCGCAAATAAAAGCGGCGTCCATTCTAGGAAATCAGGCAGAGGTTGATGCAAAACTGGCGGCTTTGAATATCGACCATGCGGCAAAGCGTGAGCAAGATGGGCCTGAATATGATTGGTCAGGTGCAGCCGAAGTTTCGCCGGTGGTTATTCCGGGTTTATTGGGCGACGGAGAAACCGTGCGCGCGGCTGCCAAGGCCTATGACGCTTTGGATCGGCGCGATGCTATGACGGCCTTATCCCAATTGGGTGAATTGGCCGAAGCGTTTGCCCGTATTGGCGATTTGGACCGGGCCATGGATTATGTTGATCAGATGCGCGATTTGATGGGGCCGCATATTATTCTGCTTTTGGAAAAAGACCCGATATTAAACCCGCTGCGTGAGCATCCTCGATATGTGCAATATAAGGCGGATTACGATGCGGTGCTTAGCGGCCAGTAAAGTCCGTTGTTTCGCAATCGGCAATAATGCGGGCTGAACAAGGCTTGATACAGGCTGTTTTCTGCCTATAAGTCAGAGCCTATTCTCTGGCTGTTCATGGATATATTATGACATCTCCTAAAATCGGTTTTCTGTGTGGTTCGCTGCGCATGGCCTCAATTAACAAACAGCTAGAAAAAGCTTTAGTTAAAGGGTTTAAGGCTCACGGCGCAAAGACGACAATTATTGATTTGGCAGGCTATGAGCTACCGCTTTTTCACGGAGATATGACACAGCCGGCAGGCGTTAAGAAATTGATCCGCAAGATGAAAAGTTGCGATGGTATTGTCATCACATCCCCAGAATATAATGGCGGCATTCCGCCGGTTCTAAAAAATGCGATAGATTGGACCAGCACTGTTGAAACCGGTCATATTCGCGGGCCTGTTTATGCTATTGCGTCTTGTACCCCCGGCCCGATGAGCGGCATTATGTGTATGCGCCAAGTTCAATATATCCTAACTCGTCTGGGCGGCGAGGTTGTTCCGGTGCAGGTGGGCTGCGGGCTTGCGGCTCAGGCTTTTGATAAAAAAGGAGTCTTAATCGCTGAACCGGCCGCAACGCTGGCGGTTGGTATGACAGAGTCTATGTTGGAGCGGATTGCCCGTAAGGGCTAGTCGGTATGGTGCAAAAAAAGGAAAAGCTTTATAAAAATCTGCCTCGCCCCCGGCTAAACCGCGCGCAGATTGCGTCCATATATCGGGCTTTGCAAAAGCTTGACCCTGCGCCGCGCACTGAACTTAACTATCATAATCCCTATACGCTTGTTGTCGCGGTTGCACTATCTGCACAAGCGACGGATATTGGTGTTAACAAAGCGACAAAAGCGTTGTTTGAAGCCGCAGATACGCCGGAAAAAATGGTCGCACTGGGCGAAGAGGCGGTCCGTGATTATATCAAGACGATTGGACTGTTTCGAAATAAAGCCAAAAATGTAATTTTACTCAGCCAGATGCTGATTGATGATTTCGCTTCGGTCGTTCCGGATAACCGAGAGGATTTGATCCGGCTGCCAGGAGTGGGACGCAAGACGGCTAATGTAGTACTTAACGAAGCCTTTGGCCAACCCACTATGGCTGTAGATACCCATATTTTCCGCGTGTCCAACCGCACCGGAATGGCGCCGGGTAAAGATCCTTATGAGGTTGAACTGAATCTGCTGCGCGTTACCGAAGCAGAGTTTTTACTTCATGCCCATCACTGGCTTATTTTACATGGCCGGTATACCTGTGTTGCCCGAACGCCTAAATGTTATAATTGTGCTATTTCTGAAATTTGCACATATAAATCAAAAACACCCGGCGTCGAAGGGTAACGTAGAATAGACAGTGTATGACGTGTATGAAACGTGATTTTGACATTCTCATTATTGGCGCTGGCCTGACGGGGCTAACGGCGGCTCTGGCTTGTGCGCATCGCGGGTTAAAATGCGCAATCCTTGACCAGAGACATCCTTTAGACGCAGGCCGTGATCCACGCAGCTCGGCTTTGGCGACGGCGAGTTACCGCCTTTTAGAAGCGATTGGCGTGATTGAACATTTGGATAATATTCAGCCTATCTATGATATTTTAATTACCGATGCAGAATTGGGCCGCTATACTTCCCCGTTGCGATTGCATTTTGACGGCGCAGACATTGGCGGGACTATGGGATATATGGCCCGTAATGAGGCGCTCAAATCCGCCTTGATGACAGCAGTGTTAAAACAGGATTTAATCACAATCATGGCTCCGGTCACGGTCACGTCGAGCGTTCATAATACCGCGGTCGCCCAGATACAGTTGAAGGATGGTCAAAGCTTTACCGCCGATTTGATAATCGCCGCTGATGGCCGCAACTCTCGGCTTCGCAAGGGCGCGGGCATTGGTGTGCAGGGGTGGCCCTATAAGCAAAAAGCGCTGACAGTAACACTTGCACATGAGCTGCCCCATGATGGGGTCGCCCATGAAATTTTTTACCCGCAAGGTCCATTTGCGATTTTACCGCTTACGGGGCATCGCAGTTCAATTGTCTGGTCCGATAAACCGGCTGCGATTGAGGCGGCTCTTATGTTGGATGAAACGGGGTTTGTCGCCGAATTAGCCCGCCGGATTGGCGGCTTTCTGGGCGAAATTACGCCTGAAACACCCCCTATAGCCTATCCGCTTTCGCTGCAAATGGCCGAACGTTACACCGCCGCGCGTCTGGCCTTGGTCGGGGACGCGGCCCATGTCATTCATCCGATAGCCGGACAAGGGCTTAATATGGGTTTGCGGGATGTGGCCAGTTTGGTTGATGTTTTAGCCGAAGCGAGGTCTTTGGGCCGTGATATTGGCGGGGCCGCCCTATCGGATTATGAGCCACTTCGCCGGTTTGATAATAATAAATTGGCCGCCAGTACGGATATATTCAACCGGATCTATTCAACAGGATTTGCACCGGTTAAACATGCCCGCCGTCTGGGTATGGGTATGGTCAATAATACGACGGCTTTGCGGCGGTTTTTTATGCTGGAGGCGGCAGGCGAAACAGGTGATCTGCCAAGTTTGATGCAATAGACAGAATTATTCGGCCAGATCAATGTGCTTCTCTTCGTGCGGTTGGGGGTACTTGCGGATAATGGGCCAGATTAATTGTTCCCAAAAGCTGGTCTCTGGCAGGTTTTCTACGCCGTAATCCTCTGGATATTGCTGTGTTATATGGGCCGTGCCAAACAGGACATCCCAAAAGAATAACATATTTCCAAAATTACCTTTGTAATGGGTGATGCCGTCAGATTTATATTTACCGTGATGGGCATGATGGGTGGCGGGCGTGCTGATCGTTCGTTGCACCAGCCACATAACGGGTTTTAGCCACCGTATTTTATAAAGAGGTTTGTCCCACGGTATATCACAATGGGCTCCGTATATTATCGTCAGTTTTATGACAATATAGACGGCGTATACGGGGCCAAGTCCCATATAAAGCAGTGCACCCGTGAACCAAAGTCCCGGCATCAATAGATAGTAAAACAGATTATTACGGTAAACGAGGCGAATACTCATATAAGGAGCATTGTGATGGGGACGGTGCAATTTATAAAGCCATGGAACCGAATGGGAGAGGCGGTGCCAAAAATATTGTGTCAAATCATCCAAAATGACGAAGAGACAAAAGGCCATCCAAAAAGGTAGGTTGGTAAGACTGTGCTGGGCTGCGGGGAAAAATATCAACCCCAAGGCATAAACACTACCCAAAATAAAAGGCTGGGTGCGAAGCAGTAAGACCAGCGTGCTGATAAATTCAACCCCGCCGTCACTGGGGGTTTGCCCCTTTTTTTTGAAAAAATGTGTGAACATTATCTCGGCAAATATAAAGCCGAAAAAGACGGTCAAAACGATAATAATTTCGGGTTTCATGATAATATTTAAGCGGGTTTTATGATTTGTGTAAATAAGCATTTATTAATATTAATACTTACTTAAGGTTGAATATTTATGTTCATAGTGGGTTCATCTACAGCGGATTACACCCCTTTATGAACTGGGAGCATTGGGGGTTCAGAGTTCTGGCAGGTTAACATCGCCCCGTTCGCCTGTCATGAAACGACCTCATTCTACTTTGGTAGGGTGAGGTCTGTTTTATTGCGGCAATAACACTCCATTATTCACATGAAATATTTGCGCTTGATCATCAAAGGCTTTGAATAGGGACGCGTCTGTTCCCGTCATAAATACTTGAGAGGGTAGATCTATCAAATCGGCGATCAGGGCCGCGCGCCGGTCACTATCAAGATGTGCGGCAACTTCATCAAGTAGTAAGAAAGGGCAATGGGCCATTTGCGCGCGCGCATGGGCCAGTATCAACCCAATGAGTAACGCTTTTTGTTCACCCGTCGAGCAATCACTCGCGGGCATGGATTTAGCGGCATAATAAACATCAAGATCAGATCGGTGAACGCCGCGTAGGCTACGGCCGGCCCGCATATCCTGTTCGCGATTAGCAGATAGGTCTTCGCGAATGTAATCTTCGACGGACATAAGGCTATCGCCGGCTATGAAGCGCATTTCAGCATCCCCGACCAGTGTAATATCGGCTTTTGGAAAGGCGCCTTGGGGACGTGCCTTGATTTCGGTCTTAAGCTTGGTAATGGTCTGGGCGCGTCCTTGCGCTATTTCTGCGCCGCGTGCCGCCATATCGGTTTCCAAAGCGTCATACCAGGCTGCATCTGTAACGCCATCGGATAACAGACGGTTGCGTTCGGCGCGCGCCTTTTCATACCGCAAGCTGGACAGACCATGGGATGGGCTGTGGGATAGGGTAAATCGGTCAAGAAATTTACGCCGGTCAGCGGCCGGTCCCGTAAAAAGACGATCTTGCGCAGGCGTTAGCCACAGTATTTTCACCAATCCGGCCAGTACAGCACCTGTGGTGTTTTTGCCGTCCAGCCGCAACAAACGACGACGCGGGTTCTCGGGCACTTGGCCGACGGATATGCGCAGAGGGTCCGTGTCTGTCTGCTCTAAGGTTGCGGCAACGCCCCAGGCCGGCGTTTGGATGGAGCCATCACGGCGAGCAATGTCATCGAGCCGAGCCCGCCGGATGCCGCGCCCGGGCGCGAGAAAGGATACAGCTTCGAGAAGATTGGTTTTACCCGCACCATTAGGTCCAAATAAAACAACAGGACGGCTATCTAGGGACAGGTCAAGAGAACGATAGGATCGAAAATCGGTTAAGCGCAGATCAGAAATAAATATTTGTGTCACGAATCACAGCGCTGCATGGTCGTAACCTGCCCTTTCAATCCATTTTAAACGCGCAGAGGCATCAGTACATAAAGGCTAGATGGATCGTCTATGTCTTTGACAAGGGCCGGAGAGGCGGCGCTATCTAAGTAAAAGGTGGTATCGCGGCCTTCAATCTGGCTAGCGACATCGAGTAGGTATTTGGCATTAAATCCGATTTCCAAAGCCTCTGCACTATAATCAACGACCAAGTCTTCATTGGCATTACCATGTTCGGGATTATTCACTGTCAAGGCCAGATTGTCCTGAGATAATGTCAGTTTGACACTACGCGATTTTTCGGCAGATATTGTTGCTACGCGGTCTACGGCTGCGGCAAAAACCTTATTGTCTATAACGAGCTCTTTTTCATTTCCCTTGGGTATAACGCGGTCATAATCAGGGAATGTACCATCGATCAATTTTGATGTCATGACGGCTGAGCTAAATTCGAAGCGGATTTTTGCATCGGATACAGAGACAGACACATCCCCATCGCCGCCGTCAATCAAGCGTCGAACCTCGGCAACGGTTTTACGCGGTATAATAATGCCGGGTAATCCAGCCGCGCCCGACGGTTGTTCCATTTCGGCCAATGCCAAGCGATGCCCATCTGTGGCAACAGCGCGTAGCGCCCCATCATGGGCGTGTAGATAAATGCCATTCAGGTAATAGCGGGTTTCTTCGGTGCTAATAGCAAATTTGGTTTTGTCGATTAACCGGCGCAAATCGCTGGCTGACACAATAAAATTATGGGTAAAGCCATCGGCAGTCATTTTTGGAAAATCACCGGGCGGGAGCAGCGGTAGCGTAAAATGCGAGCGTCCGGCATCAACATCGAGCCGTCCATCGGCGCCAATTTGCAGGCTAACCTGTGCACCGTCCGGTAATTTACGGGCAATATCATAAAGCGTGTGGGCCGGGGCGGTGATACTGCCGGGGGCATCCACATTCGCGCCCGTATCTTCGGATATTTCAATGTCCAGATCCGTTGCAACCAGAGTCAATTTATTGCCCTCTGCGCTCATGAGCACATTGGATAGGATCGGGATAGTATTGCGCCGTTCCACAACATTTTGGACATGGCCCAAAGCTTTTAACAGATCAGCACGTTCGATCGAGATTTTCATAACTCGGTTCCCAAAACTAAAGCTTCGGCGTGATTAAATGCCGGATTCGGCTGACACAATAATCAAGCTGGACAAAATGCCAATATCTTATTCGCCCCTTGGGCGAGGCGCAGGCCGTATTTACGTGGATAATTGGCGTTTAGCGTGTTTTTAAGGCTGTTTCGACGGCTGTGACCTGTTTGTCAAAGGCCGGATCGTCTTTGCGCAAATCTGTAATGCGTTTAACGGCATGCATTACGGTTGTGTGGTCCCGTCCGCCAAACCTCCGTCCGATATCAGGTAAAGAGCGCTTTGTCAGGGTTTTACATAAATACATAGCCACTTGGCGAGGGCGGGCAATATTACGGGACCGCTGTTTTGAGGTCATATCATTGAGGGTGATCCCAAAGATATCAGCAGTAACGCGTTGAATGATTTCAACTGTGAGGCGTTGCCCGGCATTAAACCGGCTATCGGCCAATGTGTCCTGCACGGTCTCCAATGTAATCGGAGTTCCCAAAAATTCGGCTTGAGCTACCACTTGGTTAAAAGCGCCTTCAAGGTCGCGCGGCGTCGCATTGATACGGGCGGCAATATGGTCACGCGCATTTTGCGGGATGGCCAGACGCGGATTACTTTGTGCCCGGCGACGATCAATTAAACGGTCTAAAATTCTGCGGCGCAATTCATATTCAGCGGTACCGATTTTACAAACCAGCCCGCTGGAGAGATAGGATTTAAGGCGAGGTGTTGCTTTTTCAATCTCGTCAGGATGGCGGTCCGAGGCTAATAGAATTTGCCGGCCCGTATCAACCAAGGCGATCAAGGTCATCATCAACTCTTCTTGGGAGCCCGGCTTGTCGGCGATGAAATGTGCATCATCAATGATAAGTAAATCAACATCGCGCAGCGACGCCTTAAAGCTATCAATGGCATCGCGACCATTTTTACGCAGTGATCGTACAAAGGTTGAGACAAATTGTTCAGAGGACAGCATTTGTACCCGTTGCTGGGGGGCGCGTTCTTCTAAGGTTTGCTGCACAGCATGCAATAAATGGGTTTTGCCCATACCGTTCGCCCCGTGAATGACAATCGGATTATAGGTCGGCATAGCGCCATTATCAAAATTTTGCATGGCCACTTGCCGGGCTACAGCGGCGGCCAGCTCATTGGATGGGCCTGTCACAAAATTATCAAAGGTAAAGCGGCGGCGCGGACTATCGGGCGGATTATTGCGCGGGGGGAGTGTCGGGGATTGCGGCGCAGCACTGGCGGTATTAACGCGCGGCGCGGCGGGGCGTTGAACCGGTGCCTGGGTTGTGGATGTGCGCGTCGAAGACCGGGTTGTTATGATCACGCTGCGCGGCGGAGCGACAACATCATGTTTTTTCCACAGTCGGGATAATGTATCGGCAAAGCTGCTTTCGATCTTGGAGGCAACAAAAGGCGAGGGGGCTGTTAATGTGACCGTGCGCGCACAAGCATTTTGCACACGCAGCCGTCCCGTCCATGCCCGATGAATATTGGCGCCCAAAGCATAAGAGAGGTCATTTTGGACCAATTTCCATGTTTTATGGGCGCTGTGCAAAGGGGGTTCACCTGTATAGAGATCAGGTTGCGGTATGCCATCCGGAGAATTTGCATTAAACTTACCGCTCACTGATTTTACTCCGCATTGATCTAGAGGGCTAAACAGGTAAGCCCTTGATTTATTTTAATAATTTATGAGTCCCGTACCGCGTATTCCGCAGATAGGTCTTCCCCATTAGCAAATTTGATGGTTGATCCCGGAAGATCATCAGCCCTGCTGTAACCCTCTTAAAGCGGCAAAATTTTTCTGCGTCAACGGGTAAAAGTAGTAAAATCGATAGCTTTTTTTATTGACACAAAAAAACGTAAATACCGCAGACAATTAGCGTCATAAAAAATTTACATCTTGTTAATATTTTTATTGCCGTTGATTTTTCTTACCCTCGAAATACCTCATATATATGGGGGTTTGCGGTTGTAGCCGACATAAAAAAACCGGAGCTTGCGCTCCGGCTTTTATAAATTGTGATCAGGCTTTGATGTCCGGATTTAGCCGATGGCTTTAACCCGTTTGGATAGGCGCGATATTTTGCGAGCGATTGTGTTTTTATGATAAACACCGCGAGAGACAGCACGCATCATAGCTGGTTCAGCGGCCTTTAATGCCGCAGTCGCTGCCTCTTTATCGCCTGCAGCGCAAGCCTCTTCTACTTTGCGTACACGCGAACGTACAAGGCTTCGGCGAGATTTATTGATCTCTGTTTTACGTGCCATTTTGCGAACGGCTTTTTTGGCAGATGACGTATTGGCCATATATTCCTCTATTGCGGATACTGAGCTTGGATTCGGCTCCGCTTTAAATCTAAGCGCGCCCTATAACGCCGCCGCCCGAAGGCGTCAACAAAAACTATCGGGAAAAATACACGCTTTCGCCTTATCCTTTCTTATTGTCTGCTTGAGCCTCGGGTTTTGCAGCGGTTTTTGTTTTGGAAACAAAACTATTATCTTTGACATTGCGTTCAATCAAGAGGCGGCGCGGGTCCAGTAATATATGGGTAGGCCGCTTATCCAGCGTAAAAGACAGCTCTGTTTCGGCTTGAGTGGCTTTCACACGCTCCAGTGCAATCCATTCATCGCCAAGGGTCTCTTTACTATCTTTATCGTAAAACCCGATTTCAACCCATTCTGACAGGCTTTCGCCCTCGATTTCAGATACGGATTGTTCTTTTCCGTTTTCTTCGCTGGCGATGCGTTTATCTGTCTTCAGGGTGAAGCTGACTTTAAAGTGCTCACCATCCGCTGTAATGACGGGTTCCGCATCTTTGGCAAAAGATAATTCCCATAAAGTAATGCGATCCCAATAATCGGTTATCAATTGTTGATAATCAGGGCCGGCGGCCTCGCGCAGGTAATCAATCATTTCTTTGGTAGTTGGATAGGGCGGTCCCTTATAGCCGTAGTCCTTTAAAAAGGCCCGAATAGCGCCCTGCATTGTTTCTACGCCTATATAATGTTTTAATCCCCAAAAGACCCAGCTGGCTTTATTGTAAATGAGATAGCGCTGATTTTCGGCTTCGGATAATTTGGGTTCATCGTCTCTGTCAATTCCACGTGAGGTCAGATAACTCTGAATAGAGCGTTGATCGAGTAGGCGGCGAGCCTTTTGCCAGCCAAATTTATGTTCATACGCTGTCATGGCTGCATTTTCAGTCAATCCTTCGGAGAGAATGTTAAAGCCTTTATTTTCGGCGGGAACAATTTGGTGGGCAAACCATTGATGTCCGATTTCATGCATGGTGACATAGGATGCCAGATCAATGGTTTCATTATCATCGGGATCGCCCGGATCTCGGACAAACCCAATATTTTCAGAAAACGGAATTGTGCCGGCAAAGGCTTGTGCAAAGCCGCCGTAAGGAAATTCCATAATCCGTATTTGATGATAGGGATAGGGGCCAAAAGTTTTGGTAAAGCTATCTAGAGACGTTTTCATGGCCTCTATCATCAAATCCACATTATAATTATGCGGACCGTGAAAATAAATTGCCAGCGGCACATCGCGGTGAACCCCTTCGGGGTCGCTCCAGACATCGCGGGTAACGTCATATTTTGCCGTTAGGAATGAAAAGAAGTTTAGAATAGGCCGTGTTGCTTTATATTCGCGGCAATCGCGCCCCGCCTCTTCATAAGCGCGGATCATCTGGCCGGGCGCAATCGGGATTTGGCCGGGGTCTGTGCAGACGCGGGCATCAAAATTGACATAATCCGAAGACCGAGAGATGAAATTAAACTGCCGTGCGGCCTGATCTGTGCGTTCCGGAGCTTTTTCGAGTTCGTCCAATTTATATTTCCGCCGTTTATCGGGATTGCGCAAACGCGCGTCCTGAATTTCGATAGAGGGCATGAGCTGGAAATTATTCATGAATGTACCGTTTTTACGCATAGCGCTACCATCGGCCAGTTTCGGCTCGTGGAAAAAGGTCTCAAATTCCATTGAGGCCGTATCTCCGGGCGCGAGCGGTGGGTCAAAACGGAACAGGCGATAGTCATAATCTTCTATTTGCTTAATGTCATAACCATCAGGCGCTGTTTCGGCTGTGACACGTTTAGCACCGCTGACCGTCAAGAGCCGAATGTCTTCATCATGTGCTGAGGCCGGACGCACATAAAGATCTGTGATAATACTCCGGGACTTATTCGTCATTTTATAACGGCCCTTGGCCAGAGCTTGTTGTTTGGAGGGATAGAAAAATATATCCGCCGACACATCGGTGATCTTGGGAACCGGGGCTTTTATGTCGTCCTTGAAGAATTTTTCATAAGCGACACTGCGTTTTTCAGCCTGTTTTTGTGTGCGGTACTCATTATCAATATTATAGGCTTTGAAAATCGTTGCCCCGCTGCCGATAAATATCAGTGATAATATTAAGGCGGCGGCGGATGAGAGCGGCGTCATGCGGGCCCGTATGGATTTAAGGCGGGCCATTAGGCCGGTTTGCAGCCCGCGCCGCCAGAGCCAGATAGAGCCTATAACAAATAACCCGCAGAGCGATCCCCAATAGAGGTTAAACCATTTAAACCGCACGTAAGAATTATATCCGTTAATTTCCGAAAGCCCGCCGGGGCTAGATAACCCAAAACCCATTAATGGGTGATAAAAGGGTAATTGCCCTATGAAGCCTCTGAAGAATATAATCAGCCCTGCCGCCACTAACATACCCAAAACGCGATTGGGCATAAAGTTCTGAATAAAGAGCGCTAAGAGCGCTATACCCAGAAAATTAGGGAAGACATTGAGAAATGTGAATTTGAAATAGGTTCCCAGATTAACCGCAACATCGCCAAGGAAAAGCTGGGTGGCGATACCAAAGATAATGGCCGATAATAACAGCGCGATGATAACCAAAACCATTGCCAGCCATTTCGCCGCCAATAGGGGCCAATTTTGCACCGGCGTTGCATCAATAATTTCTGTTACGCTCGCCATGCGGTCCCGCCAGATAATCTCGCCGCTAAAAAATACGATAATAATAATCATGGAGAGACCGAAACTGCCGATAACGGTTTGCGCAGTGGACAGAGATGTAGGCAAAGCCGGATCCGGTATAAATTGCATTTGGCTGTAAACGGTAATGCCAAAGAGAACAAAGGCCAGTCCCATGAGGATGATAAAGGGCACGCTTTTGACTGTTGTAAAAAACTCATAGCCGATCCGCATGACAAAAGCTTTGGCATTTGCGTTAAAACCAGTGTGAATGGGGGCAGGATTTATTATAATTTTACCTGTAGCAGGCGTGAAATCTTCGGCTTTTCGTTTGGTTTTCCGAAATACAATGCCGCGTTTAAACAGAGGGAACACCAGCGTTATAAGGCCAAGGCTAACGATAAACCATAACAGGCGGTTGAGCCCGAATAATCCCGTTAAAGAGGCCATCCGGGTATTTTGCTCGGCTGCGGGCCAAAATTCTGTCTCAATGGCCAATGCGCTCATGCCAAAGGGGTCTGTCAGAGATGTTATCATATCGGGCGCATCTTCTCCGACAAAAATGCCGACGGCCATATAGACCATAAAAAGACCAACGGCGCTGACATAAACAAGCGCACGGTTACGCGTTAATCCGGCGACGAGGGTGAAAATTGCGGCCACAAACAGGCTGTTGATGGCGGCAAATATAAGGGTAGGATAGAGGAAATAGAGAGGCGTGGCGAAGGTGAAAGGGGCAAGGGTTTCTTTGTCAATCCATGGCGCAAATTGTCCGGCAAAAAGCCCGAGTGCCCCAGCGGCAACACATAAAAATGTCGCCGTAATAACGCCAACCATACGCGAAAATGTCATATCAAAGGTCGAAATTGGGGTGCCGTGTATAACTTCCAGCATTTTATGGGTTTGATCACGCATAATACCTGTGACGACAAATATAGCGCCAAAGAAAATGGGCAGAAGGCTAAAAAAGCCAACTTGCCCGGCGATGGTATTGGCCCCGTTTGCCTTAACTTTTTCGCCTGTCGTGATGCTGACGGTAATAAAGTCAACCGACATTATTAAAACCCCCAGCAGAAAGAGGACAAGGCAACTGATCCAAAACCCGACTTGCCGGGTGTGGAGTTTGAGTTCAAAATGAATGAGCTGGCGTAACATCCTATTCTCCCACAAATCCATTGAGATGGGCGAAATAGGCATCTTCCAATGTTATATCTTTGACACGTTCAAAACCGTCTTCCGGCTTGTCTTTCGACAATACAGAGACAACGGTTTGTCCTTGCAACAGGCGGGTCGAGAGCACGGCCATAGAGGCTTTATAGTCATCGACCAGAGATTTATCCATTTTCTTGCGCCAGACACGGTCCTTTATACGCGATATCAAGGCTTCGGGATTGCCGCGCGCGACAATTTTTCCTTCGCCCATAATCGCCATATCCGAACATAGGTCTCGGACATCTTCGACAATATGGGTGGACAGAATAATGATTTTATCTTCACCGGCTTCGGATAACAGATCGAGGAACCGTTGCCGCTCAAACGGGTCGAGTCCAGCCGTGGGCTCATCGACAATAAGCACTTTGGGATCACCGAGCAGCGCTTGGGCCACGCCGAAACGTTGCCGCATCCCGCCGGAATATGTCGCAACTGATGCGGATTTAAATTTAAATAAATTAACCGCGTGCAGCAGGGTATGGATTTGATCCTTACGGGCTTTTTTATCGGTCATGCCCTTTAATATGGCGATGTGATCAAGCAAGGCCTCGGCACTCATACGGGGATAAACGCCAAAATCTTGCGGTAAGTAACCAAGGGTGCGGCGCATAACGTCAGGGTTATCTGCAATATTTTCATCGTTCAAAGTTACGGTGCCGGTATCGGGCAATTGCAAAGTAGCCAAGGTTCGCATTAATGTTGATTTACCGGCGCCATTGGGCCCCAAAAGGCCAAATAGGCCCGGACCCAGATCAAGACTAACGCTATTAAGCGCATGAATATCGCCGAAACGCTTATCGATGTTTTGAATTTTTAACACAGCCTGAGTCCCTCTTTTCGGTATTTGAAGGAAGCCTAGCAGGTAATTATCGTAAAACAATAATTATTTATCGTTTAAAAATTGTGCTAAAAATCGGTTTCCCGAATAAGGACACGCAGAACCGAATGGTATATATTTTGCGCTGGGCTCGCCGCTTCGGCCTGTATATGCACAATTCCGCGTATTTCCCGAATGGATGTAGCTTCATTGGCTATGCCTTTCACTTTAAAGACGGGATGATTGGGAATTAACGCATCATTTGTGTCCGGGCGCACCGCTAAAGGGCCGCCATATTGCGATGTTAACAAGCGTTCTGTGATAATGGCCGCTGACGTGGGGGCCAGATCTGATAGCTGGCCATCAATGGTTTTATAATGGATATCATCAGGGATGAACCGAAAGGCGGCACCTGTTTTTATCCGCCGGGCGTCATCTTCTTTTGGCAAGGCGATGAGTTCAGCCCCTTTGGGATTGATGAGACGCAGAAGACGCTGGGTATTGGGAATGTGGCGTCCCTTATGTAAAAACGGGGAGAGATCACTGACGATACCATCATGGGGGGCTCGAATAAGCATTTCATCAATCAAGGCGTTAAGACCGGTTGTTTCTGCACGCTGGCGCTCAATGTCACTGTCCAGACTCGCCCCGATGCGGCGGTCGTGCAAAGAGGCCGCACGGCGGGCCAATTGCGCCTCTAGAACACGTGTGCGGCGAATAGATTGGTCGCGTTCATGGATTAACGGGGCGGCTGTGAGGCGAAATAGAATCTGGCCTGTTTTCACGCTTTGACCTTCGCGGATATCAATGGATTGGATATGGGCTGCATGCACAGGAAAAATTTCAGTTTGCTGGACCGGTCGTATAAGAGCTGGAGCTCGCAGCCGGGTCTGCCAAGGCCAGAATAACAGCCCCAGAATTAAGGCGACCCCCAGATAGGATAGGCGCCCCCGGCGTGTTGATAGGCTGTCCATGATACGGCTCCCCCAAATCTTGAGTTCGGCCGCTATGGGCCGGATGATAAAAAATAGAATTTCGATAGAGAACAACACAATTCCGATAGCTTTGGGGAAGAGGTGATGGACTAAAATTGCAATCCCGATGAAAAGAAAGAACCGGTAGACCCATGTGGTATAGGCATAAAGACATAGTCCGATACGCTGTATAGGGCGCGTTTCAAACGGGGGTGGATCGTTCCACTTAAACAGGGTTTCACGCATCACCCAACGTCCCATTTCAAAGCCGCGTTTTTGCAGATTTTGCAACCCGAAAAAATCTGAAATCAAATAATAGCCGTCAAAGCGCATACAGGGGTTTAAATTGACAAACAGACTCATGACCCAGCTGGTTGTTGCCGCAAAAAAGGCGGCGCTGCGCGCGGGTCCATCGGGCAGAAAACTCCATAAAAATATCGACAGGGCCGCAATAGCCAACTCGGCAATGATACCGCCGCCGTCAATCAAGAGCTTTTCTCGCCGTTTCTGTAAACGATGAGCATCGGTTGTATCTGTGTAAAGAATGGGAAACATAACCAAAAAAGCAACACCGATAATGGGAACCCGCGTACCAAAATGATGCGCAGTAAAAGCGTGTCCCAACTCATGGAGGCTTTTGATGATGATCAGGCTGAGGCCGTAGAAAAAGAGACCTTGCAAAGAGAAAAAATGCCAAAATGTTGTGATAAAAACATCCCATTGACGTCCTGCGAAATATAAGCCGATGAGGCCCATGGCGGCGATAATCCACCAGGTCGTCTTCTGGAAAAAAATACGCGTTAACGGGGCGTATTTTCGTAAAAAATTCTGCGGTTTGAATATGGGAATCCGAAAGAAAAGATATTTATGCACCACCATTTCATGCAATGGTATACGCATGGCTGCTTCTTGGCGGGCAAAAATCTCGGGATCATTTTCAGGTGGCGTTAAGGTCAGATTATTATGATATAAAAAAGCTGTCATCTCTTGCAAATCATCACCTGTGACATCCAAGTCAGGGTAGGAGCGGTACAGGTTTTGTACGAGGGTTTCCGGCGGAGCAGCTTGCCAGACGGAAAGCAAGGCCACGGCGCGTTCGCCCAGATGATGAAATGCATTGCGGACGGGGTCATAGAGCAGCCAGCGCGGACGGCCATCGGCACCGCTATGGGTTGGCATGATTTCTAGCTCTTGCCGGATATCGGGCAATGCGGTTGGAGAGGACGGGGCCGATATAATGGTCGCCATGACTAGAGACCGATGAATTGACGCAATGCGGTCAGAGGCCGCCGCAAGAGCCAAAATCCGAGCGGGGCTGTATCGCTATAAATTTTAGCAACACCGCGTGCGCCAATTCGAGGCAGGCTATCAGTCTCTTTGAGGCGCGCATAGGCCGTATAGGCCATCGTGCCTTCAGCCTTTTCCGAGGCGTAATAGCTGGCGTGAATAATATCGCCTTCAAGCGGAGTTACGGGATCAGCGTCCATAAATATCCGCACACGCGCACCCTCACGCAAAGACTCGCCCGAAGCGAGGGGGGCATCGATACGCAAAAGTACACGTGTGGGATCGGCGATCTGGATGATCGCTTCACCGGTTGCGACGGGCCGACCTATCCAATCTTGGGGATCAGAATAAATCGCAAGCCCAGCAATAGGGGCGCGCAGTTCGGTTTTGTTTAATCGGTCTTGGGCATAACGCTCACGGGCTAAAGCCAAGGATTTTTCTGCCTTTGCAACAGCAATCTCGCGTTTGGATTTTTCATCGATAAAAGCCGAGAGTGACGCCTGACGTAATTTGGTTTCCGCGACGTTTTTTTCCTGCCCGGCCAGCTTGAATTCATTAAGATAGCTTGTGTTATTAAGGCGGGCGAGCAAGGCGCCAGCGCTCACGGGCGTGTTGGGTGGCACCAAAATGTTATCAACCACCCCGTCAATCGGAGCTGTTACAATAAAGGGCGTGTCGGCAACAATTTCTGCTGGGGCCAATTCGGTCATGGGGACAGGTATAAACGCGGCCAAAGCCAGAATAGTTATTGTACTCAAAACGCCTATTGTCTTCCGGGGCGCCATACGGGCGCGGCGTTTACGACCTAAAGCCGCCCAGCGCGTCCCAGTAGATTTGGCCAAGCGCTGTAAGAGTAAACTCTCCGTATCATTGAAGGGCGTGTCCCGCGTCAGCAATAAAGCTCCGGCTGTACGGTCCGGCAAGAGGGGAACATAAACGGCCTGAGAAAAGGGATAGGTAAACGTATCATTTGTGCGGCGAGATTTAAACGTTACAGCCGTAAAGCAATCCAGTTTCCCGGCTCTGGAACGCGCTTTTAATGTTTGCGTCAACCATTGGGAAAAGGGCGTTGTATTATCAACTTTGGCTTGGCTAGAAATTGCTATGATTTTAAAATTATGACCGCGCCGTTCGAGCCAGATTATATGGCCACAGGGAATTAATTCATGGATTTTATTAACAATTAAATGTTTCAGTGACAATCGATCAGCCGTGTCCAATATTTCACCTTCCAACCCAACGAGTTGCTGTAGCGGTGTCGGGTTGTTTGGTGATGGTGTCATGTTTGAGTGTTCCGCAACGGGGAAAGGGGTTTTCAGCGGAGTATTGCTATTCATTTTATTCTACGGATTGCGGTGTAAATAAGGCAACGCCGCTCATTCCGGCTAAAGATCGCCCAGTTTTCCCGGTAGGGGTTGCTGTCAGTTCGATCGTTTGACTAACAGGGTCTACGGCTGCACCCATACGATCAATTTTGGCGATGAATTGGTCTCCCGTTTCATCAACTTGAAAACTAAAGGATGTACCGCGCTTTATCCATCGCATCCAGGCCGAAGGGGCGATGACGGAAATTTCAAGACGGCCGGCCCGTATAATAGAGTAAAGCGGTTGCCCGGCTTGCGGGGTTTCAAAAGCCGAAACATGGCGTTCAGCTATAAAACCACTATAAGGGGCATAGATGACACAATCTTTTAACCGTGCTTTGACAGCGCCGCGTTCAGCGGCTGCTTGCAACATTTCCGACCGCGCAATATCAGCATCTAATTGTCCAGCGGCGCCCAAGGATAAAAGTTCCTGTGTGTTTTCATGTTTTAATGTCAAGGTTGCATGGGCCCGTGTGAGAGCATCCAGTTCGGCCTCTTGGGCCCGACAATCAAATTTCGCCAATAGCGCGCCGCGCTTAAAATATTGACCAGATTTGAGTGGCGCTGCCGTTAATCGACCTGACATACCCGCGGCGATATCGGCTGTTTCTTTCGCGCGTAACACGCCGCGAGCATTCATTTCAGTTGTTTCATCTTTAGTGGCTATATGGCTCTGCGGCATATCATTCGCCGTCGCAGCAAAGGTGTTTGGACTATAGCTTGTAAAAAGGGCGGCGAGTAAGATCGGTTTTAAGGTCATGGTTTGCCTTTATTTGAATACACCTTAAAATAGCAATATTTACTTAAGGAAGGCTTAATTAATTAAACCAAAGGATGAAATTAAGCTTTTTTCATAGCCATTATTGTATAAAAAACAACTATTAGGAGAAATAATTCAAAGCCTTTAACGTTTGCTTCACTCATAACATCTAAAAAGCAATTATAAGTTGTTATATAGATGTCAGGAGAGACACGATGCGAAAGCTATTACTATTAAGCGTGGCGGGGCTCGCTTTATCGGGATGTCAAACGGCGCCGAGTGCATTGACCGGAGCAGACATTGCGGCCAATGTCGATAGCCTCAAAACGTCATTATCGGACGGGCAGGAACCGGTCAGTCAGGCCATTACATTATATGAGGCCATGGCACGGGCTTTAAAATATAATCTCGATCATCGGGTTTCTATGATGGAAATCGATTTAGCCCAGCGCGATTACGATTTATCCTCTTACAAACTTTTACCAAAAATTGTTGCCAGTGGTGGTTATTATGGACGGAATAATGAACCGGGCGCCTCTAGTCGGTCCCTCTTATCAGGGCGTCAATCGCTGGAACCGTCAACATCGACCGAGAGAGATGTTTTTTCCGGAGATTTGACGGCGAGCTGGAATATTCTGGATTTTGGATTGTCAAAAATTCGGGCTAAGCAATTGGGCGATGATGTGCTTATTTTAGAAGAACGCCGTCGCAAAGCCGTAATTGATATAATGGAAGATGTTCACCGCGCCTATTGGCGGGCTATTTCTGCTGAGCGTTTAGATCGACGTTTGGGCCAACTAGAATCCGATGTACGCCAAGCATTTGATAGCTCGCGGCAATTATATATGGCTCGTAAAACGGCACCTATGCCTGCCTTGTCCTACCAACGCGAGTTGAATGAGATTCAGGCTCAGGCCCAGCGGATGAAACGGGAATTATCATTGGCTAAAATGGAATTAGCATCGCTTATGGGCTTACCCGCTTCGCAAAGTTATAGGTTGAAAATGCCGACCCATACCCCGCGCCCGAAACGGCTGGCTCAAAATTTAGACCAGATGATTGATACAGCGCTGGCCCAACGTCCCGAAATTCGCGAAGCCGCCTATAGGGTTCGTATCGGAGAAGGCGATATTAAAGCCGCCACATTGGAAATGTTTCCCAGCCTTGAAGCTTTCGCGGGTGTGAATGCCTCCACAAATGATTTCCTCTTTAACAAAGATTGGGTGTCTTATGGGGCCAAAGCCAGCTGGAATTTGCTGCAATTAATCGAAACGCCTGTTCGTAAACGTAAGGCCCATGCGCGTGTTGCGTTAGAGCGAGAACGCGGATTGGCAACAGCCATGGCGGTGATGACGCAAGTCAGTGTTGCGCGGGCCCGTTATGCTTTTTTATCGACAGAATATGACACGGCTAGTCAGGGCACGCAGGTACAAAGCGATATCCTTTCGCAAGTCGAGGCCTTGGCCCGAGCCAGTTCGGCATCACGCCAGACTTTGGTGCGCGAACAGATGAATGCCATATTGGCCGAAGCGCGCCGTGACGCCCTTCATGCGGAAATGCAAGAGGCTATGGCTAGTGTCTATACGGCAATGGGATATGACCCTTATGGCGTCGATATTAATGGACAAGAAGATGTTGCAACGATTGCGACCAGTTTGGAAACACTCTGGAATAGCCGCGCATCCCAGCCGGCATCATAGAATAATAAAAGGAGACGCTTTCGATCCTAATTTCATTATCCACCCTCTTTGCCGTTTTGCGGAGAGAAGACCGGGTCTGGATAATCAAATTAAGAGCGGCGCTTCCTTAAAATTGAAAATGAAAATGTATCTAGCACAAGCCTTTGGTTTGTGAGCGAACCCCAGTGCCTGACTGAACAGGGCCATTTTTAAACAAGGGACGATAGTATGTCTAAGTCAAACACAACAAACCCACCCGTAAATTCAGCCAAATCCATGTTGAAAAACACATCAAGCCGATTAGGCCTTGAAGCTTTGGAACCGCGTATTCTTCTGGACGCTGCTGTTGTCGCCACAGGGGGTGAAGTGGTTGCGGATGTCATGTTTCAATCTGATGTGACGGCGGCGCTTTCAAGTTTGGATTTTAATATACAAATCCCAAATACTCGCGCGCCATTTGACATACAGGATGGCGTAAATGGGTTATCCGGTCTCGATCTGGCTGCGATTGGATATGAAAAAGTTGCCCCAGGTTTGGACAGTACAAAAATATCGGAACCCATTGTTGAAATCAGGGATTTAGGGACTATTCCATGGGCCGCAACGTCGCCGGAAAAGACGATTGTTTTTATTGATAGTGCTGTTGAAAACTATCAAACACTCATAGCCGATATTCCGGGTGATATCGAGATCGTTATTATCGAAGCCAATGAAGATGGTTTAGCGAAAATGGCTGATGTTTTATCGCAACGCGAGGGTCTCGAAGCCGTTCACATTCTTTCGCATGGTGATGTCGGTGAAATGGTTTTGGGCACGTCTACGCTAACGGAGCAATCTATCACTGGGGAACATGCCAGCGACTTGGCCATCATTCGTGCGGCGTTGTCTGACACAGCGGATCTGTTGATTTATGGCTGTGATTTTGGGGCTGATATTCAGGCCGTCGAGGCTTTAGCCCGTGCAACAGGAGCCGATATTGCTGCGTCTAATGATGATACTGGTGCCGCTGAACTTGGCGGAAACTGGGAACTCGAAGTGAAAACCGGAAATATTGAAGCACAGGTTTTTGCTCTCACGACATTTAACGGACTTTTGGCGGAAACGACCCTTTCAGCTAGCGAATTGGTGAGCGCCCACGGCGGTGCAATTGGAACGGATGTATCATCTTTATCGATTGTCACAACAGATAATAGCGTCACGATTTCGCAAATTTCAGGCTCCGATGGTTTGCAAAATGATGGCGTTGGTATCGGGTTTGGCCGTGATAATTCTGCGGCTAATGATGTTATTCGGATTGCTTTTGGTACCGCCGTAAGCGAGGTTGATCTTGAACTGGGTTTCTTTAACAATGATGACCAGCCGGCAGATACAGACGGTTTTGAACAAGTGTCAAATATTACTGTTTTTGATGCAGCTGGGAATGATATAACGGCCAGTGTGCTCTTTGGTTTTGTTGATCAATCCACACAGGGCGGTTTGGTTTTTGAAATGGTGTCATCGGCCAATGGCGCACCGAATGCGATTGTCCCCGATGGTCCGGCCGATGCTAGTGACCTTGGCTCCTTTGGTGAAAATACATCCGGAATTCTGACGCTTACGGCGAGTACAACATCCATTGCGCGGATTGAGTTTACCCATGAGGTTTTAACAGAAAATACAACACCTGCGGATGGTTCTAATGACGGTGTGAGTGAACCTTTTGGCGTCGTTCTGGAAAGCGTCAGTTTTACCTCGGCTATTAATGCGGTTTCGCCGGATACGGATGGTGATGGTGTCGTTGATAGCGAGGATATTGATGATGATAATGACGGTATTCTTGATGTTGACGAAGGGGAAATACCAGCTGGAACCAATTTAATATCCAACTCCAGTTTTGAGTTGCTCAATGAAGATGCTGCTCTTGCCAATGGATTCATTTTCGGCGGAGGATTCGGCGAATTAGGGGATGATGTATTTGATTTTGATCTCGTATCAGGTACAGCAGATATTTTTTATCCCACAGGGACAGTAACAATTAACGGCACACCTGTTGCCCCGTTTGATATTACCGATGTTGGACAAATTTCAACCTTTATTGGCGGTACGCCAGGGCCGAGTGACGGCGTTGTCTTTGCCGCTATCCATTCTGGGGACGGAGCACCGGATGGACCAAATGAACAGGCGGCGGGGCGTGAAACTATTATCAATAACCTGCAAAGTGAGCTGCAACCCGGCATCGAATATACGGTGACATTGGATGTATTTCAGGCAGATGGTCTGGTCTCTGCCGGGCGCGGGCCGGGCGGGATAGAGTTCTATACGATCGATAGCGGCGCTGTGCCTGATGCTTCAACAGCCTATCAAGATGGGACCGTTGTTGGCGGTCTTGTCAATAATGCAGGAGCGAACGGTATTCGGTTTATTGGGTTGTCGGCAGATGTGACGGCTGATGGCAGCGCCGCAAGCGGGACAGCGGCAAATGGAACGCCGGGTTGGCAAACGATTTCTATTACCTTTATGGTTGATGCGCCGACGGACCGTATTTTGATTACACCAGAATCAGGTCTGCAAATCTATTATGCAATTGATAATTTAACTGTCAGTGCCACATCTGCAACCACATTCAGAGATATTGACCGTGATGGTATTGCCGATTCACGTGATTTGGATAGCGATAATGACGGGATATCCGATTTATTGGAAAGCGGACAGGATGCGTCCATTGTTGACCAGAATAATGATGGCATCCTTGATGATATTGTTCTTGATCCTGATAGTTTTGATATGAATGATAACGGTTTGTCCGATGCTGTTGAAGCGGTTAATGGAACAGGCACAGGTGTTACGCCGATTAATACGGATGGGGATACATTGGATGACTTCCTTGATCTGGATTCTGACGGCGATGGTATAGCTGACACAATCGAGGCCCGTCCAACGGCCGGGTTTGTCAGTAATGACGGCGATGTTTCCGATGAAGATAGCGACGGTGATGGTGTTATTGACCAGTTTGATAACACGGATGGGTTTGGCGCAACCTTTATAACGCCGGAGAACTCGGACCGGGATGCTAATCCTGACTTCCTCGATCTTGATAGTGATAATGATACCCTATCGGATGAGGTAGAGAGCGGTCTTCAGATGTTGATTGATACGGATGGCGATGGTGATTTATCTGATGAAACGCCGGCGGGTGGATTTACGCTGGGTAATGATGGCAATGGTGATGGTATTGCCGATGTTGCAGGCGCGTCCCGTCTTGATCCGGATGGCAATATTAATAATCCGCAAACGGATTTGCCGAATGAAACCGGTGATACAACCGAGGTGGCTTATCGGGAACCGCTGCCTGTCTTTACGGATGAAGTTCCTTTTATTGACCTTGATGTCGTCAATAGTGACATCGTGCCCGTGCCCGGAGAAAATGGTTTAATTCCGCTGGTCTTCACAAATCCTGACATAACCAATGATGGTATGACGGAAGACGGTGATGGCGTTGGCGAAACGGCTATTTACCGCAATGTTGCCACGGTGAACGGTATTATGGTTGATCTGGTGGCCACTGTTATTAATACCAATGGCGCTAATCCCGATCTGAATATTATTGACGGGAATGCTAATGTCGGTTTGGCTGGGAGCGGGCAAAACACGGCGACAATTCGGTATGAATTAATTGATGCTGCGACGGGGAATCCGATCGCTCTGGACTTCACTATTTTGATTGGCGATTTGGATGCGAGTAACAGAGGTCCGGCCAATGGTCAGGAACGTATTACAATTAATGCAGAAAGCGTCGATGCCTATGTTCTTGAAGGCCCCGGCGGCGGTAATGATGGGACAGGGACAGATCTACAATTCACTGAAAATGGGACAATGATTACCTTTGACCCGCAAGATAATGACCCTATGGCGGCTATCACCGATACAGCCAATGCTGTGCAATTGGTTTTCTCGTCAACTTCGACTTTCGAAGTGTTTTATGATCGGGACAATGCGGGCGCCAATTTTGGATTGAACGGTAATTTCCCAGCCCTGTTCGACAATGCCGTGATAGAAGATACCAATGCTAATTTTGAGCAAGTTTTTGTTGAAAACGATATGCCGAGGCATATTTCAGGCTCAACGGTTCTGATTGATTCTTTTGGCGAGAATGACATTGCCAGTGCGGAAATTAATATCGGGACGCCGGAATTTGCACCGGGAACCGTTGATCTGCTTGTGTTGGCTGATGGCACAGAAATACCGCTTGATACTGATTTTGGCCCCGCCTTGACTTTGGTCGGGCAGGGGCAAGTGCCGCTTATTCTGGAATTTGATGCTGATAGCGGCGAATTAACGGTCACAGCTTCACCGCCTGCTACAACGATTGCAACCAATGTATTAGCGACATTTATTCAGGGTGTTCAATTCGAAGCGCGAGACGAAAACCCGTCGCCCCATGACTTTCCGATTACGGTAACGGTCACGGATCTTGCAGGCCAGACATCCAATGCGGCTGTGGCGACTGTGTCGATAGCGCAGATTAATGACTCCCCGGTGCCGCGTGTTAGTACAGACGGTAACGGAACCGTTACGGCTATCCCAGACAGTAATAATGGGGGTGTCCGGCCTGAACCCGTCGTGACATTAACGCGGCAAGATTTTGCAGATGTGGGCGCTTTGACAGGTGATGATGTGCGCGCAGAATTGGCAGATGGCAGCACAGCAAGCGACCTTGGTTTGATTGCTGTGGCTGATTTGCTTGCCCAGCTGGATATTACGGATATAGAGCAGTCAGATTTTGGCATTGGTGTTACATTTGCCAATGAAGCGCAGGGACGGTGGCAATATCTGCGTACGGGACCTGGGTTTGAAGATCACGAATTTACCGATTTTGAAATTGGCGATGCTGATAATAATAATGAGCAAGCTATTCCAGTGGGCGAGGCCTTATTATTTGCGGCTGACACCGTGTTCCGCTTTGTGCCCGATGATGCCAGTTTTGCGGGTACAGCCGATTTACAATTCCGCGTTTGGGACGGCACCGTTGGCACAGCTTCCAATCCACCGTCCACAATTTTAGACGATAGCGGCGGGGCGGCACCAACGGCGACATCCTCTCTGTCTTCTACAGTATTTTTATCCGCAATTGCAGGTGATTATGACGGAGACGCGGTGAATGATGTCGATGATTTGGATGATGATAATGACGGTATTCTTGATACGGAAGAAGGGTTTCAACTAACCGAAGTCCAGCTTGACTTTATTCCGCAATCCAATCTTAACGGCGCCGATCCGAATGATATCCAACAGGGGGATGTCTTTGTCTATCGGGACGCCATCACACTGCCAAATGGCACAAGTTACGATATTACCGTCAGCTTTGACGAGATTACCGCATCGGGCAATGATACGGTCAGATTTATCACCGGCGGGTTGATCAATGTGCTGTCGTTTGACCCATCGGAAAATGACTATTTCACCAGCACCTATACGATTACTGAAGCGGGCAGTGCCACAGATGCAAATCCGGCCGGCACACCGGTTTTCTTCGAAGGCATACGTGTGACTTCGGCTGATATAGATAGGACCGAAGGCGGCGGATTTGCCGGATTTGATACAATTACGGCCGGTAACCGCCTAGCGCCGGCGACGCTCACGGCACCGCCAGGGTTTACCGCCTTTGAAGTTGATGCCGCTGGCATGAATAATGCTGATTTTGATGATCCGGACTTCCATCTTGTTGCAAATTATTCCGAGACATCCTCCTTTCAATATCTATTTGGCACGACCCGAGGCGGTGGTTCTGACGTAGCCGGTCGAAATTCGATCTTGACCATAGAAGTTGTGCTGCCGCGCGACACCGATGCTGATGGTATCTCTGATCATCTTGATCTTGATAGTGATAATGACGGTATCTCTGACCTCATCGAAAGTGGTCAGGATTATCGTATTGTCGATACTAATAATGACGGCGTTCATGACGGAGCTGTTGATCCGGTAACAGGTATTCCAATTGCAGCCGGAAGCGGGTTTGCGCCGGTCGACACGGACTTGGATGGCATTGACGATTATCTTGATCTGGATTCAGATGGTGATGGTATTGCCGATCAAATCGAAGCCCAGCCAACCGACACCTATCAAACGTTAACCCATGTCAATAATATCGCTAATTTCGGCGTCAATGATATAGGCCTTTTCAGCCCTTCCAATACAGATGGAGATATGGATTTCGACTTCCGTGATACGGATAGCGATAATGATATGCTGCTGGATAGCGCCGAGAGCGGGTTAACGCCTGCTGGAATGGATAGTGACAATAATGGCATTGATGACGGTACGGGCGCAATTTACGGTGATGGTGATGGCACGATCAACAATCCATCCACAGGGTTGGCCAATCAAATAGGTGACACGACGCAGGTCGCTTACCGTGAAATCGAGGATATCAATAGCCCACCTGTTGCAGTCGATGATCCAGAATCGACTGTGCCGGGGACAAGTGAATCTGTCAGTGGCGGTGATCTATCCAGCGGTCTGACAGGTGGAACGGCGACGGCGACGGGTGCGAATGGCACGACGATTACCGTGACCAGTGAAACCGGCGAACCGCTTATGAATGACGGGGCGCTCGGTATCGGCATTGGCCGCAATCCAGCCGTTCCAGCATCAACTTACAACATCAATTTTTCCGAGCCGGTAGAGCAGGTCGATATCACAATGGCCTTCAACAATAACAATGTTGATGGCAACGAAGACATTGGCATTCAGGTGCTAGACATCAATGGTAACGACATCACAGACATGGTGACTTTTACACTCGCAGACGGATCAACAGTGGGCGGACTTGTTTTTAACGAGGTTACAAATACTGTTGAAGCCCTTCCAGGTTCTGCCGGGGCGGAAACCAATGGTGTTCTCACGATTGATGCGGGTAACCTCCAGATCGGAGATGTTGTCGTGACTCACACAGAAGTATCTGGGGGTAACGGCAATCCATTTGGTGTCGTGATTGGCCCCATTGGCTACACAACGGCGTCATTAAGTACCGCTACTCTTTATGAAACGGATGAGAATACCCCCCTTACCACGATATCGGCAACAGATGGATTGCTGCAAAACGATATCGATCCGGACGATGACCCGCTTACCGTTACCCGGGTTGCCACCGGTATGAATGAAGCCGCTCTTTCTGCATTGAGTGACGGAACCGGGGTTGCAACGATGGTTGCTGGCTCGGCAGGTGGCCTTGTCACCGTGAACGCTGATGGTTCGCTTGATTTCGATCCCAATGGTGAATTTGAAGATTTGCAAGCGGGCGAGAGCCGGACCACCAGTATTGTCTATCAGATTGATGATGGCAATGGCGGCACAGATACGGCCATTGCGACCTTTACGGTTAACGGCGTCAATGATGACCCTATGGCTCAGAATAACGCTGCAACCATAGGCGAAACCGGCATGCTATCCGGTAATGCAATTACGGATAATGACGCGCTTGATGGCTTGGATAGTGACGTGGAAATGGATATGCTAACCATCAGCCGTGTCAATGGTGCCGCTTTAATGGATGGGACAGAAATTACGCTCCCAAGTGGCGCGCTTTTAACGGTGAATGCCGATGGGTCTTATGATTATGATCCAAATGGCCAATTTGATAGTCTCAATCCGGGCGATAGCGGAATGGATAGTTTTACCTATGAAATTTCGGATGGAAATGGCGGTATTTCCCAAGCCACTGTCTCTATCAATATTTCCGGTGAAAATCTAGCCCCGGTCGCCAATGACGATTTTGAGCAAGCGGGTGAAAACACCACAATTGCTGAAAATGTTTTCAATGATAATGACAATGATGCAGTCATGGGTAATGGTATCGATTCTGACCCTGACGGCGATATGATTATGGTTACGCAGGTTAATGGCACAGCCATTATATCCGGCGATCCGATCACATTACCCAGCGGCGCCATTCTGATCATCAATGCTGATGGCAGCTATAGTTATAACACTAATGGCCAATTTGATAATTTGGCTGTCGGCGAAACGGCAACAGATAGTTTTACATACCAGATCAGCGACGGCATTGACGGTACCGATATGGCGACAGTCTCGATTACAGTGCAAGGGGTGAATGACCTTCCGCTTGTTATTGCTATGCTGACCCCCCAGTCAGGCACGGACGGTGCTGACCAAACGCCTTTTGATACAAGCCTTGCATTTAGCGATGTTGATGGTGACGATCTTACGTTCATCGCTAGCGGTTTGCCGAATGGATTGATGATTGATCGGGATACGGGATTGATCACAGGCACACCGGACGCCGATGCGTCTCAGGGCGGGCCTGCCAATGATGGCATTTATACTGTAATGGTTACAGCGGCAGACCCAAGCGGGGAGACTATCACCACGAATGTTGTTTACACGATCACCAATCCTGCGCCTGTTGTTGATGTTGCGCTTGGTCCCCGGATGGCGGTTGATGGTGAGGTTGTGAGCTTAACGCCGATGCTATCGGATCCTGATGGTGATACTCTGGTTTATAGTGCGGCGGGTCTGCCTGCGGGTCTGTCGATTGACCCTGTGACGGGGATTATCAGCGGCACGGTTGACCCCCGCGCCAGCCAATTTGGCCCTGACAGCGACGGGGTTTACCCGATTATTGTGACGGGTGATGACGGTCAGGGCGGGCGTGTTACGGATAGGGTGGTTCTCACGATTAGCAATCCGGCTCCGCTTGCCCAGGATGATAATCTTACGGGTGATGAAGACAGGATTGTCTCTGTGGATATTTTTGCCGATAACGGTCTGGATGTTGATAGCGACCCTGACGGTGATGCTCTGGCGGTGAGCCGTATTGCGAGCGGTGATGATACAGCCGCACTGGCGGGACTGGCGGATGGCACGGGAGTGGGCAGCGCGGTTGCCGGATCCAGTGGCGGTCTGTTTATTGTGAATGCCGATGGATCTGCCAGCTTTGACCCGAACGGAGAGTTTGAGGATCTGGCTGTGGGCGAGAGCCGGAGCACCAGCATTGTCTATCAGATTGATGACGGTGATGGGGGCACGGATAGGGCGGTTGTGCGCTATGAGGTGACGGGTGTGAATGATGCGCCGGTGCCGCGTGTGCCGGGGGATGTTAACCCGCCAGCCGATGATCAGGCCTATATTCCGGCCCAGAGCGGTGATGACGCCAGCCCGGTGACGGATTTTGACTTAACACCTTTCTTTGGGGACCCTGACAGTTCCGATGTGTTGACGCTGAGCCTTGACACAGCGGCGCTGCCGCCGGGCCTTGTCTTTGATGGTCAGGTGATCAGCGGCACGCCCGATAGCGATGCCTCTCAAGGCGGACCGAATGGCGACGGTGTTTACACTATTGCGGTTACGGCTGATGATGGCAATGGCGCACGCTTCACCACGAATGTTGTTTACACGATCACCAATCCTGCGCCTGTTGTTGATGTTGC
>CAZZKV010000011.1:0-31218 GCA_964654665.1 uncultured Caulobacterales bacterium | reverse complement strand
GGGCACGGATAGGGCGGTTGTGCGCTATGAGGTGACGGGTGTGAATGATGCGCCGCGCGTGGTTGATCCACAAGACCCCGAACAGACACAGCCGGATATGGCCCGGGTTATTCCTATCCAGAACGGGGAGGATAACCGGTTAAGTGATCCGGTTGATGTGGGCGCGTTATTTGTCGATGATGATGGTGATGTGCTGACTTATGCAGCCGAGGGGCTGCCGCCAGGGCTTATAATTGATCCGATTAGTGGTATTATCACGGGCACGCCTAACGGTGATGCCTCTCAAGGCGGACCGAATGGCGACGGGCTCTATACGGCGGTAATCACTGCGCAGGACCCGTTTGGCGAAACGGCCGAGACGAGCGTGATTTACGCGGTTAGCAATCCGTCGCCTGTCGCTGAAAATGATAATTTTGTGACACCAGAAGATACCCTCTTTAGCCAAAATATTCTGGACAATGACAGCGACCCGGATGGTGATAGCCTAACAATTGATGTTGCGGCATTGCCGGACGGGACCTTAATTGAATTTGACGTTCCGTTAGATGTGCCTGAAGGGCAGGTTACATTATCGGCTGATGGTAATTTAGTCTTTGAACCGGCTCGAAACTTTAACGGTGTTTTCGCTTTCGGATATACGGTGACCGATAGTGATGGTGGTACCAATGCAGCTTCGGTTACGATCGACGTTACGCCCGTTATAGATGAACCCGTATTGGACAGGCCGCGCGAAGCGGAGAATGGTAACCTCATTGTTACCGGTATAGGCGAGCCCGGAGCGGTGATTACTGTTACCTTCCCGGATGGGTCGACGGATACGGTTACTGTTGAGGCCAATGGTGTCTTTATGGCTATCTCCCAAACACCGCAGCCAAGCGGAGATATTTTTGCAGTGCAGCGCGATGTCTTCGGGAATGCAGCGGGCCAAGCTGTTGAAAGCTTTGTTGCTGGATTGGTCTTTTTTGTTGAACCGGAAACCGTTGATATTAAGTCCAAGGCTTTATTATCCGTTTTTGATACTCCGGCGTCTGGAGCCGACCCGTATCAATGGATGAATGCGGCTGCGCCGGACTTAAAAATCTGGTTTGCCGAAAATACTCTGACCGCGGGCGATATAGGCGGAGCACGGTATGGAGATGCAAATTTCCGGGGCGGTATGGTTGCCGTTCACATTCCCGATATGGATCATGACTGTGCCTATATTGTTGTCGAGGCTATTGCTGGCGATCACGATATTACCGTGCAATTAGGGTCAAGCTTACAGCATTTTTGCGATACGGGTGTTCAATCTTGGGCCGTGGATCAGAAGAATGGGCAGGCTTTGCCGACCTGGGCTGTAATGCAAGATCATATGATTTATATTGACCGGCCGCTGGATCAGACAGTGTTGGATATAGACATTCGGGCCGTATTGGATAATGGCCAAACGGTCCAAATTCCGGTTCAGATTGACTTGCGAACGGGGACGGTGATTCAAACAGGCGATATGGTTATGCGTGGTGCATTGCTCAGTGAAACTTTGACGAATGAAGCCCGGAGTATAAAACTGGGCGACACAGCGCTTATCAGAGCTTTGGTTGGTTGAGCCTAAGGCTGGACATAAGTTGTCCAGCCTATTGATATAGGTTTTTGGGCCAACGCCGGTGCACCCAGAACCATTGTTCTGGGTGTTCTTTTATGCGATCTTCGGTAAAGGCGATAATTTTTTTAACCCCGTTTTCGGTGTCCCGTTCCCGGTGTCCGCTGGGTTCAATTTCTATCGGGTCATAAAATGTGACGGTGAAATTGGCGCCCTGCCGCGTGACGGCCATAGGTAAAAGTGGGCGTCCCGTTTTTAGCGCTAGGCGCACCGCGCCCGGTGCTGTCATAGCGTCTTGCCCAAAAAAGGGCAGAGATAAACCGGTGTTAAATTTCTGGTCTCCGAGCAAAGCCACGCTCTCACCCGATTGCAAAGCGCTGATTAATTCGCGTGCTCCGCGTGTCCCTGATTTTTGCACAAGATATTGCGTACCGTATTTTTCTCTCTGCTGCCGGACACGATTATTCATATAGGGGTTATTAATCTTACGATATGTGATGCGCACAGGCAGTCCCGATTGGGTTAGAACTGCCGCCATGACTTCCCAATTGGCAAAATGACCTGTGATGATCACGGCCGGGGCATGGGCTTTGAATATTTCCAAGCCGGTTATCGTAATTCTCGATCCTTCAAAAGGCTTTAAGCGATGCGTTAATGGAAATTCTGCCAAAGTTCGGCCCGTATTATTCCATTGCGCCGACAGCAAGCGGCGTAATGCCCTGTCCTCCATCTTTGGGAAAGCGATTTGAAGGCCACGCTTAGCGATATGATGTTTACTTGTCAGCGGCCCGATGAGTTGCAAGAGTTTTCCGCCAAAAGCCGATATCCATGAAAAAGGGAATATAGATAGGATACCGCGCAAAATATCATAAGCGATAGCTTCTATACGCCAGAGAATTTTTTGACCCAATGATGGATTATCCAATTTAGACACGCGGCTTTACCTGCGATATAATTGGATGCAAAAGACGGCGCATTGTCAACTCATCCTCGAAAACAACAGAGACGGGCCAACTATGGACACCGCGCCGATAGCCTTGGGGTAGGCGGACATAATCTTTCTCTGTCGTGATAAGGCTGGCGTCATATTCACTGGCCAAAAGGAAAAGATTTTCAATATCGGCATCCTTATATTTATAATGGTCAGCATAGGGCACTTCTTCGACAATATCAGCGCCGTGGCGACGCAGCGCATCAAAGAATTTATTCGGGCGGCCAATGCCAGCAAAAGCATATAATTTACCTTTGGGCGGGGCGGCAGCCGGGGCCAGATAGGCTGGAATGACGACTTTACTGGAAAGTTGCTCTGTTAAAACTTCATCAATTTCATAATCGGGGGTTGGTTTCATCAGGATAATTGCATCAGCGCGTACTAGGGCCGCTCCGAGTTTTTCGCGCAGCGGACCAGCAGGGAAAACGGCACCATTGCCAAAGCCTGTTTCGGCATCGACAACCAGCAGAGACAGGGTTTTTTCAAGTTGCGGGTTTTGATGGCCATCATCCATGATGATGACAGAGGCCCCATGGCTGCGGGCTGCGCGGGCACCGTCATCGCGTCCTTCGGCGACCCAGACAGGGCCATGGCGGGCAAGCAATAAGGGTTCATCACCCACATCGGCCGCCGTATGGCGCTCATGGACCGGCATCGGGCCCTTTTCTTGACCGCCATATCCGCGGGTTAGGCCTACCGCATTAATACCAAGGCGGCGAAAGCTTTTAAGCAAGTAAATTGCAACAGGTGTTTTTCCTGTACCGCCAAGCGTGGCATTGCCGACGCAAATAACAGGCAAACCCGGGTCATAGCTGTCTGTCGTTTTGATCCGCCGGGCTGCCGCCCATCCGTAAACCCAGCTTATAGGGGTGAGTAAAAGGCGGATCATTGGCGCACTGTCTCGGCCCTCTTTAATATTCCAAAATTCAGGCGGGCGCATGATAAACCTTATCGGTTAGATTTGATAAGTGGTTGAAGCGTATTCCAAACATAATCCAATACTGCATCGCGGCCGTATGCAAAATCCTGCGCCCGGGCCTGATAAGACTTTAATGTGTCAGTATCATCGAGTAAATTTGAAATAACAGAGCCGATCATCTTGGGGTTTAAGATACGCTGTGCGGCGTCAAATGCAAACATAGACATGTAACTATCGGAAAAACTTTCAATATAGGTTCCTGTGAGGATTGCATTGCCCAGCCGTGCGGGTTCCAAAGGGTTATGTCCCTTTAACCCTTTTACCAAAGACCCGCCGACAAATGTGATTGCGGATAAGCGATAAGCCAATCCCATTTCTCCTATTGTATCAAAGAGATAGATATCTGTTTTTGCTGTCGGTTTTTTTTTATCGGAGCGCAGAGCGATTGTACGGCCTTTCAATAATGGGGTGATCGCGCTGCGGCGTTCGGGGTGGCGCGGGGCAAGGATGAGTAAAGCTTGGGGATGGGTTGTTTTTACTTCATCAAAAGCTTTTAAAATAAGAGCCTCTTCGCCGTTATGTGTACTGGCCGCGCACCAGACGGGACGCTGGCCGATTGATTTTTTTAAGGCGGTTAGTTCGTTATCATTTACCGGCAGGGGCGGGGCCGCATCTTTGAGATTGCCGGAGGCTTCGATAGTCCGGCCTAGCAGCCATGTTAGGCTATTGGCTGTTTTTTCATCACCAGCCAAAATGACATCAAAATAACCAAAGAGTATTCGGGCCGATTTTTTACGTTTGGCCCAGCCTTCAATAGACTCCTGACTCATGCGGGCGTTGATCAAGGCCATAGGAATATTGCGCGAATGCGTCGCCATTATAAGGTTGGGCCATATTTCGGACTCTGCCCAAATGGCGAGTTCCGGTTTCCAATAGTCCAGAAAAGCAGCCGCGGCTTTTGGTGTGTCCAGCGGCACATATTGATGGATTGCACGGTTGGGTAATTGCGCTGCCAGAACAGCGGCTGACGTTACGGTCCCGCTAGTTATCAAGACATGAGCTGTTGGGTCTTCGGCTAATAAGCACCGCATAACCGGTAGCAGCATAATGGTTTCGCCGACACTGGCCCCATGCATCCAAAAGAGCGGCCCTTCGGGGCGATCATGGGCTGTAATGCCAAACCGTTCACTTTGCCGGGCCGGATCTTCTTTTCCTTTCAGTGCCCGGCGTTTCAGCCAAAAGGGCAATAAGGGGGCCAGCACTTTTGTTAAGCCCGTATAGGCCCGTATTAAACCCGTTTCACTCATAGCGGCGTGCTTTTTTGCAATGTGCTTTTTTCAGGGGCGGGGTCTATCGGTTCATGTCCTAAGACTTGGTCGGCCGAGGATAGATCAATATTCATCTCGGTTTCTATGCGCTTACGTAGGGTTTCAAGCATAAGATCATCTGCATTTGCTGGCACCGTAACAGGTGTACCCCAAATGATACGGCCGGTGCCAAAGGGAAGAGGCAGAATAAATCGGTCCCAACTCTTGAGCTGTTTGCGGTTTTTTACAGCAAAGCTGCACGGTTGTATGGGTACGCCGGTTAAACGGGCGAGGCGTAGCGGGCCATCGCCCAGTCTTTGGCGCGGCCCGCGCGGTCCGTCCGGTGTGATAACAATACAACCGCCGCTCTCTAAAGCTGTGATAATATCATGTCCGGCTTTAGCCCCGCCTTTTGCTTTAAGTGACCCGGCTTTTTTAGCCGACCCGCGAATGGTTTTAAGGCCCAAAAAATGGGTTGCATGGGCGACAATAGCCCCGTCGCGCGACCGTGAAATCAGAACATGGGGCATTTGCCAGTCTTTTTTCCACGCGCTATTGAGCATCATAAATCGGGAATGCCACGTCAGCGCAATCAGACCGCTGCCGCTGTCGATGACTGGCTGGGCTTTATCTTGACGTTCTATTGTCCAGCGCGTTGTATATTTGACTAAAACCATATAGGCTGCGACGAGCCAGCCGAGGGCGATTTGAACGGCTTTTGACCGCATGAAGCGTTTGAACACCAGTCCTCTCCCTGTTATGCAAGCCGAACCACTTAGGCTTAGGATATATGGCATTAGACCTCAATAACAAGGCACATCGAAAACAGGCTTACCGCGACCTTATGTGGGGGGATCATGGGTTTTTGCGAATCCGGTTTACTAATCACCATAGTCTTGGCGGGGATATGTACCGCGAAAATCAACCGTCCCCGAAACGTATCGCGCAATTGGCACAAAAGGGCATTAAGACTCTTATCAATTTACGCGGGGAATCGCCTAAGGGCTATTATCTTTTGGAAAAGGAAGCTTGCGTGCATTACGGCATTACCTTGGTCGATTATCGCATGTATTCGCGTGATGTGCATACGGTTGAAAAGATTAGAGGCGCGCGTGAATTATTTGACACCATAGAGTATCCGGCCGTGATGCATTGTAAATCCGGGGCAGATCGCACCGGCATTATGGGCGTTTTATATAAACATTTCAAAAGGGGCGAACCCATAGAGACCGCGATAGAGCAATTGTCTTTTAAATATCTCCATGTGCGGCAAGGTAAAACCGGTATGCTGGATTTCTTCTTTCAGGATTATCTGGAGTATGCAGCCGAAAATGATATTAGCTTTATGGATTGGGTTGAAACTATCTATGACCCAGACGACGTCAAAACACGGTTTATGGCACAATGGTCTGGCAATCCGGTAACAGAGCTGATTTTACGGCGCGAATAATATCAATGTTTTAGTGCTGCAAGGCTTTCAATTTAGCATAAAGCCCGCCGCGTTTTTTACTCAGGGTTTCATGGGTGCCTGTTTCAGCAATACGCCCTTTATCCAGCACATAAATACGGTCAGCCTTTTGTACCGTAGACAATTTATGGGCAATAACAAGGGTTGTGCGTCCATTGGTTAACCGGCTCAAAGCTGTTTGAACTTTTGCTTCCGATTGTGCGTCAAGGGCTGAGGTTGCTTCATCAAGTAAAAGGATAGGCGCATCGCGCAAGATAGCGCGGGCTATGGATAACCGCTGTTTTTGTCCGCCGGATAGCCCATTGCCAGCTTCGCCCAATACGGTGTCATACCCATCAGGCAAAGCGGCGATAAAATCATGGGCATCGGCGGCTTGCGCGGCCGCAATAATGGCGTCTCGGTTTGCCGTCGTATCGCCAAAGCCGATATTGGCGGCAATTGTGTCGTTAAACAGGGTCACATCTTGGGAAACAAGCGCTATATTGGCGCGTAGGCTGTCAAGGGTAACATCGCGTATATCCGTCCCATCGATACGGATATATCCGGCGCTAACATCGTAGAGCCGCGGGATGAGATTAATAATTGTGGATTTTCCGCCGCCCGACGGCCCGACAAAAGCAATTGTTTCGCCGGCTTTTGCGGTGATTGATACAGTGCGTAGAGCCTGTGTACCGTCGTCATAGCTAAAGCTGATATTATCCAATTCGATATCGCCGCGTATATTCTTAAGGGAGGTGGCATCGGGCGCGTCAATAATATTGGGCCGCGTGTCAATCACATCAAAGATGCGGGTCAGGGCTGCTAATCCTTCTTGAATGACATTATTGAGCGTTCCCAGCGCGCGCAATTTCGGTGATAGAATAAGCAATCCGGTTAAAACCGCACCAATAGATCCCGGCGAGGCTGTATTATTCGTGACTTGGTAAACGCCGAAGATCATAACTCCTGCAATGGCCAGTCCGCCCAAAATTTCTAAAATAGGATCGACGCGGGCTTGCTCAGTCACCAGTTTCATAAAAAGCCGGATGCGTTCATCAAAGCTTTTCCCAAGGCGGGTGTTTTCATTATGCTCCAGATTATAGGTTTTGACCATTCGGGCGCTGGTGAAGCTTTCTTTAAGCTCGGAGGTAATGGTGCCGACATGGAACTGCACGTCTTTAGCATTGCCGCGCATGCGTTTTGAAATGATGATTATAGGCCAAAAGGCAAGCAAAAAAACAGTCATCACAAGGCTGAGTTGCCAATTCTGAGATAGCATGGCTGCCAGTGTTAGAATGACAGTGAGCAAGGCCACAATCAGATTGGACAGTGTACGGATAAGGGCATTGGAAATGATCGTGACATCATTGGTGAATTTGGAAATAAGATTGCCTGTCGGTTCGCGTGAAAAATGGGCATAATCACGGGCATGGGCCGATTGAAACATTTGTTTTTGCATTGCGCCAACAGCATTAAGGGCAATGGAATTAGAGAGAATACGCTGGGCGTAATTGGAAAGACCTGAAAGGGCCGTTATCCCCAGCAAGACAGGCAATATAGCAGAGGCATAGAGTTTAGCATTTGTAGCCGCATCAATATCACCAGATAAGGTATTGGCCTCATCAATAATAATGTGAACAACAAATGTATAAGCCGCCGTTGCAGCTGCTAAAATAGCCATGAAAATAGCCGCAGCAAAGAGCTTTGTCTTTTGCGGCCAGATATAATCCCGCCAAAGGCGTTTTATCCTCTGGCGATCTGTTTGCGATACTGATGCGTTATTAGCCAATGAAGCCGTCTTTATCAGGGTCGATTAATTCATGGGCGTGCAAGACGAAATAGCGCATATGGGCATTATCCACTGTGCGCTGGGCCGCACCGAGCCATGCAGCGCGGGCTTCGGAAAAATTGGCATAAGCGCCAACAAAATCAACTTTTGTCAGGTCTTTAAATTCCGTTTTATTCGGGTCGACAAGTTCGCCGCCAATCACCAAATGCAATAGTTGAATGTCATTATTTTCAGTGTGGCGGTCAGACATAGTAGTTCCCATAAATCCAAAATCTTTAATTTTGTCATCGCTTTGCTCAAATTGCGTGATGACGGGTTTCACGCGGGCTAATAGCAAAGCGTGTAATGTCTTTCCAGCACAAATAACGCCTAAACCGCTTGTGGTTTTATTGTCATAATTTGGCTCAACGCCGCGCAAATTGGTCACACGGGCTCCCGCCTCTGTAGCAATGAGTTGGGCCGCGGCAATATCCCAATCTGATTTGGGCGTAAAAGCAACGGTAGCATCGGCCTGTCCGCAGGCAACAAGAGCTATGCGATATGCCATGGAATTGACAATACGGCATTGCATCTCAGGCCAAGCCAGACGTCGAAATTTACGTGGATATCCAACCATACGGATATTGGCGATGGCGGGACTATCGAGGGCGGATATAGAGCGACCGTTCAATTGTGCGCCGCCGCCGAGATGGGCCTCGAACATTTCATCTGTGAGCGGATTATACAGCGCAGCGGCAATGGATATGCCGTTTTCAATGACAGCTACGGACACCGTGAAATTAGGCGTGCGATCGATGAAAGCCCGTGTGCCGTCAATCGGATCGACAACAAAACAACGTGTGCATTCATGGCGCGAGCGGTCATCTTTTGTCTCTTCGGATAGCCAGCCATAGGTGGGGCGGGCCTTTTGCAGAATTTTGGCCAGATAGTCATTTACTGCAATATCAGCATCGGTAACGGGATGGCCTGCGGTTTTATCCCAAACTTTGCTATCATTGGCGTCATAGGCGTTTTTAGCTATGACGCCGGCTGCGCGCACAGTTGTGATCAAAAGCGCACGGTCTTGGCTATAGGATGTGCTATCAGGATCAGGTGCCGGCAAGCGTCATCTCCGGTATCAACAGGCTGGGTGTAACCACCGCATTGTCAAAAACAAGATCATTGGCAGGAATTAATCCAGCAAACATATCCAGCAGATTGCCAGCAATTGTGACTTCATTGACGGGACGGGCAATATCTCCGCCTTGAATTTGAAACCCGCTTACCCCGACGCTGTAATCGCCAGTATTGGAATTAAGCGAGGGGCCAAACATTTCCGTTACAAGTAATCCAGAACCAATGTCTGCCATAAGTTGCTCTGGTGATTTTTCGCCGGTCTCAATATAGCAATTGGTCGGGCTGATACCCGGCGGGCTGCCGATGGGGCGGGACGCATGGCCTGTCGTGATCATACCTAATTGGCGGGCTGATGACGTATTTAACAGCCATGATTTTAAAACACCATCATTAACTAGTATTTGGCGCTGAACCTGCACGCCTTCGCCATCCCATGGCCGCGAGCCGTGACCCCGCGGTATCAAAGGATCATCTATTATGGTGATGTTTTTAGCAAAAAGCGGACTGTCCATTTTATCTTTCAAAAATGAAACACCGCGTGCAATTCCGCTGCCTGTAATGGCTCCGGTAAAGGCGCTGAGCAAAGCATTGGACACCCGCCGGTCCATAATGACCGGCATGGTTGATGAACTGAGCTGGGTGCCGCCAAGCCGAGCAACAGCCCGTTGTCCGGCGGTACGGCCAATGGTTTCCATATCTTTCACATCGGCTATAAACCGCGCGCCATGGTAATCATAATCGCGTTCCATAGCGCCGTCATCACCTTCGGCAAAAGCCGACACGCCCATGGAAAAGCGGGACCCGCGCCAACCGGAACTAAAGCCTTCGCTGGTTGCGAAATAAACGGCTGATGTATTGGCTGATGCGCTGGCGCCTTCGGCTTGCTTAACGCCTTTTACTGCAAGGGCTGCCGCTTCGACAGTATTCGCGCGCTCCAGCAAATCAGCGGGTGATAACTCGGCTGGGTCAAAGAGATCAAGAGCGGGGGGCGCGTGCTCTAGCAAATCATTATGGGCCAAACCGCAATATTCATCTTCGGGAGCTAAACGAGCCATAGCAACAGCGCGTTCTGCCAGTTTATCGAGTGAGGTATAGGAGAGATCAGAGCTGGATACGCAAGCTTGTCGCTTGCCGATAAAGACACGCAGGCCAATATCTTTGCCTTCGCTATTATCAACATCTTCGAGGTTTCCGCCGCGCGTCACAACGGATAGTGAGCGGCCATGGGTAGCAATACCGTCACATTTTTCAGCGCCGTAATGACGGGCACGAGACAAGAGTGTTTCAAGCACCGGTGCAAGAGCGGTGGCTGTTAGAGGGTCGTTTTTCATTATCCGGCTATCACAATATATAAGAGGTAAAGGGCTATGCCGATATAGATTACAAAGGTTAGCATCATGCCAATTCTTCGGCTTTGTCCATTAGCATGGGGTTGGGCCATACCATAGGCATGTAGAAGGCGGCAAAGTAAAATAGCGATACCACAAATATGTAAAGCCACAACATGGGCCGAGAGTGATGCAAGGGTAAATAACCCGATAAGCATAAGGGGCGTATTTTCGATAAAATTCCCATGGGCCCGAATACGGGCTGCCATAACCGGATTATTGTCATCTCCCATACTGATTTTATCCGATATACGTATTTTTACGACTCGGTAAATTAGGACGACAGCGAGGATCAAGTTCAGGGCGATATAAAGCCCGGCAATTTGCAAAGGTTCCATGATAAAAACTTTCTGTTATGAATTTGGCGGCGGCAATTTTGCGGCCTCTTTCATGACGTTTAAATGGTGTTCGGCAGGCTGGGCCCCTTGAACGGCTAATTGGCCATTATAGATGAAGGTAGGCACGCCAGATATACCGAGGCGGCGGAAAAAATCAATTTCCTCATTGACGGCATCGGTATCATTGCTGCTTTGTAAAAGATCTTTTGTAATGTCTGGGTCAAGGCCAATATTGTTGGCTATGCGTGTTAAAACATCAAGATCGCCAATATCGTCCACATCATCAAATGCCGCTTTAAACAGGGCTTCCACGGCTTGATCGGCTAAGCCTTGCCCGCCCGCCCAGCGTATGATGCGATGCGCATTCAATGTGTTGGGCCGCATAGGGATTTGGCTAAACCGGAAGGTTATTCCCGCCTCTGGCGCAGCTGTTTCCAGATGGGCACGCATGGCTTTAAAACGATCGCTGGGGCCTTTACCAAATTTTTTTGCCATATAGTCTTTGTAAGGCACGCCCTGCATTGGCACTGTGGGATCGAGCATATAGGGCCGCCATGTGACGGCTATTTTTTGTCCCGATATTGTGACAGCTTGATCGAAATATCGTTTCCCCAGCCAACACCATGGGCATATAACATCCGAGACAATATCGACTTGCAGAGTTGCTGTGCTTGCTGTTTTCGGGGTTGGTTTAGTCATAAGACTGCCTAGCGGTATTATGGCAGCCTGACTAGCGCAAATGCTATTACAGCCCAGACAAAAGGCACGGTTAGAGCCGTCTAATCGTTTTCGCGAAAATATGTCGACGCTTCAGCGCAGATTTGGTCAAAGTGAGGGCTATTGGCCAACTTGCGTTGCAGGGCGTCAATGGCATTGATATCGGCATCTCCTATACCGGATTTATTCAATGTCATTTTTATAGCGCTAATCGCAGAGCGTTCAGGGCTTTTCTCTGCTGCATAAAGCGGAACAGCCGTTTTATATTCACGCAGGGTCATACGGTGTTTAAAAATACGGGTTACGCAAATACAATCGGTTTTATTGCGCCCCGAAGACACACAGGCATTTGCCAATTTTACATCATAGCTCACAGTGTTTGTGTTGCGGGCCATAATCTGGTTGTTATCTATATTGGATATTTGTGCCAAGGCCGGCGCGTCAATCGCTGATGTTGCGGCCGCATTTATAGCGAATACAATCGTTCCCGCGATAAGTATTTTAGTCAAAAATTTCATTTGCGCCCTGATTGACCCTCATGGCCGTTCGGTTAAGTTTTGATAACACAATGTACATTGCATGACTATCTTTGATATTAGGTAGCAGTAATGCATTATGTGATAGCTTCATATTCCAACGTGCCGGGCCGGACTGTGACGGGGATCACTTAAACAACATTTTTATGGGCGTTTGACAGAAATTTTAATACAGCGTCGACCTCTTGATCTGATAACCCTTTGATAAGGCGGGTGTTAAAATCACGAAAATCATCCATAACTAATTCGCGCCGCTCCCACCCCGCATGTGTCAACATTACGCGTTTAGAGCGGCGGTCATATGCGTCATCGATACGGGTAACAAGTCCTATGGTTTCCATACGGGCTACAAGCCCCGTGATAGCCGGATTGTTGCGGCCCGTACCTTCAGCCAGTTCTGTGAGTGAGCAGTGGTCATGATAACCAAGGTAAATAAGAACAGAAGCTTGCGCCGTGGTGACTTTACTATGATGTGATAAATGTTGTTCAGCGGCTTTGGCGAGTTGTGTATGCGCGCGATCAAAGAGGAAAAATAAACGGCGGTCAACAGGGCGGGCAATAGCCATAAGGTTCTCCTTTGTATAAATGTTACGCATCCGAAGTAATTTGTCAAAATTAATTGCCGCAGAAAGACAAAAAGCCCCCTGACAATATCAGGGGGCTTCTTTTTGAAGTTTGGGTCTTACCGGACATCTTGCCGGCTTCTTGGTAGATAATACAATACCCAATTTCGCTTTTACGAAAGGGCTGATCTAACAGCTTCGGGCAGACCCCTCAAAACAGATAAACAAAATCGACCTCCTTTCATAAACGCGGCCCCACTATGGGACGGCAAACAAGGTCTAAATCATGTGCTAGAAAATGTTATCTGGCAAGGCTGAATTTAAATTTAAATACGGGATGTTTTCTTTCGTGTTAAACATCGGCTATAAAATCTAGAGCTACACCATTATTGCAATAGCGAAGCCCTGTTGGCGCGGGGCCGTCTTTGAAGACATGTCCTTGGTGTCCGCCGCAGCGTTTGCAGTGATATTCGGTCCGCGGCAAGACAAGTTTAAAGTCTTTTTTTGTTTCGACATTACCTTCAATCACTGTGAAGAAACTGGGCCAGCCTGTTCCGCTGTCAAATTTCATTTCGGTTCTAAATAACGGCAGGGCACATCCGGCGCAGGTAAATGTACCAGCCCGTTTTTCATCATTGAGCGGACTTGTCCAAGGGCGTTCCGTACCCTCTTTACGCAAGACGTAAAATTCCTGCTCTGTCAATTTTTCGCTCCATTCGCGTTCGGATAATGCGGCCCATTGTTCATCACTCATAATTGTCTCCGCCAATATTGTGTTAGCCTGTGTTTTCGTTGATGCATCTTTAGCATGGGCTTTGACTTGGCTCCGTGTGCATGCCGTTATAGCGAAAGCACCGGCGCTGAGTCCAAGGGTACGTCTGGTTAGCATAATGAGCTCCTATTCTGCCTCACCCTATATAGATTTGCGCATATCAAAAGCTAATGAAGTTTCTTTCACGATGCGGTGAGGTAATGCAGAATTAGGGCCCCGCTGATTAGGCCTAAAATTAACAGGATTGCCGCGGTTTTATTGGATTTGAAGAGGCCTAAATATTCCGGGGTTTCGCGTTGTTTAAGTTTGCGTAATTGTGCCGCCAGATGAGCGCTAAAACCCAGAGGGGTTATTATAGCGGCAATGAGTCCGATAAAACCCGTGTGATAGGGACGAAGCTCGAATATAATGGCGACAATAATTAGTATAACACAGCAGCCATAGGCCCATTTGATAAACCGGGGAAGGCTTTCACCGGCGAGGCGCGCGGTGCTTTTAACTCCGATCATGGCATCATCTTCTCTGTCTTGACAGGCATAAATTGTATCATAGCCGATAGTCCAGAATATTAACCCGCCATAGAGGATCAAAAGAGGCGCGCTGACGGTTTCTGTCTTGGCAGCATAAGCCACAAATACAGCCCAGTTGAAGGTTAAGCCCAGCCAGACTTGCGGCCACCATGTGATGCGTTTCATAAAAGGGTAGGCCGCAACTAATGGTAGAGAGCATAGGCTGATAATTTGCGCGAGCCGGGGCAGACAAAGTAGTATCAGAAGTCCGACGAAACACTGTATGAATAGCCAGCCCCATGCTTGCATTGTCGTTACGGTGCCTGCCGGTAAGGGACGAAGGGCTGTGCGCGTAACCTGCGCGTCCAAATCTTGATCCACAATATCATTATATGTACAGCCAGCCCCGCGCATGGCGACAGCGCCGATAAAAATAAAAGCGGCCCACGCTATGTCGATTGGCGCAAACCCGTGTGTTAACGAAGCAAAGGCCAAACCAATCCAGCCTGGCAGGGATAACAGCCAATATCCGATAGGCCGATCAAGGCGAGAGAGTTGTAGATAAGGCCGCAGCGCTCGCGGCGCGCGGTTAACCCAATGGCCTGTATCTGAGTCTGTGATAGGCGCGTTCATATAAAGGATGATTAGCCGTTCCGACTCGGCTATAGCAATCCCCATGCGTCCGAATTATACATTACCCCGGCTTTATTGGGATGAAAAACTGATTTCAGGGGCCGAGCTGATTATGCCCAGAGACCAAGCGCATTATTTGGCGACAGTGTTGCGAAAATCTATTGGCGATGACATTCGCATGTTTAATGAAACTGATGGAGAATGGCGCGCCCGAATTAAGGATATTTCGCGTCACATCGCGGTGGTAGATATTATGGAACCCTTACGGGCTCCTTACAATGTACCGGATATTACCTTATGTTTCGCGCCTGTTCGCAAACATCGCACAACCTTTATAATTGAAAAAGCGGTAGAGCTTGGCGTGCGTCATATACAGCCGGTTATCACAGCGCGCACGCAATTTCCGAAATTAAATTTGACTAAAGCGCGCTTGCAAATAATTGAAGCTGCCCAGCAAACTGAACGTCTTGATATACCGGTTATTTCCGAGGGTTTGCCGCTTATGGCACTGATTGCGGATTGGTCGATTGACCGTAAACTTATATTTGCTGACGAGGCTGGGGGCGCGCTGCCAGCTCTTAGGGCGCTTCAGGGCATTAACGGGCCTGCTGCAATTTTGATTGGGCCTGCTGGCGGCTTTACTCCAAAGGAGCGATCGGTTTTACGAGAACAAAGCTTCATTACATCCGTATCTTTAGGGCCGCGTATTTTGCGAGCTGATACGGCGGCCTTGTCTTTATTGACGATGTGGCAAGCGGTGCAAGGCGACTGGCAGACGGAATGAAAAATACATCCTATATAGCTTTAGGTCTTATGTCTGGCACGTCATTGGACGGAGTTGACGCGGCTTTTTTGGAAACGGATGGGTCGCAAATCTTACGGCTGGGACCAAGTCTGTGCTTGGATTACTCCCGCGCAGACCGAACACTTTTACAAGACGCAACCCAAGCGGCCCTTCGCTGGCAATTTAACGGGCCGCAGCCCAATAGTTTTGCGGCCGCTGAAGCGGTAATTCACACCGCTCATATTGCCGCAGTGCAAGCCATATATGCGGCTTATCCGGATTGGGCATCGGATGTGGCGATGATCGGGTTCCATGGACAAACGGTTTTGCATCATCCGGCGACAGATAAGGCCGGACGAACTTTACAATTAGGCGATGGTCAAGCGCTAGCCAATGCGCTTGGCATGCCTGTCTATTATGATTTTCGCAGCGCCGATGTGGCCGCTGGCGGTCAAGGTGCGCCGCTGGCTCCAGCCTATCATCAAGCCCTTGCCGCTGCGTCAGATATTACGCTTCCTGCGGCTGTGCTCAATCTTGGCGGCGTGGGTAATGTTACCCTGATTATGCCGAACAGGACGATTATAGCATCAGATACCGGTCCGGGCAACGGACCGCTTGATAGCTGGATGGAACATTGTGGTTTGGGGTCTTTTGATCTGGACGGAACACGCGCTATGGCAGGAACTCCGGACTTCGCCCGTGTAAAGACATGGCTGGACCGGCCATTTTTTAAACGCGCGGTCCCGCGTTCGGCCGACCGCTATGATTTCGATGTTTTGCCCGATATGGACGGGCTCACCCCTCAGGACGGAGCTGCAAGTTTGGCCGCATTTACGGCCCTGTCAGTTGCCGAAACGTTACGGCATATGCCGGCCGTTCCCGATTCGGTGGTTGTTTGCGGTGGTGGACGGTATAACCGGGCAATATTACTGATGTTGAACGAGCATATAGCGGGACATATCAAAACGGCCGAAGAGCTTGGCTGGGATAGCGACGGGATCGAAGCACAAGCCTTTGCTTATCTGGCAGTGCGGTCAAAATTAGGATTGCCCTTATCCTATCCACTGACAACAGCTGTGCCCGTTCCGATGACAGGGGGGCGTTTGGCCATGCCCCATAAATTACCCAAATAATGCGGAAGTTGGCGGATAAACCATGGCTCCTTTATATGATAAACCATTGTCGATATCGCGCTCCAACAACAAGGGGCCATCAAGATCTATGAAATCGGCCAAACTTTCTAAAATAACCATAGGTGCCATGGCCAATGATGACCCTACCATACAGCCGGCCATGACTTTAAATCCCATAGTGCGGGCACGTATCATAGTGTCGTGAGCTTGTGTTATCCCGCCTGTTTTATCCAGTTTTACATTGACGGCGCGATATCCTTGTTGCCACAGGTGCGGCAGATCGGTTGATGTATGCAAACTTTCATCCGCACAGAGGATATGACCCGTTTCGGGCAAAGGGGTGCTATGACCAGCCGGCAAGGGTTGTTCAATAAGCGCGATATTCTTAACCGGAATAGCCTTTAAAAACATTGGCAGTGCAGCGGAGTTAAGCGCTTCATTGGCATCAATGATCAGCGTGGCATCGGGGCGCGCCTTTATGATGGCCAGAACGCATTCCAGACTGTTTTTACTTCCGATTTTTATTTTAAGCAGCGGATAATCTATGGCTTGACTGGCGGCTTTGGCCATAGCTTTAGGTGTGTCGAGCGATAGCGTAAAGGCCGTAATGCGCGGGCCGGGTTTGGTAATCTTTAAATTCTGCCAAATAGCTGTTTTGCTTTGTTTGGCCTGTAAATCCCATAATGCACAATCGAGCGCATTGCGCGCCGCGCCCGCCGGTAAGGCGGATTGCAAGGCGGTGCGGTCCATACCGGTTTCTATTGCATTTTGTACGGATTGGATTTGCGCACAGACGCTTTCGCAATTTTCATCATAGCGACCATAGGGACGGCATTCGGCTTGGCCTTGATGGTGTCCATCGGACAGGGTGACTGTAACCACGGGGATTGCTGTTAGCGCGTTACGAGCAATGCGGAAGGTTCCCGCAACAGGCCAGTGGCGTATTTGTATTTTTAACTGCCGCATATTATTCCTTTACTTGACGTCGCGCGTACCCTCTATACTTCTATGGCTATGGATCATCCTGTAACTATGACAGCTGGCAAATCAATTCCCGAATATGCAATTTCGCAAACGGGCAGTAATCTTGTGCTTTATGCTTCCGGTGAATGGACGCTCCATACGATTCGCGATATAGCGTATCAGTTGCAAGACGAGTTGGCCGAACATAGCTATAATCAAGTGAGTTATGATCTGTGCGATGTTACGAAACTTGATACGGCCGGCGCTTATGTTTTTGCCAGTGCCATACGCGGCGAAGGGGCGCTGCGTCCCGATTGGAAAATTTTACAAAGTAGTCCAGCCAAGCGCATATTGATTGAGGCGGCGGCTGATGCGGTTTTAGGGCGCCCGCCCCCCGCGACCCGGCCGTGGTATGATACATTGACGCGTGTGGGGCAGGCCACAATGCGGGCGCTTGACGAATTATATCAGACATTAGTCTTTTTAGGCCATTTGGTGGTTATATTGGGAAAACAGCTTTTGCGGCCCATGACCATTCGCTGGAAATCGGTAGTTTCGCAAATTGAGAATGTCGGGCTCGATGCGACGCCAATCATTCTGTTATTAAGTTTTTTCATTGGGGCTGTGATCGCTTTTATGGGAGAAAATCTGCTGGCGGCTTTCGGGGCCCAGGTTTTTATGGTTGATTTGGTTGGATTTGCTGTTTTGCGTGAATTTGCTGTTTTGATCACAGCAATTATGTTGGCGGGGCGCTCTGCTTCAGCCTTTACCGCGCAAATCGGGGCGCAGAAAATGCGCCAAGAAGTTGATGCGATGACTGTCATTGGACTTGATACTTATGAAACTTTGGTGGCCCCGCGCGCAATTGCTTGTGTTGTGTCGGCACCCATATTAACATTTTTAGCGATGCTTTCGGGTATATTTGGCGGGATGTTGGTGGCTTGGTTAGGGCCGTCTGATCTCTCGCCTATTTTGTTTTTTTCGCGCTTGAAAGAAGCCGTGGAAATCAACAACTTTTGGGTTGGCCTTGTCAAAGCGCCCTTTTTTGGAATGATTATCGCGATCATTGGTTGCCGTCAGGGTCTGGCGGTAACGGGCAGTGTGGATAGCCTTGGCGGACGAACGACAGCCAGTGTGGTACAGGCAATCTTTTCTGTTATCGTTATGGATGCTATTTTTGCTATTTTATTTTTGGAAATGGGCGTCTGATGGATATAAAAAACCCAATTGAGGCGGACGGGATTTTAACCCAATTTGGTTCCAATATTATTCATGAAAAACTGAGTTTTGAATTACGACCGCAAGAAATTGTTGGATTGGTCGGAGGGTCGGGATCGGGTAAGTCAGTACTGCTGAATACAATGTTGGGTTTAAAAGAACCCGAGGGCGGTATTGTGCGGTATTTCGGGGAAGATAGAAATTCAATTTCACTTGCAAAACGGCGAGAATTAACAAATCGAATGGGTGTTTTATTTCAAGGCGGCGCTTTATTTTCATCCTTGACCGTACGCGAAAATATCATGGTGCCTTTAAGAGAACATACGGATTTACCAGTGTCTCTTATGCGGGAGCTAGCGGATATGAAAATTCATATGGTTGGCTTGCCATCTAATGCGGCGACATTATTTCCATCTGATTTATCAGGCGGGATGAAAAAACGGGCTGGTCTTGCGCGGTCATTAGCGTTGGATCCTGAAATGTTATTTCTCGATGAACCGACGGCAGGGTTGGATCCTATTGGTGCATCGGCTTTTGACGAGCTTATTTTAGGCTTGCGCGATGCGCTTCAGTTAACGGTTATGATGATTACACATGATTTGGATAGTTTGTTCACAATTTGTGACCGTGTCGCGGTTCTAGTGGATAAACATATTGCCATAGCCGATAGCCTGCCTAATGTATTGGCATATGATCACCATTGGGTGAAAGAATATTTTGGCGGGCCGCGGGCCCGCGCGGCCCTAGGGGCTGGAATGCAGAAGGGCGAGGTTCATGGAAAGTAAAGCACATTATGCTTTTATTGGCGCATTTGTCCTTATCGTGTTTGTAGGGGCTTTGTGTTTTATTGCGTGGCTCTCCAATGCGCAATTTGATCAGCAATATGATGAATATGAAGTTGTGTTTAATGGACCTGTACGAGGATTGTCGCAAGGCAGTGAAGTGCGGTTTAGCGGGTTACGTGTCGGAGAAGTTACCAAATTAAACCTCGACCCAAAAGATAGTTCAGCCGTGATTGCCCATATTGAAGTGGGACCTGAAACCCCTGTGCATACCAATAGTTATGCACAATTAGAGCCGTTGGGTTTAACGGGGTTGTCATATATTCAAATATTTTCCGGCGGCGAAGAATTTCCACTCCTTAAAGAATTACCGGGGCGAGGCCCTTATCGTATTCCCGGACGGATGAGCCAGATTGACAATTTTATTGATAGCGGAGGGTCGTTGATTGAGGGCGCACAGGCGGCTTTGGGCCGGGTTAATGTGACTTTTAGCCCTGAAGCTATCGAAGATTTTCACGGAATTCTGCGTAATATTAATCAAATTACCTATAATTTACGAGAAACCAGTATTGATCCAGACCTTATCGAAACGGTTTTAAAAACCTTTGCCGAAGCGGCTGAAGGGGTGACAGCGGCGGCGGCGGCTGTCGATATAGCGGCTGAGGAATTCGATGTATTAGTTAAAGATGATATTCGTAAACTTCTGCTCAGAAGCCAAGAATCAATGGAGGCTCTGGACAAAGCCTTGGGGTCAATAGATGGAGCGGCCATTGGATCGCAGGGATTGATTACCGATGCACGCGATGCCATTAACCGTTTGTCTAATTCCGGCCTGACCGACGTGGAAGAAACCTTGGACGGCATTCGCCGGGTCGTTGATAGTTTGAGCCGGATCGCAGATGAATTAGAACGTAATCCCGTACAATTTGTCGCCGGTAAAGACCGGCAAACTGTGGAGCTACCACAATGAAAATAACAACTATTTTATTAACCGGTATGACGGTTCTTATAAGCGGGTGTTTATCTGTTTTGCCCGACCCTAAGCCGGCTGATGTTATGTATCGGTTCCAGCCTGTGGATAATATTGTTCCAGCGGCCTCAAATGCACGCATTATCCGTATTGATCGGGCCACGGCTTCAAAGGCCTATAATGGTCAGGATATTATAGTGACCTCTGGCCCATTGCGTCTTGCTGCGGCATCAGGGGCCCGCTGGGCTGAATCCTTACCCAATATGGTGCAAAAATCTCTGATTGATGTCATGGCTCAGCGCGAAAATTTGATTGGAGTTTTGCCGGTGTCGGGCGCACGAACGGACACACGCATACATTTGACGATCAATCATTTTGAAGCTGTTTTTGACAATGGTCCCGACGCGGCACCAGAGGCTGTTGTGTCTTACAGTGTAACGTTCAGCAATGCGTCTAACCGCAATTTAATAGGGTCATTTGAAGTAGAGAATACTGTACGGGCTGATGCGGCGTCTGTTTCCTCTATTGTACGTGCGATGGACCAGGCCAATATGGCAGCGCTTAACCGTGTTGCGGATTGGCTGGAAAATGACGGACAATCATAAAGTTTAGAGCGCTATTAACCATGCAAAGCGGCATCACATAATATATAAGCGCGGCCAATTTCGGTTTCCAGCTTTATACGAAGCGCCTTGCGATCAGTCTCTATAGACGCAAGTGATACGGCATATTGCGCAGTAAAGGCATGTATATTCGATTTTAAATGACTATCGTTTTCTACCGCCTTGGCGAGATGGCTGACGGGTTTGTCAAGGCGGCGCGTAACAACGTGGCTCATAGCTCTGGCGCCTTTTGAACAGCGGGCATTGACAGCTTCGATGATTAATCCATCATCAACAATTGCATTGGGCGCGAGGCCTAACGCGGAAAGCGCGGCTATTAGTCCGTTGTCATCCATTGGTTGCGATAACGGGTTAGGGGTTTCAGGGCGTTCGAGCCCGGATAACATGTCGCGCCAACGCCAGCGCGATTTTTCTTTTACAGGTTGCGGCGGGTCCGTAATTGCCCGGCGCATAATATCATCCTTTGGAATGATGGAAGATGCCGGTAATACAAAATCTTTTATCTCGGCATCAGGGTCAGTTGCGACAAGGTCGTGTTCAGAGGACACATCTTGAATATCAAGCGAGAGTGCTTGATTGAATTTACGTTCGGTCTCAGATTGCGGGGTTAGTCTTAACTCTGGAACTTCAGGATTTAACTGTGGTTGTTCTGGCTCTGCGGGCTTGGGTGATATTTTATCATCTATAGGTTTTAGCCTTAGTAAATTCCGGCGTTTTTTATTATTCTTTTGCGGTTTGTCTTCCAGTATAATTGGCGGTTCGATTGTTCGGCTGGCCAGCCTGTTTTGCAGAGCGGCCATATCGGTTTCTATACGCGTAATTTCTTTACGGGTTTGCGCCAGACTATCTTGCACACGGCGCGCCGCAATGTCGCTAATCTTTTCGGCTTTCTCATTAGAATACCGTACAAGGTCTTCCATTTCGGCAAATCGGTCTTTGACGGCATTATCCGATAGACGCGCGGCATCGGAGAGGGCAGAGACCGTGTCGCGTCCCGCGTCACTGGCATGAATTAGACTTTCGGCACTGACCTTAGCCGAGAGAGCCATATCGCGCATTTTATTCAAGCGTTCTTCAAGTGAGCTCCCGAGGTTTTGTTGTTCGGCTTGCATGTCTTCAATCATGGCTGAAAGATTGACAGCATGATTTTTATACATCGCATCGAGCTCTTGTGATCGTTTGAGTAATGATTGGGACAGGGTTTCGATTTCGTTCTGGCTGCTATCGAGCGATTGTGCCGCTTCAACGGAATTGTTACGGACCACTTCTGAAGCGGCGTTAATTTTAGCCGCGGCTCCTTCTACGCTAATACGGGCCTCGTGAATTTTTTGTTCTGCAATTTGTGTTGATTTATTCAATTCCTCGGAATGATGTCCTAGCGTTTTTGTCAATATATCCATACGGCTGTCAAAGGTTCCCGCGATGAGTTCCAAAGCAATCCGTTGTTCAGATAAGGTCGAGGCAATATGGTCAGAACTTTTTTCGGCGGTTTGAGAAGATGTAGACAACAGGCTGGCTTGGTTTTGTAATGTATCCGCTAGGCTTTGCATGCGCGATAAGGCAATATCAATGCGGGCATCGACCTGATTGATTTGGTCTTTTATAAGAGTGTTCATGGCTGCTACGCGGCCGGTCGCCGTTTCATCTGGACGTAAGAGAGCATCGCTAACACGCGCTAATTCTGCCGCTTGTGCTGTCAGTTTTGCTAATTGGTGGAAAGCGTAAGCGGTTAAAAAAATCATCAGCGCAGGCCCCATGATTAACAGGGCTATACTGGCCATTTGCACCGCTTTAAGGGTTCGCCATGTCAATCCAAGATCAAGAAAGCCATAGGCAATAGCTGCGGCGGTTGTGATCCAAATTAATATAGCAAGGCTGGCTGTCACCCCTATCCAGCGATAGGATGTTTCGGGCGACGCTTTATGATAATGTGGGGTTTCAGTTATAAAGGTCGGAAGTGGGTCTTTACCATCATCGGATACTTCCGTTGTGTCTTGCTTTAAAAGCGAGGGTGTTTTTTCAGGGTTGGGCTGTTGAACATCTTTTTTAGGTAAATCCATTACGGGCTTGAGTCCCAGTGAGGATGTTACAGCCTTATCATCCGGCTCAATACTGGTGATTTTTTTGAAAATATCAGACACGTAGGGACCGCCTTTTTCTTTTTTCGTTTATTAACCGTATTTTCGCAAGTTTAACATAAGGTGCATTTTAAGACGGGGAAAGCCGCAATATTGGTTTTTACATCGTTAAAGGTGAAATGAAAATGGGGCTGGCTATGAGCGAGCAATTGAGAGCGCGCGTTGCTCTGAGCGTGCAGGAACGAGATTACCTGCGTTTGGGGGGGCAACAACCCGGAGGGAAACTCCCCCTTTTTGATCATAATGGTCAGGAAATTAACTCGAAAATTATACGCAGTTGTATCAAAAAAGGGTATGCAGAACCTTGGTTTGCCAATCCGCTTAAGCCGGATTGGCTGGTATGCCGCTTAACTGAAAAGGGTCGATCGGTTATTTAAGGTCTGAGCGGTATTTGTATCAGTTAAAACTTTTAAGGCTATCGTTTGTCGAGACCGGGAGATCACGCGGTTCTGTAATAAGCCGTGTTTTCCACATGATAACCGCCATCAAAATCATAGCGGCAATGCCTAGAGGTACGTCAATGGCGGGATTTAATCCAACCTCGAAAATAGGTGGAGTTGGCAAAGCGGAATTTTGGTAATTGACTAAGACAGCGGCAAAAACATTATTGCCGGCATGCATGCCAATGGCGCTTTCCAATCCGCCGTCCATCCAGACCAAAAGACAGGCAATAAATCCAAAGACAAAATAGCTGCTCATGGTTAAAAGGAATAATCCGTTCTTTGCGCCTTCCTTGGCCTCGGGATTGGCGAGATGCATCGCTGCAAACATCAGGCTGGTAATGATGAAGACAATCCACGGGCTTTTGATGAAGTGACCAAAAGCTTGATTTAAATACCCTCGAAATACAATTTCTTCTGTTGCTGACTGTATGGGGATAAAAATGAGGGAAATAATAGCAAAGATAAAAAACTTGGATGGATCAAATACAAATTCTGCACGGCTGATACCTGTCACATGCTGTAATAAGACAAGAGCGCCTGCTAGAGTGGCCATAACGGCAAAAGCATAAAAGGCGCGCCGCCACCGGAATTTTTTCGCAGCCGTATGTAACCACAAAATAGGCCTGTGATGAATAAAGCTTTGCACCATATAGAGGCCGATAAGAAAAGCGGGGAATGTGAGCAACATCAAAAGATAAATCAACGGGCTTTGTGCCATGATAATATTTGTTAAAGTGTTGGTTTCAGCGCTGTTGCTCATTAATATGGGGGCTGCGGAACCGGCAGTCCATATATTGGCAATCAGGGAGATCCCTGTGAGATAACCAAAAACAACGCGGGTTCGGCCTTTGAAGGCACGATTTAAAATCCAGAAAAGCCCAACGAGCACAGTTGATACCATCACGCCTAACATCAACAGAGCGACGCGATGTTGATCCTCACCCGTTAGCAGGCCAATTTGGGAGGATTCGAGTTGCCGCGCAATTTCAGGGTCAATTTCATAGGCGATTGCAGAGAGGGGTGAGAGTAAAATGCCAGATAAAATAAACCAGGCAAGTAAAGAAAACCAAAAAGCAATACACCAGCTCCACCAACGCGATTCACCAATTTGAGTTTGTTGTTGGAAAAGGTGGTATTGGCTCATAATGATCTTCTTTTTGTAAATTCCGAAAATAAACTAAGAGCGTTTGAGGCATTATACAAATATAAAAAGGCCGCACAGTTAATAGGCGGCCTTTGATTCTGATATATATAGAGAGCGATTAATAACGGCAGTTAATAACCCGTTCCGAGCCTTGGACGATATAGGTTCCACTCCAAGGGTTAGAACACTCCTTCACACTGACCAGTTCACGGTGTCCGTGGTGATAGGCTTCGCGAGTTACGCGCCGGCAAGTTGTGGCTCCAGAATATGTTTTATAACTACCATATGCGGGCGTATAAAAGGCGTTGGCGTTGCGAGCCCAGCGATACCGCGAGTAACCCGGTGTACCGAGATGAAAGCTAATGCCGAGATTGCTCCGGTAAGGGGTACGATAGCCGCGTCCATTGATATAGCCATTGTTGTAGCGGTTGTTATAGCCACGGTTATAATGGACGCTCCGGTAAGGACGATAGTTCCGGTTGTAACTATAGCCCCGATTACGAAACCGATTGTTACGAAACCGATTATTGCGCTGACGATCACCGCGATGACGATCACCGCGCCGGCCATCAGCTCTGCGGGAAAATGAGCGGTGCGTGTTTCGAATGTCACGATTGTCCGCGATTCGCGTGAATTCAGCTTTTTTTGAGAATTTTGCTTTGCCTGAACTGGCAGGCGCAGCAAGAGCAGCAGGAACCGTAAACAGGGTCAAAGCACCCGCTACCAAGAAGGATTTTGTTAGATTTGATACAGTCATAATAGTCTCCTTTGGTTAGCGACATCCTCTGCTTAAACAATCTCGTCTGAAGCCATGCTGAAACTTCTGTTCATATTCTGTTAATCCGGTCATAGAGGGTGAATGAGCTATTCTGATTCTGATTCTGAAATCGATTTTGACCACCTTAATCAATATGTGGGCGGAGATGCGGCTTTAACGGCCGAAGTTTTTGGTTTGTTTAAAAACCAAGTTGATATGTGGGGGAAATCGCTAACCGTTGAGGCCGAGGATGATATTTGGGCCGCTGTAACCCATTCCTTAAAAGGAACAGCTCGCGCCGTGGGGGCTATTCGTTTGGCGATAGCTTGCGAACGGGCTGAAACATTAGTGGGAGAGGGCAAGCGACCGGGCGGGCGAGAAGTTGCTGTGCAAAATATTGAATTTCGTATTTCGCGCACCATAATTGAAATTCAGCGGTGGGAATATCGCCAGACCATTAAAAAAATCAAAGGTCAAACCTAAAACGCTTTCAATAGCCATTTCGTTAACCATAAATACAAATTATAGACGGTTACGGTTTAGTAACGATCTATTTTACAGTCTGTTTAATCATTTAAAACCTATGGTTTTGGTTCGGTGAAACCATACTCATAAGAAGATGAAAACGGACCTCTTATGTATAAATTCGGGATATTGGGTAAGTTACCTTATGACTTCGTTGGTGATAGACGAGGACATTTTGCTGTAACAACGGCATTATTAGGGCTGCCGTTACTTATTGGTCTTGGTGCGGCCATAGATATGGGCAATTCCATTCGGATTAAGTCGGCGATATCTGCCGCGGCTGACTCAGCAGCCTTGGCCGCTGTTTTAGCGGGAGAAATGTCCGATATTGAGCGTGAAAATTATGCAAAAATGGCATTTGATAAGAATTTTACAGGGTTTGATTACGTACAGCGCCAGATAGCCGTAAAGGTTCGTACGGGCATAGTTGATATTATGGTGGAGGCGCAATCGCCCTCGCTATTGGGCGGGATGGTTAATCAAGATAAGGTGAATATCAAGTTTAATGCCATGGCTGCGATCACACATTCTGAAACTGTATGTGTTCTTGCGCTGGATCCGTCAGGAGAGAAAAGCATCATGTTTTTGGATGATGTAAAATTTTCGGCCCCGAGCTGTAGTGTTCAGGCTAATTCGTCACATTCAAATGCACTATATGCGCAGACAATGTCCTCGCCTGTTGCAAAGTCTTTTTGCTCTGTCGGCGGCGGAATGGGGCGTTTAACACCACCTTTGAATTCGCTCTGCACAGCCATAGAGGATCCTTATAAAGATTGGGTTGTTCCTGAACCCAAGAGAGAATGCGATAGCCGCCGTCAAGTTGTTGTCAGAGGGAATAATGGCGTGGGACAGGCCCAATCATTTATAGAATCAGACCTGCCTGCCAACAGTGATGGCGAGACAATTATTCCATCTTTTGCAACACTTTCACCGGGGAAATTTTGCCGCGGCCTTGTTGTATCGGGGGCCAATGTTGAATTTGAACCCGGTGTTTATCACATTTGGGGGGATTTGGAGTTCACCCATAATGCTGCTGTTAAAGGCGATGGTGTTACGTTTATTTTACTAGGGCGGCGTAGTCGCCTTTTAATTGAAGATGGTGCCGAGGTGAGTTTCAAAGCCCCTGTAACCGGCGAAACGGCAGGGCTTGTATTCTGGCAAAACTATCGAAATATGGGGGGCAGAGTAAAGATGCCGCCCAAAAAGGCGATTGCGACCAGTGAAATACGATCTGGCGGCGGTCTTAATATTATAGGGACAGCCTATTTTCCTAATCATGAATTGATATTTGATAGTAATAATAATATTGCCTCGCAATCTCCGGCCATGTCTTTAATTGCCTTTCGCGTAAAATTTGCGGGTAAGACGAATATGAATGTGCAGGTAGATCATGTGGCAGCCGGTTTGCCGCCGCTGCAACCGCGTTCAGATGAAGGTGCGAAACTGGTTAAATAAATTCGTGCCTTGTTAAAGATACCGGCTCCGGTCCCACACTTGCGAGAAGGGTTTTGACCGTCCGCTGGCTTGAACAATCATAACATGATCTCGGGTTAAATCACGCGGATGATCAACGCCGCAACTATGGGCGATCATCTCCACTTCTTTACGCATATTTTTACAATAATTCATCACACGAACCGCTTTGTTTGTCGGATCTAAACCGCGTTGCAAGCGCTTGTCATGGGTGGTGATGCCTGTCGGGCAGGTATTTTCGTTACATTTGAGCGCTTGGATACAACCTAGTGCAAACATAAACCCACGGCCCGAATTGACAAAATCGGCACCGGCACAAAACGCCCAGGCCACTTCGGCTGGTGTGATCAACTTGCCGCTGGCAATTATACGAATGCGGTCGCGCAACCCAGCCTCGCGGAGAAGATCATCCATTGCGGGCAGACTCTCGCGGATTGTCAGGCCCATATTGTCCATTAGCGGCATAGGGGCAGCGCCTGTCCCGCCATCTCCGCCGTCAAGGGTCATATAATCGGGGGCAGAGGCCGCGCCGCGTGTATTGATAGCAGTAATTAATGCTTTGATCGGAGCCATATTTCCGATGACAAGCTTAATGCCAACGGGTCGTTGTGATGCGGTGCGCACCGCGGCTATTAAGTCTAATAATTCGTCAGGGGTACTCGCCTCAACATGACGGTTTGGCGAAATAGCCGCTTTTCCCACAGGAATGCCGCGTATGGCGGCAATTTCTGCTGTGACTTTTTCAGCCGGTAATATACCACCTTTTCCGGGCTTCGCACCTTGAGAGAGTTTAATTTCGACCATTTTAACATGAGGATTTTCGCAAATTTTTGATAATTTATCGGCATCTAATGTCATATCATCATTGCGGGCACCAAACTTTCCTGTACCGAGTTGAAAGACTATATCGCACTCCCCTTCAAGATGGTATGGTGAGATTCCGCCTTCACCAGTATTTAGCCAACAGCCTGCCATAGAGGCTCCATGGGAAAGCGCCTCGACTGCCGGTTTGGAGAGCGAGCCGTAACTCATAGCCGAAATATTGAAAAAACTATTCGGTTCATATGGGTTGGGACTGTCTGGTCCGATGACTAAAGCTTCCTTGGGGCTATGTTCGCCTTCGAGTTTTGGGAAGAGGCCATTGGCGAAAATAGCAACGCCGGGCGTGAGCGAGCGAGTGGATCCAAACGGTAGGGTTTCGGTCCCGGTGCTAGATACGGTATTGATCCAATCCCGTTCTGCGCGATTAAAGGGCATTTCTTCGCGGTCCATGGCAAAGAAATATTGTCTAAAAAATTCACCAAGTTTCGAGAATAGGCCGCGAAATCGTCCAATGACCGGATAATTCCGCCGAACGGCATCTTTTGTTTGGGTTATGTCGATAATAAAAAGAATACATATGAGCGCGAAAATAAGGCCAATAGCAAATAAAAAAAGCGACCCTAATATATTCAGCCCGCGCACGGCTGTGCTTGCAAGTGCGTTTAATATTTGATCCATATGTGACCCTGCCACTTTGAGTGTTATACTGTGTTCTGTTGTCGCTGTATGAAACGCTAACCGATATGGAAGCAAAAGGGAACGTCCGGTTGGTGCTTTCCGCAGTGTAAGGGCAGGGATACTTGCGCCGCATAGCTTCAAACGTTAGGGAAGATGTTCAAAACTATATGCTGGGGCTGATCAATGAAGTGGATATTTCGATTATTTTTCATGATCATTGGTATATTTGCCATATTATGCTTGATTGGGTTGTCGAGACCCGCCGTGCAAAATGTTGAACGGGCTACAAATATAGACGCATTTGAAGAAGATATTTTTTTATATCTTAATAACTTGCAGCGTTACAAACATTGGTCGCCTATGCATATTAATAATGCGGATGCTGATTGGGTTTACGGCGGAGCAACACAAGGTACAGGCCAACGTGCGGCATGGCGCGGGGGCTCTGGCCGCTCAGGCTTTGGATCCATCGAAATTGTTGAGAGTCAGCCGTCTGAATTTGTTCAGGCAGCGTTGAGTTTGGCTGGCCGAGAGGGGGCTGTTACCTTTGCCTTAAGCCCCTCTGGCGAGGGGACAACTGTATTAATAAAATTGGAAACATTTCTTGGCGGTTTCCCTTATATTCAACGGATCGCGGGAGATTTACGAAAAAAACGGCTTCAAAGCGAAATGGACGCCGCTCTTAACCGGCTTAAAACGATTGTAGAAACGGGTCATGGGTATGAACAATAATACCTGTTTTCCGATTTTGATTTGAACAGACAATCCTATCTATTCTCCGTCTTTTTGCTCAGGTGGGGGTAATAAAATCGGTTTATTTTCCCAAGGCTCTTCGGGGTCTTTGAAAATATCTCTTACGCGACCACCTGATGTCCCCCGGTTAAGGTCTGTTCCTAGGAATTCGCGGCCAAAATCGGCATCGTCCAATACGGTTGTTGAGGGGCCGCCGCCATTAATGCTGTTATCGCCAATACTGCTTGACCAAGGATCAGCGGCCCCGCCGATAACGGGACTGCCATATGTTCGGCCCGGCCGGGTCCCGCTCGAGCTTGATGTTCCGCTTGGAGCATGGGTGCTAAAGGTTTCAAAACTGGAGGCATTGCGGCCAGAATATTTACGCAAATATTCCGGACAATCAGCATGGGTTCGCCCGGCTTCGCGGCAGCGGATATCCAGAACAAGACCCTTATATCCTTCTCCGAGATCTGTCCCGCCTGTACCGGGGGCTAACGTCCAGCCGCCCGAACCGGGCGATGTACGGCGAGTCGCGCCGCCAAATGGACTGCCGCGCGTCGGGGCGCTTGGCGATGGTTGTCCTGTACCCGGCGTTCCCAATCCTGTTGCAGGTTGCTGTACCCCGCGCTGTCCGCCGGGTTTTTTAAACAGAAAATCATTCCCGATAGGCGCGGCTTGTTCTTGCGGAATGGCCTTTTCTGCTTCTTCGCTGGTTGTAGGCGCTTCCGGTGAAGCCAGAATGGTTGGTGCTGTTGTTATAATAGGGGCCTCATCTTCGGGTATTAATTCAGGTTCTATTGGTTCAATTGTCGGCGCGGGCGGCGTTTCCGGGACGGGCTCTGGGATAGGTTCGGGGGCAGGTAGAGCGGGTAACTCTTCAATTTGGGGCAGATCGGGCAATGCCTCTTCTATTACAGGACCGGGAGTGGGCTGTGTTTCAATGGCATCCGGAGTTACGAAAGGTTCCGGTTCCAATATAGGGTCTGGTTCTAAAACCGGTTCAAGTGGGCGGATCGGCTCGGTAATAATCTCCGGTTCTGATACAGGAGGCAGTGGATCAGGAACAGGGAGAGGTTCAAAAATTTCGACTTGAGGTTCGGGTGGCAAAGGTTCGGGCGGTAAGGGCTCAGGCGGTAGAGGGTCAGGCAACAGAGGTTCAGGCGGTAGAGGCTGCGGAACGGGTTCAAAAATTTCTACAGTTGGTTGAGGTACAACGTCGGGTTCTGGCTGCACTTCAGGTAATGTTACAGGTTCTGGCGGGGGAGGAATCGGCAAAGGTTCGGGAATAACGATATCATCGGGCTCAGGGGCTTGGCTCTCCTGGGTTAAAATTTCGGGCGGAGGCGGAATAACGACGGCATCCGGCTCGGGCTTAGGATCGGGCGGCGGCGGCGGGGGCGGCGGGGCTGGCTTTGGCTTTGGTTTA
>CAZZKV010000010.1:0-90286 GCA_964654665.1 uncultured Caulobacterales bacterium | reverse complement strand
TCGCCTCAAAACAGCCTCTTGGTGTCAGTTTTGGGGTGTGGGCTTACCGGAAATCGGTACTATCAAATTAACTCCCTTATATATGTAAGGGTTCGCAAGATGATACATGCTGAATACCGTTTAAATAATTTCATGATTCATGTGGTGATTTATGCAAAACAGCGCTGATAGAGATAGACAGACGATCAGAGTGCCTCATAAATCTGCTGCTCTGCTACTCAGCCGCTTCTTCATAAATAAAGAAATCCCAAATCTATATCTTTATCGCCTTTGACAATATGAATAAGCGCGTTTGCATGATTTCTTTGGAGCATTCTTTTTGCAGAACTTCTTAGCATTGTTTTGCGCAAAGGCCCCATTTTCATGATAGGCGATGCCTGTCCAATACCCATTTTCGAAACTATGGTAAAGAGCGTGACATTTAGCCTGAGCCTCATCCACAATCCTGCAACCTTGTCCGCAATTTTTAATGGCTAAGGTGCCTGCCGTACTACGTTTGGGATGAACGCCGTGTCCCACATTTCCAGTCTCATCAATAGCAAAAGCCATCCAGTCCCAACCTTGCCCTAGAGACGTCGTAGGGCGATTATTAACATTCATATTATCCCAACCCTGACAGCGACCATATGTGCCTTCAACTTTAAAAGTCGCGGAACATATATTGCTTCCGCGCATATAACCTTTGCGTCCATCTGGCATTTGAACTTCGAACCAAGGAAAGCCGTTCTCTACAACACCTGAGCGGGATAGAATTATCAGATCACGTCCATCGGCAATTTTAGCTATTTTATTATAGCCTCCACCGGGGCCAGACCGAACTTTACCGCCCAATGAAAGCCCAAGTGTTTCAATAGGGGTTTTACTGTTTTCGCGCTCGACCATATCTATTTGACTGTTCACATAAGCTTCTAAGTCTTTTTGAGGGTCTTCATCATTATCATTAGTCGTACAGGCTACTGACGTTCCGTCCTTGAAACCCAAGCGGACTGTTTCTGGACTACTTGCCGAAAACATTAGATCTCCGTGATATTGGTCAGTCCCGCGATAAGCTGCGAGAGCACCTCCCGTATCATTACTCATGTTCAAAGCGAACTCCCGGTTCATGTTTTGATCCATCGTCTCCCCGACTGAGGCTTTAACTGTAACAAAAGCTGGTAATAATCCGCTCATGGATACGTTGTATTCAATATCTCCTGCAGGACAATTGAATCGGACAGCATCACTGGCTTTTGCATTAGTTGCATTTATGGTCATAGCAAGAGTAGCCATTAGCCCAATTGGTTTTAATATGTTCATGACGTGCTCCCCATATGATTAGGGTAATTTAGGCAGAATGAGACTAAAAGTAAACTCAGGCTCAATAACTGGTTTTGTGGTGTTTATGGGGGAAGTTTTTGAGATGAAATTTCAGTAGTTAAGAGGCTCTTGGTTAGGCACGATTACAAATTAATCTAATTTAACTCAATAAAATCAATCGCTCATCTAACTAAATGGCGTACCAGTGATAACCCGAAAGCTTTTGTCTCGCTCTAGAAGATCGTGGCTATATGCTCGCCAGCGGCAGACGGCCTTATTTGTCGATAGCTTTGGAAATATGCATATCTTTCCACCTTTTCGAATGTCTTAAACTCGCCTTCAACTAACCACTGAGCTTACATTAACTTCCCCGTATTCCTCTATAATACTTATTTGCACCCCTCTGTTTATTTGCAGGAGGGATCATATTTTGAGTAAGAATTGAAAATGTGTTGATATTCTACATCAAGAATATGTAGCGCCATTATCGACTGTATACCTGTAGGATTTATCAAATTTGGCAGACCCAGTAGGACTCGAACCTACAACCTGCCGCTTAGAAGGCGGCTGCTCTATCCAGTTGAGCTATGGATCCCCAGAATGTTTAATGTGTCCAAGGTAATTTACGATCATAGTCGAAATTTTCGGCATAACTGCGGCTAATACGTTTTACCTTTCTCGGTTGTATAACCCTGTGAGCAATATTATGCTTTTTAGCATAAGCAATGGCACTCTCTAAATCATCGAATTTCAAATCGATTTGTGAGCGCATATCCGTAGATCTGTAAGTGCCTGTCAGGGGATCAAAAACATTAGGCGTTTTGCTGATAAATTCCAGAACCCAGCCTTTACCACTACGGCCCGATTGCATTGCCGATGGTGCAGGTTGATAAATTTTCGCCAACATAAACAAACCTTTTGAATTATGACTGTCCCATAATCTTTATGACAGCGGCTGTAAATACATCAGATAAAAAGAACGCTATATATCCCTGTGGAAGGCGGTATTAAGCATCTTCTTGACCTCTGCCAGATTTTGCGGACGCTGCGCGGAAGCGTCTTTCAGGCTATTGGCCATTGTTTGGCGTAAAGGCATGGTTTTTTGCGTTATTTGTTGCGTGGCCTGCTCCGCTGTTACACGGGCTCGTTCTGCTGCGTTCACTACAGCTGTCTTGCGAATGGACTGATTCGCTATCTGGCGTGTAGCTGTATTGGATAATTGAGGTTTTTGAGCCCTTTCCCCTGGTCGGTTGATGCGGCGTGATCGCCAATTATTGAAAACCTGTGTCATAAATGCAGGATTAACATCTTCGCCCGCCCAAATATCGGTAAATTTAGCACTTGAACTATGGGGTCGCCGGTCTTCTGCTAAGTTATTCAAAATAACTCGCATAGGCATATTAACGGCCTCGCCAAAGACCATGGCTTCCGCCGTTCCTAATGAGGGCAAGAAAGATAATAATTCAGCCGCTCCATCAGGGACCGCCGCCCGCACAAAATTCTGGTCAATCTCATTTGATAGACGCATTGAAAAAATTGTCGAACATTGTGATAATGTAGAAGGCTCAAGCTCAGACGGACGTTGGGACACTATCGCCAATGATACGCCATATTTGCGTCCTTCTTTCGCTATTCGTGAAATCGCGCGCCGTGTTGAGGTAAATCCAAGACGTGTATCAGCGGGAATATAGCGGTGCGCCTCTTCGCAAACCAAAAGGATAGGTAAACGCCGTTCGCTCCACATTGCCAGTTCAAATGCCAAACGACTTATCACCGAAACAACAACATTCAATGCTTCCGAAGGAATACCCGAAAAGTCGAGAATGGAAATAGGTTTACCCATTACGGGAATACGGAAAATTTTCCCGCATATATTATCAATTGTGTCAGGGGCTGCTTGATTGCGAAAAACAAATTGATAGCGCGGATCTGCTAGCAACCCGTCGATCCGCCGTTTTAAGCGTTTAAATGGAGCCAAATTATTAGAATTTTCCAATTTACCCATTTGATGGTCAATCAGGCGGATAACATCGCGAATACGATATGGGACAGGAGAGTCTAATGAAATATGAGCGGCAATTCGGTGGAGTTCCTTTTCAATATCATCCAGTTTCACCTGTGTTGAAACATCATTTTTTTGGCGCGAGCGCTCAAACATTTGTTTGGCTTTCAGGATTACTTCAGATAAAATGACAGCCTCTTCACGGGCTTGGTCTTCAATTTCACTGGCGAGAAACTCTACAGTTTCTTCAAAATCAAACATCCATATCGGCAAGTCCAATGAATCGTTTCGGATGACATGAGCCAAGTTACCAAAGCTTTTAGAATATTCATTATGCGGATCAAATAATACAACATGCGCGTTATGATTTTCATCCAAAATCGCCTGCATCACCAAGGCAACCGTACAGGATTTGCCGGACCCTGTTGATCCTATAATAGCAAAATGTTTTGAAAGAAGATCATTTGTGCGTACTTCCGCCAAAATCGAGCCATCTTGCTGCAATCGACCGATCTGAATGCTTTCTTGTCCTTTTGTCGAAAAAATTAACTCCAGTTCAGCGGCTGACATATTATAAACAGCTTCATTTAAAACCGGGAATGAGCGGACGCCGCGATAAAAAGAGGTTTGTCGGGTTGTCTGATTTGTTGTAATTTCACCCAGAATATCAAGACGGGCGAGACAACCGTCATTAAGCCCTTCCTCGTCTTTGGCTCCGATTTTCAAAGATGAAACCATAGCAACAACAATTGAATTACTTGTGACAATTTTCAAAACTGTTCCCAATTGCGCCATATGCAATTGATTATTACGAATCACAGATTTATTTATGGAAATCATCGCCATAGATGACCCCACTGATAGAACCCGTCCAATTTCAATACGTTTATATGGCTGTTCCATGGGATTAAGGTGATTATTTTGTTGTACTTCGGTTGTTGTCATCGAATCCCCCGATATTTTTCCCCTTTAGAACACAGGGTAGTTATCAAAGGATTACGAATTTAGATCGAACCGCATGATTAAATAGGATAAAAACAGGGAATTAGCCTTTAAATACACCAAAATCGGCATAAAATCTTAATTTACAAAACACAGACATATAGTTTTGCTTTTTCAGCAAAATGGTCGGGGAGGACGGATTCGAACCGCCGACCCTCTGTTCCCAAAACAGATGCGCTACCAGGCTGCGCTACTCCCCGACGGAGTGTTGGCCTTTTATAGATTCGAGCCAAAAGCGCAAGGGCGTAAAAGACTCAAAATGCGTTTTTTTGGTAAAGCTTATTCAGTCTTGAAAAAGGTATGTTTAACAACATCACCCGGCATAATGCCTAGCGCTTTGGATCGTCCGCCAATAATTTCCAAAACAGCCGCAACCGGGGCTTCGGATGAAGCACTGCGTAACGTATAGGGTTGTGCTGAATGCTCGATTTTCAAGATTTTCCCATTCTCGCGTATAAAAATAATATCAAGCGATAGGCTTGTGTTTTTCATCCAGATGGTTTGAACATCAGTTTGTTCAAATTCGAAAAGCATGCCCTCATCCCCGGCCAATGTCTCTTTAAACATATAACCATGGCGTTGTTTTTCACGCGTATCAGCAATTTCAACCTGAAAGTCGTGACTCCCTGTCTCGCTAACGATTGTAAGTTTTTCAGTCTCTCCAAAATCCACAGGATTAGGGTCTTTAACTTGCGCAAAGGTCACACCCGCAAACCATAAAGCAACCGATAATATCAAAATATGTCTCATGGCGCATTCCTAACGGTATTGCCGCCCTGGGCCAAGGGTTTTATCCCTGATAAATCGAAGAAAATTGCTTGGCAGTCCCTAGGGGAATCGAACCCCTCTTTCCAGGTTGAAAACCTGGCGTCCTAACCGATAGACGAAGGGACCGCTTAAGCAACGCGCGGGATATATAACTGCTTATACAGGCTGGCAAGGGCGATTTTCACAAAAAGTGAAATTTTCACCAAAATCATAGTATCAAAATCATAATATTATGAAGCCATCGCTATATCCACTAGATGAAAGTCAATTTTTTCACGTCCTTGATATCGATCCAGTTTAATCCGGCCTGCAATATGCACACGGATATCTTCCGCTGATAAAAGAGTGTCGGACAAACCGTTTTCATCAGCTCGAAAGCAAATGCCAGACAGGCGCGCCCCGCCGCTATCTTCGAAGCTACAACGTATATGTCCACCATTAAGCCGTTTTGCATAGGCAATACGCATATTGGCCAATCCGAAAACCGGTTGGGGATTACCTGCGCCAAAAGGGCCGATAGTGTCTTGTATTTGGATTAAATCCATTGTGGCTGCTGATGCCGTTATAAGAGCATCAATATCCAGTCCCAATTGCGCTCTGGCTATCTCAACATCCTCTTGTAATTGCTCATAGGCATAATGTTTAAACTTATCGAGTGTATCGCGGTTTATAGATAACCCCCCGGCCATGGCATGCCCTCCGCCTGATATTAACACCCCCGCATCACGCGCTTGGGCTATAAATTCGCCGATGTTAACGCCGCGCAATGACCGGGCCGATCCCTTCCCTGCGCCGCTGCCGTCAAAACTAATTACAATAGCCGGCTTATCAAATTGGTCTTTAAGTCGCCCCGCAATGATACCAATGATGCCCGGGTGCCAGCCTTTTTTGTCAATAATAATAATAGGTTTATCAAAGTGTAATTCTGCCGTATCAATAGCCTCGCGCAGCATGTCATCCTGCATTTGCCGGCGCGTTGCATTCACGCGGTCAAGTTCAGCGGCATACGCATAGGCAAGCTGTGCATTTTCGGTCGACAAAAGTTCCGCGCCCATATCGGCCCGTCCAATACGGCCTCCCGCATTGATACGCGGCCCCAATACAAAGCCTGCATGATAGGTTCCAAAAGGTGGAGAAATATTGGCAATATCGGCCAATGCAGCAATACCAATATGTTTTTGGCTCGATAGAACCTGCAATCCCTGTTTTACAATAACGCGGTTAAGGCCTTGCAATTTCACCACATCACAAATCGTTCCAAAGGCCGCTAACCCTAATAAATCTAGCAAATTAGGCACATTCCCCCGCCCGCGTCGTTTCATTTCACGATTTAACGCCGCCAAAAGCATGAATGTTACACCGGCTGCTGCCAGATCACCCAGACCCGATATATCATCGGGCCGGTTTGGATTTACAATAGCTTCGGCATAGGGCATCTCGCCATGCATCAAATGATGATCAATAACAATAATAGGCAGATCAATATCACGGGCAGCCTCTAGCGCTTCATGTGCAGCAGCACCGCAATCAACCGTTATAACAAGCTGTGCACCTTTGGCCTTCAGCTTATGAAACGCATCGGCTGAGGGACCATAACCTTCTGCAACACGGTCAGGAATATAGAGATCGAATTCACATCCCATATAACGTCCCCACCGTATAAGCTGGGCGGCTGATGTCCCGCCGTCCACATCATAATCAGCAAATATGGCTATGTTTTTCTGGTTCTCCACAGCGTCAGCAATAACAGAAACCGCTGTTTCCATACCGGCCATTAATGCTGGGTCCGGCATATGTTCACGCAAACTTGGTTTCAAAAAACCAGAGGCTTGATCTGGCGTAATACCACGTCCTGCCAATAATTGCGCTGTCAGATAATCCAGCCCTGCTTGTTGCTCTAGGGCTTGAACCTCTTTTTCATCACGGCAACGCGCGCGCCATATTAATTTGCGAACAGACGATGTAACTCCAAGGAATGCGTCTGACACGAAACTTAAAGCGGCCGTTGAGATCGCAAATGTTGAACGGACCCATCTACGGAATTCATAATCAGTGTTTCGGTACTGACTTTGCCATTATCAATGCGCACGCCGTCTAGTAAACCGCCTGCTGTTACACCTGTTGCTGCAAAAATTGTTGGCCCGGCAGCAAGTTCTTTCAAATCATATTTTTTATCAAGATTATCGATGCCAACACGGCGCGCCCGTTCAATTTCAGTATCATTACGAAAATGAAGGCGAGCCTGCATTTGCCCCCCGACACAATTTAAAGCCGCAGCGGCCAGAACACCTTCGGGCGCGCCCCCTTGCCCGATATACATATCAACATGAGTAGCTGGATTGGTGGTATTAATGACACCTTGGACATCACCATCCGTAATCAAATAGACGGAGGCTTTTAAATCTCTCAACTCATCGATAATTTTTCCATGCCGCGTACGGTCTAATACACAAACCGTAATATTTTCAGGGTTTACCCCTTTGGCTTTGGCTAAAGCCCGGGCATTATCGGCTGGCGATTTATCCAGATCAATAATGCCGGGCGCATAACCCGGACCAATGGCTATTTTGTCCATATAGACATCCGGGGCGTGTAGCATTTGCCCATGCGGCGAAAACGCCATGACAGCCAAAGCATTCGGCATGGCCTTTGCCGTCAAGGTTGTCCCTTCTAGCGGATCAAGAGCAATATCAATTGCCGGACCGTTTTTCGTGCCAACTTCCTCGCCAATATATAGCATAGGCGCTTCGTCCCGCTCGCCTTCTCCAATAACGACGCGGCCCGCAATATTCATAGCATTCAAGCCATTGCGCATTGCATCAACAGCGGCTTTATCGGCGGCCTTTTCATCTCCCCGTCCAACAAGGTAGGAGGCCGCAATAGCGGCGCGTTCTGTAACCAATGCCGCTTCGAGAGCCAGTGCAGAGTCAAATCCCGGATAAGACGTCATAGTTAAGTCCTTAATTTAATAAAATCATTCAGCAACTTGCTTGCTGAATTGCGCCAAGAATGGACGCAAATTTCGTGCCGCTTGGCGGATTCTTTGTTCATTTTCAACAACGGCGATGCGAACATAGCCTTCGCCATTTTTACCAAATCCATTCCCCGGAGAGACCGCAACACCCGCTTCTATCATCAATTTTTTTGAAAACTCAAGCGATGTCATACCTTTCGCAGCCTGTGGAAGAGGCGCCCATGCAAACATAGAGGCATCAGGCGGCGGTATATCCCAACCTGCGCGCCCAAAACTCTCGACTAAAACATCACGGCGTGCGCGATATATAGCTCTTGCATGTTCTACGCAATCTTGCGGGCCATCCAGCGCAGCACAAGCCGCGACTTGCACAGGCGTAAAAGCCCCATAATCCAGATAGGATTTCACGCGGGCCAATGCCGCAATCAAATGTTTCGCCCCAACGGCAAACCCGACGCGCCATCCCGCCATAGAATAGGTTTTCGATAATGATGTTGTTTCAATAGCTACATCCTTCGCCCCGTCGACTTCGAAAATAGACGGCGGCGGATCTCCAAAATAAATCTCTGAATAGGCCAAATCTGACAAAACAATAATATCATATTTCTTTGCTATCGTTATGATTTCTTTATAAAAATTAAGGTCGGCTACCATTCCTGTCGGATTAGACGGAAAACAAACGACAATCGCCATAGGGGGCTTATCAGCTTTAATCAGCGCCTCTTTAACACCAGCCAGATATTCATCGGCCGTTATAGCCGGAATGCCTTGTATTTTTGCACCGGCAATTACAAATCCATATGCATGAAGGGGGTAAGAAGGGTCAGGCGCATAAATAACATCGCCGGGCGCCGTGATAGCCTGCGCAAGATTGGCAAACCCTTCTTTTGACCCAATAGTTGCGATGATTTCACTCTCAGGGTCCAAATCAACGTCAAAACGGCGTTTATAATACCGTCCGCATGCTTGGCGCAGGCCTAAAATACCTCGGGAGACAGAATATCCTGTTGTTCTGGGCTTTTGAACGGTTTCAATTAATTTATCAATTACATGTTTGGGCGTTGGCAAGTCTGGATTGCCAAATCCAAAATCGATAATATCCATACCATCACCGCGAAGCTCTGCTTTTAGCTTATTCACTTCAGCAAAAACATAAGGCGGTAAGCGTTTAATACGGTAAAATTCGGATCGCTCTGCCATATTTATTGCGGATCATCTAATTTATAGGCCTGAACCTTGCTTTGCAACCGGGCTAGTTCGGACTCAATTTCGCTATCACTAACGCCTTCGCTACCACTCACAGGAGCTTCAAAACTATCACGCATGCGTATGAGACTTTTAGCATCCTTGTCCCATGCCTTTGCACTGCGAACATCATCGGGCGCGGCAGGTGCATCAGAAACCTTGGGGTAGTTTTTGATATTATTCGCTTCTTTGCGAAATTCTGGTAATTTCAAAAAGTCGATATTTGGCACTTTCACAGTGCTACACCCTGACAGTAAAAAAACGGCTATCAGCAAGATATACAGAGTTATTTTTCTTTGAATCATATTCATAACTTCACTTCAATTCTCGGGGAGCTTAGGGGAAAAGCGCGCGCATGGAAAGACCGCTTGTTTCATCCCACCCCTGTGTCAGGTTATAATTCTGTAAGGCTTGACCCGACGAACCTTTCGTCAAGTTATCGATAACCGAAATCAGAATAATTCGACCGTCTACACGGTCTTCAAAAACATTTAAAAAACAATGATTCGTGCCGCGGACATGGCGGGTTTGGGGCACAATTCCCGCCGGCAGACAATGGATAAAAGGTTCATCGGCATAAGCGGTCTCTATAGCAGACCGTAACTCTGTAAAAGTTTTTCCCGGGGCAAGCTGTGCATAAATAGTAGCAATCATCCCCCGGTTCATTGGTAAAAGATGCGGCGTAAACGAAACCCGAGACGGATTGCCGGATATATGCGTGATTATCTGGTCAATTTCAGGCGCGTGGCGATGGTTGGCAATGCCATAGGCGTGCGCGCCATCTGAAATTTCGGAATATAGTAAATTTGCCGATGTTTTCCGCCCGGCGCCTGTAACGCCGGATTTTGCATCGATAATAATTGAACTCGCATCAATTACAGCAGCCCTCAAGGCCGGTATCAAAGGTAGTAAAGAGCAAGTTGGATAGCATCCCGGACAAGCAATAAGATCAGCATCGCGGATATTCGTACGGTTAAATTCCGTTAGGCCATAGACTGCCGTGTCCAAAAGGTGTGTAAAACCATGGGGGCGTCCATAGACCTCTTCATAAACCGCCGGATCAGATAGGCGAAAGTCGGCTGATAAATCTATAATCGTCTCAACTTTATCCCGTATGGCGGCTATCGTTTCCTGACTCGCACCATGGGGTAAGCATGCAAAGGCTACATCAATCCTATCCCAGTTAACCTCTTCCCATTTAGTAAGCTTAGGAAGGTCTTGATGTACGAATTGCGGATATATTTCCCCATAGGACTGCCCTGCCCGGCTATGTCCTGTGAGCGCTGTGAGCGTAATATGTGGATGCTCTGAAATCAGGCGCACAGCTTCTACACCTGTATAGCCGGATGCTCCTAATATAACTGCATTCTTCATTGTTTAATCCATTAAAAAAGGCGTCCTGATTCTCTCAGAACGCCTTTAAAATAAACATATAATATGTCGTAATCTTTAACGGTCCGATTAACGCTTTGAGAACTGGAAGCTCTTACGGGCTTTCGCCTTACCATATTTCTTACGTTCGACAACACGGCTGTCCCGCGTGATAAAGCCAGCGGCCTTTAACGGTTTACGTAGTGCCGGTTCATAATAGGTAAGTGCTTTGGTAATACCATGGCGTACTGCACCGGCTTGGCCCGATAAACCGCCCCCTTTAACGGTTGCCATAACGTCATAAGAATCCACACGCTCGGCCACTTGAAAGGCTTGCGCAATGATTAAACGCAGAACGGGACGCGCAAAATAAACCTCTTGATCCCGGCCATTAACAATGATTTTGCCATTACCTGGTTTAATCCAGACGCGGGCAATCGAATTTTTCCGTTTGCCGGTCGCATACGCCCGGCCAAGTTCATCAATTTTAGGCTCTGGCAATGTTTCTGCCGCAACATTCGTTGTATCCGCAGCGCCATCACTAGAACTCGCGCCTTCCATGACAGATTTTAAGTCTTCTAATGTGTTGGTTTCAGCCATGATCCTAGGCTCCCTTCACGTTTTTAGGGCTCATTGATTTGAAATCAATAATTTCAGGGTTTTGAGCCGAATGAGGATGGTCAGACCCGGCATAAACCCGCAGGTTAGATAATTGCTTGCGCGCCAAAGGGCTTTCTTTGGGTAACATACGCTGAACCGCCTTGCGGAACACGCGCTCAGGGAAACGTCCATCAAGAATTTTATCAGCCGTACGCTCCTTAAGACCGCCGGGATATCCTGTATGCCAATAATAAACTTTATCGTTTCGTTTTTTGCCTGTGAAAGCAACTTTTTCAGCATTGATGATCACGACATTATCGCCATGATCAATATGCGGTGTATAATTTGGTAAATGTTTGCCACGCAAACGCATGGCGACAAAGGTGGCAAGACGGCCGACGATGACATCTTCAGCGTCAATCAATATCCATTTTTTGTCCACATCTGCCGTTTTTACAAATTGTGTTTGTTTCATAATATCCTCGCAGGCCTCAATATTACAAAGCCTTGTTGAAAGTGATGCGGGTCATTAAAGCGAGGAAGCGCTATCGTCAACACTCTTTTTTCTCCACCTATGCAAAAAATATGATTAAAAACAATGGTTTAAAATAACGGTATGATATTACCGTATATTTTATTATATTTATACAAAAAATTCAGTGGCCAGTAGCCACTATTCACGGCAATAGCACAGTAAAGGATCAAATATGCGCCGATTTTCATTATTATGCTTTGCTATAATAGCCCTTACGGCCTGTTCAGCTCCCTCGGGCGATGAAGTCTTAACCCCTGAGACATTGGCCCTGCCTCTTGAAAGTATTTCTATTACAACAAGTTTTGACATGACTATCGATGTCATGGACACGGCCGTTGTTCCCAACACAGTCGCAAGTTGGCTAAGCCAGCTCATTATTGTAGGCAAAGATGGAAATTTATATCGAACCAGTTTGAACCCACCCCAGGTTCAACTGATTCAAAAAGGTGATTTTGTTAGCGCCTTATCGATAAAGCGGGATAAACAACCCGGTATTTTTTTCGCAAAAACGCGTGATAATAGGATTTCCGGCTTTATTGAAAGTAATGATGAAAGCGATTTTCGCGCTATAGTCGTTAGCGCAGAGGCTTTTGGTCAATTTTGCTCCGATAAAACCCCGCATGAAGATTTCTTTTATGCCTATTCCGTCGAAGGTGAACTCAATAAATATACTGTTACCATAGATAACCAAGCGGCCGTTATTACCCGAAGCAATTCAGAAGCCCTTGACGATCATCTTTGCCCTGAAGCCTCAATACGCATCAACCCGACAGGCCCTAATATTCTTTTGGGCATACCGCCTACCCGGCAAATAGAATTAGCAAATGGGTTAAGTCAAAGCGGTATTGCCGATCCGGATTACGTTGCTATTTTACCCGTGCCTATGGGGGCAGCCCTTAATACCGGAGTTGTTTTGGCCACAAACCATGAAGAGAACCGTGCGGCCGTTGTGGCGCTCGATTACTTTAATGACGTTATAAAACCCTAATAAGCCTTAATCCGGCTCACGCGAGTAAAACGCAGCGCTCCAAGAAAGACCAATATACTGGAGAATTGATGCAATAGTGACAAACCTAACGGAGCCGTCATAAGCAGAGTCCAGATGCCAAGAGCAGCCTGCCATAACATTATGACAAGCAAAACCCATACAGCCTGTGAAACTTTGCCATGACCACGCCCAAACCGAACCAAAGCCACAAGGGTTAATATTACCAAGAGATAGGCCAATATCCGGTGGTTAAATTGAATGGCAGCCGTATTTTCAAAAATATTGCGCCATGCCGGTTCCATAACTCCATATCCATTAGGGAAAAACCCGCCATCCATCAGCGGCCACGTATTATAAGATTTACCCGAATGGGTTCCGGCGACAAAAGCTCCGGCTATAATTTGTATAAAACTTAGTCCGGCAATAGTTGTAGCCAATCGCTGCGCGGGGTTTTTGCCTTGAGAGACTGGAAAGCCATCCCGCGAGTCCGCCCATAACCAATAGAGACATCCCAGAATAACAAAAGCCAGCCCTAAATGCACAGCTAGACGATATTGGCTAACGTCAACACGGTCATTAACAAGTCCGCTAGAAACCATCCACCAGCCAATACCGCCTTGAACACCGATTAAGGACAGGATTGTAAAAAACCGCCAAAATTTGCCTTTGGGCAAGCGTTTAGTAATCGAAAAATAGATAAAGGGTAGAGCGAATGCCAATCCGATAAACCGGCCTAGCTGTCTGTGCCACCATTCCATAAAATATATAAATTCAAACTCTGTTAACGTCATATCCGGATGTTCGGCAGAGGCTTCTGGAATTTGTTTGTATTTTTCAAATTCCGCTACCCATGCATCATGACTGAGCGGCGGGATTGCCCCGGAAAAGGGACGCCATTCTGTTATTGATAACCCGGAATTCGTTAGCCGGGTTGCCCCGCCGAGTACAACCATAAGGACAACAAGTAATAGGACAAAGAAAAGCCATCCAATGACCCGCGTCTCAGCTGGTTTTATAAATAAACGTTGCATAAAATCGCTATATCACCCCCCAACCCGTTTTCCCTGTGACAAATTGAGCGAAAAGGCCCTCAAAGCGATTGCCTGTAAAAATCTCTGTGCTAATAACCACGCTTAATGTGTCGGAGCGTAGCGCAGTCTGGTAGCGCACTAAGCTGGGGGCTTAGGGGTCGTAGGTTCAAATCCTATCGCTCCGACCATTAATTAGGCTCAGGGTCTATTTTGAATGCATCCCATCGACTGCGCAATGATTGTAATTTAGCGAGTGTTACTTCTAGCTGGCTTCGGTCTTCTGCTGTTATTCCCGTTGCCACAGGCGTAATTTTCATCGGCTCATAATCAGACTTCGCTATATTTGATACTTCTGCATTATTGGACTCTACTAGAGCTGGCTCATCTACATATTGGTCTTTTGGCGCGCGTTTAAGCTCCGTTCGAATATCGGGTATCTCAAGACCATCATCCATTGACTCATTATCACTAACAATATTGGAAGCCATATCGGGCCGCACCGGTTCAATAGGCGGCTCAGCGCCTGGACGAAATATGACATCATCATCAACCGGACGAATTACACTTTCCTCGTTAGCAGGCGTTTCATTATCAGGAACAGGCGTAATAGCCGCCACAATCGGTTTGCGTTTGCGGATACGTTCTGGAATGAGGACAGTATCTTCAATATCTTTTGGTCGAGCCGCTTGTTCAACAGATCGGCCTAAGTCGATTACACGTTGCGCGCCTTTGACTCTGATCAGTTTTTGCACATCTTTAATAGGATGTTTCTCATTATGTAGCAAAATCTTTATGCCGCGTAGGAATTCAATATCCTCAGGGCGATAAAACCGGCGCCCTCCACCGCGTTTAATCGGTTTAATTTGTGGAAATTTAGACTCCCAAAACCGTAAAACATGCGGCTGTAGGTCCAATTCCTCTCCAGCTTCGCTTATAGTTCTAAAAGCTCGTGTTGTTTTTGACTGCATCTTTTAATGTGGCGATTGCCGATTCCCCTCGAACGTCACCTTTGTTCGAATCAGTTCTACACTATTTTGGTGAAAGTGCCGAATCGATCCGTTCACGCAAAACTTGGGAAGATTTAAAAACCAGCACGCGCCGCGATGTGATTGGAACAGCTTTACCCGTTTTAGGGTTCCGCCCCATGCGCTCGCGTTTATCTCTCAAGGAAAAAGTTCCAAATCCAGCAAGCTTTACAGACTCGCCGCGGATTAGTGCATCAATAATATAGTCTATAACAGATTCGACAAATTGTGCACTTTCCGCACGTGACAACCCTATCTCTCGATATACGGCTTCCGCTAAATCTGCGCGTGTTACGGTTCCTGTACTCATAGGTGCGTTCCCCTTAACGAACTTAAAGCAAAATGTCACGCTAGGACGCAAGCTTAAATCAAAAAAAAAACAATTAAAGCAATTTATCCCTAAATTATAGTCAAAATTAGCCCCAAAAACTGTCGCTTAGCGTTCTAATACCGCAATAGAGCGGCCCCCCATGTAAACCCGCCCCCAAAAGCCTCTAGCATTACCAAATCTCCGTGTTTGATACGTCCATCGGCTTTCGCAACGTCAAAGGCCAAAGGGACAGACGCAGCCGATGTATTCGCATGATATTCAACCGTGGAAATTACCTGATGCGGATTTATCTTCAAATGCTTAGCAACACCATTTAATATACGTTGGTTGGCTTGATGCGGAACGAACCAATCAATATCAGACACATTTATGCCAGCCTGATCAGCACAATGTTGCATAGCGGCCGAGATATCACGGACCGCATGGCGAAAGACTTGATTGCCAATCATACGAACATGCCCAACCGTTTGTGTTTTGGAAGGGCCGCCATCGACATAGAGTAAATCCCGGTATCGTCCATCCGAGCGAATAAAACTTTGCAATATACCGTCATCGCCCCCCTCTTCGGCTGATAAAACAAAGGCACCGGCACCGTCCCCAAATAAGACGCACGTTGTCCTGTCATTCCAATCCAGAATACGGGAGAAAGTTTCCGCCCCAATAACAAGTGCATTTTTCCCGCTACCATTTTTGAGCATAGCATCAGCAACATTCAGCCCATAAATAAACCCGCTACATACAGCTTGAACATCAAAGGCCGCGCCATGACGTATACCCAGCTTTTCTTGAACAAGTGTTGCTGTTGCCGGAAATGTATAATCTGGCGTCGTTGTAGCCATGATAATAAGGTCAATATCCTGAGCGTCCATAGCTGCATCCGCAAGAGCGGCAACACAAGCATTATAGGCTAGATCAGACGTGGTCTCATTATCGGCGGCAATGTGACGTTGTCCGATACCGGTTCGGGCCCGAACCCACTCATCTGATGTATCAACTGTCTCCGAAAGCTCTGTATTGGTAACAATACGGCTAGGCAAATAACTACCAACACCTTTTACAACACTGCGTTTTATCATGCAATAAAGCCTATATTATCATCTTCGTCATGCAAGGCCGATAAAGAGCTTTCAATTTCATCCAGAAATTCACTTTCCGCCAGACCGACGGCTATATTGAGCGCATTTGCAAAGCCAATAGCATCGGTACCGCCATGACTTTTCACAACTATACCATTAAGACCTAAAAATACGCCGCCATTAGCCCGGCGTGGATCGATTTTCTTTTTTAGTTTTCGAAGCGCAACCACGTTCAACAGTGTTGTAAATTTTGACCATGAATTGCCTTGCAACGCTTCAGTGAAAAATTTTCCTATAAGCTTGGCCGTACCTTCGGCTGTTTTAAGCGCTATATTGCCTGTAAATCCATCCGTAACAATTACATCAGCCTGTCCAATTGAAATATCATTGCCCTCGACATAGCCAACATAATTCAACCCTAATTGGCTCTCCGATAAACGCTCATGGGCCGCCTTAATCGTTGCATTGCCCTTAAGGTCTTCTGTGCCAACATTAAGCAGTCCAACACTGGGTTTCGCCTTTTTATACAGGGCGCGATAATAGGCTTCACCCAATACGGCAAATTCCGATAATTGCGCCGCATCACATTCAATATTGGCCCCGACATCCAAAACTATACACATACCGTCAGGACGCGGCCACGCCGCCGCTATGGCCGGGCGCTGTACGCCCGCTTTCATGCGTAATTGTAGTTTTGACATTGCCATAAGCGCGCCCGTATTTCCGGCGGAAACAGCTAAATTCGATGCGCCCGATTTTACCGAGGCAATGGCGTTCCACATACTGCTGCCTTTTCCACGGCGCAGGGCTTGCGAAGGCTTGGCATCCATTTCAATTTCAAGATCCGTATGGATTATTTCGGATCGAGCCGATGTTTGCGCCGCTTTCGCCAATAAAGGCGTTAACCGCGCTTCGTCGCCATGGAGTAAAAACCGCGCTTTGCGTTTTTGACCTTCATGTTTCAAAAAATATTCAATACCTTGGATGACAATATCAGGCGCATTATCCCCGCCCATTGCATCGACAGATATGATTAAACCCGAAAGCATATTAATCTAGCTCCGGAAAATTAAATTGGGCCTGCGAAATAGCCTCGAGGGATAGCCCATTTATGATTGTATAAAAGTCTGCACTATAACGCCCAACCCTATTAGCAAAATCAATTACAACAGGCTCATCAGGTTTATGGGATAAAATATGCGAAATACTTTTGCCTCCATCTTCACTTTGTAAGGCCGCATCAAAATCACGAACCCGGGTAAAAAACAGCGTCATCATCGGTTTTATTCGACGTGCGACACCTGTGTCCGAAATCCCTTCCTCACGTAATGCAATATCAAAATCATCCCGCATCACATCATATAGTGCTTGTGAAAGCAATGCGCCGTCCGGACCAAACTTACGTAAAGCTGTTATAAAAGGGGTCATATGAAGCGTTAAAAGCTCTATGCGACCATCATAACTATCTGTTATTTTTCCATTACCAAAGAAAGCCGGATGACGGGATTGAGTCATCAGCTTGGCATATATGCCCTCTGCATCCCGTAATTGCGGGGTTGCACGTCCAAAAATACGCGCGAGTAAGCCCAAATAAACACTCCATTAATTTTACATATCTAGTCTTGCCAGACATGTTGCGTTTCGGTAGGTCAAGTCAGGTAGTTTTGCAAATGAAAGTCGCCAGTGTTTACACCTTTTATTAAAACGCATATCGCATTTTTTAAACTTATCGCTTTCATTACGCTTACATTGGGACTTGCGGCTTGCAACCCTATCTTACGTACACATGGTTATGTTGCCACAGAAGAGAAGCCCCAATCCGTCGAACCGCAATCTGATACTAAAGCCAGTGTATTGGCCCGCTTGGGCAATCCTTCCATTGAAGGAACATTTGATGAAGACTTAGAAAACGATACATGGTTTTACATAACAAGTGTTCGGCAGCGGGTAGCTTACTTACGCCCCCTTGTTGAAGAGCGGACAATTACAGCCATTTCGTTTAATTCCGATGGCCAAGTCGAAAAAGTGGCTGAATATGGCATAGAAGATGGGCGTTATGTTAATTACAAAGATCGCAAAACACCGACCCGTGGCCGCGAACTCTCTGTGTTAGAGCAAATTTTCGGTACAATCGGACGATTGCCAACCGACCGGCTTGGCGGACGCAATCAAGACATCCCGGGGGGGAGTGGAGGACCTGGAGGTCGCTAGCAAGCTTACCTCTTTCCTTCATCAAAAGCTCGGTACAGAATTATATCTGTATCGAGCTTTTTATTACAAAAAATGCTTAAACCCTGTTTTTTCAAGCAAGATGGGTTTGCCCTCTATGTCTAAAATTTGGACCCCCGCCCCTGCTTTAACATACCCAATCGGCTTCACCGGCAATCCAATAGATTCAGCCGCTTGAGCAATTTTATCGGCATCACGCGGATGCGCCGTAAATGCGATTTCATAATCATCCCCGCCGGCAAGAAGGTCAATAAGACTGTAGTATTTATCCTGCATTATCAATCGTTTAGAGGGTTTTGATAAAGGTATTTTTTGCGCATCAATCTCAATCGCTACACCGCTCGCTTTTGCAAGATGACCTACATCAGCCGCCAGACCATCCGATATGTCTAATGCCGCAGAGGCATAATTTTGAAGCGCATGACGCCATAAAAGTCGCGGCTGTGGTCGATAATAAGCCTCATCCCAAAACCGCAAATCATCACTCGAAACTATGCGCTTGAAATCATGCCCCATAACCCCTTGCAAACCCAAAAAAGCATCACCAATAGTGCCTGTTAGCCATAGCCTATCTCCGGTTTTGGCCCCTGAACGCGTCACCATCTTACCAGAAGGCACCTCGCCAATAAGGGTTGCGCTGACCACCAAAGGGCCATCTGTTGATACAGTATCGCCGCCATAAAGCTTAAAGTCATACCGGCGCTGTATGCTATCCAAACCCGCAGCAAAGTCTTTGAAATTCGGATCCAGCGGAAGGGAGCGAGGCCAGGCTATTGATAATAAATATCCTTTTGGATTTGCTCCTTTGGCCGCTAAATCAGATAGATTCACACATAATAACTTTTCTGCTACGTCCCCCCCGTATCGCCCGTTAGGGAAATGCACCCCCTCGACCATTGTATCTTTGGTAAGTACCAAATCCTGACCGGAAGTGGGTTTAAACAAGGCGGCATCATCCAACAAACCCAGACCTTCTGGACCAGCGAGCGGTGCCAAATACGTCTTGATCAGATCAAATTCCTGCATTTTACCTTACGCGGTCATTCCGCCCGTCAAACCAAATTCAGCCGCTCGCACCGATTTTGCCATCTTATCCATAGCACCATTAACAAAGCCGGGTTCCTTCCCGCCATCAAAAAAGTCACTAGTTATAGAAACATATTCATCAATAATAACAAGCGCCGGCACATCCGGGCGGCGTAATATTTCAAAACTGCCTGCCCGCATAATCGCGCGCAACGTTAAATCCAACCGTTTTATAGTCCATTTTTCAGATAAATGATTTGCAATTTTATTATCAATATCATCTTGGAATTGCACAACACCTTTAACAAGGGCCTCAAAAAATTCCGTATCCACAGCCTCTAAATGCCTGTCTTCGGATTGTTCAAAACGATGATTAAGGAATTGAAAAATAACCGTATTAGAGCTTTCTTCACCTATATCCATTTGATAGAGGGCTTGTACAGCTGAAAGGCGAGCGGCCCGGCGGCGCTTGGATTGCAAAGACGCGGTCATGGTGTTTTGCCGCGAAGCTCGCTACGTATTTTAATCAACTTCAAAACGGCATTAGCGGCAAAACCGCCCTTATCTTTTTTATCTTTACGTGCCCGCGCCCAAGCTTGATCTTCATTCTCAACCGTGATTATACCATTACCGATCACCAATTGATTATCAACGGCCAAATCCATAATAGCACGCGCACTTTCTTGGCATACATAATCATAATGGGTTGTCTCGCCGCGAATAACACAACCCAAGGCCACATAGCCATCAAACCCGGAGCCTGCATCTTCGGCATAAGCAATAACATGGGGTATTTCGAGCGCGCCTGGCACAGTGACTTTTACGATTTCCGCGCCAACCTTTTGCAAAACGTCCACCGCACCCTCTAAAAGGGCGTCCGATATTGCTTCGTAATAACGTGCTTCAATAACTAGGATTTTCATAATACAATCTTTTCTAGTTCTTTTGGCCGCTAATCAATGGCGTGATACCTGTTAATTCAAGGTCATAGGCCTCAAGACCGATGAGCTTGGGCATCGTATTGGTAATAAGCCGCATTTTCTGAACACCCTGAGCAACAAGAATTTGTGCACCGACCCCATATTCGCGAACAGTTTGTTCCTTACGATCAATAATTGATTTATGGGCACCCAGACGCTCTAGTAATGTATCTATCGAGCCTTCGCGAATAAGCACTAATACGGAATGACCATCATGCGCTGCAAGTTGCTTCATCGCATCCCATATGAGTCCCGAACGCGGGCTTTCTTCATAGAGTATGTCTCCGGCAAAATCTACTTTATGCACTCTTACAAGGCTGTCTTCCCCCGCTATTGGCTCGCCTTTTGAAAGGGCCACATGTTCCTTACCATCAAGGAAGTTTCGATATACATGAATTTTGAAAGCATCGCCATTTTGGGATGTGAAATCTGAAGACGCAATATGTTTGACGAAATGATCTTTCTTCATTCGATAGGATACAAGATCTTCAATGGTTCCAATTTTTAAACCATGGAATTGTGCAAATTTCACTAAATCATCAAGCCGCGCCATTGTACCATCATCATTCATAATTTCGCAAATAACAGCGGATGGGTTAAGCCCTGCCATACGCGAAATATCAACTGAGGCTTCGGTATGGCCTGTACGGACCAATACACCGCCATCTTTTGCTATAATGGGAAACATATGTCCGGGCGAAACAATATCATCGGCGCGGCTATCTGTATCTATCGCGGTTTGAATCGTATGGGAGCGGTCCCCCGCACTGATCCCTGTTGTCACACCCTCGCGTGCTTCAATTGATTGGGTAAATGCCGTTTCAAATCGCGAACGATTATCCGCTGACATATTCGACAATCCCAATACATCAGCCTTTGCTTGTTCCAGAGCCAAACAAATCAAACCCCGCCCGAACTTAGCCATAAAGTTAATGGCATCCGGCGTTGCAAATTGCGCAGGAATAATCAAATCGCCTTCATTTTCCCGATCTTCAGCATCTACCAGAATATACATGCGGCCATTCCGGGCATCTTCGATAATCTCTTCCGGCGTAGCCAGATTATAGACCTGTTCGAAAGTCGCTTCATTGAGTTGAGTATCAGCCATATTATGTCTTCTGCTGTAGAGATGGCGCCATATGCGCCAAATACCGAGCCACATAGCGCGCTATGAGGTCAATTTCCAGATTTACTTTACTACCAACATGTAATTTTCCAAGGGTCGTCACCTGCCATGTATGTGGAATGATATTTACCTCGAATTCGGCCCCATCGACATGATTAACGGTGAGCGAAACCCCATCAATTGTGATCGACCCTTTGGGAGCAATGCCAAAAGCCATTGCAGCCGGTGCCTCAAACCGGATTTTATGAGACCCCGCGATCTCTTCAAGGCTTAACACCCTGCCAACACCGTCAACATGACCGGTCACTAAATGCCCTCCCATTTCATCTTTACCGGTCAAAGCCCGCTCCAGATTAATTCTGGTTCCAACGTCCCAATCCCCCATAGTCGTTTTCGATAGGCTTTCATCAGAAACTTCAACGGCGAACCAATCTGACCCTTTTTCAATCACCGTCATACACGCCCCTGAATGCGAAATCGACGCGCCAATATCTATAGACGCTATATTATAAGCGCATGTCACCTCCATTCGGGTATCACCCCACACACCGCTCGCATCCCGCGTAATGGCTTTAAGCGTCCCGATATCTGTAATAATTCCAGTAAACATTACCCTATTCGCTCATAGCGTTCATGGATATCATCTCCAATCGAATTTATCTCAACACGGCTATACCGCTGCGCTAAATTTAAATCATTAAGTTTTAAATCCCCGATGGCATTGCGCCCATCCCCGCCGAGAATTATCGGCGCACGAAACCATTCAATTTTATCCACAAAGCCTAAACGGATGAAACTCGCAGCCAGCGTCCCCCCGCCTTCAACAAGCAATGACGTTACGCCATTTTGTGTCAGTATATTCAGGGCATTTTTAATATCCAATCCCAAATCAATAGGAACCTTAAAAAGCTTTACCCCCATCTCTTTTAGGCGGTTCGCGGGTTTGCCGGATGTCACTTCGCTAAACACCCACACCGGCACCGCCTTTGCTGTAAGCGCCAAATTAGACTGTTCAGACAGCCTTAATTTCGTATCAAACACCACACGTATCGGGTTGGATTGCTCAGGCAATCGTGTAGTCAATTGTGGATTATCTATGACAGCCGTATTGGCTCCCACGGCAATAGCATCATGATAGGCCCGGAGCTGACGCCCCGCCAGACGGGAGGCTTCACTGGTAATCCATTGCGATTGTCCATTGGCCAGGGCTATTTTACCATCCAGAGAGGTCGCAAGTTTAAGCGTAACAAAAGGACGGGCCAAATTTTACTCTTCTTCCGATTTTATATCGCCTTCAACAAGGTTTTCTTCTTCTATAAATGTTTCAAAATCGGCTGTTGCCCGAAAGTCTTTATAGACAGACGCATAGCGCACATAGGCCACTTTATCGAGGCCTGCGAGACCTTCCATAACAAGGGCACCAATATGATCAGACGAAATATCGGCATTGCCCGCACTTTCAAGTTGCCGTACAACGCCGCTTATCATTTGCTCAATCCGTTCAGGTTCCACGGGACGTTTTTGCATAGCAATCATGATTGAACGTGCGAGTTTATCTCGGTCAAAAGGTGTCCGTCGTCCGGATTTTTTAACAACCGTTAGATCCCTTAACTGCACTCGTTCAAATGTCGTAAAACGCCCAGCGCATTTTCCACAAAGCCGCCGACGGCGCACAGTTGTATTATCTTCGGCTTGCCGGCTATCTTTGACTTGTGTGTCTTCACTGCTGCAAAAGGGGCATCTCATAAGCTGTGCTCATTAACATGTTTAAAGCCATGCGCAAATGGGTTAAACGCCGCGCAAGAAAGAGTGATAATATGTCCAAAGTTACAGCAAAAGAAATGACTGATTTCTTTTTAGATAATTTCCCCGGCGATCGCGGGGAATTGCCACAATTTATACATGTTGAAGACGGTAAACTAACCCTCGCCATAAAAACCGGTGCCGCCACGATGCGTCCAGGCGGGTTCGTTTCAGGCCCAACCCAAATGGCTCTTGCCGATCACGCGGCTTATGCCGTGATATTTACGCGCATTGGCATCACGCCTATGGCGATGACAACACATTTAAATATAGATTTTTTACGTCCTTGCATCGGCCGCACAATAATAGCCGAAGCTGACATTATTCATGTGGGACGTTCCCGGGTTATTATATCGGTAAGCATTCGCGGCGAAGAGAGCGAAAAAATAGCCAGCCGGAGCACCGTGACCTACGCCTTACCGACGCAAAATCAAGATCAGTGACATTACATTATTCGCCGTAAATCGGGAATCGGGCTGTTAAGGCTTTTACACGTTCGCGAACCGAGTTTTCAACCTCGGGATTACCCTTTGGATTTTCAGCTAAAGCATCCAATACTTCAGCCATCAACTGTCCGATCAGTTGAAATTCAGCCACGCCAAATCCACGCGTTGTTCCGGCCGGCGATCCAACGCGAATCCCTGATGTAATGGTGAATTTCTCTTTATCGAAAGGAATACCGTTTTTATTACAGGTAATATAGGCCCTACCCAAAGCTTTCTCGGCGGCGTTCCCTTTGACACCTTTTGGCGAGAGATCAATGAGCGCCAGATGCGTGTCGGTTCCCCCTGTCACAACCGCATATCCCGCATCAACCAATGCCGCGGCCATAGCTTTACAATTGTCAATTACTGCTTGGCTATAGGCGTTGAATTCAGGTTTAAGTGCATCGCCAAATGCGGCGGCTTTACCAGCAATAACATGCATTAACGGCCCGCCTTGCAGCCCCGGAAATATGGCAGAATTGAATTTTTTAGCCAATTTTTCATCATTGGTTAAAATCATGCCACCGCGCGGGCCACGTAACGTCTTATGTGTTGTGGTTGTCGCAACATGAGCATGTGGGAATGGCGATGGATGCGTTCCCCCAGCTACAAGACCTGCAAAATGCGCCATATCAACATGCAGATAAGCACCGACCTTATCAGCTATAGATCGAAATCGGGCAAAATCTATTTGACGTGCATAAGCCGAGCCGCCGCATATAATAAGCTTAGGGCGATGTTCTTGAGCCAAGGCCTCGACCTGATCATAATCGATCAGATGTGTATCTTTGGTTACCCCATAGGAAATAGCATCAAACCATTTTCCAGACATATTGGGCGGCGCGCCATGCGTTAAATGTCCGCCAGACGCTAAATCCATACCTAAAATTGTGTCGCCGGGCTGCAAAAGTGCCAAAAATACACCTTGATTGGCTTGCGAACCAGAATTGGGCTGAACATTGGCATATCCGCAATTAAATAACTCACACGCCCGATCAATTGCCAACTGTTCAGCAACATCGACATATTGGCATCCGCCATAATATCGTTTACCCGGATATCCTTCGGCATATTTATTCGTCAGAACCGATCCTTGTGCCTCAAGCACGGCTTTTGACACAATATTCTCTGATGCAATCAATTCAATTTCATGCTTTTGACGATCCAATTCATCTGCCATTGATGCATAAAGTTCCGGATCCCGGTCTTTAAGAGATTGCGTGAAATAATTCCCAAGATGAGCCGTGCTCTGATTACTGGATTTCATGGTTGCAGCAGACATGAATCGGCTCCGTCTTAAGTTAACGCGAGCGAGATAGGGTAAAATTGACTGTCCTGCAATGCACGATTTTACATTATCTGTTTATCGCGAACGTAATCTTTAATTACCCGTTAAAGGGGAAACGTAAGACTTACTTAATCCTAATAGTAGTTGTAAATCCTCGGTTCATCAAGAAGTTGTATAAAACATTATGCAAATTGATCCAAAATTATTTTGGACGGTGGTGAAGTTTGCTGCATGTCTATTGGCAGCAAGGGCTCCATACGCTCATGGGCAGGTCCTGACTCAGGATATGGAAGTGAAACGATTGCCTAATATTGGAGCCGCGTGGGTTACTGTAAACCTTGAAAACACTTATACAAACCCCATTATTACCTGCACATACAACCTACAAAGCAACGCCAACCCTAGCGCAACAACGCGCATTCGAAATATATCAGGATCAAGTTTTCAGCTCCGTATCCAGCAATTTGAAAATAGCAGCACCGTAACACCGGGTAATGTTCACTGCATCATTGCCGATGAAGGTGTTTATGATTTACCCTCTGGTTTGAAATTTGAAGCCCATAGTGTCATTTCAGATCAAACATCAGGGCAAAACGTGCCCAATAATTGGAATGTGGTGAACCTAGAAGAGGTGACAGCCAATGTTATTCAAAGTTATACCGCTCCATTAGTTTTGGGGCAAGTTATGAGTTTTAATGATAGTAATGCGAGTGTTTTCTGGACTAATAATTGTGTATCGCGCCGCGACCCAGCCTATGTCGGATCCAATCGTATATGCGTCGGTAAACATATTGGACAAATTAACGGCACCCGAGCCAGTGAAACGCTCGGATATATTGTTGCCGAGACAGGCTCCGGAACCATCAATGATATAGCGTTTGAATTGGCCCGCGGCGCAGATACTATTCTTGGCGTAGGAAATAACCCGCCGTATAATTACAACGTTAGCGGTGATTATGATATTGGCGTCTTGCAACAAGAGGCCGAAGATGGGGGACAAGGCGGATGGGCCATTTTATATGGAACGGATCCATTAACCAACAACACCCTGGCTGCCGCCATTGAGGAAGAAGTTGTCGCAGGCGACACATCGCGCACCCATACCACGGAACAAGTGGCCTATTGGGTTTTCGACGACAATCAAATGCCGAATATTAGTGCCGCGAAAACGGCCGATATTTCTCCTATAAGCGCCAGCCCCTATAGCATTCCCGGTTCGGATATAATTTATACCATATCCGCACAGAATACAGGGTCAAAGCCCGTTGATACCGATACAGTGGTTATTATCGATGCAATCCCCCCCGAGACAACGTTTTATAATGGGGATATAGATGATGGCGGGCCGGAAACAGGCGTTGTTGCCTTTTCATCCAATGGGTCCGGGCTTAGTTTTTCTGATGCAAGCGATTTAGGTTTTTCAAATGCGGCTACGAAACCAGCAAATTTTAATGCCTGCACCTATACACCGGTCTCTGGATATGATCCGGCAGTTACTTATATTTGCTTAAATCCCAAAGGACAATTCAATAGCGGTTCTTTTGCTATATCAGATTTTAGCGTCGCCTTTCGGGTTATGGTAAAATAATTCACCCTCTCGGCATCAACATTCAACAATATAAAGTAATATATAACCGTGAAAGCCTAGGCGACTTTCTCCCGCTTTAAGTCAAATTCCGTCCAAACAATATCAAGGGCTTTCATCAGATCGTCCATCATAGCCTCTGTGTGAAACGGGCTGGGTGTGAACCTTAATCGCTCTGTTCCGCGCGGTACCGTAGGGAAATTTATGGGTTGGGCATAAATCCCAAATCCTTCAATAAGACGATCCGAGATAGCCTGACATTTAACCGGATCTCCAACCATAAGCGGAACAATATGTGTTTCGCCGTCAATGAAAGGATATCCAGCAGCCCGAAACCGCGTTTTCAGAGCTGTCGCTCTTTCTTGGTGTTGAACACGTTTTTCTGGTGTGACTTTAAGAACTTTGACTGAGCGCAGCGCACCTGCTGCTGTGGACGGAGGTATTGATGTTGTAAAAATAAACCCGCTAGCCAGCGAGCGCACAGCATCAATGATGATACCATCCGCCGCGATATAACCGCCGACCATGCCATAGGCCTTGGCCAATGTACCTTGTATAATATCCACACGGTCCATCAATCCATATTGTTCGCAAACGCCGCCGCCTGTTGGGCCATACATACCAACCGCATGAACTTCATCAATATAGGTCAACGCATTATACTTATTGGCTAAATCACAAATATCTTTAATAGGGGCAATATCCGCATCCATAGAATAGACGGATTCAAAAGCAATTAACTTGGGTGCCTCTAGAGGAACTGCCTTTAAAAGCGCTTCTAGGTCTTCCAAATCATTATGTTTAAAGATACGTTTCTCGCAACGGGCCCGCTGAATGCCTGAAATCATAGACGCATGGTTCATTGCATCGGAAAATATAATCAATCCCGGCAATATTTTACTCATAACACCCAGTGTGGCCTCATTGGCGACATAACCGGATGTCAATACAAGCGCGGCTTCTTTGCCATGCAGGCTCGCTAATTCTTGTTCCAATTGCACATGATACCGTGTCGTGCCGGATATATTACGCGTCCCGCCCGACCCCGTTCCCGCCGTATCAACAGCTGATTTAACGGCCTCAATTACACATTCATTTTGTCCCATGCCCAGATAATCATTCGAACACCACACCGTTATATCTTGCTCTGAATTTTCTTTAAACCATGTTGCGAGAGGAAAGGCACCCGCTTTACGGCGGATATCGCGGAAAATACGATACCGTCCTTCGGAGCGAACAGATTCTACCGCTGCTTCAAATTTTTGTCTGAACTTATCGCCCATAAGGTGAATTCCTGAATATGTTTCGCGCCATCAAATATGTTCTCTATATAGATTTTTAATAGTAATTCCAATGCCTAAACGCCGCAGTTTTAAATCTGTGACAACTTATAATAAAAGAGTATAAACAATTGAAAGAATGGAGATAAACGTGGCACGTTTTCCTGATACACGGTTGCGGCGTCCCCGCAAAGCGGATTGGTCTCGCCGTTTAATGCGAGAAACCACGCTAACACCTGATGATTTAATCTGGACGATTGTTATTTCCGACGGTAAAATACCCCGTGATCCAGTACCGTCAATGCCCGGTGTTGACCGTGTTAATCTGGACGAAGTTGTTAAAGATGCAAAACGAGCGCAGTCTCTTGGCATTCCCGCAATTGCACTTTTTCCGCATATAAATCCTAAAGTCAAAGACGGAAAAGCCAGTGAAGCCCTTAACCCTACAGGCCTGATCCCTGAAGCCGTGCGCGCTATCAAAGCCGCTGTACCAGACATTGGACTTATTGTTGATGTTGCGCTCGACCCCTATACAGATCACGGGCATGACGGTCTTATGCAAGGCGATATTATCATAAATGACCAAACGATTGATGTTTTGGCTCAAAGCGCCCTTATTCTGGCAGAGGCAGGTGCCGATATTGTAGCTCCATCCGATATGATGGATGGCCGTGTTGGCGCTATACGCCGCATGTTAGATAGTGCTGATTATTCCGACGTTATGATAATGTCCTATGCTGCGAAATATGCATCCGGATTTTATGGCCCCTACCGCGACGCTATCGGAACGGCAACGGCTTTAAAGGGCGATAAGGCAAGTTATCAAATGGACCCGGCCAATAGTGACGAAGCTTTGCGTGAAGTAAAGATGGATATTTTCGAAGGCGCGGATATGGTTATGGTCAAGCCGGGTATGCCTTATTTGGATATCATCCATCGGGTTAAAAATGAATTTGCAATGCCAACCTACGCCTATCAGGTTAGTGGAGAATATGCGATGATTATGGCTGCTGCGCAAAATGGTTGGCTTGATGAGAAACGGGTTATCCTGGAAAGCCTTTCCGCGTTTAAGCGGGCTGGTTGTGACGGTATTCTAAGTTATTTCACCCCCCGCGCCGCCGAATGGTTGGCTGAAGGATAGGGAAAAGCTAAAATATAATAGGCTGAGACGTATAGTGTGATGGCGCAACACCATACCATTTTTTAAAAGCTCGGGTAAAAGCGCTTTGGTCACTATAGCCTAACTTTTCGGCTATTTCTACAAAACTACACCCTTTTAACATGAAATCTTTGCACATATTTTGCCGGGTGTAATCTACGAGTTCTCGATACGTCAGGCCGTCTTCTTTTAAGTATCGTCGGAAAGACCGCTCTCCAAGACCTAACAATGTTGCAGTCTTTTCAAAAGACTGTGTCCCATCCAGAATAGTTTTACGAATTTGGATTACAGCATAGTCCTTAATTTTCTTAGGGTTAGACATATTTTCAAGGATGATGTCTAAACGTCCACACATTTCGATTAATTTTTGTGGATTTGATGTTGGCAACTCTCGATCAACAGTTTCTGGATCAAAATCAAACCGGTTTAACGGAGCATTAAAACTATAAGAATGATTGAAAACTCTATCGTAAACCAATAAATTATTTGGCGCAGAGTGGCGAAAGGCAATAGATTTACCCCCATTTGGAAACCGCCAAGATAACCAGTCAGTTGTTATAGAATAGCCTACCATAATCAATTCGGTTAAATGGCGGTATTTATCGGGATCGTCATGATCCGGTATCCATGATACAAAAACATTACCCTGTCCTCGCATTAAATATGTTCGTCCTAATGTTTCTGCTAATGGCTGATATTTTTTTATAACTTCCATAGCTTGTGCCAATGTTTTGCAATATGCCAAAACACTGCCGTCTTGCACAAATGAAGCAATGCGGTATTTAACACCAACCTCCAGACCAATATTGGGTTTGTTTAATTGTTGTTCTGCAAAGTTTAATACTCTTAAAACGATTTCCTGATCCACTCGTTCTTTAGGCGATTGTCGGTTAATATGATTGAAATTTACAACACTCAATATTTTTGATTGAGGCAGTCCCATATCGTGTAAGATAGATAAAATATTATTGAAATATATAGTAGAAATCGACCCCATAAAATTGCATTCCAACTTTCATATTCTTTATGTTTTTTTTAAAAGTAAGGCTATTCTAGAACACGGGAACACCTAACACATAAGACCTATTTATTTCACCGAATTCTCTTAATAAGGCTAGATGTATCCCAACGATTCCCACCCATGGCTTGAATTTCGGCATAATATGCATCAATTATATGCGTAACGGCAAGGTCAGCACCAACAGATTCAGCCGCTTCGCAAGCAATACGCAAATCTTTACGCATCCAATCTACTGCAAATCCGAAATCAAATTCATCGCGCCCCATTGTTTCAGCCCTATTATCCATTTGCCAGCTTTGTGCCGCGCCCTTGCCAATGGCTTGTACAACATCATCAATATTTAAACCGGCCTTTTGGGCAAAATTAATGGCTTCGGACAAGCCTTGCAATAAACCCGCTATACAAATCTGGTTAACCATTTTGGTCAATTGCCCGGCGCCGCTGGGGCCCATCAATTTCGTAGCTTTCCCATAAGCTTGCAAAATAGGTTCAGCCCTTTGATAGGCCAGTTCATCGCCGCCGCACATGATCGTCAATTGACCGTTAATGGCCCCAGCCTCACCCCCGGATATAGGAGCATCGATAAACGCTATATTTTTATCCCTAGCCAAAGCATAACAGTCACGGGCGCATGTATCCGAAGCAGTTGTATGGTCAATAATCACGCCGCCCGGTGGCATCATTTTTAAAATAGCAGTGACAACAGCCATAACATCCGGGCTATCGCCCACGCAAAGGATTGCAAATTCAGCATCCTTCACCGTATTATCTATCGTTTCCGCCATGAGACCATCATATTCAGACGCCCATTTTTGTGCTTTTTGAACCGTACGGTTCCACACACTAACCTCATGACCGTTCTTTAGGAGATGCCCCGCCATAGGATAACCCATAACACCTAGCCCCAAAAATGCACATTTAGCCATAATTCACCCTATAAATTCAATTATATAAACCTTTTTCTTCTACCATTATTTTGACTATGTGATAGCCATAACTTACGTGTTTCAAAATAAGTTTTAGCAGAAAGGGGCTAGAGATGGACGTCACTGCCATACAGGCTACGTGGCAAATGTGGGCAACGATAATGATCGTTGCTATCGCCGTTTATCTCTATTTCAAAGAACAATATTCGATCGAGACAATATCCATCGGTATTATTGTGGTTCTTTTGCTCTTTTTTCACTTCATTGGACCTGTTTCCACCTCTGAACACGCCCCGCCGCAACTTAGTAGCGCACAAATATTATCCGGTTTTGCGGCCCCCGCTCTCATAGCGATTATGGCGCTCTTGGTTGTGGGCCAAGGTATGTTTCATACGGGCGCGCTGGAAGGCCCGATAATGGGACTCAATAATGCGCTGGACCGCTCTCCACGGCGAACATTGTTTTTTGTCTTTATCCTCGCTTTTGCTGTTTCCAGCTTTATGAATAACACCCCCGTTGTCGTGATGTTTATTCCTATACTTTCGGCTATGGCATCCCGTTTACGTATGTCCGCATCCCGCCTGATGATGCCCTTGAGTTTTTTATGTATTTTAGCCGGGATGACAACGCTTATTGGGTCATCGACTAATCTATTGGTCAATGATGTTTTGATCCGAATGACGGATGAAAAATTGAGTTTTTTTACCCAAACAAGTCCGGGCATAATTCTCGCTATTGTCGGGGCTATTTATATCATTATCGCTGCGCCCATTCTTCTGCCAGAGGGCCAATCACTCGAAACGCAAGTCAGCGAGGCAGGACGTCAATATATAGCCCAAATTCGGGTTATTCAGGGCCATCCCCTTTATGGCAAATCTCCTGTTGCGGGCCTTTATCCGACTTTAAAAAATGTCACGGTTAGGATGATTCAACGCGGTGAACAAAGCTTTCTCCCCCCATTTGAACAAACCCTCGAAGATGGAGATGTCCTGATTGTTGCCGCAACGCGCAAATCGCTTTCCCGCCTTTTATCGTCTGATACGCAATATTTAAAAGGGATGTTAAATATTGCCGGTTTTCATGATGAAAGCCCGCAAAGCGATAATAATCGCGCTATTGTTATTTCCGAGGCTGTTGTCGCCCCCGGCTCACGGATGATTGGCCGTAATATAGAGCAAATTGGTTTTCGCCGCCAAACGGGATGTCTTGTTCTGGGTATTCAGCGGCGCTCGCGTATGATTCGCAAAAAAATGCTCGAAATCCGGCTTGAAGCGGGCGATGTACTTTTGCTTTTCGGATATGAAAGTAATATGCAATCTCTGCGAACCAACCGGGATTTATTACTGTTGGATTGGTCAACAACCGAATTACCCGACATTCGAAAATCTATGGCCGCCCGTTTGATTTTTGCAGGTGTGATTGTGACCGCGGCGACGTCGTTATTACCCATTGAAGTAGCGGCTCTGTCAGGCGCTATCGCAATGATCGCCACAGGGTGTCTCAATGTGCGCCAAGCCGTCCGTGCGCTTGATATGCGTATCTTTCTACTTATTAGCGCTGCTTTCGCCATGGGATTAGCGTTGGAGAATACGGGCGCAGCCGCCTTCATTGGACAATCTGTTGTTACCCTAGCCGCCCCTTTTGGAAATTATGTGCTGATTGCGGCTATTTTCCTTCTTGTTGCGATTATGACAAATTTAATCTCCAATAGCGCAACAGCGTTATTATTTGCCCCTATTGCGCTGTCTATCAGTCAACAGACAGGAATCGACCCACTTGTTATGGTATTGACCGTTATCTTTGCCGCCAATTGTTCTTTTGCAACACCCATAGCCTATCAAACTAATTTATTGGTGATGGGACCCGGACGTTATGCCTTTAAAGATTTTGCAAAATTCGGAATTCCGCTTATTCTGATTCTATGGATAACTTTTTGTGCCCTTATTCCCATTATTTTTAACCTATAACGCAATTATGTAATTACACTCTTATTATGACACGCCCTTTTGACCCGCAGAGACTCCAGTTTTATCTGACAATTCCTTCGCCTTGCCCTTATCTTCCAGGCCGTATGGAACGTAAAATTTTTACACAGCTTGACCCTTTTGGCGGAAGTCATTTGAATAATTACCTGACTCATGCCGGATTTCGCCGCTCGCAAAATGTCATCTATCGACCGGCTTGTGAAAATTGCCAAGAATGCCGCTCAGTCCGTATCATAGCCCCGCAGTTCGAAGCCGGACGAAATATGCGGCGGATCATTAAACGCAATGCCGATTTAAAACGCACTGTCAATGAACCTTTGGCAACGCAGGAACAGTTTAATCTGCTTCAGCAATATTTACATGCGCGTCACCTCGGCGGAGGCATGTCAGATATGGATTTCATACGCTATGAATTAATGGTCGAAGAATGCGCGTCACAAACAGAGATTCTTGAATATAGAAAGGCAGACAATACACTCGTCGCCTGTATTATTATCGACCAACTATCTGACGGCTTATCATTAGTGTATAGTTTTTTTACGCCTGAAGATAAATCACGCGGTCTTGGAAACTATATGATTCTGGATCAAATTACCCGGTGTAACGAACTCGGACATAAATATGCTTATCTAGGGTATTGGGTGCCAGGCAGTCCCAAAATGGATTACAAATCCCGTTTCAAACCCTTCGAAATTTTAACCAGTAATGGATGGCGGTCACAGGTTTCACAAACAGGATTACACCCGAAATGAAACGTCGACATCTTATAGCCGGCGTAGCCGCTGCCGCAACAGGAACCAGCGTTGCCGCTGTCCTTGGGAAAAAAGAAACAATCAATACTGGATCTTGTAAAAACACCGATATAGCCATGCCCTCTATCAATAAAGGGGTCAAACAATTCAGGCTTGTAACCAGTTGGCCAAAAGATTTTCCCGGACTGGGCACTATGCCTAATGATTTTACCGAAGCCGTTCGCGCCATGAGTGACGGCATGATTGATATAAAGGTATTCGCCGCCGGAGAACTTGTCGGGGCCCTTCAATGTTTTGACGCGGTTGCAACCGGCGCCGCCGATATGTATCACGCCGCAGAATATTATTGGCAGGGTAAATCCAAAGGGTTTTCTTATTTTACAGCCGTTCCTAATGGTATGACTGCGGCCGAAATTATGGGGTGGATTGATCATGGCGGCGGACAACAGCTTTGGGATGAATTATCGGCCAATTTCAATATTAAAGCCTTGCAATGTGGCAATACGGGTCATCAAGCGGGAGGATGGTTTAAACGCCAAATCAATACACTAGAAGATTTCAAAGGACTGAAAATGCGTATGCCGGGCCTTGGCGGCGAGGTGATACGGCGATTGGGCGGAGCCGCCGTAAACCTGTCCGGCGGGGAGATTTACCAAGCCCTGCAATCCGGCGCGATTGATGCTACCGAATGGGTTGGCCCTTGGAATGATTTGGCTTTTGGCTTTTATCGCGAAGCCCCATATTATTATGCTCCCGGATTTCATGAACCGGGGGCTTCATTAGCGATTGGAACGAATTTAAATGTTTGGAACGCTCTCACAGCCTCAGAACAAGCGATAATCCGCTATGCCGCCTTTTCAACCAATCACCTTAGCCTTGGCGAATATAGCCATCAAAACGGACTGGCCCTTGAAACACTCAAACAGACACATGGAATAGAACCCCAGTTTTTCAGTCAAGATATTATGACACAGATTGGCCGTGTTTCAGAAGATGTTGTGGCGGAATTAGGAGCCTCTGACCCATTAACTCAGCGTATTTATAACAGCTATCTTAAACACCGGAATAATTATCGCGGTTGGACGGAAATGAGCGACGGACGATATATTAGGGCCCGCCAAGCCGCTTTGGATATCTAACCATCATGTCTCAACGCTTATTTGATAATCTGGCGGCTATTTTTCATGCCCTTGGCTGGCTGTTTCTGCCCTTTTGTCTTTTACCGCTTATTGTATTATTTTTCATCAAAAACCAATTTTTCAAAAATCTAAGCACAGCCCTCATTCGCATTATTGATATGGCAAATGCGGCCATCGGAGAAACGGTTAAATGGGCCCTTCCCGTTCTCGTTTTAACGGTTGCTTTTAGTGTATTTGCATTGTCAATTTTTGGATTTTCATCGACAAAACTCTCCGAAAGTGCCGCCTATTTACATGCCTGTGTTATAATGCTGGGCGCGGGCGCCACTTTACTGGCTGGACAACATGTTAGAGTGGATATTTTTTACGCACGAATGCAACCGCGAACACGGGCCATGATTGATTTTTCAGGATTTTATATTTTTCTATTACCTGTCTGTCTTATCATATTATGGAATGCCCAGAGCTTTACGGCCCTCACGTGGAAAAATTTTGAAGGCTCGATAGAAGCTGATGGTATCCATGGCCAATATTGGCTCAAAACTCTAATCCCTCTATTTGCTATCCTCATGATTTCGCAAGGCCTATCCATTGCCTTGCGCGCTGTTTTTATCATTCAGGGCCTGACGCCTCCCGAACGCCCGGCGCATATTCCCCCGCTCTTTAACCCCAGAGAGCCTGATCTATGAGCCTGCCTGAAACCCTATCCATGCTTATGTTTGCACTGGCGTGTTTCGGCCTTATGGCGGGTTATAATGTGGCATTCACACTTGGCGGTATGTCTCTGATTTTCGCAGCGCTTGGCGTTTTGACGGGCACATTTGATATCGGGTTTTTGCAAGCCCTACCCGGACGGATATATCCGCTTATTACCCGCGAAATATTAATTGCTGTGCCACTTTTCGTGTTTATGGGGGTAATGCTGGAAAAGTCGAAAATTGCCGAAGATCTTCTGGAAGCTATGGGAGATTTATTTGGGGGCCTTCGCGGCGGTCTTGGTGTTTCTGTTATTTTTGTCGGTGCTCTGCTTGCCGCATCAACAGGGATTGTTGGCGCAACCGTAGTGACAATGGGGTTATTATCTTTGCCGACAATGCTTAAACGGGGTTATGCACCGTCTCTGGCCTCAGGGGCCATAGCCGCGTCCGGTACATTGGGCCAAATCATTCCTCCTTCCATTGTATTGGTTATCCTAGGGGATCAAATTTCCAATGCTTATCAAGAAGCACAACGCAGTCATGGCCTGACCCTGGAACCGGGCAGCGGCGGTGTCGTGTCGGTAGGAGATTTATTTGCAGGGGCCTTGATTCCGGGGCTTATTCTTGTGGCACTCTATGCCGTCTATTTACTCATTACGGCATTTTTCAAACCTGAAACAGCTCCGGCAACGCCGTGGCCTGAAACTGTAAACCCGCTTGTCTTTATCAAGCGCACCTTAATCGCCATGCTACCCCCTATTCTGCTTATTATCGCCGTTTTAGGCTCTATATTATCCGGATATGCCACGCCAACGCGCGGAGCCGCACTGGGAGCCTTAGGCGCAATATTACTTGCCACTTATCGTATGAGTTCAGAGCCGTTCTATAGAAGATCGGCCATTCTATCTGCGTTCGGTTTAACCGCATTGATTATTCTTGACCTAACGGGAGTCGATTTACGCCTCGGACAGGATACGCGTACCCGAACAGAAACTTTTGCTATTATAGTGGGCGGTCTATTGGCGGGTATGACCCTTTTGAGCACAGGGGCCGCCATAAAGCCCTTACTGCAAAATCAGTCCCTGAGTGATGTCTCGCGGTCAACATTGCACATTACATCCATGGTTTTTGTTATCCTGATCGGCGCAACAATATTCTCTCTCGTCTTTCGCGGATTTGGCGGGGACGAATTAGTAGCCCGTTTTCTCGACAATGCCCCTGGCGGGAAATGGGGGGCTTTAACCCTTGTTATGATTGTTATGTTTTTTCTAGGATTTTTCCTCGACTTCATCGAAATCACATTTGTTGTTGTCCCGCTTGTAGCGCCGCCTCTATTGGCGATGGGTATGGACCCGATATGGCTCGGAATATTGATGGCGCTTAATCTTCAAACCAGTTTTTTAACACCCCCTTTCGGGTTTGCGCTGTTTTATCTGCGCGGCGTTGCCCCGCCTACCGTAACAACCCCCGCGCTTTACCGCGGGGTTTTACCATTCATTGCTATACAGTTTATTGTAATAGCGCTTGTGATAAGCCTGCCAGGTCTCGCGACCTGGTTGCCAGCTATAATGTTGAATTAAAAAATCTTATTTAGGCGAGCCATCCTGATTAATTTCAACAATTGGATAGCCCAATTTTTCAAGGTCATCATAAACAGACGCTTTATCCCCCACAACAACCATAATCATATCATCAAGATTGAGATGTTTTTTGGCCAAACTGTCCAATGACTCTTTTGTCATTGATTGCAAGATTTCTGATTGATCATCCACGAAATCCGCTTTCAAATTATATGTCATCATCCGTGAGAGAAATCCCAATTTCTGACCCGGCGTTTCATAAGCCCGCGCATCGCGTTGACCAATCGCGCTTTTGGTAAAGTTAAGCTCTTCTTCTGTGATACCGGTTTCGTAATACGTACTGATTTCTTTGACAAATTCAGAGATAGATGCCGTTGTAGAATCGCTGCGTACACCGGCGCTTGCTCTGAACCACCCCCGGTCTTCGCCGCCGTTGAAAAATGAACGAGCCCCATAAGTATAACCCTTATCTTCACGCAGGTTCAGATTAATCCGGCTATTAAATGCCCCACCCAAAGGATAGTTCATCAACGTGCTTTTATAATATTCACCTGTCGCATCATAAGGTAGCGCGCGTTTGCCAATCCGGATTTCGGATTGAGCCGCTTCGGGTTTATCAACAAAATAGATTTTGGTTGTTCCCAAATCAGGAAAAGCTTTTACCTCTGGCACTGAAACACCGCCGCCTGTCCATCCAGCGAGAGGCGACAATGCCTTTTTAAGATCACTTTCAGCCAAATTACTTACAGCAATAACACTCGCTATTTGCGGGGAATAATGATTTGTATAAAAACTCTCAATATCCGCCAAAGTAATATTCGGAACGCTCGCTTCCGTACCATTATTGGCATAGGCAAAGCTATTATCCGTTCCATACATCATTTGATTGAAAATATTACTAGCTGTTACGCTAGCTTCTTTTTTATTGGCTTTGATCCCTTGCAAAGTATTGGCTTGAACGCGGGTAAAATCAGCCTCATCAAATTTTGGTTTCAGCAATTTTTCCATCGCAATAGCCATGGTCGCATCAAGATTTTGTGTCAGCGTGCGAATACGCATGGTCGAATATGTATCCCCGCTACTGAAGGAAACAGATGACCCTAATTTATCCAAGGCATTTGATAATTCCTCGACGGTCGATTCTGTTGTCGCCTCTCCCAGCATCGCAGATGTCATTGCCGCAAGACCTAATTTATCCAGAGGTTCATGGCTTTGGCCTGCTTTGATACGAACGCTAATAGTTGTTGTTGGGGTTTCAGAGTTTTTCGCCCCTAACACTTTTATTCCATTACCCAAGGTGGCCCGGAAAGTATTCGGAGCCTTAATCGTCGGATTGGCACCAGCGGGCGGTATTACACTCCGGTCAAATCCCTCTGGATCAACGGGTAAGGTCCATTCAAAATCATCAGACGTATTATCGGCTGGAATATTACGTTCATAACGCGACCACGTATCCGGGGCCGCAATGTTTTCAAGCTGCCCCTTCGGTACAATACTCATAATAACAGCCGATTGGCCTTTAATATATTGATTATAGACCCGCATTACATCGGCTTTGGTTACATTTTCATACCGTTTGATATCGTCACTAATACCATTGGGTGTATCCCGGTAAGTTTCATAAGCCGCCAGTTGGCTCACTTTACCGCGTACACTCTCAAGATTATAGATCATACCCGATACAATACCGGCTTTTACGCGGGTTAAATCATCATCCATCACCCCGCGTGTCTCAAATTCATCAAGAGAATCACGCAGCACGGTTTCCATATCGGCCAATTTTTGTACGCGTGCAGGGTTAGCCAAGGCGAAAAGCGTAAAGGAGCAGGAAATCTCTCGGCAAAAATGACCGGAACTTGCCTGAACCGTCAGCCCCGGTTTTTCAAGATTTTTGTAAAGGAGTGATGTTTGTCCATCCCCCATAATAGAAGTCAAAACATCCAAAGGCGCTTCGTCTGGATGATTGGCATGAACGGTTGGCCATGACATATAAAGCAAAGGCAACTGAACATCATCTTCAAGCGATATATATCGGTCTTCTTCCAAAGTCACAGCGGTATATTCCGGCGACGTAACAGCAGGCCCTTCGGGGATCACGCCGAAATAAGTTTGAATTTTTTTCAAGGTTTCTGCCTCGTCAAAATCGCCCCCAATAGTCAACGTCGCATTATTGGGGCCATACCACCGTAAAAAGAATTTTTTCAAATCATTCAATGTCGCCCGGTCAAGGTCTTCCAAATATCCGATTGTTGACCAGCTATAAGGATGGCCTTCGGGAAATTGAGCCTCGCCAACCCGTTCAAACAATAGGCCATAGGGACGATTATCAACCCGCTGTCCGCGCTCGTTTTTAACCGTTTCACGCTGGTTTTCAAATTTCTTTGGCGTTACCGCATTCAAGAAAAACCCCATACGGTCCGCTTCCAGCCATAACATTTTTTCCAGTTGATTAGAGGGCACCGTCTCGAAATAATTTGTACGATCTGAATTCGTGGTACCGTTTAATGTTCCGCCGGACTCTGTGATCAGGCCAAAATGTTGTTCATCAGCAACATTCTCGGACCCTTGGAACATCATATGTTCAAAAAAGTGGGCAAATCCTGATTTCCCAACATCTTCGCGTCCAGACCCAACATGATAAGTCACATCAACATGTACTAAGGGGTCGGATTTATCCTGATGCAAAACAACAGTTAATCCATTAGCTAATTTATATTTATTATAGGGAATAACGACTTCATCGGCCGAAGTTTGTTTAACACTCTCAATAAATTGTATCCCGTCCGGTAACACCACAGGCGATTGTGTGTGGGAAACCGATGCTGCCACCTTATCGGTTGTTTGCTGAACATCACCCGAATTACAGGCGCTTATCCCCAATGCTGAAAGAGCCGCAAAACTTGCGGTTAGAAATAATTTCTGTGTCATAGATATATACCCTATAAATATTATATTTATTTGATGTGGAAACTATAGTTTTAACGCGGGCGTGTCCATGGTCCGCGACGCCCTATCGGACTTGGCCGGGTTGTATCGCCTTCACGGTCTTGTGATCGATATCGGTTTTGGGGCATATTACTTTTGCTATCGGGCCGTCCGCCAGCAAATTTTACCAGCGCGTCAATACGTTTTTCAATCGGTGGATGAGTAGCAAACATTCCTGCAAATCCGGTTGCGGGGTTTTCAATAGCCATTTCCATCACTTCAGCTGGCACACCGCCCAGATCCGCTTTGCCCGATATTTTTTGCAAAGCGCGGATCATTGCATCAGGATCTTTCGTTAATTCAACCGCCCCGGCATCAGCCATATATTCCCGCTTTCGCGATAGTGAAAACCGAACCAACATTGCCAAAAAATAAGATACGGCGATTATTGCAATAGCAAAAAATATCAAAGCGCCGGAATTGCCCCCGCCGCTGCGTCTATGATGGCGAACGCTACGCGAATAATTTGTTCGCAAAGCTCCGCGAACAACAATTTCGCCAAAAAAGGAAAATATCCCAACGAATATAACGGCAATAATCAAAACCCGAACATCTTTATGCCGTATATGCGATAATTCATGGGCAATAACAGCGCGCAGTTCTGCATCATCCAAATTATTCATTAATCCCCGTGTTAATGTTACCGTATAGTTTTTATCCCGAATACCGCTCGCATAGGCATTCATAGCTGGTGTCTCAATAATTTTAAGACGTGGCATTGTCTGGCCGCGAGAGATAGATAAATTTTCCAACATATTATAGGCTCGCGGTTCCTCCGCTTGCGTCACGGACCGGGCTTTTGTGGCCATATCGATCATCTTTTGATGCCCAAGAAATGCCACAGCAAACCATCCCGCAGCCCCGCCAATTGCCCATGGGGCTATGACCGGAATAGTCCGGTTTGCATCCAATAAAGCTGATTGAACATCACCATCACTTGTATAGCCTGTAAAGAGCAGAACAACGCCATAAGCCAAAAGCATCAGCAATATCGGGAAAAACAACAATAAGCCTACGCTGCGTAGATTATTATTCCAGATATGCGTCTTTAACCCGTAGGCTTCAATCATAGCGAGCGGCCTCTCGCGCTGTTCCAAGCAGCGATGATCTTAAAACTGAACCTCAACCGGCGTTTGCAGCGCTTCGCGTCCTTCTGGTGCTTCAAAAAACTCACGTTCATGGAATCCAAAAGGCCCCGCAATCAAGACGGCAGGAAATTGTTCCCGTCCGGTATTATACTCTTGTACGGCATTATTATAAAACCGGCGAGCGGCGGCAATTTTATTTTCAATATCAGATAATTGATCTTGTAATTGCAGGAAATTTTCATTTGCCTTTAATTCCGGATAAGCCTCGGCCAATGCAAATAATTTTCCCAAAGCTTGTGACAACATACCTTCGGCGGCGGCCTGCGCGCCCGGTGTATTGGCCGATACTGCCATTTGCCGGGCTTTGACAACCTCTTCAAAGGTTGATTTTTCATGTTTGGCATAGCCTTTAACTGTATTAACCAATTGCGGAACAAGGTCTTGGCGTTGTTTAAGCTGCACCTCAATATCTGACCAAGCCTGATTACATGTTTGACGCAGAGCAACCAGACGGTTGTAAATACCGATCAAGATAAAAGCTATAACGACAATAATGCCGAGAATGACAAGTAAGATTTCCATATGACTGCACCATTATATAATCTGAACCCTGATTTAAGGCGAAAAAGCGCATAAAAACAAGTGAAAACCCTATTTCACAAAACTATTTCAATCGTTTGTCAGGCGCGAAAGTACCACTACGGGAAAAGCCGCGCGGAGCCATACGTCCGGCCTGCGCCCGCTTGCCCTCCAACATAGTCCAGTCCGAAACACTATTGCGGCGCCCTGCACTATCGATAAATGCAAGGCCTTCATCTGGATTAAATGTCGTTACATCGGCTAGGCCGCCATCCTTATATTTTTGAATTCGGACACCTTTGCCGCGTCCCATCTCGGGCAACTCACTAATGTCAAAAATGAGTATTTTTCGGTTTTCTCCTATAGACGCAATTTTACTCCCAACAACCTCAACACATCTTAAGGCTTCGACATCCCCTTTGACATTTAATGTTTTTCGCCCCCCGCGGGTTGACGCCACAATTTCGTTTTCTTTAACGCGAAAACCATACCCATCACTACTGGCTATTAAAAGTTCGCGCTCGGGATTATGCAAAAACAAGCCAATCGGCACATGATCATCTTCCAGATCAACCATTAAGCGAACGGGTTCGCCATTGCCGCGCCCGCCGGGTAATTTATCACCACTTAATGTGTAAAATTTACCATTAGAGGCAAACATAATAAGTTTATCGGTTGTTTCGGCCGGTACAATAAATGCCGGGCCATCACCTTCTTTGAACTTAAGCGACGAGACATCATCCACCTTGCCCTTCATGGCCCGAATCCATCCCTTTTCCGACAGAACAACTGTAATTGGTTCTTTCGCAATAAAAGCAGTGGCAAAATCGATATCCATATCGGGTTGATCGGCAAAACCGCTCCGTCTTTTATCTGTCTTATAAGCCTCCCTTAATTCTCGGATTTGCCCGGCAATCGTTTTCCATTGTCGGTCTGTAGAGGCTAGTAATTCATCCAGTGTCTTTTTCTCATTAGCCAATTGATCAAATTCGGTTTTAATTTCAATTTCTTGCAATTTATTCAAAGCTCGCAACCGCATATTTAAAATAGCATCGGCTTGCCGGTCTGTCAGTTTAAATGCTTTAATCAATTCGGTTTTAGGCTTATCTTCAAACCGGATAATTCTGATAACTTCATCTAAATTTAAAAAGGCAATACGATAGCCTTCTAAAATTTCCATTCGATCAATTATTTTGCCAAGCCGTTGTTGCGTTCGGCGTTGCAAGACATTCCGGCGATGATCCAGAAAAGCTTGCAGCACTTCTCTCAAATTCATAACGCGCGGAGTACGGGTCGCATCAAGTACATTCATATTCAAAGAAATACGGGTCTCCAGCTCCGTAAATTTGAAAAGGCTCTCCATTAAAATATCGGCTTCAATGTTTTTACTTTTGGGTTCTAGAATAATACGCACATCTTCAGCGCTTTCATCGCGAACATCTTCCAGCCATGGAACTTTCTTTGTTTCAATCGCTTCGGCTAATTTTTCGATCAGGCGGGACTTTTGTACTTGATAGGGAATCTCTGTAACCACAATTTGCCATTGTCCGCGGCCTATATCTTCTTTGTGCCAACGCGCCCGCACCCGGAACCCGCCTTTACCTGTCGCATAGGCTTCGAGCATATTGGCCTTGGGTTCGACAATGATACCCCCCGTTGGAAAGTCGGGGCCTTGAATATGGTCCATTAGTGTTTCAATCCGTGCACGCGGAGCTTTGATCAAATGAAGGGCCGCGTTACAAATTTCACCTAGATTATGCGGCGGAATAGAGGTTGCCATACCAACCGCAATTCCCGTTGCCCCATTCGCAAGAAGATTGGGGAAGCCGCCGGGTAAAACCGCCGGTTCTTCATCTTCTTCATTATATGTCGCTATGAAATCAACGGCATCTTCATCAATACCATCCAGCAATGCTACCCCCGCAGCCATCATGCGGGCTTCGGTATAACGCATAGCCGCAGCTGAATCGCCGTCAATATTGCCAAAATTTCCTTGCCCGTCGACAAGTGGATAACGTGTTGAAAACTCCTGACTTAGCTTAACCAGTGCATCATAAATAGATTGGTCTCCATGGGGGTGATATTGCCCCATAACATCCCCAACAATCCGTGCGCATTTTTTATGGGCTGTCTCTGGATTTAATTTTAACTGACGCATGGCATAAAGAATGCGGCGATGAACAGGTTTTAGCCCGTCGCGCACATCGGGCAAAGCCCGCATTGTAATCGTAGAAAGAGCATAGGCCAGATAGCGCGAGGATAGCGCATCATCAATATGTTCTTCAATAATATCTGCTGGCGGCAGGCCGTTATGCGTGGTTTTTGCCATTTTTATTTACCCGAAATATGATTCGGAATTACCATAGCATTTTAAGAGCCTTCGGCGGGCTCATAATCTCGTTTTTCTTCGGAATAGCTAATCATTAAAACTGCGCGTTCAGAACCCGTATTCATCGTATAGTGACTATGCCCTTTCGGAATAAAAAGTGTATCGCCCGGCACCATCTCCGTTTTTATTCCGTCAACTATTTGAATAATGTGCCCGTTTAAAACATGAAGGACTTCATGACAGTTTCCGTGGCGATGCGAATCGGATGTTTGGCCGATATCCACTTCCATACGCGCGAGGGACATATCAGGATTTACGGCATTTTGATCATGACACAACCAAATCATCCGCCCCCAAGTGGCCTCTTGTCTATCCGGTATAAGTTTAGGCATAGCCCTCTTCTTTCAAGCGTATAATCATCTGAGCCCGAGCTTCGGGTAAAGTACGGTTTACGCCCCACTGCATACGTGTTTCTAGGAAATATCCCGTCAACAGCATTCCTTTTTCTATATCCTGTGTCGTTATATGGCGCGCACCACATAGAAAGTTTGGCAGCGCCAATAATTTATCGAGATAGGGTTCAGCCGCAGAGGCGCTGACGGCTCGACCAGACCGCGGGGACACATGTGTCAGATTATCATTTTGACCTGTCGCCGCACAGGTTGTTAAATCTAAACCATACCCCATGGCCGTTAATAATCCCATTTCCCAGCGAATATAAAGGGCGGGCCAAATATCAGGCCGATGTAGGTTGTCCAATAACACTTCAAAGGCATCAAACACTTGGCTTTGAGCTTCGCGCTCTGGCAGCGTTTCCCGCGTCATCGCACTCAAAGCATTTAATCCCGCCAGAGATAAACGATCATCCATCAATTCCGCGGCCCGCGAGGATAGGCTTTCAACCGTATAATATCCTAAATGTTCGGACAGCCTCGCCCGCCATTCAATCTGTATTTTATTTCCAGCCTGTAAAACAGGGCGCATACGGCGGCCGGCACCACCGCGCACAAGGCCAAGATGACGACCTCGATCACGCGTAAAAACATCAATGATAGCAGAGGTTTCCCCGTGTTTCCTTACAGAAAGAATATACCCCTCGCCCTGCCAATCCATGACCCTGCTCCGCTAGGTATTACACATCGAACTCAAGCCCACTATCCATATAGCGCGATCTATCATTTTTCCAATTTTCACGCACTTTTACAAAGAGAAATAAATGTACTTTTGTTCCCAACCAATCCTGCATTTCGTGACGAGCTCCAGCGCCAATATCTTTAATTGCCTTACCGCCTTTGCCTAAAACAATAGGTTTTTGGCTATCACGGCGAACAAAAATAACCTGCTCGATTCGAATAGAACCATCTTTTTTTTGCTTCCAGCTTTCAGTCTCTACCGTGGTTTCATAAGGCAATTCATCATGCAGGCGTAAAAACAATTTCTCGCGCGTGATCTCGGCCGCCATCAGACGAGATGGAATATCTGCCGCTTGATCTGGCGGATAGAGGTAAGGGCCGATTGGCATCGTTTGTAGTAATTTTTCCGACAAATTTTCAATGCCGTCGAGATTTAATGCGGATATCAGTAAAATCTCCGCATACAGATCCATATCCCCAAAATGGGCGATAAGTTCAAGAAGCTTGCCATGGTCTATTTCATCAATTTTATTCAAGGCCAGAAATATTGCCCCGCGATCTCGGGTTTTTAAACCTTCGACAACCCGCATTGTATCCTCAACGCCAAGCCGGTCCTGCCCGCTGCCTTCGCCGGCGCGGTGACGTAACAGGGCCGGAGCATCAACCACATGAATAATCGCATCGGCATCATCGGCCCCGGTCCAAGCGGCATGAACCATAGAGCGAGCAAGGCGATCTTTTTCCTTAGGTTTAAAAATCCCAGGTGTGTCAACTAGAACCACCTGTGCGCGGGCACCCGATTCATTTTCCAACATTGCAATACCGCGCACCTGAAACCGCGTTGTTTGAACCTTATGTGTTACAATTGATATTTTTTCCCCGACAAGGGCATTAACCAATGTTGATTTACCTGCATTAGGCGCACCAACCACCGCGGCAAAACCCGATCGTGTCTGCATATTCATCCTGACCAATTTTCTAAAAGATGCATGGCTGCATAGCGTTCAGCATCTTTTTTTGACTTTCCAGTTCCGCGCGCTGATCCCATGTTTTTTACTTGCACTTCAACAACATATAAGGGTTTATGATCCGGCCCTGAGCGATCAATCACAACATATTCCGGCAAGCCGCCGCCGTAACTCGTAGATTTTTCTTGCAACTCTGTTTTTGGGTCTTTAGTCGATTTTGTGCGAATTTTTTCATATTCAGCCATCCAATAGGACATATAAAATTTTTCCGCTGCCTGCATACCGCCATCTAGATAGATCGCAGCTAAAAGCGCTTCACATGCATCTCCCAAAATCGAGACCTTATTGCGACCGCCATGTTTTTCTTCCGACGATGACATACGCAACGCATCTCCCAATCCAATTTCCAGTGCTACACGCGCGCAGGTTTCTTTGCGTACAAGCGCATTAAGCTGCCGCGCCATAATCCCTTCATTATTCAAATCATCTCGGAAAATAAGATCAGCCGTTAATAGGCCCAAAACCCGGTCGCCTAAAAACTCAAGTTGTTCATTATCCTGACGGTACCGCCGTCCATCCCCAAAAGAGGAATGTGTCAAAGCCCGTAAGGCAAGATCACGGTCTTCGAACCTATAATCTATAACGGTTTCTAAAGCCATTAATCGACGTTCGGCAACACTCATCGGATACCTTTAAAAAAACGCTCGGAACGCATTTTACCCCATGTCCAAGGTTTATACAGAACAAAATCATTACTGACGGAGAGTAAAACAAATTCAGCCTTGCCCATTAAATTTTCTGCTGGAACATAGCCGGCTCCGGCTGGTGTTGGCACACGGCTATCAGCGGAATGATCCCGATTATCCCCCATAAAAAAATAATGCCCCGCCGGAACCGTGAAAACCGATGTGTTATCTTCGGGGCTATTTTTCAAATCATCATAAATTTTATAATTTTTATCCTTTAGCGTTTCGCTCAAAACGGTTGTTTCGTCATCATTACCATAACGATCTTCCCGGCTTTCAATACCAATAGCTTCGGTTTGAATACGCGTGCCATTTAAATGCAATCGTCCATTGATCATTTGAACTTGATCGCCCGGCAGGCCGATCAGCCTTTTGATAAAGTTCTTGGAATTCCCTATTGGCCGAAAAACAATCACATCGCCCCGTTCAGGTTTGCGTTCAAAAAGTCGGCCCGTTTTAACGGGAAATGGCAAAGGCACCGCTGCAAATTGACCATATCCTAATGTGTATTTGGACGTGATAATATAATCGCCCTTCACAAGACCCGGCTGCATAGAGCCTGACGGAATATGAAAGGGCTGGAAAATAAATGTTCGAAACACAAAAGCTAATCCCACGGCCCAAAGAACCGTTGATATCAATTCAGCCGTAGCGGATTTTGTTTTTTTCTCTTTTTTCAACTTTATAGCCATAGTTTAGCTTAACCTGACATCCGTGAGAGAGATAGCCTCTATTGTGACAAAGGCTATAGCGTAAGGCGGATCATCGGAAAGCGATAAATGCAGAATGCCGCGATGTCCATCAGGTAATAATGTCTCTAACCGCTGCATAGCACCGCCGTGAAGCCGTATACGCGGACGGCCAGAAGGTTGATTGTAAATTTCAACATCCTGCCAAGACAGCGCCCCTGTTGCTTCGCCAGCCAAAGCTTTAGCTACGGCTTCTTTGGCCGCAAAGCGTTTGGCATAATAGGCAGCCTTATTCGAACGACTTTCACAATACTCACGTTCTGCTACTGTAAAAATTTTTTGTACAAACCTATCACCAAATTTATTTAGTGAATTTTCAATACGACGAATATCGCATATATCTGTACCGATACCAATGATCATGATCGGTGATCATCCATAGACTGGCGCATTTCGGTAATAGCTTGTTCTAATCCCATAAAGACAGCTTCACCGATAATAAAATGCCCTATATTAAGTTCTTGGGCCTCGGGAATCGCGGCTATAGGCCCGACATTATCGAACGTCAATCCATGCCCAAAATGGACCTCAAGACCAAGGTTATCCGCTTGACTTGCCCCTGCTATCAAAGCGGCCAGAATTTCGTCTGCCTTGTCATTGCCTGTCTCATTCAAAGCATGTGCATAAGCCCCTGTATGAAATTCTACTACAGCAGCTCCGCTCTTCGCAGCGGCTCTAACTTGATAATCCACGGCTTCGATAAATAAGGATACGCGCGACCCATTATCCGTTAAATCCCGAACAATTGGGGCAATACGGTTATGCTGCCCGGCCACATCAAGCCCGCCTTCTGTTGTACGTTCTTCGCGGCGCTCAGGGACAATGCAAACTGCGTGTGGTTTAATATCCAAGGCGATAGTCAACATTTCGTCTGTCGCCGCCATTTCCATGTTAAGCGGAATATTTTCGCTCTCGCAGAGTTTTTGTAGCCGGATCATATCATCATCATTGATATGGCGGCGATCTTCACGCAGATGGGCTGTTATACCATCGGCACCGGCTTTAATTGCTTCCCATGCTCCGGCCACAGGGTCAGGGTGCAGGCCTCCGCGCGCATTACGCAAGGTCGCAATATGGTCGATATTAACGCCCAAGCGCAGTTTCCTAGAGCGGTTCAAAACTAAGCCAAACCTCGGCTGCCCGGTTTGATTGCTGGCAAAGCCTTTAAATTATCCGGCAGGGCATCAACCGCATAAGTCGGGAATTTTTTCGCCGCAAGAGAGATAAGCGGCACGCCAATATCCGCTGTCCCGCCAGATCGATCAAAAATACAAGCCCCCGCAACAACCCGCGCACCTGTCGCCCCTTCAATACTGCCAATACATTCGCGCGATGATAACCCCGTTGTTACAATATCCTCGACCATAAGCACTGTTTGACCTGCCTCTAATGAAAACCCGCGGCGAAGAACGAATTTACCGTTTTCTCGCTCCGTAAAAATCGACTCAAGGCCTAAATGCCGAGCTGTTTCATAACCCGGAATAATCCCGCCCATAGCCGGAGCCACAATAATATCCGGTACACTATCAAGTTCAGCCTTTATTTTTTGCGCCAAAGCTTTGCATAATGTTTCGGTGACTTTCGGGTTTTTGAAAATAAAGGCTTTTTGTAAAAACACCGGGCTTCGCAGGCCGGAAGACAGGATAAAATGCCCTTCGAGCAATGCACCGGCCTCTCGAAAAACGGATAAAACCTGATCAGTATTCATAGTCTTTGCCTTTATGCCTTAATATGGCTGCCATCGACAGCAATTTGCGCGCGCCGCGCCGCCACCACATAGATGCTTGTCCGCAATGCCGCAATAATTTGTGATAGATGCCGCGCATCGCGCACTTCAATATCAAACACCATATCGAAAAAGCTTGGACTACGTTTGAGGGTTTTAATATTGGTTAAATTACCATTCGTCTCGCCGATGATTTTCGTCACATCAGCTAAGGCCCCCGGAACATGTTCAACTGTTGCCGTAATACGGGCCGTTGAGGCTGCCTGTGCCACAGCGCGCCGCCATCCTAAATCCAGCCATTGCGCCTGTTCATCTTCGAGATTTTCGAGAATATCACAGTCTATTTTATGGATAACAACTCCTTGGCTCGGCACAGGATACCCAATAATCCGGTCCGGCGGGATAGGGCTACAACAATCAGCCAAATGCATGGATACACCGGCGCGAAGACCATCCCCTTTGACATAAAGCTTAACGGTCTGGTCGTTAATAATATCCCGGTTTATATAATTCTCGACCGTTTCGCCGGATGCGCGCCCAGGAAACATAGCTGTCAAAAATTCAGATATTGAAAGATTACCTCGCCCCAATATTTCATATAAATCATCAGGTGTCTTAAGGGCCAGCCGTTTCAGTCCATCTTCCAATGCGGATTCGCTAAAGTCTTTCCCTTCGCGGGCAAAGGCGTGATCGGCCAACATAGCGCCAATCCGGCGAAATTCTGAGGCCTCACCCGTACGCGTGAGCCGGCGAAGGGCTGAGCGCGCTTTACCCGTAATTACCATGTTTTCCCATCCGGGTTGGGGTTCCGGTACGCCGCCGCGAATGATTTTAACAACATCCCCATTTTGCAATTGCGTTCGCAAGGGCCGTTCACGCCCGTTAATAAGCGCCCCAATACAAGTATCGCCTATTTTAGTATGAACAGCATAAGCAAAATCTATCGATGTCGCCCCGCGTGGCAAGGGTATCAATGTACCTTTGGGTGTGAAGGTAAAAACCTGATCGGAGAACATCTCTAATTTAGCATGTTCCAAAAATTCATCCGCATCACCGGAATGTTCCATCATTTCAACCAACGGACGGATCCGTTGTAACGGATCACCGCCAGACAATTTCGCCATTTCGGGATCATAGGCATAGGATTCGTTTTTATAGGCCCAATGCGCCGCTACGCCGCGCTCGGCCACATCTTCCATACGTTCTGTTCGGATTTGCAATTCAATCCGTTGGTTTTCAGGGCTCAGTATTGTTGTATGCAATGATTGATATCCATTGGGCTTAGGCACTGAAATAAAGTCCCGAAAACGGGCCGGAACGCAACGAAAGGCATTGTGCAAAAGACCTAATACTTCATAACACTGCGCCTTATCTGCCACCAGAATCCGAAAAGCATAGATATCGGCAACATCCTCAAAGGAAATACCTTGGCGTTCCAGTTTTCGCCAAATTGCATAGGCCCGTTTTTCACGGCCATAAATACGGCACTCTATACCCGATTGATCCATCAGGTCACGCAAGGCAACCGACATTTGGGAAATGGCTAAATCGCGCGATTCACGCCATGTTGTCAGGCGCTTTGTAATACTTTCATAGGCTGCAGCGTTAAGGTGTTTAAAAGATAAATCTTCTAGTTCCGAGCAAATTTTATCAACACCAACACGGCGCGCAAGCGGCGCATAAATTTCCAATGTTTCGCGCGCGATTCGCAACCGTGATTCTTCTTTGGGGTGATGCTCTAATGTACGCATATTATGGAGCCGGTCACACATTTTTACCAAAAGAACCCGCACGTCTTTACTCATGGCTAAAACAAATTTTTGAAAATTTTCAGCTTGAGCCCGCTCGCGTGATGCGCCCGGTATCGATAATTCAAGCTGTCCTAATTTTGTAACACCTTTAACCAGTCCGGCTATTTCATCACCAAACATCTGTGTTAAATCTTCAAAACTTGTGTCCGTATCCTCTAATACGTCATGAAGCAGGGCTGTGCATATGCTAGCCACATCCATATGAAGGGAAGCTAAAATTCCGGCTACTTCTATCGGATGGGCATAATAAGGGTCGCCCGAATAGCGTTTTTGATCGCCATGGGCCTTTATGGAATATACATAGGCCTTGTTGAGCAAAGCCTCATCAGCGGAAGGGTCATAGGCTCGCACCCTTTCCACCAATTCAAATTGGCGCAAAAATTTCGGAGCAACCGGTTTAATGTTCGCAGGTTTATTCACGCCTTTGATATAGGCTGCTTAGCGCTATGCCGCAATCACGGCTTTGCTAATCAGACATAAAAAAACCGGAGCAAGCCCCGGCTCTTGATTAGGGTTGTGCCTAAAACCGGTTATCAGGTCCATTATCCCGATCGCTTTGCAGCGCCCTCATCAGATCGGCCTCAGACATTTCCGTAGGCTTGGCCTCTCCATGTTCGAGGGCCAGTAATGGGGCCTGTTCCTCTTCATCCGGCATATCATCATCCATGATCACACGCTGCAATCCGACAACAAGGCTTTCGCGCAAATCCGTTAAATCTAAGGTTTCTTCGGCTAATTCGCGTAGGGATACAACAGGCGTTTTATCGTTATCCCGGTCAATCGTCAGAGCCGCGCCAGCAGAAATATTGCGCGAGCGATGAGCCGCCAACAAAACAAGATCAAAGCGGTTTGGAATTTTTTCTACGCAATCTTCAACAGTAACGCGGGCCATTATGCACTCCTAAAACAGCAAAAGGCGGTTAAACCGCCTGATTTGTAGGCTCTATAATCAAAACCGCCTATAAGAGCAAGCCGCTAATACGCTGTAAATCGACAGTATCTTGCAAAGGCAGTCGTTTTATCCAATCCCAAACTGTTAATCCTTGATGCGGGTCGGTCCAGTCTGGGGCTATTTCAGATAGAGGTAACAAAACAAAACTGCGATTATATAGCCGCGGGTGCGGGACAGTAATATCATTTTGCTTTATGATTTCGCCCTTAAAGTCCAGCAAATCTAAATCCAGTGTCCGGGCGGCATTTTTAACACCGCGCACCCGCCCAAATTGGGCTTCAACAGCATGTAAAATTTGCAATAACTCTTGGGCTGTAGCCGAATAGCAAACTTGGGCGCAGGCATTGATATAATCCGGCTGATTGCTGCCCGGTGGCCATGCTGGACTTTGCCATAAGCCAGAAATTTTTAACACCGAGACATTATAGCTAAGCAACGAATCAATCGCCCTTAAGAAATTAGACTTGGGATTAGACAAATTGGCGCCAAAAGCGATATAGATGCCGCTCATTTTTTATATTTTTTTAGCATGAGTTAATATGACCTTTTATCCTAATGAGCGGATTGCCTTATTTATAGACGGCGCCAATCTTTATGCCACCGTAAAAATAATGGATTATGATATAGATTATGGCCGAATGCTGGATTTATTTAAAAATAAAGGGCGGCTCATACGGGCCGCTTATTATACGGCTATTTACGAAAAAGACGATTACGCAGCCATTCGCCCCCTCACCGATTGGTTGGATTATAATGGCTATCACCTAATCACAAAACCAGCCAAAGACCTTACTGACCGTGATGGACGGCGACGCGTAAAAGGCAATATGGATATCGAGATGGCTATCGATATGGTCGAAGCGGCAGCCTATATTGACCACATGGTTTTATTTTCGGGCGATGGCGATTTTCGCGCCGCTATAGCGGCTGTACAGAAAAAAGGTGTAAGGGTGACGGTTGTATCGACCCGTCAATCCAATCCACCCATGTTATCCGATGAATTGCGCAGACAGGCCGATGCGATCATTGATCTGGATGATCTTGAACCCATGATTGGACGCGAATAATGTCTATAGCTGAAACCAGAGCCGCCTATGAACCCCCGAAAGACTGCGAATTGTGCCCGCGTTTAAGGGGGTTTTTACTGGATTTAAGAAAAACCTATCCTGATTATTATAATGCCCCTGTCCCCAGTTTTGGCGACCCAGCACCAAAATTGCTGATTATTGGTCTTGCCCCCGGCATGCATGGCGCCAATGCGACAGGGCGACCCTTTACAGGCGACTGGGCCGGGGATTTGCTTTATGCAGCGCTTGAAAAATATGGATTTTCTGAAGGACACTATGCGGCCCGCGCCGATGATGGACTTACCCTTAAGGGAGCCATGATTACCAATGCGGTTCGGTGTTTGCCTCCCCAAAACAAACCCGTCGGGGCAGAATGTAATAATTGCCGTCCTTTTTTGACTCAACAAATCGCGACATTGACCACCCTCAAGGTAATGTTGACTTTAGGGAAAATCAGTCATGATAACACTGTGCGTGCGCTTGGGTTGAAATTAAAAGATTACCCATTCGGGCATAAAAAAATATATAAATTACAAGATGGTAGACATATAGTTTCAAGTTATCATTGCTCTCGGTATAACACGAATACAAAACGCTTAACCGAAACGATGTTTTTCGATGTATTTTTGGCTGCCAGACAACTCTGCAATACAGACTAATCACGAAACTATCACGCCCGTTCACATCTTTCTTGAGCTTAATCACAGTTTTGGAACCTGTCTTGACGTGTAATTTTAATCGGGTAGACGCAGCCATACATATTTTAAGCGAGGTCCTTATGAAGAGAGTCATTTATACAACTGCTTTAGCAGCAGCAGCCAGCGTCATGATGCCGTTAACGGCACAAGCCCAAAATTGGTATTTGGGTGGGTCTATTGGCTATAACCAAACAAGCGATCAAACCAGTGAAGGTGATGGTCGTCTTGTTGAAACAGAATTTAGCGCAGGCATCGCAACATCGTCTATTGCCGGATATAATTTTGGCAATAATTTCAGAGCTGAAGCTACTCTGGATTTCCGCAGAAATGATGGCGAAAGCCTTGCCTTCAATGGCGTCGAGCGGGCGTTCACAGCGAAAGGGGCCGAATCTTATAGCGTTTTATTGAGCGGTTATTATGATTTTAATACAGGCTCATCCTTCACGCCCTATATCGGCGGAGGCGTTGGCCTGAGCCGGATTGATAATGAATTTTTATATGGCGCTGTTAATTTTGAAGACCGTGATACGGTTTTTGCATGGCAAGCCTCTGTCGGGGGCAGTCTGCCAATTACAGAGAAAATCGATGGCTTTGTTGATGTGAAATATTTTTCCGCCAGTTCGCCCGAATTTACCCGGACATCCCCCGCAGATAATGGCGTAGCGCTCGACTCTGAATATGATAACTTTACCGTATCTGTCGGTTATCGTTGGAATTTTCGCTAATAATTAACGCGAGCGCCTAGCCGCGCTCGCGCATGATTCTTGACTTATCGCGTTGCCAATCCCGTTTTTTCTGGGTTTCGCGTTTATCGCGCGCATCTTTACCGGTTGCCAGACCGATTAACAATTTGGCCCGCCCTTTATCATTAAAATACATCTTCAAAGGTACAATTGTACGGCCCTTTCGCTGTGTTTCGCCAATGAGTTTGTTAATTTCGCGCCGTTTCATCAGTAATTTCCGGGGTCGCGTCGGCATATGGTTAAACTGGCTCGCCGGGGCATAAATGGGAATATTAGCATTAATAAGAAAAACCTCACTCCCCTCAACTGAGGCATAGCTTTCCGCTATATTGGCGCGTCCCTCGCGCAGGGCTTTAACTTCAGTACCCACCAGCATAATACCCGCTTCAAACGTGTCTTCTATAATATAGTCAAATCGCGCCCGCCGGTTTTCAGCGATCGTTTTATTATTCGGGTCTGCCTTTTTGGCAGCCATAACTAAACGTCAACACCGGCGCGGCGCATAGCGCTCTGAACGGCTGTTTTCGTCACATCACGGCATGGAGTAATCGGTAAACGCACATCCGCTCCCATACGTCCCAAAAGTGATAAAGCATATTTTGCAGGTGCCGGACTAGGGTCCAGAAATAAATCCTGATGAAGACGATGAAGTTTCTGATTAATACTCAAAGCTGCCATAAAGTCTTTATTTATCATGCAGTTATGGAACTCGGCATAAAGCGCGGGTGCAACATTGGACCCCACAGAAATACAGCCAGAGCCCCCATGTGCACTATGCCCCAATGATGACGGATCATCACCCGAAAGCTGTATAAAGTCTTCGCCGCAGCGTTCTATCAAACCGGCTACACGGGTTAAATCCCCTGTGGCATCCTTACAGCCAATAACCGTATCAAGCTTGGATAAACGTCCCATTGTGTCATTCGTAATATCAACAACGCTGCGGCCCGGAATATTATAAACGAAAATAGGAATATCGACGGCCTCTGAAATAGCTTTGAAATGCTGGTATATGCCTTCTTGGCTGGGCTTATTATAATAAGGCGTCACAACCAAAGCGGCATCTGCTCCGACATCTTTCGCTTTTTGAGCATATGTAATCGACACACGGGTTTCATTTGAGCCCGCACCGGCAATAACCGGAACACGCCCTGCCGCGGCTTCAACACAAAGCGCAATCACGCGCCGATGTTCTGTATCGGTCAGGGTGGCTGTTTCCCCTGTTGTCCCGCACGGTACCAAACCATGTATGCCTGAGGCTATTTGCCATTCGATGAAATCCTGAAAGGCGGTTTCATCAATGCCGCCATCCTTAAACGGGGTGACTAAAGCCGTTATCGATCCCTTAACCATGTTCACCCTTTCGAAACTACATGTAATTAATGATGCGCTCATAGCTTTCTTTTCTTGCTCGGCGCAAGACACAGATTATTGTGAGGACATGATTATTTTTCGACTCAAGCCTATAGGGCCGCAAAACCGGGCTAATTTCTGTAAATGGATAGCCGGAATAGCGTTGATCCTATGTTTTTCCTTTACTGCTCAAGCGACGGCTGTTCCATCACCGCGAATTAAACCGCCCGTTCCCGCGATGTCTGATCTGATATCGAAAAGCGATGCAACACATTTGCGTGCCGGCATACGGGCTTCCAAACGTGGGAATTGGCGCGGACTCAATGCTGAAAAAAATAAAGCCAACGACCCAAGCGTTAAAGATATTTTGACATGGGTTCGCACCATTCGAGACCCTCATGTTCCCTTTGGCGATCTTACCTATGTAACACAGCAATTGAGCAATTGGCCTCGTATGTCAGGTATACGCTCAAAAGCCGAAGCCCGGTTATTTGACAAACCCTTGTCACCCCAGCGAACAATTGATTGGTTTTTGGGTCAAGACCCTGTTTCCGGCGAAGGGCGAGCGGCCCTAGCCAATGCCTATTACCAATTAAACGATAAGGTTAGGGGTGATCTTTGGTTAAAATCGGCATGGCGGAATTCAAAATTAACTCGGGAACGACAACGCACGCTCTATAAAAAATATAAAAGCCGCTTATCTGCTGATGATCATGCGGCGCGGGCCGATCATCTGATCTGGCTAGGCCGCCGACATTTTTCCAAAGTTGACGGACTTATAAGTCTTTTAAACAAAACAGACCGCGCACTTATTGACGCACGTGTCCGTGTTAGCGCCAATCGCAAAGGCATGGACCGCGCAATCAGTGCTGTTCCCAGTACACATAAAGCCGATACAGGATTATTATTCGAACGCGCACGATGGCGACGGCGCAAAAAAACAAAAGACTATGCCCTGCCTGTTTACAAACAAATTAAAACGCCGCCTCTAGCCGATCATGGCAAAAAAGCCCTTTGGACTGAAAAGAAGATTATGAGCTATTGGGCCATTCAGGAAAAGAAATTCCAAGACGCCTATGATCTTACTTTAAATCATGGCCTCACGCGCGGGACTAGCTTTGCAGAAGCCGAATTTTTAGCCGGCTGGTTAGCGCTACAAAAGCTGGGGCAAGCCGGCATAGCCTCACAGCACTTCGAAACCTTGCGCAACGGGGTCAGCACACCGGTTTCAGTGAGCCGCGCGGCCTATTGGCAAGGCCGCGCCGCGGATAGCCTAAGTGATGGTAATGCCCGGGCCTATTATTCCGAAGCGGCCAGTTTTCCCAATACATATTACGGTCAACTCGCAGCTGAAAAGTTAAGCGGTACGCTCTCCGAAGTTATTTTACCGCCCGAAGCCCCGACAGAAGCCTTACAAGCCAGTTTTATGGCTGACCCGCGCGTACGGGCTATGCAACTTTTGGGGGAAGCTCGCGAAGAACGGTTCTTTTCTATGTTTGCCTTTATGCTGGATGATGAATTTGACGATATCCGCGAATTATCTCTTTTATCGCAACTCTCTAAAAACCTGGGTTATATGCGCCCGTCTCTTAGAGCCGCAAAACAGGCGGGACGGTTGCAAACCATGCTGACCGATTCAGGCTACCCCGTTATCGAAGCTATAAATGCCCTCTCTACCGATAAATTTAATGTTCCCTTTGTCTTTGCTATTGCTCGTCAGGAAAGTGAATTTGAACCCAATGTTATTAGCCACGCCAAAGCCCATGGCCTGATGCAAATGATTAATAGCACAGCTAGAACTACGGCCCGAAAGCACCGGATTCCTTATAACCGCTCGCGTATGACCAGCGATATTGATTATAGCGCTAAATTAGGAGCCTTGCACCTGAATGATTTACTCAAACAATTTGACGGCTCTTATATTATGGCTGCTGCTGCATATAATGCCGGAGCGTCTCGCGTGAAAACATGGAATAGAAAACATGGCGATCCGCGCAAGGGGGAAATTGATCCGATCGATTGGGTTGAAAGTATCCCTTTCTCGGAAACCCGTAATTATGTGCAGCGCGTAATGGAAAACATGCAGGTTTACCGAGCACGCCTTAATGATAATCGTTCGCCGAATTTAATTGCCCGGGATTTATCACAAGGCGCTTTTTAAGAGCCTACTCACCCGAGCAGAGCAAAGAGACCAAGGTCGCCCTATTGACAGTTTTCCTTGATCCTCGCATCTTGAGGCATGGGAGCGACAAGCACATATATCGACAAAGCCACTCTTCGACAATTGGCCCGGCGCTCTGATCTCTGGGGAACCTGGATCGTTTTTCATGTATGGGCAGTCATATTTGCGTCAATGGCGCTCTTTATTCTCTGGCCCAATCCGGTCACATTTATTCTAGCATTCTGCCTGATTGGGTCGCGCCAACACGGCCTTGCAATATTAATGCATGATGCCGCGCATGGTGTTTTATTTAAAACTAAATCGGTCAATGAATTCGTTGGTGCCTATGTCTTGGGGGCGCCATATGGCGGTGATCTGGCCGCTTACCGGAAATATCACTTGAAGCACCACCGATATGCTCAGAGCAAACAGGATCCTGACCTTGCCCTGTCCGCAAAGTTTCCGATTACGCCCGCCAGTCTTAGGCGAAAATTATGGCGGGATATTACAGGACAAACATTTTTGCGGCTTCAATTTGCAACATTAAAACTAAAAACAGGCGACAAGTCCCAAATTGAAGGGTCCGATGCCTTTCAAAAAAACAACCCGTGGCCTTATATCATCACAAATGGCTTAATTTTTGGCGGATTGACGTTATTGGGCTATTGGTGGGTTTATTTTGCCCTTTGGCTGTTACCTATGTGGAGCTGGTTTTTTCTTGTCTTGCGTCTGCGCAATATTACCGAACATGCCATGACAAGTTTTGATGATAATCCCCTCACCCATGCCCGTACAACCCATACTAATATTTTTGAGAAGATATTCTTTGGCCCCTATTGGGTAAATTACCATGTCGAGCACCACGCTTTTATGTATGTGCCCTGTTACCGGCTGGTAGCACTGCACAAGGCTATGGCCGCTCATCACGACAAAATGGAAATACAACATGGCTATTGGGCCGTAATAAAAGCAGCGACAACGGCATAATTATGAAAAAAAACCTTACTCCCTTTGTTCTGCCTTTGATTACCGGGCTTGTAATAAGCGCCTGTAGCGCCTCGGCGCAAAAATCTGATTATGGCCCGCCATCCGAAGTACAGGATATCTATAATATTGCTTTAGAGCCTTCCGCAGACCGGATAATTGCCGACATACAGACCCTAGTTGATTTTGGCACGCGCCATACTTTGTCAGAAACCGCATCTGATACGCGCGGCATTGGAGCTGCGCGACGATGGATTTTTGACGAATTTAAGGCCATTTCCGCGGATTGCGGCGGTTGTCTGGAAGTTATCTATGTCTCCGATACTATCGACGGGAAACGCCGAATCCCTGAACCTACCGAAGTTGTTAGTGTCCTTGCGATACAGAAAGGCACGCTAGACCCCAACCGCTATGTCATGATGTCGGGCGATATTGATAGCCGTGTTACGGACCCGCTTGACGGGACATCGGAGAGTCCCGGAGCGAATGATAATGCCTCAGGCATGGCCGGTGTTATCGAAGCGGCCCGTATTTTATCAAAGCGGCAATATGCCGGATCTATCATTTATGCGGGTCTGTCCGGTGAAGAACAGGGTTTATTTGGCGGAGAAATTGTCGCCGCTCATGCTCTCAATAAAGGCTGGGACATCAAGGGCGTTTTAAATAATGACATGATTTCCAATATTTCCGGTATTGACGGGGTGACAGATAATACAACAGCTCGCGTTTTTTCAGAAGGCACACGGGCCAATGAAACCGACGCTGAGGCCCGTCAACGCCGCTTTACCGGCGGCGAAGTGGATAGCCCTTCGCGCAACCTTGCCCGTTATATTAAAGCTCAAGCCGATCAATATATGACCAATTTAAATGTTATGATGGTTTACCGTCTGGATCGGTTTGGGCGCGGCGGGCATCATAGGCCCTTTAATCAGGTCGGCATACCGGGTATCCGTATTATGGAAACTCATGAACATTACGACCGTCAGCATCAAGATTTACGCGTAGAAAACGGTATAACATATGGCGATAGCATGGAGGGCGTTGACGGACCCTATGCGGCCAAGTTAACAGCTCTGAATGCCATTACCCTTGCGGGGATGGCAGGCGCGCCGCCCTTTCCAACCAATGTCGAAGCCAGCGGCGCGGTCAAAGCCTCGGCAAAGCTTACATGGGAAACCCCAACCAACAGTGATAATCTTGCAGGCTATCGCGTCCATTGGCGTTTAACAACAGCGCCAGAATGGACCCATTCGCGCTTTATCGGCAAAGTCAATACATGGGAGTTTACCAATCTTGTGATCGATAATTATTTCTTTGGCGTATCAGCCGTCGCTAAAGATGGTAGCGAAACCCCTGTTGTCTTCCCCGGCGCAGCCGGCCGGTTTTAAAGTCATAACAAGAGTTTGATTAGCCTTAGAGGCGAATTCCCATGACGAGCTACGCCTGAAACTGTATTCTGCATCAAACGGAGTCTTCTTATGTCAAAATTTAGAATCGCTTGTCTTGGCGGGGCCGCAGTCCTCTCTATTACCGCCCTTTCTGCCCTCGCAGATCATCCACATAATACAGCGGCCAAGAAATCAAAACCCGCCATGGTTAAAGCGGACACAGAAGCGAAATCTATACAGAGACAAAAAGCCAAACCCATGGCCGATACAATGATGTCTGATAAATCCATGTCAGATAAAATGATGTCTGGCGAGGCGAAAAAAGATGAAGATAAATGGGATGTAATGAACCCGCCGGGCAAAAAACGGGATATTAAGATCAACGTTACCGAAGGCACATGGATGAGCCTTGATGTATCTCCTGACGGTAAGACAATTGCCTTTGATCTGCTTGGAGATATTTACACCATGCCCATAACAGGCGGTACAGCGACAAATATTTCCAGTGGTCTTGCATGGGAAATCCAGCCTCGGTTTTCTCCTGATGGATCGCAAATCGCTTTCACATCGGACCGTGCAGGCGGAGACAATATCTGGATTATGGATATGAATGGCGAAAATAAAAAACAAGTCACAAAAGAAACATTCCGTTTGCTGAATAATCCAACATGGTCCCCGGATGGACAATTTATTGCTGCGCGAAAGCATTTCACGACATCACGCTCGCTAGGAACAGGTGAGATTTGGCTCTATCATACCTCCGGCGGAACAGGTGTGAAACTGGTTAAAAAACCATCGGAGGCCCATCAAAAAGAATTAGGTGAGCCAATGTTTTCTCCTGATGGTGAGTATATTTATTACAGTCAAAATACGACACGTGGACCAATTTTTGAATATGCTCAAAACTCAAATCAACAATTATTCCAAATCAAACGCTATGAACTTGCAACAGGCGACATTACGGTCGCTGCAGGCGGCGCAGGCGGGGCGGTACGTCCTGCACCGTCACCTGATGGTCAATATTTAGCCTATGTTAAACGGGTTCGCGCCAAATCTAAGCTATTTATCAAAAACATAAAAAGCGGCGAAGAACGTATGGTCTTTGATCATTTAGATCAGGACATGCAGGAAACGTGGGCGGTTCAGGGGGTTTACCCCAATATGGATTGGAGCCCGGATTCACTAAGCCTATATTTCTGGGCGAATGGACAAATTCATAAAATAGATATTGCCGATAATAATATTGAACATATTGATTTTAAAGTAGTCGATACGCGTACAGTTATGGATGCCCCGCGGCCAAAAGTCGATGTTGCACCCAAGATGATCAAAACCAAGATGCCGCGATTCACGGCTGTATCCCCCAATGACAAACAGGTTGTATTTGAAAGTCTTGGAAAATTATACCTGCAATCCAAAACCGGCGGCCCGGCCCGCCGATTAACTAAACTGCCCGATACAATGTTAGAACTATATCCTAGTTGGTCGCGCGACGGAAAACATATCATTTTTACAAGTTGGAATGATAATGACCTTGGGCACATACACAGTCTAAATATCAAAACCCGTAAAGTAACAACATTATCAAAAAACCCAGGACATTATGCGCGTCCTGTTTTTTCTCCCAGCGGAGATTATATCGCCTATGAAAAAAATGCAGGCGGCTTTTTAACCGCGCCCGAATGGTCTGATGCGCCAGGGCTTTATGTTATGGCTGTTGATGGCGGTGATCCGGTCCATATTCGCAAATCAGGCGGTATGCCGCATTTTGACGGGGATGAACTGCGCGTTTATTTCACAGATAACACAGATAATAAAGCCGCTCTGATCAGCACCAATCTGTTGGGTGATGATGAACGGGTTCATGCATCGTCTAAGTTGGCACAAAGTTTTCACGTTGCCCCCGATGGTAAAAGCGCAGCCTTTCGCGAGAATTACAACCTCTTTGTTATGCCCATCCTCACCGGCCCACAAAATATAGCAGCAGGCCCGGCTTCCAAAGCCCTACCCGTACGAAAAGTCAGCACTGGCGGCGCACAATACCCAAGCTGGTCAGGCCTTAATACGTTGAATTGGAGTCTTGGCCCGACATTATTCTCTGTCGATATATCAACGGTAATGGATGAAGAATTCATGCCTGTAACGGAGGGTATTTCTTTAGAACGCCGAATAACAGCGGCTAAACCTGATACCAAAGTCGCTCTGACCGGTGCGCGTATTATTACAATGAAAAATAATAAAGGCGGCGTGATTGAAAATGGCACGATCCTTATAAATGGCGATAGAATTACGCGGGTTGGCAATAAAAAAACCGTTGTTCCAGAGGGATATAAAACTCTGGATCTCACCGGTAAAACCATTATTCCCGGCTTGATTGATGCCCATGCCCATGGACCGCAAGGCACCGATGAGTTAGTACCCCAGCAAAATTGGTCGACAATCGCCCATCTTGCCTTGGGCGTTACCACAATTTTTGATCCATCAAGCCGTGCGTCTGAAATTTTCGTTGCCTCTGAAATGCAGCGTGCTGGTAAAATTCTAGCCCCGCGTATTTTCTCGACAGGCGAAGTTATATATGGGGCGAAAGCGCCCGGATTTTTTGCCGATATCCAATCCTTTAACGATGCTAATGAACATGTAAATCGCCTGAAACAACAAGGCGCGCATGGGGTAAAAAATTACAACCAACCACGCCGTGATCAACGTCAACAAGTTGTTAAAGCGGCCCGTGAAAATAATCTTCTAGTGGTGGCCGAAGGCGCTTCGCTCTATCATATGGATATGTCGCTGGTTGCTGATGGTAATAGCTCGGTTGAACATAATCTACCGACACTTAAAATTTATGATGATGCGATACAGATGTATGCCCAAACCAATGTCGCCTATACGCCAACGTTGGCTGTAACTTATGGCGGTATTCGCGGCGAAGATTTCTATTATCAGGAATCCGAGGTGTGGAAACATCCTCTATTATCTAAACATGTCCCGCCGACCCGTCTGCAAGCACGCGCTGTTCGTCGTCAAATGGCTCCGCTTGATGATTATGCTGATGATGACAGCGCCGCCGGTGCCAAACAACTGGCTGATGCTGGCGTGCTTGTATCTATCGGAGCCCATGGTCAACGGGAAGGACTGGCGGCTCATTGGGAAATGTGGTCCTTTGCCCGCGGCGGTATGGACCCGGTTCAAACCCTGAGCACAGCAACAACAATGCCTGCCAAACACCTTGGCTTTGATAAAGATCTTGGCAGTCTTGAAAAAGGCAAATTAGCCGATCTTGTCATTCTGTCTGACAATCCTCTGGATAACATCCGTCATACAGAAAAGATTGAACATGTGATGATCGGAGGACGGCTTTATGCGGCAGACACCATGAATGAAGTTCTAACCGGTAATTCAAAACGTGCACCTTATTTTTGGGAAAAATAACTCCGTCTACGAGTCATCGAAGCGGGTGAACGGTAATAATAATAAAAGCAGCCAGCAGCCGTAATTTCTGCTTGCCTTGCCCGCCGGGGCTGATACACCGCGCGCGAACCCGCGAGACTGATGTTTTCATGATAAAATCGACCCTTTCTGCTTTTGCAGACCGTATCACTATTCCGCCGCGCAAACGCTCTGGCCCGCTTAGCTTTACGCCTAACCGTATCAAGACCGAAGTATTGGCCGGTTTAACCGTTGCCCTTGCGCTTGTCCCCGAAGCGGTTGCCTTTGCGATTGTTGCGGGGGTTGAACCTTTGGTTGGACTGTATGCCGCTTTTATTGTTGGTCTTATCACGGCCTGTATTGGCGGGCGCCCGGGTATGATTTCTGGGGCAACGGGCGCGCTGGCTGTTGTGATGGTTGCCCTTGTGGCCCAACACGGCGTACAATATCTGTTTGCTACAGTTGTCTTAATGGGGGTTTTGCAAATATTAGCCGGGGTGTTCCGGTTTGGAAAATTCATCCGTCTTGTGCCCCACCCCGTTATGCTGGGTTTTGTAAATGGTCTGGCGATTGTTATTTTTCTGGCACAGCTTACGCAATTCCAGACGGCCCCTGCCCCTGCCGGCGCGCATCATGGACCATTTAATATGCTGCACGGCACATGGATGACAGGGACGACCTTATATCTAATGCTGGGTCTTGTTGCGCTAACTATGGTTTTAATTTGGGCCACCCCGAAAGTAACAAAATTTATTCCCGCGCCATTGGCTGGTATCGGTATTGTTGCCGGTCTTGTTATCGCCTTTGGCATTGATGTACCGCGTGTTGGCGATATACGGTCAATTGAGGGCAATCTGCCGCCCTTTAAAATCCCTGCCGTCCCCATGACGTTTGAAACACTAAAAATCATTTTACCCTATTCCATAATTCTAGCGGCCATTGGTTTGATCGAAAGCCTTTTAACCTTGAATCTTGTTGGCGAGATCAAGGAAGAACGCGGCGGAGCTTCGCAGGAATGCGTGGCGCAAGGTATTGCCAATACTGTGACCGGTTTTTTTGGCGGTATGGGTGGATGCGCTATGATCGGGCAATCCATGATTAATGTTCAATCTGGTGGGCGCACGCGCCTATCCGGCATAGCGGCCTCGTTATTTTTACTTGCTTTTATTCTGTTTGGTTCGGCAATCATTAATCAAATTCCTCTGGCCGCGCTTGTCGGGGTAATGTTTATGGTCGTCATCGGTACATTTGCTTGGCAATCGCTGACAATCATGCGCCGTATTCCCATAATCGATGCCTTTGTTATCATTCTTGTGACTGTTGTTACCGTTTGGCATGATCTGGCTGTCGCGGTTGTTGTTGGCGTCATTGTCTCGGCCTTGGCCTATGCGTGGAATGCCGCACGCCGGATTAATGCCGTAACAGAAATGGAAGCCAACACAAAAGTCTATAAACTCGAAGGCCCTCTATTTTTTGGCTCTATTGAAGGGTTCAATGATTTATTCACGGTCAAAGATGATCCGGATACCGTCATTGTCGATTTTGCTTCAAGCCGCGTTGTCGATCAATCGGCTTTACAGGCTATCGAAGCCTTAGCGGCAAAATATACACAGGCCGGCAAATCTATCCGGCTTCGACATTTAACCCGTGATTGTCACAAATTACTCAACCGGGCTGGACAGCTTATTATAGATTCTGACGATGATCCCGAATATGCCATGGCTGTTGATTACGGCGTCAGATTAGGGCGTCTGGGAAGTGGGCACTAGCCTTGCATTGACTTTTTACCCTTTGTTAAGCTTGTCTTTTGCTAATTTCTTTAACCTTCATTGCTATAAGTCTGATGAATTTGGGACTAATTGCATGTCAGATCATGTGGAAAAGGCAGCAAATATAAAAGGTTTAATACCTGCGATATTGGCTGGAGTAGTAATATGGGGGACGAGTATATCGTCAGCCAGCGTCATTGATCGCCCTTATTTCCGAGCCAACTCGATTGTTATTGTCTTTGGCGCAAGTGACTTTGAACAAAATGGCGGCGAAGCCCCTGTTGTCTTTGACTTCAACCTTCTGAATACGGCATCAGGAACCGAAGCCAATGACCTTATATCAGCAGATGGTCGGTCTATTAATTATAATACCGGTCGGTATAACCCTATTCAGGATGGATCAAATTCAGGGTGGGAATTGCAAGTTAATGATTCTACATTTGGCGGGGATTTTATAAGTGCAGCCCCCAACCAAACATTAGATGCCAATGACAGCTATACAGCCTTTGGACTTGATGATGATACGGATATTGATCTTTTAGGAAACGGTGCACGGGCTGCACGTTTCTTCGTTGCTTCAAATACAGCCTTTGATATTTTCGGTGAAGCTTCAAATATTGAAGCAACTGGTGACTTTTCAAGTCTTGACTATTCCAATATTCGGTATCGTTTACGGCTTCAGGTTAGCGGCGGAAGTGGAGTTAATCGTTGGGGGAATGATGCACAAGATCCGGCGACAGGTGGCGCTGGTATTGTATTAGGCGCAAATGGAGGACCATTAGCTACACTTGAAGATATGGCCTCTGGCCCCGTCAAAGTCTTTGATGGTGGCCGGCGAACTGCCCGACGTCTAGGATCAATCATGTCCCAAGCGATTGGGTTCCAATCGCGGTATAATTTACGCGGTGCCGGAATAAACGGTAATAATTATGATTTTTCTATGGGTACAGGCGCGCTCGCGGCTGACATCACCTATACGGTTTACACCCCTTAAAATATATTACGTCCAGAGCGGTTTATCTACTCAAGGCTAATGATTTAAAACCCGTCCTGCAACAGCATCAAGCTTGGCAGCCAATGCCGCATCACGGGCCTCTGGCGCCGTTATAATCGCCACATCCAGATTGGTTTCAATTCCTTGCGGGCTCGGGGTACGGGTTTGATCTTGCATGGCTTGGATAATATGGCGAACTGTTCCGCGCGCAATATCTGCATTTTTCATCAATACAGCAATAACACTGGCCACATCAACATTACCATGATCTGGATGCCAACAATCAAAATCTGTGACCATAGCAACGGTTGCATAAGGCATTTCGGCCTCTCGGGCTAATTTGGCCTCGGGCATATTGGTCATACCTATAACGTCGCATCCCCAAGCCCGGTACATATGACTTTCAGCCTTTGTAGAGAATTGCGGCCCCTCCATAGCTAAATAGGTGCCCCCGCGATGCACCCTAGCGCCAGCCGCTTTTGCAGCAGCTTCGGCCATATCTGCCAACCGAGCGCATACAGGATCAGCAACAGAGACATGAGCAACTAATCCCTTACCAAAGAAACTTTTCTCGCGCTTAAAAGTCCGGTCTATAAATTGATCCACAATGACAAAATCACCCGGTGGATAATCATCCTTGAGCGACCCAACAGCTGATAGCGATAAAATATCCGTACAGCCGGCCCGCTTCATAGCATCGATATTGGCGCGGTAATTCACATCAGAGGGGCTAAGCGCATGACCGCGGCCATGACGCGGCAAGAACCGTAATTTCACGCCGCCAAGCTCTGCAAATAAAATATCATCAGATGGAGCTCCCCAAGGCGTCTCAATAGAAATCCATTGCGGATTTTCAAGCCCGTCAATGTCATAAAGACCAGACCCGCCAATAATGCCCAATACCCAGTTTGAATCAGCCATATTATTTCCCAATCCTATAGAGCAAAAAACCGCCGCGTAGGAACGGGCGGTTTTAAAAGTTATACAAGCTCAAGCCTAATGTTTCACATGTCTCCAAACCCGTTTGTACGAGAAGAAGAGTAGCACAGATAAGATCAACAAATACAGCATCGTCGCAAGACCGAGGCTTTTGCGTTGTTCCATTTTAGGATCAGATGACCATGCAAGAAACTCTGTTACATCCGCAGCCATTTGTTCAACTGTCGCTTTCGGAGCCGGAATCGTTTTGACCGTACCATGATCATCGACTTCAATGGGTGCATATTCAACAAGATCATCAGAAAGTGGCGGGGCCATAGCAATTGCGCCGCCGTCCATAACCGGATTATAATATAATCCAGCTGTTAATTTTAAATCATGCGGCACCTCTTTGCCATAAGCCGTAAGCAAATTATAAATGTAATCTGCTCCGCCGCTACGTGCACTGACAATAACGGATAAATCGGGCGGCAAAGCCCCGCCATTACTCGCCCGTGCAGCGGCATCATTAGGATAAATCATCGGAAATTTATCTGCCGGTGTAGCGGGACGCTCAATAACATCACCCGTTTCTGCATCGATGTCTTCAACGCTCCAATCAGCTGCAAAAGCTTTGACATAAGGATTGTCATTCGGATTAGGATAATCTTCGCTATAATAAGGGGCGCCCTTATCCCCTAAATGCCGGAACGATAAATGTTCTAAGGCATGACAAGAGGCACAGACTTCGCGGTAAACCTGATATCCGCGCTGCATGGCGGCCCGATCATAGGTTCCAAAAGGCCCATTAAAATGCCAATGTTTATGTTTCATTTCATAATCACTAGATCCGCCGCCTGCGGCATAGGCAACACCAGCTAGTCCAATGACAGCCAGTACAGAAGCCAGATATGTTTTAAGTCGCGTCATTATTTCGCTCCCTTTTCCAGCTATTCTGCCGCTACGGCGTTATCGCCTAATACAGATTTCGTTATTGAGTCAGGTCGTTCTAACGGTTTTTCGACAAGACCCAAGATGAATAAAATTCCAAAATAAGCGAAATAATACAACGTTGCGATACGCGAGAGCCATGTAAAATTCAGCCCCATAGGATCACCGGCGCTATTATGTCCAAAGGTCATTAAAGGCACCATATCATCCGGTGTTTCCGCGCCGCACCATCCGAGAATAAAGCACATAAACAGAAAGATAAAAAAGAATATCCGAGCCACAGGGCGGAACCGCATAGAGCGAACTTTTGATGTATCCAGCCATGGCAAAACAAACAGAACCGCAATCGCACCAAGCATTAATAAAATGCCTGCCAATTTATCTGGCACAGCCCGCAAGATCGCGTAAAACGGCAAGAAATACCATTCGGGTACAATATGGGGCGGCGTTTTCAGCGGATCAGCCCGTTGATAATTATCGGCATGACCCAAAGCATCGGGCTGATAGAAAATAAAGAAGGCGAAAATCAGTAGAAATACACAAACCGCAAACGCATCTTTAACCGTATAGTAAGGGTGAAAAGACAGCGTATCTTCTTTCGATTTAGGCGTAACCCCAATCGGATTGTTCTGGCCGACATGATGCAATGCCCAGACATGCAAGCCAACTAGCGCAGCAATAACAAAAGGCAAAAGGTAATGCAGGGCAAAAAAGCGTGTCAGCGTGGCATTATCAACTGAATAACCGCCTAAAAGCCATTGCTGCAAACTCTCGCCAACAACAGGCACAGCGCCGAAAAACCCGGTAATCACTGTTGCACCCCAAAATGACATTTGTCCCCACGGCAATGTATAGCCCAAAAAACCGGTCGCCATCATGACAAGATATATTAAACACCCGATTATCCATAAAACCTCGCGCGGGGCTTTATATGATCCATAATAAAGCGCCCGGAACATATGGACATAAACCGCCAGAAAAAACATCGACGCTCCAACCGCGTGCATAGGCTGTAAGAGCCACCCAAAAGGCACATCGCGACGAATACGCTGCACAGAATCAAAGGCCAGATCAACATCGGGCGTATAATGCATTGCCAATATAATGCCTGTGATGATTTGCGATACCAGACACAGCGCCAAAATGCCGCCAAATGTCCACCAATAATTCAAATTCCGCGGTGAAGGAAATGTCATAAAATCTGCACTCATACGAATAATCGGCAGACGTTGGTCAAGCCATTTCGTTGCAGCATATTTCGGTTCGTATGTTGAAGGATGTCCACTCATAACTAACCTACCTTGATCACAGTATCAGAGATATATTCATACGGCGGGATCGCCATATTTTTAGGTGCCGGACCTTTACGGATACGGCCAGATGTATCGTAATGGCTACCATGACATGGGCAATACCATCCGTCAAAATCACCGGCTTCGCCTACGGGCACACACCCAAAATGCGTACATACACCGATCATAACTAAAAATTTCGGATTTACCTTCCCGTCCGCTTTTGCAACGAGGCGTTCGCTATCCGTTTGCGGGTCAGGACAATCGGAAACATCGGTATTTTCAGCCGCTGCAATTTCAGCCGCCGTACGGTGGCGCACGAATACGGGCTTGCCGCGCCAAAGTGTCTTAAGCTGGCCGCCCTCTTCGACTTTTGTTAAATCGATTTCAATCGATCCGGCGGCCAATGTATCCGCGGCTTTACCCATTTGCATAACCAGCGGTAGAGCAATAGAGGCCGCACCGGCGGCCGCAACGGCACCTGTCGCGAGAAATATAAAATCCCGCTTATTCCCATCCACACTTGGGTCCATGTGATCCTGTTGATTATCGGACATTGCCTGTCCCTTTCGTGTAGTCATAACTTCCCGCGCAGGGTATAACCATCCTATAGGTAATTTGCCATAGATATTTCGCGTCAGAACGCCGCAATTTGACGCGGTTAAACCAGCAGCCAATAAGAGACTTTTATGAAGATAGCCCTCTACCAACCCGATATTGCGGGTAATTTAGGCGCTATTATGCGCCTCTGCGCCTGTTTCGACGTTCCATTGGAAATAATAGAGCCTTGCGGGTTTCCTCTCACTGAAAAAGCTTTGCGCCGCGCCGCTATGGATTATGGACAGCCGCAAAACCTCATACGGCACGAAAATTGGCACAGTTTTCAAAAGAGAAACGAATCGCCCCGTATGGTTTTATTTACGACGCAAGGGGCGACGCCCCTCCCCCGGTTTAACTTTCAACCCGACGACATTCTACTTTTTGGCCGCGAAAGTGCTGGCGTTCCCGAAACCATTCATACCGCCGTTGATGCCCGTGTTATAATTCCGATCTCTGCCAAAACCCGCAGTTTTAATCTTGCCAGTTCCGCGGCCATCAGTCTATTCGAGGCGCTTCGCCAAACGGATCAATTGCCTAAATGAGTCTTTTCACTGAAAAAATTAAATTCACCCTCCCCAGTTCAGGTGGTCATCCCGTCCCATGGTTAATTACAGTAAACAGCCTAATAAAAGAGGAGGCTGTGCATTACACCATCAAACGAAACAATACGGTCGTAATGGAAGAAACCCGCCCCTTGAAAGGATCTTCAGTCATGGATCCACAGCATTTCAGCATAAAGGATATAAACAAAATCCTAGATCTTGAAATTGGATATATCAGCTTGATGAAAATGGGATGCATAATCCGAGAAAACGAACAGATAATCCACCGCACACATACAAAACCCTTTCGAAAATCTGGAAGAATAGGAAGATTTCTGGATAAAATGGAAAAACTTTCCGACGACCCCAAAGCGCCTACACCCGAAGAGTTACAAAAATTGGAACGTGCAAAGGCCCTCCGCCCGTCTATCGCTATCGATCTAGCGCTTGGTGTTATTTTCTTTTTCATTGCCAGAGAATATGGCCTATTATCAGCTGCCCTTGCGGGCTCTGGCGTGACCCTTATCCTGACAATCATCGATCGATTTGTAAAAGTTGATCTGTTGGGCGGATTTGCTGTACTTGGCGTGGTTATGGCTATGATTTCGGCAGGCCTCACTTATTTTTTCCAAGATGACTTATTTATTAAATTACGTGGCACTTTAATGGGTACACTCGGAGCTAGCTTTGCCCTTTTTGATGGGATCATCTTAAAGGGTAACTATCTTGGCAAACGTATGGCTCTTTATATGGAAGGGCTGTTTACCTTGCGGCCTCAGCGCGCCTCATTTGCTATAGCCGGTGCCTCATTCGCCATTATGCTGATTGATACACCACTTGTCTTCTTGTTAACAACAGATCAGTGGATTTGGTATAATAGCTTTTTAGATAGCCTTATTGCCATTCCGCTTATTATAGGTGCCATGTATTATGCGCGTGAACCCAATAATAAAAACTAATCTTAGAGCCTAGGGGAAGTCTGCCTAGGACATTATATTCAATAGTCTGTGACAAAAAAGTAACAGATAGACAGAGACTTTTTACCGACCTAATTAGGCCATAATCCAGCCACGTTTCACCGTCCAATTTCAAAACTGAACAACATGTTTGGGAGATTCTATGGTGTATTCAATAAAGTCGTATTGGCTAAAAACACAGGCTATAGTCCTTGTGATAAATTTGGCTCTTTTAACTCCGCTTACCGCCAACGCCGCAAGCCTTGCATGGCATCATTCTACGCATAATATTATCCCACGCCTCAAACCGACTTTCGTACCCGATCGAGATATTATTCTTATTAGAGGCCGAATAAACAGTACCGTTTTTGTCGATGCCCGCAAACAAGGCGTCCCGCGGAAAATTATTCATGATTATATTAAAATTTTCGAAGCCTCCGTTAATTTTCAAAAAGATATCGATCGAGGGGATAGTTTCGAGATTTTGTTTGATGTGAAACGCAACCGAAAAGGACACATTATAAAACCGGGCACACTGCTTTATGCTGGCCTTACAACCGATAAAAAAACAAAAGCCTATTATCATTATAACAGAGGGTCCAAACGCGGGCATTATTACTCAGCCAAAGGTATGGCCCCCTATCCGGGGCTTGAGACACGGCCCGTTAAACACGCGCGCCTTACATCGAGTTTCGGGCGCCGTATTCATCCCAAAACGCAAAGAAGCCAAAAACATAACGGCATCGATCTGGCGGTTAAAAGCGGCACTCCGATTTATGCCGCCGGGTCAGGACAAATTATTAATGCCAAATATGATGGAGCTTATGGTAATGTCATTCAAATCCAACATGGCCGGAATTACCGAACTGTTTATGCACATTTAAAAGCCTTTTCACCCAATGTTCAGCCCGGATGGGCAATTAAACGCGGTCAGATCATCGGTTATGTTGGCCGGACAGGCCGGACAACAGGATCACATCTGCATTATGAAATACGCCGTGGGAAACAAGCGATCAATCCGGCTATAATTGCCAAATTTGGGGACTGGTCTATTACAGGCTCTGAAAAACAGGCCTTTGGAAATCGGAAAGTTCACATTGATGCATTACGCGAACACATTCGGAAAAAGGATAAACGGAGCTAAACTCTTCCCAGTTTCCCACCGTCAAATAATATTCATTTCGTAATCCGTCTTGCTCGCTGCAATACCATCCGTTAAGCCGCATGGATGATTGATGAAAAGAAAACGCGGGCGGCTACTTGGTTTAAAACATTGCGAGATGATATTTGCGCCGAATTTGAAGCCATAGAAAAGGACGCACCGGATGCACTTTACCCCGGACAGGCTGGTCAATTTGTTTATCAGGACTGGCAGCGGGCAGTCGATAATGGCGGAGGCGGAACAGGCGGTATGTTGCGCGGACGTGTCTTTGAAAAATGCGGCGTTCACATATCCGTCGTCAAAGGTGAATTTGAAGGCGAAATGCGCGAAAAAACACCGGGAGCAAAAGAGGACCCCCGGTTCTGGGCCGCGGGTATTTCCCTTATTGCCCACATGCGTAACCCGCATATTCCGGCTGTGCATTTTAACACGCGCTATATTGTAACTACACAGGATTGGTTTGGCGGCGGCGGCGATCTTACGCCGACGCAGGCCAAGGACCGTGTGCAAACATCGCGCGATGCCCGTGAGTTTCATGCCGGAATGAAAGCCGCCTGCGATAAACATGCCGTTGCCGATTATCCGGCCTTTAAAAAAGGATGCGATGATTATTTTTACTTGCATCACCGAAATGAACCGCGCGGTATTGGTGGTATATTTTATGACCGTTTTAATTCTGGTAGACCAGACCATGATAGTTGGGAGGCTGATTTTGCTTTCACTCAAGATGTAGGGCGGAGTTTTCTGACCAGCTATATCCCGATTGTACGCCGCCGTATGCATGACCCATGGAACGAAGCAGACCGCGAAGAACAGCTTATAATGCGCGGACGTTATGTTGAGTTTAATCTATTATGGGACCGTGGAACAACATTTGGCCTCAAAACTGGGGGCAATATAGACACAATCCTGTCCTCTATGCCGCCTGTTGTAAAATGGCCATAAGCCTAAAACTTAGATTGGCATTATAGTTATAGTTTGGCTGAAAAATTAGAGTGTGATTTCTTTTTCAGGGAATTTATGATATTATAGCTTTATGAAAACATTTGCTGGCCTGATTATTCCTCTTATATCCACTTTAGGGCTCACAGAAGCCGCATCTGCCCAAGCTTTAGTATTAGGCGGCGGAAGCGCTCAAGAATGTTACCAAAAAACAAAATTTGGCGACCCGGGCCGCTTATCATCTGTTAAGATTTGTGAAAAAGCATTGGATGAAGATTTTTTAAACAAAAAAGATCGCGCAGCCACACATATTAACACGGCTATTCTTTATATGCGCAGCGGAAAATATGACGATGCGGCGCGGCATTATAAAGAATCAATTACCGCCATGCCTAACCTGCCTGAAGCCTATATTAGCTACAGTGCTAATTTTATTTATCAGGGCAATTACACTCGCGCTCTTGAACTCGTTAATAAGGGGATAGACCTCGGTACAGATAAAATGCCCGAAGCGCTTTATAATCGCTCAATTGCCTATGACCGTATGAAAAATTATAAATTAGCCTATAAAGACTTAAAGAGAGCGTTGGAATTACGCCCAGACTGGGAACCAGCCAGTAAAGCTATTGAAAAATATGTCGTTGTAAAAAACGGCTGAGTTACCGTTTCAATAATTTAAGAGCCATCAATAATTTAGGTTTATCTGCTGTAAATCCGCTACGCACCCAAAGTGCTGTCAGCGCTTTAAGGGTTTTTCCCATTTCCGGCCCCGGCTTTACCCCTTCCAGTTTCAAATCTTGCCCCGACAGAGGGAATACTGGCAAAACCCAACTTTGCGCCCGATCAGCAAAACCTGTCCAGCGCGCGGCGCGAATAGGATCGTCTTCCCCTGCGGCGCGAATCAAAGCTCTGTCTTGGGCTACCGTTTTTCCGGCTTTATAAATGGCAATATACTGTTCCCGTTCCTGTGCAAACGGATCAATCGGTGTGGCATCATCGGCCCAACCGCGCAAGCGCGTTGTTTCGGCTTTTGACATTTTAAGCTTATTACAAAGCAAGGCTATGGGCAGAGGATTACGGGCGCTCATCGCCATGAGGCGTAAAAGCGGGTCAACAGGCAAGCCTTGGCGCCGTTCTAAAGACACTATCGCGGCTAACCCATCGGCATTACTGGCCTCGGGCATCAAGCTTTCCAGAATATCCTGAGTGTGCATTATTTGCACAGCACGGCGCGGATCAGGGGCTGATAATAGTTTTTTAAGTTCGCTCCATACCCGTTCGGCCGATAGTTTTTTCATCCCTTTCTGGTTTTCACGGCATGCTTTCAGAGCGGCGGCATCCAATGTGCCTTGCTCGCCATACCAAGCCATAAAGCGGAAAAACCGCAAGATACGCAAATAATCTTCTTTTACCCGCCGGTCTGCATCGCCAACAAAGCGAAATTTAACCGGCTCTAAATCATCCAGCCCCGTTCCATTAGGATCAAATACCTGCCCGTTTTGATCTGCGTAAAGCGCATTTATGGTCAAATCTCGCCGCCGGGCATCCTCGGCCCAATCTTGGCTATAAGCAACCACCGCCCGGCGGCCATCCGTCTCAACATCTTTACGTAAAGATGTGATTTCAAAAGGTTTTCCATCTATGACTGCTGTAATTGTTCCATGATCAAATCCAGTTTTCACATACCGAATTTTAGCAGATTTTAATGTCTCTATAACCGCATCCGGCGTCAGCAATGTCGCCAAATCAATATCCGTCACGGCCCAGTTTTTCAAAGCATTACGAACGCACCCCCCAACAAAGCGCAAAGATTTGCTTGGAAAAGCCTCAAACAGCGCCGTGATATCATCCCCCACCATCCAGCTATGGAAATGCGGGTTAAGCTTAGGGTTTATAGTCATTCGGCAAACCCGCGCTGATATAGCCGAAACATGATCATTGCCGTCATTCCCCATATATTCCGGCGGCGGCCATCCGGTTCGATATAAGGCATATCATAGAGGCGATGTTCCCGCCCATCAAAGAACACATCACGCGGGACATGATTATCTTCATTCATAACAAAGGAGAGCGGGACTTCAAAAGCACTATCGACCTCATGTGGATCTGGAATTATAGGAGCTTTGGAGTCAACAATACCGACGAATGGTGTGACTCGAAACGCCGAAACGGCATTAAAAGACGCCAGCCGTCCTAACAATGTTATAGCCGTTGGGTCTATACCAACCTCTTCCTGTGTTTCCCGTAGCGCAGCCGCCCGTGCCGTTTCGCCGGCTTCGACCTTCCCCCCGGGAAAGGCGACTTGCCCCGCATGTTGCGGCATGGTTTCAGGACGCTGGGTTAAAATCACATGCCAATCATCCCGCATAACCAATGGCATCAGAACAGCCGCCCGGCGTTGACCATCCCGTTTCACCTTATCGGCATCATCACGAATATCGAGCGGCAATAAAGCGCGCCGAACATTTGTAATTATCCTATCCGAATCAAAATCCATAAGGCGCTATAGCCTGATTATAAGACTTAAATAAGGTGGGCGTTTACTGGACCCAGCGGAAAAAAGCAATTTTGGCTGTAAAGACCAAGTTGCTTACCTTCGGCCACATCAATTTCTACAGCCCGGTCCACAAGATCATAAAAAACAGACCGGATGACCATAGCCTCCAACCGCCCGCGTACACCTATATAAGGGGATGGCTCCAATGTATTGTTATCCGTTTCAACGCGCAAAGGATTATCCGGCCCTATCGATATAATATCGTCCATATTTGTCCTAAATCGGATGATTTGCGCTTCGCCAACGCCGTCAACCTCTGATTCAACGGCTAGAAAATGCCCGCGCTCGACTTGAATCGCTATCTTTTCAACGGGCGTCACTAAATATGTGCGTCCATCATCATCCTTGCGTAAAATAGAGGCGAATAATTTCACCAGTGGTTTTCGGGTTATCATCACCCCGTCATGCCACCAGCTTCCATCCGCACGGATTACCATATCCATTTCGCCGCAAAACTCCGGATGCCATATATCCACCGGTGGCAAGCCTTTCCCGCCCTCTTTTGCTGCGCGCGCCAAGGCTGCAAGATCAAAGTGGGTGTTTCCAGCCTTTATGTCAGCCATTTAATCATTCTCCAGTAGACAAATTTAACTGTGTCTTTCATCATTATCCTATAATCGACTCCTAATTACGTTATAGCGTAATTATAGATCAAAAACAGAAATAGATTGAGACAATATGGCCCTGCAAAATAATAGTCCCGTGGATATGAAGATCGACAAGAAAGCAGCCAATGCCAGCGCGCAATTACAAAACGTCAAAGCCTCTATCGGTCAAGTAATCTTAGGACAAGATGATGTTGTTAACTTGGCCCTCATAGCTATTTTGTCAGGCGGTCATGCCTTGTTGGTCGGCGTTCCGGGATTGGCGAAAACATTACTGGTTGATACGCTGGGTACAGCTTTAGGGCTTGGCGGCAAACGCATCCAGTTCACGCCCGATCTTATGCCCGCTGATATTGTCGGCTCTGAAGTATTGGAGGAAACGGCCAAAGGCAAACGTTCTTTCCGTTTTATACCCGGCCCTGTTTTTACCCAGCTTTTAATGGCCGATGAAATTAACCGGGCTAGTCCGCGCACACAATCAGCTCTGCTTCAAGCCATGCAGGAAAGATTTGTCACGGTTGCCGGTGCTCGCCATGACCTACCCAAGCCGTTCCATGTTCTGGCAACACAAAATCCGATTGAGCAAGAGGGCACATATCCTCTACCCGAAGCGCAGCTTGACCGTTTTCTATTTCAAATCGATGTGGATTTTCCGGAGTTGGATACAGAACGTCAAATTTTGCTGGCCACTACGGGCGCAACGACAGCGACCGCTAAAAAAGTTATTACGCCGAAACAGCTCATAAATATGCAAACTTTAATCCGAAAAATGCCTATTGGCGAAAATGTTGTCGAGGCAATCCTAACACTTGTTCGCAATGCCCGACCTGACCAAACCTCGCTTGCCCTCATCAAGGATACCGTATCATGGGGGCCCGGCCCGCGGGCTGGACAGGCGCTCATGTTGGCCAGCCGGGCAAAAGCACTACTCGATGGTCGTCTGGCTCCCTCCATTGATGATGTCATTGATTTGGCAGCGCCGGTTTTAAAACACCGCATGGCCCTAAGCTTTGCCGCGCGTGCCGATGGGCAGACGATAGAAAGCACTCTGGGTAGTCTAAAGGATAGCATCGCCTAACATGCCTGTTGCCGTTCCGACAGCTCTGGAACTGCGCCGCCGCGCGGAAACGCTCGCGAGGCCTTATCCTGCGCTTCTGGCTGAAGCGGAGCGCGTGGCCGCCATTGTCGCCCAAGGCGTTCATGGACGTCGGCGCGCCGGACAAGGAGAAACTTTTTGGGAATATCGAAACTATCAAAGCTCGGATTCAGCCCATCATATTGATTGGCGACGGTCAGCGCGCAGCGATCAGATTTATATTCGCGAAAATGAATGGGAAGCCGCTAATACGGTTTACCTTTGGCGTGATGGTTCTCCGGGCATGGATTGGACATCTTCACCTAAACAGTCCTCAAAAAAAGACCGTGCATCAGTCATTTTAATGGCGGCCGCTTATCTTTTATTGCGCGCCGGGGAACGCTGTGCTGTCATCGGGGAGAGCGAACGCCCGCAATCTGGCCGCATTGGGATAGAGCGTATAGCGTTGCGGCTCGCGGCAAGCCAAGGCCCTGCCTTGAATTTAGAGGCCGATATTCCATCTCATGCCCGTATCATTATCGCCTCCGACTTTCTGGAACCTCCAGAGGTTTGGCGATACCGGCTCGCCCGCCTCTCGGCGCGCCCCGCCAAAGGAGTCCTGCTGCACCTCATTGATCCTGCAGAACGCGATTTCCCTTATAAAGGTCGTATGCAAATGCGATTGCCCGGTATGGCGGCCTTGCAACCCCTCCTTATTGGCCGGGCAGAACGGGCGCAGGCAGCTTACCGCGAAAAATTCGTCCATCACATGGATATGTTAGCCCAAACGGCTCGCCGCCTTGATTGGCCTATCATTACGCATTCGACTGATAAACCAGCAAATATTGCCTTGACAGCGCTTTATATGGCGCTGGGCGGGGAGCAATCATGACGCTTGGACCCTTGACATTTTTAGCCCCCCTGTCGCTCTTGGGGTTATTGGCTTTGCCGCTAATATATCTCATTTTACGCGTCACGCCGCCTGCACCCAAAAAGCAGATTTTTCCGCCCCTGCGTATTCTTCAAGATATTGTCAGCGATGAAGAGACACCCAATAGTACACCGCTCTGGTTATGGCTGTTTCGTTTACTGCTCTTTGCTTTAATTGCCTTCGCACTTGCCAAACCGGTTATTAACCAAACAGAAACAGCACCGGCCAGACCGCTCACGCTTGTAATCGATAATAGCTGGGCCTCTGCACCCAATTGGGGTACAATCATTCGCGAAGCCGAGGGACATATAAAACAAGCGCAACGCGATGATATTCCCGTCTTATTACTGCCAACAATTGCACCCACCCGGGGGACTGGTTTCATACCCGCAACCCAAGCCCTCGCAGCGGTTAAAACCTTAAACCCGCATCCACTTCCTATTGATGAAGACGCCGTCATCGATGGATTAAACGCGGCCGATATAACCCAGTCCAATAGTTTTTTTCTCTCCAGCGGTATAGATTATGGGAATGGCGGCGGCATTTTGGATGCAATAGGTCAATCGCGCGATAAGAGCCTGTTGTTACCGGCTACAGACCGTCTGCCTCTGGTGCCTGATAAGATGGAAGAAACAGCAACAGGGTTTCGTTCTATCTGGCGGCGGGCAAAAACCGATAGCCTGTTTACAAGTGAAATTGTAGCCAATGGCCGCGACGGGCGCGTCTTGGCACGCAGCCCGATTAGCTTTGCGCCGGGACTATCCCGGGCCGAAGCTGAATTTAATTTACCCGCAGAATTACGAAGCCGTATCAGCGCATTACGTCCGGCGGCCAATATATCGGCTGGTTCGGTCCGGCTTTTGGATGACAGTTGGGGACGTCCGCTCATAGGTATAATCACGAATAATAAGGACACAGCTAGTCCCTTATTATCCGAACCGTTTTATACACAAACGGCGATTAACCCTTTTGCTGATATTTTTACAGGGCCATTATCGGATCTGCTCCCTCTGGCCCCATCGATTATTATCATGCCCGATGAAGCACGTACAGAAAGTCAAGATTTGGTCGATTATACGGAACAAGGCGGGTTATTAATCCGCTTTGCTGGTCCCAAACTGGCAGAACGTGAAGATAATTTACTACCTGTTACCCTGCGCGGCGGAGGACGCGCTCTGGGCGGAGCCTTAACATGGGAAGACCCACAATCGCTTGCACCATTTACAGAAGAGTCCCCGTTTTTTGGATTAAAAATACCAGACGATGTCCGGGTAACACGCCAGATCATGGCTCAACCCGGAGCGGAAACAGATTCCCGAACATGGGCCCGACTGGCTGATGGATCGCCCGTTGTGACCGCTGCGCCGCGCGGATTAGGCCGCGTTGTCCTATTCCATATCAGCGCAGCGCCGGATTGGTCCAATCTGCCTGTCTCTGGCCTCTATGTCGATATGCTCCGCCGCCTCATGCCATTAGCGCGGTCGGCCCCTTCTAAAATACAATCGGGCAGCGGGGATTGGGCTCCCGAACGGGTTCTTAATGGCTATGGCGGATTACGCACGCCAGATCCACACGTAAAATCGATCGCCAATGACAGTTTTGATGCAACTCCAATTTCCATGGCTCATCCACCCGGACTTTACCGGCAAGCCACACGCCGCAAAGCGCTCAATACGGTCCGAAACCCTAAAACATATAAAGCGCTCTCCGCGCGATCCGGTATTAAACATATGGGATATGGTACATCCGAAAACCGGTCATTAGGCGGGATGATTCTGGCCCTCGCCCTTATAATGCTTGCCCTTGATGTTGTTTTTTCATTGCTGGCAACGGGCCGTTGGACGCATTTACGGGTGCGCCGTAAGGCCGTGATTGCTCTATTCGCCATTTCAATAACAGTCACGCCCGCGCCCTCGGAAGCGCAAGACACTGATAATCATCCGGCTCTGTCCTTGCATTTAGCCTATGTTATCACGGGTAATGCGCGGATTGACCGTATGAGCGATGCAGCGATGAACGGGCTGGCTACATCATTGAATCAACGAACAACCATTGAACCGACGGGCGCAAAAGGCGTTATACCGGGGCAAGATGATTTAGTCTTTTATCCCTTTCTCTATTTCCCCGTTGATCGCGATATGGACCCTTTAACCGATCAGGCTGCGGCCGCCCTTAATGCCTATATGAATGCGGGTGGAACACTTGTCTTTGACACGCAGGATCAAGGCGATCGCGCCTTTATCAGCAGCGGGGCCCATCCGGGGTTGCAAAAAGTAACAGCCAAACTCGACATTCCTACAATTGCTCCGGTTCCTGACGATCACGTTCTTAAAAAAGCATTCTATCTCATTGATGAATTTCCGGGCCGTTGGGCCTCTGGTCGGGTTTGGGTTGAAAAAGACGCAAATGGGACGGCCCGTGACGGCGTAAGCAGCGTTATAATCGGGGCCAATGATTGGGCTGCTGGCTGGGCGATAACCGAAGATGGCGAAGCGCTGACGACCCTTGAACAGGACATACCCCGTCAACGGGAAATGTCGATACGCTATGGTGTAAATTTGGCTATGTATGCCCTCTCCGGCAATTATAAATCGGATCAAGTTCATGCAGCAGCGCTGATTGAACGGCTGGATGCGCGAGATCGATTACCGAAAAACCTCGGACCTTCCCGCCAAAGAAATGGACCACGGCCGTGATTGATATTATGTTTTCGTCGTCACTCGCTATAGATCCATTGATTTCATTGCCCTTTATTTACGGCATTGGCGGGTTGGCTGTTATAGCTGCGATTATCGCCGGATTGGGCCGGCTGCGCAGTTTCATGTTACGGCTCTTTGCCGCGCTGGCTTTAATCGCAGGATTGCTTAATCCGCAAACCGTTATTGAAGAGCGCGAACCTCTCAATGACGCTGTGCTTGTTCTTCGTGATCAGTCGGGCTCCATGGCTTTAGGCAATCGTCCGGCTTTGGCACAAGCCGGTTTCGAAACCTTGATCGAAACATTAAACGCCCAGCCCAATCTGGATGTCACAACCGCTATTATTCCGCCCGATAGCGACGGGACACGGCTAGGGGCCACACTGATCGATCAGTTGAGCAATCTACCGGCGTCGCGCCTTGCCGGCATAATTACGCTAACTGATGGACAGGTTCATGACTTACCCGAGCAAGCTGACGCTTTACTGCCCAATAATGTTCCCTTTCATGCCTTGATCATTGGGGACGCACAATCCCGGGATCGCCGGATTATTCCCTCTCTTGCCCCCCAATACGGACTTGTTGGGGATCAGGTTGATTTTGAAGTCATGGTTGAAGACCCCGGTCATGAGGGAGAACGCGCAAATATCGAAATAAAACTTAATGGCGTAGCCCAAGCGCGTTTTGGTGCTATAATCGGTGACAGGGTTTCTATTCCGATTAAAATTGAACGGCGCGGCGTTAATACTGTTGAACTGCTTGTTGAGGCTGCGGACGGTGAACTCACAGTCCTGAACAATGTCTTTATCTCAGAGATTTCCGGCATTCGGGACCGGCTTCGTGTTTTACTTGTTACCGGTTTTCCGCACAATGGCGGACGGGCGTGGCGAAATTTATTAAAGAGCGACCCATCAGTCGATTTGGTGCAATTCACAATTTTAACCAACCCGCGCATTAAACGCGTCAATGCCAATTCCCGTGATCTATCGTTAATTTCTTTTCCGGTCCGTCAGCTTTTTGAAGACAAGCTTGATGAATTTGATCTGATCATTTTTGACCATTTCAAACGCCGATTTACCCCCGGACCATCTGGTCGCGCCACGCCTATTTTACAGCCTTATTACTTGCAGAATATCGCTGAATATGTCGAAAGCGGCGGTGCCTTGCTTGTGGCAACAGGCCCGGCTTTTGCCGGAGATGAAAGCCTGTTTCGTTCGCCCCTGGCCGCTGTATTGCCGGCCCGTCCAACAGGAAAAATGGCCGAGACAGCCTTTAAACCACAATTAAATGAAAAGGGCCGCCGCCATCCTATTACCGCCCCATTTGCGGATAAAGATGATAAAACATGGGGGCGATGGTTCCGCCTAATCGAAAACAATATTGTCTCTGGCAATGTCCTGATGGAAGGCCCCGAGGGCGAACCGCTATTGGTGATTGAAAAAGTGGGCGAAGGCCGTGTCGGTATGTTGCTTTCAGATCAAGCATGGCTTTGGGCTAAGGGCTATGACGGCGGCGGCCCCTATAGTGAAATGTTTCGTCGTTTATCCCATTGGTTGATGGGGGAACCTGATTTAGATGCGGAAAAATTATCGGCCCGTCTTGAAAATGGCGCGCTCTCGATTGAACGACGATCGCTCAGTGATGGCAAACAAACCATTCGCGTTCAAAAACCTGATGGTAGCGAAGATTTTGTAACCCTTAACGATGAAGGTAATGGCGTGTTTCGGGCTAGCGTACCGGCACATCATCAAGGCGCCTATCGGTTATCATCCGGCGATATCAGCACCATTGCAGCAGCAGGCGCTTTGAACCCAAAAGAATTTTCAGAATTAAGAGCCACAGATAGCCTCTTACGTCCCTTAAGCGATGCCACGGGCGGCCTTACACATTTCACCAAAGCCAATGGCAGAGATATCCCGGCTATAAGACGAACAAAATCGGGTCGACAATCATCCGGGGACAGCTGGATGGGGCTTGTCAATCACGAACAATTTGTTGTGCAAGACTCACGCCGCGCGCCGCTCTTACCCGGACTTGTTTTTTTCGTTCTGTCTGCATTGACTATGGGGCTGGCGTGGTGGCGTGAAGGCCGCTAGCCTCTTCACTGCTTTTTAACTGTATATTTTAAGCCAATTTTATCCAAAACGAGGTATATATCTCGGCAATTAGGGGATGAGGGACTTATGAAATCGGCACTATCTAATACTGTTTTTTTAATAACAACTAGCGTCATGCTAACCGGATGCGGCGTCGCCAAAACAACCGGAAAAGTCGCGGCCCTGCCCTTTAAGGCCGTTTACAAAACGACAGAATTTGCCGGTAAAAGTGTTTATCATACAGGACGTTTTGCCGGTAAAACCGTAATGGGCACGGGTGAAATGGCCGGAAAAACAGTATATGGCACAGGTAAATTTGCAGCTAAAACTGTCGAATCAACCGGTAAAGGTATTTATTATATTGGAACGGTTCCTGTTAAAATCACTGATAAAGCCTTAGATACAACTGCGAAAGTTTTAACCATTACGACACAGGTTGCCGATGTCTCTGGCAAAGTAGTTGAAATGAGCCGGACAATACAAGCGGCGGAACTGGAAACGGAATTAATGGCCATTAAAGGGGCTTCTAACGTTCTCAAAGTATTCGTCGATGCTATTGGTTAAACTTTAGCGTCTTTTATAATCCTATCGCTGCCGTCATTATTTTATTGTTGCCATCTGGGGTACCTCGCAAAATTGTGACCATAGGCCCGCTTGGTATTAAATAACGCTTATGGTATGGTCTCCCAATACAGGAGATCGATATGCGTAAACTTATTCTGCCTTTGATTATCGGAACCGCCTTGTCTTTATCAGCTCCCGCTCTGGCTAAAATTAAGCGCGGATTTCACAGCACGGTAACAGCCCCCGTAACTACCAGCCTGCGGCTTGATATTTCTGTCAGTGACGATCTGGCCCACCGCGCCGAAAACCTGCCTAAAAAACTGCGGGACCGTAGTTCAAGCTCTCGGTCAAGATCCGGCTTTGCTAATAATGGGTTTTATGGCGAACGCGAAATTGACCGTCTGCAAACCCGGCTTGAGAAAAAGATAACGCAGCGCTTTGCACTTAAGGGCATTACAATTGACCCCGATGCGTCAACAGTTTTAAAAATCACTTTGGTTGATGCTCGTCCCAATCGTCCAACATTTAATCAATTATCGCGCGAACCGTCCCTATCGTTCAAAAGTTTCGGATTAGGCGGCGCTGAATTAACAGGCGAGATAATTCAACCCGGCGGCGTGTCACTGGGCGATATTAGTTATAGTTTTTTCGAAGATGATATTCGCGACGCCGCCTTTGGCAGTACATGGTCCGATGCCAATCGGGCATTTGATCGTTTCGCTCGCAAAGCGGCCAAAACGCTCAGCGCCAATTAACCCTATTATATCCTAAGCAATACCTAATGTCTTATGAGTTTGCACGCTGAGGCGCCATTGGGGATTTTCCAGACAATAGCGAATAGCGGCCTGTGTGTGGGCCGCTTTTTTTTCACTATCAAGCGGCTGTAAAGAGAAAACATCAAAGCCGAGATGAATAAAATCTTCGGGTTTATTATCGGCTTGAGGATAAACAAGCTTAAGCTCGTCCCCTGATGTTTGAACAAGCGAAGCATTGGATTTCGGGCTTACACATATCCAGTCAAGAGTTTTTGGCGCAGCGATTGTGCCATTGGTTTCAACCGCGACTTTGAACCCTTGGGCCTGAAAGGCAGCTATCAAGGCTTCGTCCAGTTGCAACAACGGTTCTCCGCCCGTACACACAATCCATTTTTCGCCTGAAGAGGTGTTTGGCCACAGCGCCGCAACAGCCTTTACAAGGCTGTGTTCCGTTTTAAACTTTCCGCCGCCCGGGCCATCCGTTCCAATGAAATCCGTATCGCAAAAATTACATATCGCCGCGGCGCGGTCCCGTTCCAGACCGTTCCATAAATTACATCCTGTAAAGCGTAAAAATACAGCCGTCATTCCGGCTTGCGCCCCTTCGCCTTGCAAAGTTAGATATATTTCTTTGACGCTATAACTCATGTCGCTACAAAGGTCTCCCATCCTTTGGCTCTCAAGTCACATGCCGGGCAATCGGCACAGCCATAGCCCCACTCATGCCGTGTTCCGCGCGCGCCCTTGTAACAGGTATGGGTAAGTGTATTGATCAGGCGCACAAGCGGCGAGCCGCCCAAAGAACGGGCCATTTCCCAGGCTCCGGCTTTCGATAAGACCATTAAAGGGGTTTCCAAGATAAATTCCTTATCCATGCCCAAAGAAATTGACTGCATAACCGCGTCCAATGTCTCTTTGCGGCAATCGGGATAACCGGAGAAATCCGCCTCGCACATACCGCCAATAAGACGCGTGATACCCCGCCGATATCCTAAAGCTGCGGCAAAATTTAGGAAAATCATATTACGGCCCGGCACAAATGTATTGGGTAATCCGCCTGCATTCATTTCGATTTCGACATCGCGCGTCAACGACGTTTCCGATATGGCGCCAAGGCTGGACAGGTCAATGATATGATCCTCTCCCAGTTTTGCGGCCCAATCGGGAAAGCCCTCACGCACTGCATGTAAAACGGCCTGCCGACATGTCATTTCAATCGTATGGCGCTGATCATAATCAAACCCCACAGTTTCAACATGATCATAGCGTGATAACGCCCATGCCAAACATGTGGCAGAATCCTGTCCGCCAGAGAAAAGAATAAGCGCTTTTCTATTATGATCCATAATATCATTCATGGCCGCGCCTATATCCGCTTATCGAGCATATGGCTACCCGATTTGGCATCATTCTTGAATAGCTTTGTCAAAATGAGAATCAGATTAAGCGGGCCTATCATGAAAACAATAAAAAAACGCTATTTCGTCTTTGCTTGGCTTGCTGTTGAACTGGCCTCTATTCCCGCTGCGGCGCAAATCATTGATCGTGTTATATTTTCCGCTCCACAAACAGTGGCCTCAGCCATTCTACCCAGCCAAGATCCCGGGATTACAAAAATCGCTGTCACCTCTAATGCTCCTTTTGCTATTATTGCAAAAAACAGTATCGGCGATATGGATATTTCAGTTCATACACGTGGTGATATTAATGGCACGCGCTTTGGCGATAATGCGCAAATGCCCGGCGATGCTATCGCCTGTTCCGCCTTAAGTTTACCGCTGGGTCAAAAAATTTATGAAGCAGACCGGAAAACAGCCCTCAAACCGGGCAATATTCTAAGTCAATCGGTTATTGTTGAAATCCGACACGACGCCGATCTTTCGCCGGAATTTTCCGTGCTCACCCAAAAAGACGCTGCCGGCATAAGCCTCGCCTCGCCCTGCTCTATTACCGCCGCATAAAGGCCATAACGTCGCCGCAATAGGAATTGCCAAGGACCGGTAAAATCGTCATAACCTGTCCATGACAGAGCTTACGCCCCAGACAACATTTGATGATTTTTTAAAAATCGATATCCGAACCGGAACAATCATTCACGCTGAACCGTTCCCGCAGGCGCGTAAACCCGCCTATAAACTACAAATTGATTTTGGGCCGACTATTGGAATTAAAAAATCTTCAGCCCAGATCACAGCATTATACACACCGGAAACGCTTATTGGAAAGCAAGTCGCGGCCGTTGTTAATTTTCCAAAACGCCAGATCGGCCCTTTTATGTCCGAAGTGTTAACCTTGGGTTTTCATAATGAAACCGATGACGTTGTTTTATTTAGCCCCGATAGCGACACGCCGGATGGATCAAGGCTGTTGTAACGATGTCCGATGTTGTTCCCTGCCAGATATACTTGATAACACCGCCGCAAATCCCTGATATTACAGAGTTTTTAACTCTTTTAGACACAGCTCTTACCGCAGCCCCTGTGGCTTGCATCCAATTACGTCTCAAGGATGTGAACGGCGGCCCTATGCCTGATTCAGCTATTGTTCAGGCCGGTAATGCTATCCGGCCCATAGCGCATAAGCATGACACGCTTTTACTGGTGAATGATCGGGCGGATCTGGCCAAGGCTTGCGGCGCAGATGGTGTTCATCTGGGCCAAAGTGACATGGATTATTTTTCATCCAGAGAGCTGCTAGGCGGTGATGCAATTATTGGTGTAACCTGCCATAACTCCAAGGAATTGGCGTTTGCAGCAGCTGACGCCGGTGCGGATTATGTCGCCTTTGGGGCATTTTTCGACACACAAACAAAGACGCCTAAGACACGGGCAGACTTGGAGATTTTAACATGGTGGCAAGAAGCGATCGAAATACCCTGCGTGGCCATTGGCGGCATAACCCCAAACAATGCCGCGCAAGTTATTACAGCTGGAGCCGATTTCATCGCGCTATCATCCGGCGTTTGGGCCTATCCAGATGGACCGGCGCTGGCTATACAAACCTTAGCCGGTCTCTGCCAAAATACCGAATTTCAGCCCTCTTAACACCGGCTATAATTGCTATCATAATCGGAACCACGCTGCCTGTATGGGCCTCCGCTAACACCCATGACGATGTAACAACTGTTCAGTCCCCCGTCAGCTACCAAGATGCGCTCAACGCCTATGAAGACGGCAATAAAACTTTGGCCCTTATTCAAGCGAAATTAGCCGGTAGTCAGGGCGATGCCGATGCACAGGTTATGGCAGGCCATATATTATTGCGCGGCGAAACCGGGCTGATCGATGAACGCGATGCCGTTACCTGGTTCCGGCTAGCGGCTACACAAAATCATCCGGACGCCCTTGTAGCATTAGGCGAAATGGCACTGCGCGGACAGGCGGGACTATCGCAATCCGATGCGCTGGGTTGGCTTACAAAAGCGGCCGGATTGGGCCGCGCAGACGCTATGCGCGTATTGGCCGATATGTATACCAAAGGCCATGGCGTTGCGCCCGATATGACCAAAGCCGCCGAATGGTTGCGCCGGTCAACCCAGCAAGGTGATACGCGATCTCCGCGCCGCATGGGCGATTTATATTTCGAAAGCAATCCATCCGAAGCCTTAAAATGGTATGAAAAGGCTGCCGCTGCAGGCGACCACGAAGCCGCCTATCTGGCCGCTGTTATGTATGCAGAAAATTTTGAAATCCGCCCGGACAGTCAAAAATCAGCATCCCTGATGCGCCAAGCCGCCGAAGGTGGCATCGCCGCCGCACAAGCTGATTATGGCCTATTGGTTTATCAAGGGGCCGGCGTTGACCGATCAATCGACACAGCTGCCTATTGGTTTGAAAAATCAGCCAAAAACGGTGATAAAGAAGGTCAATTTCTTTACGCCTTTACTTTGGCCAAAGGCGAAGGCGTTTCCCAAAACTTTGAAGAGGCCTATTATTGGCTCCTTAAATCGGGAACCTCAGGGATTGATGATTATGACAAAGACCGCAAGGCGCTGCGTGAACGTCTTGAAGCTAATGTCGATCCCGCAATCTTGGACACAGCCCGCCGCCGTGCTGCAAAAAACAAAAACACCGCAGAATAAGGATAGCTTTAACACGCCTGATAGATTAGAGCGTCTCTCTTGAGATGAAAGCTGAACTATGATTTTTTCTTCTGGTGATGTCGTCCGCCTTAAATCTGGCGGCCCTAAAATGACAGTTTTGGAATCAACAGACACGCAGGATACAGTGGATTGTCAATGGTTTGATAGAAATGGAAAATTACAACAGAGTAGCTTTCAACCGCAAATGATTGAAATTTTCATTCCCCGTCCCCGTGATTAAACAACACGGGTGATGGTAGAGTCGCTATTATTGTCTGTCCGGCGTCATATAATATGTTTTAATATGTTTTAATATGTTTCAAACTTAGGCCTAGACTAAGAGAGACTTAAATCTAAGACACAGGCCCTGACGTTAGACAATCCATAATTAGATTAAATCGTCAAAGCAAATCTATGCCGCTTTCGTTTCTGGCAATCTGTTTGAAGTCTCTATGAAACATTCAAAGTTTGATAAATTGTTCTTTGAATTTCTGTAAGAAACATCAGTAATTGAAAAACAAAAATGTTGGGAGTGTCTTCTCATCACTCTATCCCCGTCCCCATCGGTGTGAAGGCCCCGCAACGGCGAATATTTACACAACTCTATC
>CAZZKV010000009.1:39181-92174 GCA_964654665.1 uncultured Caulobacterales bacterium | reverse complement strand
AGAACCTAAATCTGGCGCGTCTACCAATTCCGCCACACCCGCACAGATGTCTTAGAGCGCGCGATGTGCCAATTATTCGGCGCGGCGTCAAGCGTGATTTTCATGCTTTTCAATCCGTCCCGTTTAGGGCTGCTGACAACCCTGCCGTACACGTCTATGCGGCAAAGCGCCTTAATCCTCGCGGTGCGAAGGGGCAAAGGCGGCCAATGTGGCCATTTGGGTGATTTCAGACGCTGTAGCCCCGAGCGGACAAATTTGCACTGGTTTTTCAAGCCCTGTCAGAAAGGGGCCTAGAACCGTGGCCCCGCCGAGAGATTTCAGCAATTTGGTTGAGATAGAAGCCGAATGGATCGCCGGCATCACCAGAACATTTGCCGCCCCGGTCAAGCGTGAAAATGGATAGGTGAGTGTGTGCAACGGATCAAGGGCAACATCGGCGGCAATATCGCCTTCATATTCAAAATCCACCTCGCGGCTATCGAGAATATTAACGGCCTCACGGACTTTTTCCATGCGTTCGCCCACTGGGTTACCAAAGGTGGAATAAGACAAAAAGGCAACGCGCGGATCGAAGCCGAATTCTTGTGCAAACCCTGCCGTGGTCTCAGCAATATCCGCTAGATCGCCCGCCGTGGGCAGCTCTGTTATATTGGTGTCGGCAATAAATAATGTGCGGTTTTTATTGATCACAATAGAGACCCCCATCGTGCGTTCATGGCTATCATGAGAGAGCACCATACGCACATCGCGCAGGGCGATATCATAACTCCGCGTGACACCTGTGACCATACCATCGGCCAGCCCGTGGTGCAGCATCAAAGCCGAAAAGACGTTCCGATCATTATTGACAAGACGCTGGGCATCGCGGCGCAAAAAGCCGCGGCGCTGAAGACGTGAGTAAAGATGTTCCACAAATTCGGCATTACGGTCAAAAAGACGCGCATTGAGCACCGTAAAACTGTCAGGGTTATCAATGCCTAATAATTTCATATTATCGGCAATCGGTTTTTCGCGGCCCACAAGAATGGCCTTACCCAACCCGCGTTGCTGAAACGCTTGGGCAGCGCGAATGACGGCGGGTTCTTCGCCTTCCGCAAAGACAATGGTTTTGGGATTGGAAACAACGGTTGCTGAGATGCCTTGCAAAAGGGCTGCGGTAGGGTCCTGCCGACGCGCCAATGATTGTTTATAGGTTTCCATATCATCAATAGGTTTGCGCGCAACACCCGTATCCATCGCAGCTTGGGCAACATAGGGGGGGATTTCCGATATTAACCGCGGGTCAAACGGGGCAGGAATGATATAATCGGGGCCATATTTAGGCCGTTTACCGTGATAGGCGGCGGCGACCTCTTCGGGAACATCTTGGCGGGCAAGGTCGGCCAAAGCATGGGCACAGGCCAGTTTCATTGCTTCATTCACATTACGCGCCCGTACATCCAGCGCGCCGCGGAAAATATATGGAAAACCCAGAACATTATTGACCTGATTGGGATAATCGGACCGTCCGGTTGCGATAATGGCATCGTCGCGAACCTCTTTGATGGCCTCAGGCGTTATTTCCGGATCCGGATTGGCCATGGCAAAAATAATCGGGTTTTTGGCCATGGATTTAATCATATCCTGAGACACGATCCCGGCAATAGACAAGCCAAGGAAAACATCGGCCCCGACCATGGCTTCGGATAATGTGCGTAATTGTGTCGGCACCGCATGGGGGGCTTTCCACTGATCCATAGACTCTTTGCGGCCTTCGTAGACAACGCCTTTGGAGTCGAGAACAATCGTGTTTTCCTTTTTCACGCCCAGGCTTTTTATCAAGCCGAGCACAGAGAGGCCCGCAGCACCGGCCCCAGAGAGGACGACCTTCATATCTTCAAAGCGGCGATTAGTCAGATGCGCGGCGTTAATCAGACCCGCCGTAGCAATAATGGCCGTTCCATGTTGATCATCATGGAAGACGGGAATATCCAGTTTTTCCCGCAGTTCCTGTTCAATAATAAAACATTCGGGCGAACCGATATCTTCCAGATTGATCCCCCCAAATGTATGGCCGAAGCGGCGCACACATTCAATGAAGGCTTCGGCGTCTTCTTCTTCGACTTCAATGTCAAAACTATCAATATCGGCAAAGCGTTTAAACAGGACGGATTTTCCTTCCATCACTGGTTTGGAAGCCGCGGCACCCAGATTCCCCAAGCCCAAAATTGCCGTCCCATTGGAAATAACCGCAACCATATTGCCTTTGGATGTATAGTCATAAGCCAGATCCGGATCTTTGGCGATTTCTTCGACAGGCACCGCGACGCCGGGCGAATAGGCAAGGGATAGATCGCGCTGGGTAGCCATAGGTTTTGTGGGCAAAAGCGCGAGTTTCCCCGGCGTTGGATCGGAATGAAACCGCAGAGCCTGTTCATCCGTGATATAGGGTTTTTTCGGGGGGCGAGGCGTGAGTTTTTTCACTGATATCTCCGGATATTGTCCATGAATTTGAAGAGTGTTGGTTGTATTGGCCCCTGTTTAACGGGTTAAAGGCGCGGTTCAATCCCTAATACGGGTTTATATCGGCGCGATCGGTCAGACTTTGGGTTTATTTCGCATTGGGTTGCAGAAATTTGCACTATTTTGCATCACCGCGGTGAAGCTATGCCATATTTTTATGCAAATTTTGAGTTTTTCGCCTTGATCCCCATCCCTTGGGCCGGAGAGGCTCGACTCTCTTCCGGCGGACGGTCATCAGCAGGGAGCAAAATTCTGCTCAAAGCACATGAAGGGCAATGTTATGAAAAAAATCGAAGCGATAATTAAACCGTTTAAACTCGATGAAGTAAAAGAAGCACTACAAGCTGTCGGCTTACAAGGCATGACGGTTGTTGAAGCCAAAGGGTTTGGCCGGCAAAAAGGGCACACAGAATTATACCGCGGCGCGGAATATGTTGTCGACTTTCTACCGAAATTGAAACTCGAATTGGTTGTTTCTGATGATCAGGTCGAAGGCGCGCTGGAAGCGATACAAACAGCCGCGAAAACCGGAAAAATCGGCGATGGAAAAATATTTGTTTCCGACGTCACCCAAGCCATACGTATTCGGACAGGTGAGTCCGGCGATGCGGCACTTTAAGTATTTGATACGACGTTAGATATCAGGGAAAGGATACATCAATGTCAGCCAATAAAGTTTTAAAACGGATCAAGGACGAAAATATCGGCTATGTCGATCTGCGCTTTACCGACCCGAAAGGTAAAATGCAGCATGTCACATTTGACGCCTCTATGGTCGATGATGATCTCTTTCAGGACGGTACAATGTTTGATGGGTCATCCATCTCGGGTTGGAAGTCGATTAACGAATCCGATATGGTTTTGTTGCCGGATACGGCAACCGCTAAGATTGATCCATTTTATCAAGTCGATACAATGACGATTTTTTGCGATATTCTAGAGCCTGATACAGGCGAGGGTTATAATCGGGACCCGCGCGGTACAGCCAAAGCGGCCGAGGCCTATATGCGGTCTGCCAAAGTGGGCGATGATGTCTATTTCGGCCCTGAAGCCGAATTCTTTGTGTTTGATGATGTGCGTTGGAATACGGATCAGCAAAACACGGGCTATAGTCTGGACAGTACGGAAGGCCCTTATAATTCCGGTACGCAATATACATCCGGTAATATGGGGCATCGCCCGGGACCAAAAGGGGGATATTTTCCAGTTCCGCCCATAGATTCAGCGCAAGACATGCGCACGGAAATGCTGGCGATTATGGGCGAGTTGGGCCTGCAACCTGAAAAGCATCACCATGAGGTCGCCCCGTCGCAGCATGAGCTGGGTATGAAATTTGATACGCTTGTCAATATGGGCGATAATATGCAGCTCTATAAATATATCGTACATAATGTGGCGCATGCATATGGCAAGACAGCCACATTTATGCCTAAGCCGGTTTGGAACGATAACGGTACAGGCATGCATGTCCATATGTCGATCTGGAAAGACGGCAAGCCGACATTTGCAGGTAATGAATATGCAGGTTTATCTAAAAACTGCCTCTATTACATTGGCGGCATTATTAAACATGCCAAAGCGTTAAATGCACTGACCAACCCGTCTACCAATAGCTATAAGCGCTTGGTTCCGGGTTTCGAAGCCCCTGTTATGCTCGCCTATTCTGCGCGTAACCGTTCTGCTTCTGTGCGTATTCCATGGACTGCCAGCCCGAATGGCAAGCGTCTTGAAGTCCGGTTCCCTGACCCCTCAGCCAATCCTTATTTATGCTATTCGGCTCTGCTTATGGCTGGCCTTGACGGGATTAAAAACAAGATTGATCCGGGCGATGCCATGGATATGGATCTGTATGATCTGGAACCTGCCGAAGCGGCCGCTATTCCGCAAGTTTGCGGCTCGTTACGGGAAGCTTTGGATGCCTTGGACGGAGACCGGGACTTCCTTAAAGCTGGCGGCGTATTTGATGATGACCAGATTGACGCCTATATCGATTTGAAAATGGAAGAGGTTCACCGTGTGGATATGCATCCGCATCCGGTTGAATTTGATCTTTACTATAAGTGCTAATATAAAGCCTAGTTGGATTGAAAGCCGCTCTTTTGAGCGGCTTTTTTTATGAGGAGCTTAGCGGTGGATATAAATCTTGGCGACCTTAAGAACCCACAGGTCCAAGCGTTATTGCGCATTCATCTGGCCCATGCTGCAGAGCAATCGCCGCCAGAGAGTATTTATGCCCTTGATCTCTCTGGCCTTAGCCATCCCTCCGTGACCTTCTGGACGATAGAGCAAGGCGGTGCATTATTAGGATGCGGCGCTTTGAAAGCGGTAGAGGCCAATCACGGCGAGATTAAATCCATGCATACATATGCAGCGCATCGCGGCCGCGGCGTCGGTAAGGCTATGGTGAGCCATATCATAAAAACAGCCCGTACTCGCGGTTATAAACGTCTCAGTCTTGAAACCGGATCAACGCAAGGCTATGCGCCGGCTTGGGCGCTATACCGGCATTTCGGATTTACAGAGTGTCCGCCCTTTGGGGATTATGATCTTGATCCCTATTCCATCTTTATGACCCTGTATCTATAGGGCCTGCGCGCGTAAAACTGACCGTTTTTGGCTTTGTTTTATGGTCATTGCCTCTTTCATTTGCTAGTCTCGGTTAAGCTGTTGTTAAGCAATCATGATTGATGGTGCCACCAGCTTTCAAACCCGGTGTCCTTATAAGACTTTATTAACCCTAAATTGCTATCAAACCTTATGAGCCGGATTGCCGTTGAAATGTTGATTGAGCCGGGCGCAGAGACGCAGGTTGAGCGTTTGGGACTGGCCATGAAAACCAAAGCGCGCTCCAAAGTGATTGACCGCACGCTTACCCATATACGCGATTGTTATCATAGTTCCGATGTGGCGGCATGGTTTTCCGAAGACCGGTTTGCCCCGGCTCGCCGCACAACTGTTCGGCTATCGCGTGATAATGCCGATTACATTACCGCATTAGCCCACCAGCTTGGCAAAGGTCGCCCTGCCGTATTGATGGGCATAGTTTATTTCGCGGCTGTGAATCTGTCGAAGGAGGATTTGGAAAGCCTGCGCCCATGACGCGGTGGGTTATATTACTGCGTGGCATCAATGTTGGCGGTAAAAACCGCCTCCCGATGGCAGAGCTTCGTGCGTTACTCTCCGGACTGGGGTACCATGATGTCCAGAGTTATATTCAAAGCGGCAATTGTCTTTTATCATCCACAATATCGGATAAGGCCGCTATAGAGCAATCGATACAATCAGCTATTCAGGCGGCTTATGATTTTTCGCCGCAGGTTTTTGCCTTAAGCGTGGGGGCGCTTGAACAGGCCTATCAAAATAATCCTTACCGCGTTAATGATGAGTCCGGCGCGCAAGTCCATTTTTATTTCCTGAGCACGGCGGCCCCAAACCCCAATCCTGCCGCTCTCGATGCTTTGCGGGCCGAGAGCGAAGCGTTCACGCTAACAGATACAGTATTTTATCTTTATGCGCCGCAGGGAGCGGGGCGCTCGAAACTGGCAGCCGGCGCAGGCCGTAAGCTCGGCGTGCCGGTCACAGCACGTAATTTAAGGACCATAAAAAAATTACTCTCTATGGCTGGCGTGCTCGAGAGCTAATAATAAGCATATGTATTTACTAGCTCTTACGGATGTTTAAACCGATTTGCGAATATTTTAGAGAGATGGATTGTCGTTCCCAAATTTCATAATGTTTTAAGATATGCCAAGAGCGCTTCTTTATCGGCTGCCGGTAAGTCAGTACCCCAGAGATGTCCACTATTTGAATTGCCCGCAATTGACGTATCCACTCGCCATTGGACAGTTAAGGCATCTAAGGCTTTATCACTAATGAAACCACCATTTTGCGTATCAACAAGATCGGACCCCCGATAGAAAACTTTAGGGCGTTTATTCGGAGCCAACAACAAACTCCGCAAATTGGGTACAGATCCATTATGGAGATAGGGGCCGCGAAGCCACAGTCCCGTCAGATCAACCGCAAGATATCCTTCATTGTTATGAAAATGATCGAACTCCCAGTCATATTCGCGCTGATAATTCGCGAAACTGTCTTTTGCATCTTGTGACCACATTGCCAGACGATGAGGATCGGTTTTCACCTCTTCAATAGGAATTGGCGTGCGGAAACGGGGGCCGTCAAGCTGGTGGCAAATTGCGCATATTTCGGCGTAAATTTCCTGTCCTTTTGACCGTTGAGCGGCATTCACAAAATACGGATCGCTTGGATCCAGATCGCTGCTGAACGGAGACTTGGGTGGTAGGACTGTGTTAATATAATCCTCAATAATTGTCAGATTGTGTAAGGCGCCTCGATATGATTGATAGGTCATGCCATCACCAAGAGCGCCAACTCGAATGGTTTCATGGGTATCGGAAAGCAATCCGTCCCAGTGAACAAAATAACGACGATCCCCCTTAGCATCAGCTGTCTGCATATTCCATACAGACATCATATCGGAATTTCCTATCGTCTTATCATCTTCAAGGTCCAAAAATGTGTATTTGGGTGGATTGAAAGGATCGACACGGCCCAATCCCCATTCGGGATTATCATGCACCCATTCAAAATCTTTTGCTTGCTTCTTTAAGGCATGACGTGTGGCAGGAATTAGAATATATTCATATGTCATGCGCTCCCAGAGGGGCATTTCATAATGTTTATCGATGGCGTCCAGAATTATAGGGGCGGTAAAACGCTCATCCTGTCCAACGGCAATCAAAAACTTGACAAAGGCAAGGACATTAACCTGACCACCGGTACCAGCCGCCACAAAGCTAGCCTGATCATCCGGCCTAAGCCTATATGAAGATTGATGACAAAATGCACAATTAGGCGATATGCGAGGTATAGTTCCAAGAGTTTTCTGGCTAAACCCAATAGGAAGCGCACTTCCGTCTTGCCAAATAAAGCCCAATGACTCCCATCCTTTTTGATCGGCAGGTAAATGCTCTGGAAAGACGTCCGGTAGAACTTTCCATAGCCAATAGGGCATGCCTTGTACCCTCTCATTACCTATAGAGCCATGGTTGAATACATAGGCCGAATCATCAGTCCTTGGCTGAGGAATTTCGCGAAACAGTAAAAACCACCCTCCTAAACCGAGGACAAGCGCTGCTATCAAAAAGCCAAAAAGAACCCGCCAAAAAATCATGTATGGGCTCCATGAGCAAAAATACTATTTTCAAGAGATACAATGCGGATCATGCAAAAGAGCCAGACAATTGCGATAATAATATCCAAGAGGGCCATCGCCAGAAAACCCGGTGAATATCCAAAAGCCACAACAGCGGTTAAAAAATATAGACCCCCAAATGTGCGGCTCGGCAGAATGGAAAGCCAACAGAAGGGTCTGTAGCGATCAATATCAATTGTCATAGGGATGTAAAACGTCGTGATAATAATCAATAACATCGCGCCAACGCGCGGCCAAATAGGGTCAACAGATGGAATCTTCAAGACCTCCATAGCCCATTCTGGGGCAAAGAAAAACGGGATAGCGAGAACAAGATTTAGGACAATCCCCACCCACGTCACCAAGCTATGCCGAGCTTTCCAACGGGCCAAATTGTTTTTCAAGGTCTGAATATCCGGGTTAAAAGTGCTCATGGCCTCGGTCTCTTCGTTAATCGAATGGAAATTTGGGTTCTTTGCCCAAAATGCCATATAGAACGTCATTGATTGTTCTCGCATCTTGATCAAAAGAATGGGATTTGGACGTACTGGCGAACTGCCCCTTTTTACCGTTCAGGGCCGCTGTCTTACCCGCCAGTACATATCTAATATTTTGTGATTTTAGGTTACCATGGCCACGCCAGAATTTATCCATACCCACAATTTGCGTGTCGGTGCGACGTTCCAGCGCCCGCGAAACAAGATAAAGAATAGATTTTCGATATACACCGCGTATCCCGTCATTTTTTTCATCGTGATCCGTCAAATTATAGATGGAAAACTTCTCTTTGGGCATCTTGCGTGCCAAAGGGTTATATGTTGTTTTAAATAGCTCCCACGTGACGGCTGGGCCCCACAAATTTAATGTCGTTAAAATATTTTCCAGATCATAGTTTTCGCGCTGGGCTCGTTTGATCAATTCAGCAACTAATATCGCGCCTGCGCTAAATCCGAGGAAATGCACATTGAGTTTATTCTTCTTTCGCGCTTTTGCAGCATCAAGAAGGATTTTAGTCGCATCCCAAGCCCCGCCTAAATCCGGCTCATCATTTTGCATGGCGAGTTGAGCGTCTAGCTTCATTTCGCTCCATAAAGGTTTTGCAACGGGCCGGATAAGCTTTTCCATAATCCGGTCCATAGTTCCGGTAATAGACCCCGTTCTTTCTAACGCTTGTTCGAAATGACGTTCAAGAATATCAAATGTTGTATTCCTAATCCCCGTATTCCATAAATAGAATATGGGATAGATACCGTTCTTTTTAAATGTATCTGTCCAGAGAGCCGCTTTATCAGAAGCCGCTTCAAGACTTTGCAATCCCCCATGGGCGTAAAATAAAATATTATCATAGCGCCACATATCTTCGGCATCATCTTGACTCAGTAAAAAATTCGCGGTGTGTTCAAAAGTCCTGAGGTTATTGCTCCAAGGTTTTTTACCAACAAGCTTACCGTCATCTACGTGAATATAATGACCGATAATTTTTGAACTGGGGATAGATGGACGTTTATTTTGCTTCCGGGAACGTCCGCTCGTGCGGCTATCGTCTGTTGCAGTTCTGTAACCACCAGAGAACCCGGACATTTTCTTCGTTGGAGCTTGCAATCGTAAGACCCAGGCATCGAGGACATTATCTTGCCAATCATCATACGACCAATGCGCTACGCCGGGCAAAAGATGCTTGCAGCTTTTACAGGCCCCTCCGGACAACATACGCGTATCGAGATTTCCCCAGTTTTCGCCCCAAGAATTTAGTACCAAAAACCCATCAGAATCATAACCGATGATAGCGAAGGCATGGGCGCCTCGCGGAGGATAGCTATTATCATTCGGCCGGATTATTTTTCCATTATTCTTTTTAACATTTTCTTGGGTCCATCCATCATGAAGCATGGCTGAGCAAAAAATCGCTTGAACCGCATTTAAGGCAGAATGGTAATCATTGAGGATATGGCGCAGGCGGTAATATGCCCCGAGCGTCACGCGGCGGGCATCTTTGGCAATATCTACGCTCAACTCCCAATCCAAGTCACCATCAAAATAAGGCGCTAGAGAATTGTCACATACGCCTCGGTGGTAAAAGGCTTTAATCGCGCCGCGAATGCTGGAACCTGGAAGGTCATCATCTGGATATTCATCATATCCCCGGGCTTCTTCATACAGCATGCGGGCACTCACTGCGGTCGGAACATCAGCGCCGTCGGCCTCACGCTTTAAATTTTGGAAATCAACAACGGCTGCAAGTGCTTGGCCAGTACAAGACCCTTCACTGCCCTGATTTCGAACGCCAACGCCTTCTTGAATTAGCTTTTTCGTTTTGGCGTCTGTCTTAACATTATACGCAACCTCGCCTGTCTTCGGATGTATATATGGCTCTGGAACCAAATAACTTTTAATCTCCCTCAGGTCAGCTTGGAAAATCTTATCCCGAAAATCGAGGGGGTCTGGACGGACATTGAGAATATTTCCATCAAATTTATTGTTTCGCGACTTATTGTTTATTAAGTCATCAGTACGATTTGAAATACGTGTAGAGAGTTGATCCGAAATAGCGTTTGATTTGGATTTATCGACAGGCTCGGAATCTGTATAATCTAGTTTTTGACTCATCTTAATCTCCCCACTCCGGCTTTCTCGGTTCAATTCCGATAGCCTTGAGATGGGATTTGAAGTTATTGGCAACTAACCTGAAACCCTCATCATGCGGGTGAAGCTCATCATGCCAAAGATCATCGGTAAATATTCCGCGGTTATCGACAAAAATGGCATTATCAAACCGTGCGGCTAAATTTGAAAACTCGGCATTTATCTTTTCCATCAAAAAGGTGATGATTTCCCTTTGAAGAGAAATATCCTCAATACCCATTTCCCGCATAGGAGCTCCCAGCCAGCCATCAAGCGGCGGCAGGTTTTTCCCTTGGTCAGGCAGAGGAATAGCATGATTGTAACCATGGAATAATACGGGCAAATTTTTAAATGAATCTGTTAACTTCAAACGTTCAAATATATGCTCGTAATTTAATACGAGTTGCTGAAATTTCGCGGTAACAAAACTATCAATTAAAAGGTCTTTGGCCGATGCCCCTTCGGTAAATGGCCTTAGCATTTCCTTGAGATTTGGGCCAACAATATCATTGCCGCCAGCAGAAAACAAAAGGGCTTCAATGACAATACCGTCCCCATGCAATCTTTCCAAGCGGTCCCAATACTCGCTTTTACGCAGCATATTACTGAGCGTATCCCCGGCGGCTCCGAGACTGTAAATATCAAAATCCTTGCTAAGCCAATCGATCGTGTCTTCCAGAAACCGTGGATATTGAAACCAAGAATCGCCTTCTGACAATAATATATGAAACTTCTCTTCCGAACCTCCGTGCTTTTCAAAAGCCTTTCGGCGTTTTTCGAACCTTTTTTTCCGTCGTCTTCGAAAAATAGAATTCAGAAACCCCAGACCTAGATCGCCGCGGGTCCTAAGATTAATGGACTCATCATCTAATCCATCATCAACCGTTTCACTATTAGGTAAAATGAGTAATTCAGACCCCATCTTAGGGCTCACATCATAAATGAGATAAGGATCTAAATCTTCTATAGGGATATCAGGATCCCCAAGTCTGTTTAATAATTCAGCATAAGAGATTTTTTCCATGATTACGGCCTTGTCTGTAACTCACCGATGATCATCCGGCGAAATAAAACATAAAGAAGAAGTGCGCTTATCACCATGTAGAGGGCCGGGTATAAAAACCATCCACCAACATAGGTCAGAAGACCCGCGAGCCCAATACGCCCGATAATATTGGCGATATTAGGGTAACGGCCCAATAGAGGCTGCCTGCGGGCTATAAATTGAAACAATAGGAGTACCAGCCAAACACCTGCCAATAATTGCAACCATTTTTCTGCCCCTATATGGGTCATTCCCAATGCGTCTAAAATCCGGTGCGGAATAATTAATAAGGCCAGTACGACTAAAAATTCGATTAAGAGTATAATCCCAAAAAAGGATTGGTAATGGGCTTTGGTGGCTTTAGCGTTAGCCTGTGCAACGCCTACCAAGGTCATGTCAGTCATGGCTTCAGCTCCTAAAAAGTTTTCAGATAGTCTAAAATTTTCTGCCGCTCTTTCTCAACAAGATCGGTGCCGTATTTATGTCCGCGATTGCTATTGCCGCGCACGTTTGTGTCGAAACAATTAAGATCACTTAGGTTAGTGCAAGCCGGTGATAGAAACCCACCATACTCTTTATCCAAAACATTTGAATTTCGCATAAAAGAGGACGGCCTATCCTGAGGGGGACTTAATAAATCCCATAACGTCGGGACAGATCCATTATGCAGATAGGGTCCCCGGAGCCATAACCCGTCTAAGGGTCCATTGGCATAACCGTTAGTTTTGGTAAAATGTTTGAACTGATGTTCTGTTCCGGCGAAAAGCTCCGTGACTTGACGGTCTCGAAACTTGGTTGTGTAAGAATCAAGCCGGTTACGATCTGTTTTTACGTTTTCTATCGGATCGACTTGACCCAAATATTGCCCTTTAAAAACATATTTATTTTTATTGAGGTCGAAATACCCATGGCAGGCTGCGCAATGGGTTTTGTATAAACCATAGCCATCCTTAACGGATTGAGAATAGGTATTTGATCTATGAGGGTTGGGTGGCGGTTCCAAATCCAAAAGCCAGTTGGCAACTCTGTTGACCGATTGATGATCAACCGTATCGGGGAAAACACCCGCGCCAAGGGATGCGCTTAAATTTCTTTCTTTAAGAGAATTATTATTTCCATCCCAATGTAGCTGCATATCTTTCCGGTCTCTTTGCAGAAAAATGGACGGGAAATCAGAGGCTCCAACAAGTTCCGAGGATGCGAGCTCGGTTGAATTTATATTGAATTGGGTCATTTTATAGGGATTAAACGTATCAACGCGTCCAATACCCCAATCCGGCTGTAATGCGAGCAATGGGCTTAGCTGTTGGCTCAATTCGCCTATGCCATCTCGGATTCTGGGCAGAATAATCCAGCGCCAGAATATTTCTTGAATCCAATTTTTCTTATTTCCGGAATCGTCCATTGCCTTGAACACGCTTTCAGGCTCAAGCGGGTCATCTGAGAGACTCAGGATAAATTTCGTAAATCTTGACAACTCCAACTGATTTGCGGGCATCCCAGCAACAATTATTTCCGGGCCCTGTGGATGCTCTTTATAACTTCCCGTATGACAGGCTGCGCAATTTAGCCAAACCATATCGACACCGCTCACCCGCCGCTCCGAAACCCCAATTGGCAGGTGTCCCGCCGTCTCTTCGGAGCCATATAAAAATCCGAATATCTCGAAATTGTCGCGTCGATCAAACTCTTCCGGATAAAGATGTGGAAGGGCTAACCAAAAATCTTTCGGGATACCGCTGCGCGTTTCCGATCCGATAGATCCGAATTTAAAATGATCGACCTCTGCTTGAAAGCTTTGCGTGCGTTGCACAAAAAATGAAGCCAGATAAACAAGCCCGACCAGCACGAAAAGACCGAACCAATAGCGCCGTCTTCGTCTGCGTCTCCGTGTTAATTCACGCTGCGTCGTCGTGAAATGTTCAATATCTCTACGCATTACGGAATGACCAGATTTTCTTGGGTATCATAGATAGACATAAGGTGCTCCACCATGTCGTCATGACTGGCAAAACGCGTAAGATCATAACACCCCATGGGGTTTTTTGGAGCATTGACGAGACATTTGTTGCAAAATGTGCAGGGCTTTTCCGGTACGTCTTGGCCAGCTTGCCAGACTTTTGGCAGTTCAGGGTTTGCCACTAGCCCCCGCGCCATAGAGACTGCATCTATATGCCCGCTATTGATCGCATTTCTTGCCAAGGCGGCGGATTGCATACCGCCCGTATTAATAACAGGAATATTGACATTCCCTTTAATAGCACGCGCGTCGTCAAGATTGACCCCCTCAATAGGCCGGCCACGTTTCATCCGAAACCATAACCACCTAAAAATAGGCTGTAACATAGGGCTATGGAACAATAGAAAATTTCGAAGACCATTAACACCGGACGAAATCATGCCGTCATAGGTTGTTGCCAAAGTTTGTAAGGACAAATCGCCGGGCGGGTTTAAAGGATGGGGAAACAACGAACCTGATGACACATGAACTGCATCCACACCAGCAGCTTCGCACCACTGAACGACCTTGATGGAATCAGCGAGCCCATTGCCTTTACCTTCCCACGGCAAAACATTATTATAATCAACAGCGCTAATTTTAATCTGCAAATGAAACTTAGGCCCGACTTCGGCTCGTATAGCGCGAATAACTTCAAGCAAAAACCGCGCGCGGTTTCTTAAAGATCCGCCATAATGATCTGTGCGATCATTTATGCCCGAACTTAGAAATTGCGTAAACAAATAGCCATTTGCGGCATGTAACTCGACCCCGTCGAGCCCCGCCTTTTGAGCGCGCAGGGCCCCTTTGGCAAAAGCCCGAATAATTCCCGCAATCTCAGCCGTGCTCATGGCGCGGCATAAAAAGCCATGCAGCCCCTCCTGACTTGAGGTTGAACTCAGCAGGAGTTGGTCTTGGTTTGCAATTCCGGGCAAATCCATTTGCCGTCCCGAATGGCTAAGTTGCATAATATATTTAGCCCCATGCTTATGGACGGCGTTGCCAAGCTTTTCCCATAATGGAATAAAATCGTCAGTATGGATGGTCGCGTAATTGGCAATAATACGCCCATTCATTAAGACTGGTACATAAGATGAAATAATGGCGCCAGCTCCACCCTTTGCAAACCTAGTTTCCCAATTGATACGGGTTTGCGTAGGAGCGCCGTTATCCTTATCAAAACGCCCTGAAATATTGGAACGAAAGATACGGTTTTTAACCGTCAAATTATTCATTTTCAAAGGAGTAAATAGAATATCCTTAGCCATTAATCGCCTCCATCCATATCTGGTCCAACAGATGGGGTACCGCTTGGTGAGCCGGGCATTTAGAGGGCGATGTCGTCATAAAAGCCAGCCGAGAATCTAGATGTTTTTTGGCCGCCTCATGTGCTGAAAAAATGACGAGTGTACCGGGCCTTAAAGGGCCCATTTGAGAAGAACTGACAGTTTTAGATTGGCGCAAAATATTTTCCGGCGCGTGCATTATGCGGGCTCTAATTTCATTCACCGAAGCTGTCTGGTATCCAGTATTAAACAGAATTTGCATACTCTCCATGGATTTAGAGATATTATGTACGGCTATGGAGATGGCATGAACACCAGAGAGATTGCCACCCATAGCCTCAGATAGGCAACTATGAGCCGTGTCGAGGCCTCGTGTTGCGATCCAGAATATCCATCTTAGCGGATTAAAGGATCGAATAGCGTGATTAATACGTTTACCGGCCCGAACCGTTTGCGCGTTCGAAACAAAATTTTCTACAAACAGTCGCCCTGTCAACTCTTGTGCAATTTCATCTGCGGGTCTCTGCGTCTCACTGCGAACAAATTTCGCCGCCTCTTTTATAAGGCCTGTATCCCACATATTATCTGCGGCACTTAAACGGCTCTCTAGGCTCGCTTGATCCGAGATACGGGCCAAATCGGATAAAGACTGAGCTGAGGGGAACCATTGTCTTGCGACCCGCAAGGGAGGCGTCAGCATTTTTTCCAAAAAAGTTGAATTGGGGGTGTCCGTGTCAGATACCGAATCCAGCTTTAATGTCTTCACGCGCATTGCGGCTTTCATCCGAGCAATGATTAAACGGTTAATCAAGGGGCCTCGATAGACATAGTCACGATCCAAATCAGGATTATTAGCTTCTTGCAAAATAAGGTGGCTTGACCTTACGCGGTAGAGGTCAAGCAAAAAGGGTATCCGTATATGTCGGCTCACAATCGCTATTCCGCTTTATCAAATGGAAAGAAAGCATTGCGCCGGCTACGCAGTAAGGGTTTAAGTTCAGGGCAATGCCGCTCCAAAACATCAAACATACCGTTATTGAGGACCCAATTATATCCAACGTTAGTGTAAATTTCCGGTCGAAAATCATCCGTATAGAAACGATCACTTTTTAAACGACGCGATGCCATAACAATAAAAATACGAAATACCGTATCTGAAAATCCGAACCTAAACGGCGTCCCATTTCTTGATTGCGCCTCAGCTAAGGTTCCAACAAGAAAGTCAACTTTATCTACGCTACCGTAAATATCTTTCAGCTGTTTTTGCCAATCTTCATTATCGGTAATATCAGCAAATGACTGGGGCGGCTTCATGCCAATCAACTCACGGAATTTCTGGAAACGCGGGATCCCTCTTTCCCGATCTCTGAGGATATCGACCGCCGCGAGGTCAATCAGACTATCAGGATCGCTAGGATTCGTCTGGAGGTTTCTCAATGTGTCAGGATAATTATGGAGAGTGAGGGCGCCCGGGTGGCTAATCCCAAGTGAGTAAACAGCATCTACAAAGGAAATATCCTTATAGAGTTGCCGGGTTCCATCGTTAGAAATGTCATGAAGATTTGCCTTTTTAACCAGTTTATTATCGCTGACACGACGAAATTCATAATTATCCGGAATGAGTGAATGCAGGCGATAGGCAGCGCCAAATTCTTCAGTCATTGAAAAAGGCGCTGTATGATGATCCTGAGGCGATCCGGGAATTCCAGAAACGACTTCACTCTCCGAAGCTCTCCCAAACGTATTAAAGAAACGTTCGCCGCGCAGGCCCCAGTAATTTCCGCGCATCAGCATACGGCCTTTATCTGAGTCCATTAAAGCCGGGGTCCATTCGACCGTATGAATTTTTGCAATCAAGGCCGATATAACTAATCGGGCTTTTTGAAACAACCATTCGCCATCCGCATCGGGATATTCTATTTTTAACCGGTCCACTACGGCATTATGCTCACGCGCAAATAAAGTATGAAGAACAGAAAGACCGGTCCACCAGCTTTGATTGAATCCGGATAATTCCGCTGTCGAGCGTCCATTTTCCTGAATTTCGGGTGGCAAAAACCCCTTTTTATCCAACCATAACTTTCCGTCATTAGTCATTTTATTTTTACCGGGAGGCGTTCTGAGTTGATGATTACGCTCTCGGCTTGAACCATAAATCTGAGAGGCATCCCACCAATGGGTTTGTTCATTGCGATAGGTTTTAGGCTTTCCTACATCAAGAGGCCCTGTCTTATCATCGGCTTTTGTATGTCCAACCTTCATCGTTTTTTGAGGCCAATTGTCATTTTCGACCGGAGGAATAATATGATGGTTTTTGACACTTGGGAGACCATGATTAACCCAGTCATGCAACATGAACTGTATCCAAGCCGCCGCAATTACATTTAAGTGGGGCACCGGCACAAAGTCTTCACGTTTTAGAAGCGTATTGGATATTTCCCGTGGGTTGGGTTCAAATAATGAGTCAGTTTCGGCATATGTATCTTCGAGCGGGACATTGCGCCCGAAACGCGCACCCGCCATTCCCATCCAAGGCTGACTTAAATCATTGAAAGTTCCATCATAGGTACGCGCGCCAATGACATCAATATCTGCGGGTGTCGGAATATGAGGAGGCTCACGTTCAGTATCGATGAGATTGTGCCGCCGTAGATTGACACGGTGCCCAATAACAGCAGCTACGGCTGGGATAAAAGGTAAGCGATGCCATGGCCGGAAAGGCTCTGTTGATCGCGCTATAAAACTAAGAAACCAGTCTAAAATTCCTGTCATACGCCCTGCCGCCCCCATGGCTACAAATTTTGTTAAATGCATCAGAGTCAATCTTATGCACTCAAATTATTGTGACAGCTTTATACACCATAAATATTCGCTGACCCGTGATGGACGTCACGAATCGGTCATTCCCCATTGTTAAGAGGTATTACCCCTAGATTGAGCAAGTCAGACCAAGGAAATAACGATGCATATTAATGTGAAACAAAAAAACTGTAACCGGTGTTGTCTTGACCGGCGAAATCCCGGGGCGTCTTGTCAATAGCCCCCCACTGTCACCCAAAACGATATCAGTGAACCGTAAAAGTAAGCCCATCTGCGGTTTTCACGGTTAAAATGTCTGGTTTCAGTAGGTCTCGAATAAATTAGCGACCCTAACTCTAAAACGGAGAGGCTTCGGCTCTTTGACTTTATGGCTATTGATTAATGGTTCGGCCAAAATCATTATATGGCAGGACAGTAAAATCGGGCCGGGTTTCGAATTTATTGCGTTTGCGGCCAATAGCGCGCTGGAACTTTGTAAATCCGTCCACGGCGGTCAATCGACATATCAAATCCCTCGTCCTGAGTGATTGTCGCCATTAAATTATCCATCTGCCGCGTTGAGCTAATCTCTGTATCATTAATGGATAAAATCAAATCACCGGGACGCAAACCATTGGCTTGGGCGGCGCTGCGGCGCACTGTCTGTGTAATCATGACCCCTCTGACATAGGGATCAATGCCCAGTTCTTCGCCTAAGGCTGGCGACAAATTGACAGCGGTTAAACCGTCCAATGGATGTAATCCTTCCAATAAGCGTTCGTCCCGTCTCGGTGTTTCAGACGGAGCATCGGCGCGCACATTTAAAATCCGTTCCCCGCCGTCGCGCCACAGCTTAACCACCGCCTGTTGTCCGGGTCGCAGGGTCGCCAGTTTGAACCGCAAACCGCTATCATCATTAATATCCGTCGCATCGACTGACAGGATAACGTCGCGCTCACGCAAACCTGCTTTATCGGCAGGGCCTTTGGGATAAATTTCATTGACAATTGCGCCGCGCGAACGGTCAAGCCCGAGAGCCGCCGCCATAGTCGCATCAACGGCTTGTGTCCGGGCACCCAGCCACGGACGAACGATCCGTCCTTCGGACACGGCGCTATCCACGGCCCGCGAAACCAGCTCTGTTGGAATGGCAAAGCCAATCCCGTTAGACCCGCCAGAGCGCGAAAAGATTGCTGTATTCACACCCACAAGTTCGCCGGATAAATTCACCAATGCCCCGCCGGAATTGCCGGGGTTTACCGCTGCATCGGTTTGAATAAAAGACGACACATCCGTGACATTGGTGCGGCCCAACGCAGAAACAATACCGCTGGTTACAGTTTGTCCAACCCCGAACGGATTCCCAATCGCCAAAACAATATCGCCGATTTCCAAATCCCCGCCTTCATAGAATTGCAAAACAGGCAACACCTCACCTTTTGTATCGATTTTCAATACCGCAACATCAATTTGCTCGTCTTGGGCAATGATCTCGGCTTCAAATTCACGCCGGTCATTTAGCACGACCTTAAGCTCATCAGCCCCTTTGACCACATGGGCATTCGTCACGACATAGCCATTGCCCCGTACAATCACACCCGAGCCAAGCGAGCTTTGTGTGCGCTCTTGCGGGGCACGACGCATGCCGAACATTTCGTCGAAAAAAGACGACCGGCTTCGCGTACGAACAGTCCGCGAGGTAAAGACATTGACCACAGCTGGCGCCGTGCTTTTTACAACAGGGGCATAAGACAGCTGCACTTGCGCCATTGATACCGGAACGCTCCGGTTATTTTCGAGCCTATTATTATCCGGCAAAGGTAATAACGGATCTTTAGCCGATACCTGACCGGAAACCGCTGCACCGCCGCCGATAACCAATAAGCCGCCTAAAAGAGATAAAAGCTGTTTTTTCATATGTCCATATTTAGGGATTAACTATCGCTGGGCCAAGAGCTTAAGCCGCTTTTCCGCAGATTATGATTGAAATTTCATCTTTGTTATCTTTAAGTCCTGACATGTCTGGCTGGTCCCTAATAAAAACTGGAAATACTGTGACAGCAGCACATGTCAATCATATTGTGAACGGGCTTGAGCACTGCACCCTACCTAAACGAGAGTGGACACATGGCGCACATCTTTGCGCGGGCACCGCGCTGCTGCGCCGCGAAGGCCTGACACAGGCCGAACATATAATGCCCGCTATTATCCGGCGTTATAATAGGGCCTGCGGTGTGCCTAATTCTGACACGGAAGGCTATCACCATACAATTACTCTGTTTTATTTGCGGACCCTTAATCAGGCCCTACAAAATCGGTGGAGCGAAGATCTGGGCGTTTTAGCCAACCATATCCTCACATCAGAGATAAGCGATAAAGCTTATCCCTTGCGGTTTTACAGTCCAAGCCACCTCTTTAGTGTTACCGCACGCCATAAATGGGTTAATGCCGATTTAGTGTGATGAATGCAGGGGATATTTAGCATTAAATGCATCAAGACGATTGGTTTTTTCACTATCAGACAGGCGATCATCCGAGAGGGTTTTACGTTTAAATCTTTCACGCCCTCGAACAATGCGTTCACGCACCATAACGGCACGCTCGCTTGCTGTAAAATCCGTCGAGACCTCAACACCTTTAATCTCATCAGCTAATGTTTGGGCGCGGCGTTCGCGGCGCGTACCCTTAAGGCAATCAACTGTATACGCCCCGTTAATCAACCCTTTCGGCAACCCTCTTAATGAAGCTTTATAAACGATGGGGCCAGAGGTCGTTTCACTATGGGTTTTGCAACGCCGGATTATTGCGGTAATGGCGTTGATAATTATATCAACATCAGTGTTATCCCACTGTCCTGCCTCTACATCTGTCCCAAATAATTGCAATTCAAATTGGGGCGTAATGTCCATAATAAGATGTTTCTTCGCTATATTTTCATCGTGTGAGACTGGAACAAAATACAACTGCATCGGAACCATATCTGTTCTACTTAACTCTGTCGCCCGTGACGCATTGGGTGCAGTCAGAACCGCAATACTTATTATAATAAAGACGGTTACAACTATTGATTTTTTTGTCGTCTTTATCATGGAAAGCCTTTGAATACGGTTAGACAATGTATGCGCCATCGTTAAAGCTAACGGCGCATTATCTCCGAAATTTAAAATGTACCTAAGCATAGCTTTTGATTGGCACCTTAGCGTGACCGTGATTTCGAAATTTCAGCTTCGGCTTCTTTTAAGGCCTTGCGGGCAGCCGAGAGTTTTTGCTGTGCGCGTAGGGACAAATCATCTGTATCTTCCGTATCTTGTAAAAGTCGCCGCGCCGCAGAAATAAGGCTTTCGGTTTTAAGGGTTTTACTCTGGATAAAATGGTTTTCTATATCACCAGGCAGATCAGGAAGAGGCGGCAAATCGGGCAAGGTAAACTGAACGCTACCCTTTTCATCGTTTAAAATAAAATAACCCTGTTTTCCCTTTTCGGCATATTGCGCGGAATAATCCTTAAGCGCTTGGGCCCATTCTTCGAATTCGCCTGATTTCCACTGCGCAAAATTACCCTCAAGCCATTCGGTTAAATCCTCTTTACTCATAACTCCATGACCTGATTTAAAGGTCAATATTTGGGGCCGTTCACCTGTGCTTTTATGAAATTTCAATAGATTACCATCGTCCATAGAAAAAACCCATTGACCATCGGTTAAACGCTCCATTGAAAAATTTTCAAGTCCGTTCAAATCATAAGGGGTCTTGCTGCCATCCTGGCCCAGTTTAAACGCTTTGATATCACTATCTTTGATAATAATTTCATAGGCCGCAAAATTCTTTTCATCATCATTTGATAGGCGGATAACACGCCGGGACCGCGTTAAATTTTGGGTTTTGTCTTCAGCCTTACCAGCCAATTCCGGTTCAGGATGACCTTTTGCAATTGTATAGGGGGCCGTAACAATCAAACCTGTTACAATCAAAGCCGTGGCCATAAGACGGGCTGCGATGCGCGAGCGCGGAGGATGTGATAAGATCATAAGTCTGTCCTTTATAGGGGCGCTATGGGCCATGCCGAGTGTCAACGGGGCCGTGTCGCCTAAGTTAATAAACGTCATAAAATTCATGACATATCTCCATCGGTTTTATTCATAAGCGCCAAGCCCAAGGGCTGCGGTCCGGTCCGCTGGGCCGATAGTTTAGCCGCTTGCACCAAGGTCTGCCCATAGGAATGGGCTGCATCAGCCCCGCCCCCCAAAGCTCGAACAACCGCAGCATCACAGGCGGCCTCTTGATCTAGGCGAAATTTATGCGCGGCAAAATGGACTAATGGATTGGGCCAATTAAGCGCTCGAAACGCCAACACAGCCAAGGCCGCCCATAGGTCGCGGCGTTTAATATGAGCCATTTCGTGAATCAGTGCATAACGTTGTTGCGTGGGTGAAAATCGCACAGAGAAATCAACGGGCAGAATAATGCGAGCCCGTAATAGCCCTGTAACCATTGGCCCGGCCTCTGTATGGCCAAGCCGTAATTCCGGCAATCGCTTAAGCTTTAATAGCTGGCCTACATCTTGGCCAATTGTGTGGATATCTGTCATAGGGCCCACTAAGTGGGTGTCCTGATCAAGACGGCGCAAAAAAACCGCTTGCCGTAGAAGCTGAAACCCGAACCATACACCCGCAACGCCCAGCCAGATAATAGCACAAACGAAGACCCAATCTATGGTCGGCGTTGCCGAAACCGGAGCCACCCTATCCATAGCAGGCAAAATCATTATTTCGGTAAACCCACTGATAGTATCCGGTATAGCGGAGCCCAAGGCCGGACGTTCAATAGAAGGCATAAAGAGGCGAATGGCGGGTAATACCCACAGCGCATAGGCGGCCTTTGCCCCGAAAATCCGCGCAAACGGGCGGCGAATGATCAATATAAAACCGATTAAAATACTGACCATAAGACCCGTTTGCGCGGCCCAGCCTATGAGAGCAGATGCCGTCATGACTTAAGGGTTTTCAGCAAAGCTTCCAGCTCCGCAATATCATCATCTGTCAGACCGTTATTTTCCGCTAAATGGGCCACCAGCGGCGCTGCACGCCCGCCAAACAGCCGGTCCGACAACCGCCGCGCGGCCCGGGCTGCATAATCATCTTTGGTAATCAACGGCGCATAAAGATAGCGCCGTCCGTCCTGCTGTGTTGATAAAGCGCCTTTATCCACCAGCCGCGCCAATAAGGTCTTAACGGTGCGAATATTCCAATCTTTGCCCTTGGACAGAGACGCTGCCACATCACTCGCCGCCAATGGGTTTTGCTGCCACACGACCTCCAAGACATCCAACTCGGCTTGCGATATGCGCTTCATAAAAATATTCCATATTGACTACATCTGTAGTCCTATTGAAGATTACAGATGTAGTCAATATAATAAATATGACAATTTATTAAGGCATTATCGGTGCAATTACGCTGATAATTCTCCATCCAGCGCACGGTCAATTAGCGCCGCGGTTTCATCTGGTCCGTAAATGGCCACAAAAGATCCGAAGCGCGGGCCTTGGGACTGCCCCAGACAAACTTCGTAAATACCGCGGAACCAATCACGAAGGTTTTCGAAATCATGGTCTTTGCCGACAGAGAAAATCAAAGTCTGTAAAACTTCGCCGTCCGTTTTATCGGTCCCGTCAACAGCCCGCAACCGCGCCGATAAATCAATCAAAGCCGCGCGCTCTTGATCCGTGGGCGTCCGGTAGGTTTTATTGGGACGGACAAAATCCTGATAATACCGCACAGCAAAATCCGCCAGTTTATCCAGAGCCGGATTATCCTGCGGGTTAGCGCCGGGGGCATAACGTTCAATAAAGCCCCATAGAATATTCCGGTCAGAGGCATTGGCCGCGCTAACCAGATTAAGCAGCAGAGCAAATGTAACGGGCGGAATGAATGTAGGCGGCGTCCCATTATGGATGTGCCAGACAGGATTGGTCAGACGGGCTTTTTCATCTTGGCCCGAAAAAGCAGCCAAATGCTGAAAATATTCATCAACGGTTTTAGGTATAATATCGAAATACAGCTTCTTGGCAGCCCGGGGTTTTTGATATTGAAATAATGACAAACTTTCTTGCGGAGCATATGCCAACCAGTCTTCGACAGAAATCCCATTGCCTTTGGATTTGGATATTTTCTCGCCTTTCTCATCCAGAAATAATTCATAGACATATTGCACGGGTTGAACCGCGCCGAGGATTTTACAAATACGTGAATAAATCGGAGCATTATCCTGATGGTCTTTGCCAAACATTTCAAAATCAACATCAAGCGCTGCCCAACGCATACCAAAATCGGGCTTCCATTGCAGTTTAACATGACCACCCGTGACCGGTAGTGTCACTGACTTACCATCTTCATCATCAAATGTAATCGTTCCCGCTTTGGCATCGACTGATTTCATCGGCACATAAAGCACACGGCCCGAAGCGGGTGATATCGGTAAAAAGGGGGAATAGGTTGCGCGGCGTTCCTCGCCTAATGTCGGCAACATCACCGCCATGATATCATCGAATTTTTCGAGTGCCCGTAATAAATATTTATCATAGGCGCCTGACCGGTATAGCTCTGTCGCCGATAAAAATTCATAATCAAATCCGAAACCGTCCAAAAAGGCACGTAAACGGGCATTCATATGCGCACCGTAACTCTCATGCGTTCCAAAAGGGTCTGGGACATCCGTTAGCGGCTTTTGCAGGTAAGGCTCAAGCGTGGCCGGATTAGGGACAGTCGGCGGTACTTTGCGCATTCCGTCCATATCATCGGATACACAGATGAGCTTGGTTGGAACCGTTCCGCCTGTCAGGGCGACAAACGCATTACGCACCATGGTTGTTCGCACCACCTCGCCAAAAGTCCCAATGTGGGGCAGGCCCGATGGACCATAGCCTGTTTCGAATATGACGGGGCGACCCCCGCGGTCAATGCCCCGGCGTTTTTCAATATCCAGACGTTTTAAAATGGCGCGCGCCTGTTCAAAAGGCCAAGCTTTGGTCGTCATATAAAAATCGTCAGTCATGGAGATGATCCGCTATAATACGCCTTATTGCGCCAGCGCGTCAGTTACGCGTTCACTGCTTTATCGTCAACAGGCTAACGGATTACCATCCGCCGCCTCCGCCGCCGCCGCCGCCGCCACCGGAAAATCCACCGCCAGAGGCACCCGAACTCGATTGGCTTTGCGGCATAGCGCTTGAAACACCAGATGATAGATTGGAAACCAGCGATTTATTTAAAGCCCCGACACTGTCAAAATGGCGGCCCGTAACATGACCCCAATGCGGTGCATAATTTTCCGCCTCGTCAGGAATCAGCGCTTCGAAATGGTGTGTCCATGGCTTTTCAACGCCCAAGGCTACAGCATAGGGCAAAAACCGTTCATAACGGTCTGTTGTCATAGGCGGCGGGGCATCGACACCGACATCCACAGCATTTAACTGTAGTTTTTCAGCCTTGTTCATATACAGTCGAAAGCCCTCGATTTGCGTGCGGATATCCTGCCCCTTTTGTGTCGGTGCCGGCATAAGGAACATCATCACCACATTAAGAATGCCCAAAATTGCTATCAACCCGATATGACCGGGTTTCCAAACACCTAATTGACTGAGAGAGATAGCCAGAGCGCTAGCAGACAGGATCAGCCCCATCACCATATAGCCTATATTAAAACGGTGATAATCCTTACCATATTTAGCCGATATCCGGCCTTTAAACGCAGTATAGTCTTTGATAAAAGCCTTATTTGGACGACCCGATAGCACAACCGCATTCCGTTTTTTAAACAGATGGCTTTCAAACTGATTTTCTTCTCGACTTATAGGCTGCGCGGCCTTGTCCGACCCGCGGGTGAAAACCGTTTCCTTTTTCTGGGTTTTAATCGTGATCCGGTTATGGACCCCCAAATTCATCAAGGTCGCAATCAGCGCTTTATGCCCGCTAAACCCCTTATAATAAATATGGCTCACAGCCGCAGGATTATACCCCTCTGGCGGTCCATAGCGCGGAAAAACAGGCGGCTTAGCCGGGTCACGCCCATGCCGGTTCCAAACGCTATAATAATAAAGCGTGATCACCCCTAATGAAAGCGAGAGCAGCAGCATAGCCCCATTGCGCAGCCACCACAAAAACCGTTGATCTCCAACAGAGGGCGGATCAATAAGTCCCTTTTCTATTGAAACGGATACACTCATCCCTTCGCGCGCGCTCAAGGCTTGCGTAGTCTCAAATACAATGTCTTGTCCCCGTATCGCCGTTGTGAAATGTTTATCCCGGCTGCCGTAACGCCCCGTATATCCATCCGTGTTTAAAATCACGCCCCCATCCGGCAAGCGCAAAGTAACAGTTACCGTATCAATCGGAAACACCCAATAGGTCCCTGTTGCATTCAGATAGATCTCATCAAAATCACCAAAATATCTGACCTGATTTTTAACCGCGTAGCGAATGCGATATTGATGAGCGCCATGCGGCAGATAATGATCTGCATCCCCTATCCGAATTTGGTAAGCATTACCCTCTTTTCTGATTGTATAGGTTTCGGCTTGTCCGGCGCGAGTAACCGATAAGACCTTATATTGCACAGGATAACGATCACCGGCTTCTGTATAGTAACGCGGCAAATCTCGGAAAATACCGCGTTTAATCCGGCGACCTTCTACGGTAACATCTATCGTTTCCGTAACAAGAATGTCGCCGTCTGTTTGCACATCGATTTGAACATCGAAAGCGGTGATGCGCTCATCAGCCAAAGCCGATAGGCTTAGTCCGAATATCAGACTGGCGAATAACCATAATCGATAGATCACGCGGAGCATTATGCGCCCGGTCCCTGAGTTGATCCATTATCCGCCTCTGCGTTAAAATCCACAGATGGCACAATAACATCCGATGCCGCAATTTCGAAAAAATCTCTTACCCGAAACCCAAAGGCGCTCGCTATGATACTCGCTGGAAACTGCCGCACCCCAATATTAAGCTCACGCACGGCCCCATTAAAAAAACGGCGAGCCATTTCGATTTTATCTTCGGTTTCTGCCAGTTCATTTTGCAAGTCAAGAAATGCCGTATTAGCCTTTAAATCAGGGTAGTCTTCGGCCAGCGCAAAAAGCTTTGAAACTGGCTGCGAGAGCGCAGTTTCAGCCTGCCCGCGCCGCGCAGCATCATCACCCGCTGCCAAAGCTTGCGTCCGCTTTTCGCTAATTTCCTCAAATAATTGCCTCTCATGACGAGCGTAGGCTTTGACGGCTGATACAATATTGGGAATAAGCTCCGCCCGGCGTTTAAGCTGAACCGCAATATCGGACCAGCCATTATCAACCATCTGCCGTTTCTTAACGAGGCTGTTATAAATAAAAATAACATAGATAGCGAGGCCAACCGCGATAACAATAAAACTGATGATAATTTGCATAAAGACCCTTTTTATTCACGATAGCCAATTTTCACTAAATATGTAAAGCATCGTGCCGCGAAACCAAATTCAGTCTTGAAAAACCGTAAGGAACCTTCCACACCCTTTAGCAATTGGCCGATTATCCGGAGACCCGACATGGCACTGCAACACTCATCCTCAGATACACCCGTCTGCTTAATCACAGGGGCGTCGGCAGGGATTGGGGCAGCCATTGCCAAAGACTATGCCGCGCGCGGCTGGGACCTTGCATTAACGGCTCGCCGCGAAGAACCCATGATAGCATTGGCCCAATCCTTGAAAGATAATTTTGGGACAACCAGCCATATTTTCAAAGCCGATTTATTTGACCCAGCCGCCCCCGAAGATTTGATAGGCCGGATTACACGCAAAAAGTTGACCCTATCCGGACTTGTTAATAATGCAGGATATGGCCATCCGGGACAATATCTGGAAAGTCCCTGGGAGGATCATAGCCGGTTTATTCAACTAATGATGACAGCACCTTGTGAATTAGCCCACCGCGTATTGCCGGGTATGAAAGCCCGTAATTTTGGCCGCATTATCAATGTTGCCTCACTTGCCGGGCATATGCCGGGCAGCCGCGGCCACACATTATATGCCGGTGTTAAAAGCTTTTTGATCAAATTTTCCGAAAGCCTGAATATGGAAATGGACGAAACAGGTGTTCATGTCAGCGCGCTTTGCCCCGGATTTACATTTACCGAATTTCATGATGTTAATGGCACACGCAAAGCCATGGATAAACTGCCCGCGATCATGTGGATGGAGGCGGATGAATGCGCGCAATTAGGCGTGGAAGCCTGCGAGCGCAACCGAGCTGTCTTTATTCCAGGCGGAGTCAATAAATCTCTGGCCCTCTTAAACAGGATACTACCGGCAACAACAGCGCAGCAATTAATGTCTAAAAACTCTGATAAATTCCGAAAGCAGAAAAATGACAGTTAATGCGCGCGTAAGCGACCCACGGCTTTATGTGGCACTGGATTTACCCAGTATAAGCGATGCTGAAGCTATGGTCACGACATTAGGCGATAGCGTTGAAAGCTATAAAATCGGACTGCAACTTCTGCCCATCGGCGGGATTGCGCTTGGTCAAAAATTAAAGGCAGAAGGCAAGCAGGTTTTTTATGACTTCAAATTGCATGATATTGGCGCAACCGTTGAAAAAGCCGCACAGTCAATCGCCCAATTAGGTGCAGATATCCTAACCGTTCACGCACGGCCTGATGTGATGACCTCTGCTATCAAAGGGCGCGGCAATAGCCGGCTTAATATTATCGGCGTAACGGTTTTGACATCATTGGATAAAACAGGGCTAGAAGATATCGGTTATCATGACACGGCCGAAGATCTTGTGATGCGGCGCGTAAAACAGGCGAAGCAAGCCGGCATGGATGGTGTCGTTTCCAGCCCTCTGGAAGCCGCGGCCATTCGGGCCGTTGTTCCTGATGATTTCATCATTCTTACGCCGGGCGTGCGTATGCCGGGCGGCGAGCGAGGCGATCAAAAACGCGTTGCCAGTCCGGGCGAGGCACTACGTTTCGGTGCCAGCCACATTGTTGTGGGACGCCCGATAACAGCCGCGCAGGACCCGAAAGCCGCTGCTTTGGCTATTCTGGACAATATGGCACAATAAAACCCTCGCAGATCGTAAAAAATCCTGCGAGGGTTAAAACAGATAAACCAGTTAAGAAAATTGCTTACCGGCCACAACCATAATTAGGAAGACCATAACGCGAATAATGTGTGATCACAGTCCGCGTACATCCCGGAACTGCAACAGGCACAGGATAGCGTACATAGATAATTGGACGAACCACCCGCACAAAATTTTGGTAAATAACTGGCCTTGGAGCAACGGGTTGGCAAATTTTATAACACCCCAGAACCTGACCCCCCATAGGGTTATGAACATCAACGGGGCAATTCGCTTCACATAAACGTTCATTAGCCCCCAGTCCTGGAATTGACAAATTCGTCATATTGGCAACGCTTGTATTGCTCGAAAACGGAACATAGCTTTGTCCGCCGGAAGAATAACTGCTCCCAGAAGAATATGTGCTATAAGATGACGATGACCCGTAAGCTGCGACAGGACTATGAGTGCCAGGCAATGTTACGCTAGCGCCAACCGCAGGACCTTGCGACCATGACGATAAAGGCGCGAGAGACGCAGAACTATTATTACAATATGTACCGGCGCAATTAGCGGCGGCAGTTTGCGACATAACAACGGCGCTTCCAATAAGCGTTGCAATTTTTGTAAAACGTGAAACTAACATGACCCACTCTTTTCAATTTGATACAATTTATCCCATACGAGCAAGACTTGTGCCAAGACAAAGCCTTTCCCCCGAAAGGCGAATTCGCACGAGTAATTCACGCGAATCCCAATCTATTAAAACAGGTAATTATCCCGTCTTATGCCGGTTAAAATCTTACCGTATCCAACGTCCAGCCTGACCGCCGTGGAGACCACCCGCAAGTTGAGGGCCTGCAAAAGTTCCGCCAAACCGGGGAAAGCTAGGAGCTTGTCCAAATGGAGCCTGTACGCAGCCGGCCTGTACTGGAACAGGGACAGGAACAGGGTAGCGTACGCCAACAATCGGACGTACAACGCGAACAGCGTTAAGCACGGGACGCGGCGCTTGGCGCTTACACACAACTTTCGTTGCCAGCGTATTTCCAAACATTGTTGGGCCCGATACTTGTTCCCAATAGCTGCCATCAGATGCAACCGGCCCATTAATGCGAGACGAGGCCGATGACGTTACCATGCGCTGCTGAGGCGCAATACCCCCCAGTTGCGTTGACTGACGGACGGTACGGCCTGAATTTAAAACAGCCTGCGCATTCGCCGAACTGCGATCAACAATAGACGTTGGAATATGAGCAATGCCGGGCGTTAATGTATTATCACCATATTGGCGCGGAACCGCGTTCGAAATTACCGGCGCCGGCGCTGGAGTTGCAATAAATGGAGCAGGCTGTGGTTGATTAAATGTCACGCTAACAGGCCGGCCAACAGATTGGCGGCAATATTGTGTCGAAGTTGGATGACATCCATTTGTAAAACCGGATGGCGCATCTTGTAATCCTGCTGTCGGTCCCATGCCATGAACCCGCATGATGGACACATTCGGTGCCCGGTTAAACTTAACACTGCGCAAATGCCCCATAGGCTGCGTAATATTCACAGTCATCGGATCGAACCGAGGGGCAGCCCCCTGATTAACTACAACCGAAGTTCCGCAAAGTTGGGGAGCTATACCCACACCACAATGACCCGCAAATGCCGGTGATGCCCCGGCGATAACACTCATGCCGCCAATAACGGCCATGATAGAACGATTAAGACGCATAGAGCGCTCCCACTAATACCCGCACGGAATTATCCCGCGCTTAAAAATAAACCCAAATAAGCCGCGCAAACAGGTCCTACGATCTTTTAAAAGTCGTAAGCGATCCCGCCGCGTTCCCAATCGCCAAAGCGGGTGGGTTCGGCTCCCTTCGGTCCGGCTTTTTCTGCGGGACGACCAGCCAATAGGCACGCATTTTTCTCGCGTCTTGCAGCTGCCTCTTCAAGCGCCCGTATCGCAGCGGGGCTTAAAAGTTTATCAACTGCAGCATTAGGAGGTAGCGTATCACTCATACGCGCTCCCTAGCGCACCTATTGGCCGTTCGTCAAACAAATGCCAAACGTCAGGCCAATCGCAGCACCTCTTACTGGAGGAAAGAGCTACAACGATTGAACCGCTTTGATACAGGAAGGAGCATAAAATTTGATTAAAAGCGTATTTGTCTTTCGTTAAGCATAAACATTAACCAATAGGCTGACTCAACGGGTTCCGGCGTCTATTATGCGCAAACATTAATACCACCCGTTAATCCCAAAACAGCAACTCTTGGCCTTGCGCCTGTTTGCGGCGAATATGTCGCTCGCTGATTTCAAAATTTGTCAATCGGTCAAGAATAGATGGATGGGTTGAGGAACTGGCTTGATATCCACGGTTAGGATGAGGGGCCGCTTTCCAATAGCTGATCGCGTAATTAATATCATAACCCGCCCGGGCCATCATTACTAAGGCCATACGGTCAGCCTCAAGCTCCAATGCCTTAGAGGGCGTTTGCGATATATGTCCGGCAATCGCATGAGACATTTCATGGGCTACAATCAATGCCAAATTAACATCCTCCGGCACAGTGCGCATCAAGGCCGAGGTTATCAGGACTTTTTCGCCATCCGTATGCCCATTAACCCGTTCCGAGAAAAAAACCGTGACCGGATAATCACACAATGTTTCTGGCCGCAGCTCTGCCCTAATCCGGTGCCCGTCCCGCTCTATAATAACCGGTGTTACGTCCGCTTCCAGCGCCCGGTTCAAGATTCCATCCCATAAAGTGCCTGTCTGGGTTCCCGATGGTATAAAAGATTGACCAATCCCGATAAGCCTGTCACCAGAGCGCAGCCCCGCGTTATCTGCTGGCGAGCCTTTACGAACAGTTCGCAAAGATAACTCATCCCCAACAGGCAATAAGTCGCGAGCCACAGCCCGCAATGTTACTGGATAATCATCAACCGTGTGAACCGTAAACCCAACATCGCGCCGTATTTTAGGGCAAAGCGAGACATTGGCCGAGAGGATAGGATAGGCAATCGATTCCAGCCGGATATTTAAAGCCCGGTATTCATCCAGAATATCAGAAAACCGGACATCTTCTATAACCGCCTCAGCCGATGGAGGGGCAGAAATATCCCTTTGGTCGGTTTCTGCCTGACTTTGGCAGGATAACAAACCCAAGGCAAAAAAGAATATATGCCATTTCAAGAGCCGTCATCCTCCTGTTGGGTTCCGCGTTTGAAATTGGGAAGCAAGGGTTCACCGGCAATTTGCTTGGCCTGTATTTCAGCCCGCGCAGCCGCCAATCGTAAATATCGATCCGGATAAGTCGGATGGGTTTTCGCTCTTACAACTGATTTTGGATTTTGCGTTGCAAGCCGCCGCCAGACATCTTCAACATTATCGGGGCTGTATCCTGCCCGGACAATGTAATAAAGCCCGACATAATCGGCTTCGCTTTCGAACGGTCGTGTGTAGCGCCTCGCCAAACCCGATAAAATCATATTACTAATAATCTTGCGAATATGACCCATTGTATTATGACCCAACTCATGCCCAATAATCAGAGCCAATTCCGCATCATTTTTAACGAAATTAAGCATACCCGACGTCACAATAATATGCTTGCCATCCGCATAAGCATTAATATTACTGCTGAGTGACAGTTTAATTTTATAACCGCAGATCATATCCGGTATCACCATTACGGTGTGAATATCGCCATTTCGCAATATACGAATACGGCCCTCTCCGTCTTTTAAAGCCGTTTCAAATTTAGACGAATTGGCAGAAATTATGATATTATTTTGATCGAGCAATCGGTCTCCACGCAATAAGCCTGCTTTTTCGGCGGGTGATTGCGGGCGTATATACAGAACGCTATGCTGGGCGTCAGCACCCAAAGTACGTGCCGCAGCCGCGCGCACAGCTTTAGGATAGGATTTTAAATTATGGGTTTTAACCCCGATATCGCGGCCTATGCGCGGGCATAATTCAGCATTGGCCTTTAAAATCGGCGCGGCAACACGCGCAAGGCGGGCCTGATGTTTGGCCATTTCCGCAAAAGCCAAGCCTTCTTGCTCTTTGCGCTCGGCCGTCAGATCCGGTAATGAGATATGGGGAAGCTGCGTCGCGACGCTGGCGCAACCTGCTAGCGTAAACGCGGCTATTGCTGCATATAATCCTTTGGCGGCCATAGGCTATGATGGGAAAAGCGCCCCGCTGCGTCAAGCGCCTCTTGCGCCAACGCCCAAGAACGCCCATTTAGGGATGACTAGCAAAGGAATTGACCATGTTCATTCAAACCGAAGATACGCCAAATCCGGCAACATTGAAATTCCTGCCAGGACAAGCTGTTACAGGCGAAACCCGTCCACCAGTTGATATTGAACGCGGGGGTGATATTTCCGGCGCGCCTTTGGCGGAAATGTTGTTTATGATCCCCGATGTAACCCGTGTTTTCTTTGGCTCTGACTATATTTCAGTGACCAAATCCGATGACGCTCTTTGGAAACATCTCAAACCTGCCGTTCTGGGCGCTATTATGGATTTTTATGTCGCAGGCGGCGTTCCGCTAACCGACCAGATCGCGGCGGAAACATCAGATCATGTTTATGAAGGCGAGACATTAGAAATTGTAGAGCAAATTAAGGAATTGATCGAGCTACGCGTGCGTCCCGCCGTAGCGCAAGACGGCGGCGATATTGTTTTTCGTCATTTCGATGATGGCGACGGCGCCGTTTATCTGGAAATGCGCGGTGCCTGTGCAGGTTGTCCCAGCTCAACCTTGACGCTGAAATCGGGCATTGAAAATTTACTGAAACATTATGTCCCCGAAGTGACCCGCGTCGAGCAATCCCTCTAAGGGGCGCCTTCAGTCTATGATAACCCTTGGGTTAGATACAACAGGCTCGGCCTGTACCGCCGCACTTGTTAATTCGGGCCAGATACTGGCTAGCGCGTCAGACATCATTGGCCGTGGCCATGCCGAACGCCTAGCCCCTATGGTTGCTGACATGATGAACCAAGCCCAAATTACAACGCAGGACATTACGCGCATTGCCGTCTGCACAGGCCCCGGCAGTTTTACGGGTCAGCGCGTGGCCCTTTCATTTGCCAAAGGCATGGCTCTGCCGCGTAATATTCCTGTCATCGGATTATCTGCTCTCGAAATTATGGCTGCAACAGCAGATCCGCAGGCTAGGCGCCGCATTGCCGCACTTGTCGATGTACGGCGCGGACAATCATGCTGGGCCGGATTTGATAAAGGCAAAGCCATCACCCCGCCTGTGACATTGGAAACCGGAGCCGCGGAAGCCGCAATAGAAAAATTTGCGCCGGATGACCTTATCCGCGACACGGCCATCAATGGCCCTATTTTAGCGTGGTTGGCAGAGCACCGGACCCCGCAAGACGCCCCTGCTGTGCCACTTTATTCCCGTCCGCCAGATGCCAAATTACCCGGCGGTGTTACCCTTAAACCTGTCTGATGATACGTGCCTTAAATCTAACAGATGTCCCGCGCATGGCCGCGATTCATCGACAGTCCTTTTTGCAGGGCTGGAGTCAGGCCGACTTACAAACCCATATACAAAAAGATATAAATTTCGGATTGGGTCGCCCGCTTCAAGGCTTCATTATTGTCAGGACAGCGGTTGATCAGGCAGAAATTCTGACATTGGCCATTGACCCGCCTGCCCGCCGCACAGGCATAGCGCGGGCCTTGCTCGATATTACCGAAACAGAACTAACAGATAATGGCATTGATGTTTTATTTCTTGAAGTTGCCGAAGACAACACCGCGGCCATCGCGCTTTACCGCCAGATGGGCTTTGAAAACTTTGCCCGCCGGCCCGCCTATTACCGGCGCACAACCGGCCGCGTTGCCGCACTTAATTTTCGTAAAAACCTAGCGGCAAATCCCTAGCCTTTACCGCGCATTTGGCCTATGTAGTTCCTATGACAAGTTGGATTGAAAAAAAATGTGCCGAACGCGGATTGCGTATGACTGAACAACGCAAGGTGATTGCTCGCGTTTTATCGGACGCCAATGATCATCCTGATGCCGAGGAATTATATGCCCGCGCAGCCGCTGTTGACCCCAAAATATCTTTGGCCACAGTGTACCGAACCGTTCGGCTGTTTTCCGAGGCCAATATTGTCGAAACCCATGATTTTCGCGACGGCCGTGCCCGTTATGAAAGCGCCGATAGCGATCATCATGATCATTTAATTGATGTCGCCACAGGCGATGTCATTGAATTTGTCGATGATGAGATCGAAGAATTACAACACCGTATCGCCAAGAAACTCGGCTATGAATTAGTCGACCATAGACTCGAGCTTTATGGCCGCAAAATCAAATAAACGGTTCCATTAGGCTCTATGCATTTTCGTATAAGCCCGTTTAACCCCATCTATTCTACCGGCCGGCCTGTTTGCTTCTCTGCAGATTTTATGTTCGAGAAAATCATATGGACCTCGATGTGATAGGCTTAGTATGACAGGGGCCTTAACACATATGCGCAATCGGCAGACAAAGACTTGCAGCCTGATCATTTCCCGCCTATAGCCGCGCTTCAAACAATGTGAGATTATTATGACGTCGTCACCCCGCGAAAAAAACGCGCCCCGTGACATCGACCAAGCGGCTATTGTTAAAGCCAGCTCCGATGCCGCCCCTGATAGTATCCGCGCGAATACAAAAAAAGTTTTCATCAAAACCTATGGGTGCCAGATGAATGTTTATGATAGCGAGCGCATGGCCGATGTGCTGGCCCCGATTGGTTATGCCCCTGTCGAAACGCCCGATATGGCCGATTTGGTAATTCTTAACACCTGCCATATCCGCGAGAAAGCCGCTGAAAAAGTCTATTCAGAACTGGGCCGCATTCGCCAACACAAGGAACGCCATAAACCAGATATGACAGTGGCGGTTGCCGGATGCGTGGCCCAAGCCGAAGGTGAGGAGATTATGCGCCGGGCCCCTGTTGTCGATATGGTTCTGGGCCCGCAGACCTATCATAAATTACCGGAAATGATTGCCAAAGTGCATCGCGGAACAGGCGAGGTTCTGGAAACTGAATTTGATACACAAGAAAAATTTGACGCTCTGCCCGAAACGCGGCGGCCTAAAGGCTTTTCCAGCTTTCTGACTATACAGGAAGGTTGCGATAAATTTTGTACCTTTTGCGTTGTCCCTTATACGCGCGGCGCCGAGGTCTCGCGTCCCGTTAGCCAAATTGTCGCCGAAGCCCGTAACCTTGCCGCCCAAGGCATACGCGAAATAACCCTTATCGGACAGAATGTGGATGCCTATCGGTCAGACGGTCCCAATGGAACCTCGTGGGGGTTGGGCGAGCTTATTCGTCATCTCGCCCTTATTGGCGGCATTGAGCGGTTACGCTTCACCACATCCCACCCGCGTGATATGGATGATAATCTGATCGAAACATTGGGGGCTGAACCCAAATTAATGCCCTATCTGCATCTGCCGATACAAGCGGGCAGTAATAAGGTGCTCCATGCGATGAACCGTGGTCATACCTATGATGAGTATAAAAAACTAATCGCGAAAATTCGCGATGCGCGCCCTGATATTGCCTTATCCGGTGATTTCATTGTCGGGTTTCCCGGTGAAACAGAGGCCGATTTCCAGCAAACATTACGCTGCGCCGAAGAAATCGGCTATGCGAGTAGTTTTAGTTTCAAATATTCAATGCGTCCCGGTACGCCCGGAGCCTCTATGCCGCGCCAAGTCCCTGAAGACGTAAAAGCCGAACGCTTAAAACGGTTGCAAGACTTACTCTATAGCCAGCAACAAGCCTTTAACCAATCGCTGATCGGTCGCACGCTGGATGTTTTGGTCGAAAATGGCGGACGCGAGGACGGGCAACTCTTTGGCCGCAGCCCCTATCTGCAAGGCACACATTTTGATGGTTCGGAAGAATTGATCGGGCAAATCGTATCTGTGTTAATTACAGGGGCGGGGCGCAATTCTCTGACGGGGGAATTGGCGGGTTAATACCCTCCAGCCGTCACAGCATCACTCGCCCAAATAACTGTCCCCATAATCAGCGCCAAAGCCCCGATCAAAAAACTATCTATAATCAAAAGAAAGATCGCATGTGGATGCCCCATTGCAAACGTCGAAAGCTTGGTATGTAAATAGACCAAGGGGATAGCCGCAATAATCATAGCCAGCATACCATGGAAATCGCCTTTAGGGTTCCACATTTTACGCATAAAATCTCGGTTAAAAGAGCCATAGCGCGGGGCGGGGCCTAGCTTTTGTGATAATGTCTTTGGCACCCAATAGGCGGCAAACACAACTGAAAGGGCTTTCAATATTCCAAACCCAAGCCGAAGCCTATTATTTTGATTCTCAATAAAAGCCCTGCGTGAGTCATACATATTCAATGAGACCTCGATGATATGTTGCAAGGCTTCGGCGCTTATGACGGCTAAAATGGCTAAAGGCGAATATATAACGGCTTTTCGGCTATACCGAACAGCCAAGTTTAATGTCGTCAATAGTTTCATCCATAGGGCTTAGCTCTTGATGTATTAAAAATACCTTTAAGACCTGCGAGGGTAAGACCATCACCCAAAATACAAATCACTTCTCGCTTTCCAATTCAAAAACCCCTAATCAGCGAATATGAGTAAAAAGACTGAAATATTTGAATTTGATGATGCCAGTCTGGTGCGGAAATTATGCGGGGCAGGCCATGCCCATTTAGCGATGATTGAAGAGGCCTTTGATGTCTATGTTGAAGCTCCCGGCAGCGCCGTCCATATTAATGGGGATGGGCCAAGCCGCGAACGGGCGGGTGAGCTTATCAAAGAAATTTATCAACGGCTGGAGCGTGGCTGGCCTTGCGGGCCATCCGACATTCGCGCCTTGATCCGCGCGATCGGTAAAGGCAAGGTCAAAGCCGCTGCGGTTGATGCTATTATCCCCTTCCCCAAACGCTCCCCTATTGTACCCAAAACCCCGCGGCAGGAAAAATTTATTCATGCCTTGCGCGAAGAAACCATTATCTTTGGCGTTGGCCCTGCCGGGACCGGGAAAACATTTCTGGCCACCGCATATGGGGCCTCGCTTTTGGCGCGCGGCGAAATTGCTAAATTTATTGCCTGCCGCCCTGCTGTCGAAGCCGGTGAGAGGCTTGGGTTTTTACCCGGCGATCTGAATGAAAAAGTTGATCCCTATATGCAACCGATTTGGGATGCGCTGCATATGGTTCTAGGCCGCGACGAAGTTGAACGCCGCCGCGCCGCTGGCGATATCGAGGTCGCTCCGCTGGCCTTTATGCGCGGGCGTACCTTATCAGATGCTTTTGTTGTGATTGACGAGGCACAAAATGCAACCATTCCGCAGATGAAAATGGTGCTGACGCGACTGGGCGAACGCGCGAAATATGCCGTTACCGGCGACCCCAGCCAAACCGATTTACCACACGGCACCCAATCGGGCCTCGCTCATGCTCTGGATATTTTAACCGATATTAGCGGGATTGAGCAAATTCGCTTTCTGGCCTCTGATGTTGTACGCCATCCATTGGTGGGAAAAATTGTGAATGCCTATGAGAAAGATACAAAGACGTCATAGCTGTGCCTCTTCCGTTTGACATTGATATTGCCATGATTTTCCCGGATTGGGACAAAACCGGATTGCATATATCCGCCCTGTGTGCCCGCGCCCTGCCTGCAATTATAGAGCAGTTAACAACGCCCCGCTTGGGCGAGTTAAGCATTGCGCTTATGGATGACGCTGGCATTCAAACATTGAACAGAACCTATCGCCAGAGTGATAAGCCAACCAATGTCTTATCCTTTCCTGCGCCCGCGCCTTTGCTCGGTGATATTGTACTTGCGCTGGAAACTTGCCAAAACGAGGCCGCAGATAAACGGATAACGCTAGAGGCCCATGTCACGCATTTACTAATCCATGGATTTTTACATTTACAAGGTTATGACCATATTACAGAAAATGAGGCCTTGACCATGGAAAGCCTTGAGATTACCGCCCTAGCGCAATTGGGCATTGACAATCCTTATGAAATTCGTGAGCCTTAATACCCATGAATGAAGACACACCGCCTAATGGCAAACCCAATGGCCGGCCTAAGGGCTGGCTCGGCAAATTTTTGAGCCGCACGGGCGACGGGCTAACAACGCCCAAAGATGCCTCTCAAAAAGAAATGATGAATGCGGCCGAGCAGTTTCACCTCTTGCGCGTTGATGATGTCATGGTGCCCCGCGCCGATATTATTGCCGTTGAGAAAACAACGGGACTCCATGATCTGGCCAAAGCCTTTCAGGATGCCGGACATTCCCGCCTGCCAGTGTATAAAGAGACCTTGGATGACCCTCTGGGTATGGTGCATATTAAGGACTTACTGCCCTATTTGATGCTTGATGCCAAAGGCCGCAACGACAAACAGTATAAAAACAAGAAAACCGTCCAATATATCCGCCGCGATGTCATGTTTGTCCCACCCTCAATGCTGGCCAAAGATTTGCTGCGACGTATGCAAGCGCGCCGTATTCATATGGCCATTGTTGTTGATGAATATGGCGGCACGGACGGCCTCGTCACATTAGAAGATTTGGTTGAACCGATTGTCGGCGATATTGAAGATGAACATGATGATGCCGATCCTGAAGTCACAATTGTTAGCGGCACAGGCGGGCGTAAAATATGGGAGGCCGACGCCCGCATTACTATTGATGATTTTGAAAAATCATTAGGCCGCGAATTCGCTACCCCGGACGAGGAAGACGATGTTGATACATTAGGCGGATTGATTTTCACATTGGCAGGGCGGGTCCCCGAACGCGGCGAAGTTATTCAGCATTCGGACGGGCTGGAGTTTGAAGTCATTGATGCCGATGCCCGCCGTGTCAAACGGTTGCGCATACAATTAAGCGCCGCTCATAGCCCGTCTGAATAGTGATGACAGGGTCTATCCTGCAAACCTATTTAACCCGTAACGGATGGCGCGCACGATGGATCGATATCGCTATTGGTATGTTTGGCGTTCTTGGCCAAGCTCCCTTTTTTATTATTCCGGCCAGCCTGATCATGTTCGGTGTTTTATATTTGCGCCTCACCCATGCTGCCACCCCTAAACAGGGCTTCTGGATTGGGGGGCGTATTGGTTTTGGTTATTTTCTCGCTGGCACGTTTTGGGTCGGATCAGCTTTTATCGCCCGCGGGCCGCAGTTCATTCCCCTCATGCCGCCCATGGTTCTCGGGTTGGCGGCCTTACTGGCCCTATTCTGGGCCATTGCCGGACGGCTCTATGTTCAATTCATGCCCAAAACCAAAACAGTCTGGGCGGTGCTTGGGTTCGTGGCCCTGTTCTTTTTGGCCGAATTTACCCGTGGGCATATCTTAACAGGCTTTCCATGGAACCTGCCCGGCTATATTTTTAAAGCGGGCGGAGCAGTTTCCCAAAGTGCATCTGTCATCGGGGTTTATGGCCTGTCATGGATTGTCATTTTTTGTGCCGTCATACTGGCCATTAGCATCGAAAAACGCACTATAACCATCGCCTTTCTGCCAGCGGGCTTATGCGCTCTGCTATTCCTCATCGGGCAATGGCGTCTGGCCCAAACCGATACCGTTATCGTCAAAGGCCCAAAATTACGTATTGTCCAAGCCAGTTTTGATCAAAAAGATAAATTTGACCCTGATAAAGCCATTGGAATCGTCAATCAATTTTTAACCCTAACCGCCCGTCCCGGCTTAAAAGATGTAACCCATGTCATTTGGCCTGAAGGCGCCATTAATGGTTTAGCCCTTGAGAATACTCCACTTATGGACGCAATGGCGCATGTTCTGCTCTCAGCCAGTGACACGCCGCCCGTCTGGCTGCTAAATACATTACGCCATGAAACCCGTACGCTAAAAGACGGGCGAATAATAAATGATTATTATAATAGTTCGGCAGCAATTTCATTTGACAATAAAGGGACAGCCAGCCTGCAAGGCTATAGCGATAAATCACGGCTTGTTCCCTTTGGCGAATATATTCCCGGCGGCGAGTGGGCCCAGACTTTAAATATACCTGCCCTCTCAACGGCTCTGGCATCAATCCGCCCAGCGCCATCAAAAATGACTATGCGCTTTCCCGGGCTTCCCCCCGTGAGCGCGCAAATTTGTTATGAAATTATTTTCCCGGGATTTACGCCGAAGGACACACCATCCGCCGAATGGATCCTTAACCAATCCAATGATGCTTGGTATGGCCGCTCTAGTGGGCCGGCACAACATGCCAATCAAGCCCGGTATCGCGCCATAGAAGAAGGGCTCCCCATTATCCGGGTTGCCTCCAATGGTTGGTCAGGATTAATTTCCCCCTATGGTAGATTTGTTTCATATTTATCCCCTCAGGATAATTCTACATTAGATGTTCAACTTCCAAAAGCTATTGAAACGATATATCAGGTTAGAATTAACTATATTCTATTCTTGATAAATTTATCACTCTGTCTACAATGCAGGATTGTTGGGCGTAGAAAATCTTGATTTTCTACAAATTTATAGAGTTCAGTTCGCAGGTGGGGGCACCGTGGCACCGAACAAACTGAGGATGAATTAATGAATTCAAAGCATACACCGCGGGCTGCGAACCCGGTTGATGTGCACGTCGGAACCCGTGTACGACTCCGTCGTCAAATTTTAAAAATGAGCCAAGAAAAATTAGGAGATCAATTAGGCGTCACGTTTCAACAAGTACAAAAATATGAACGCGGAGCAAACCGTGTCGGCGCCAGCCGTCTATGGAAAATTTCGCAAGCGCTGGATGTGCCGATTTCATTCTTCTTCGAAGGATTAACGGACCAAATGCCGACAATGGAATTTGCAGAAAATGACCAAATGCCAATTGTATATGAATTTATCAAAAGTTCTGATGGCGTCGCTTTGGCCATGGCGGTTTCCAAGATTAAAAGCAAAGCTGTTCGTCGGCAAATATTAGAGTTAGCACGCTCTTTAGCCGGGGAAGAAGACGACGAATAACCGCTTCATCTTTTTAAAACAGCCCTCGCAATTTTTGCCTTCAACGGCTTAAAGCGGAAATTTTCTTTTGAAAAAATAACGTTGTGCGCCTATGAGGCGCATAATGGTTTCCTATGACACATCCCCTCATGCGCGGGCACGCACATTTGGCCGCAACCGTGGACGCAGTCTGTCTCCGACTCAAGCCGCGCTTATGGAAACACTCTATCCGACTATTAAAATAACAGCCAAGACCTATGCATCGCTAAAAGAATATGAAGATGTCTGGTTGGAAGTCGGTTTTGGTGCGGCCGAACATTTAATCTGGCAAGCCAAAGCCAACCCTATGGTGGCCTTCTTGGGTGTTGAGCCCTATTTGAACGGCGCCGCCAAAGCCGTGCGCGCTGTTGATACAGACGGGCTTGATAATATCCGTGTGTTAAATGGTGATGCCCGTGACCTTATGGATACGCTACCAAATGCATCATTAGGACGAATATTTGTTCTTTTCCCCGATCCATGGCCTAAGCCCCGTCATAATAGGCGGCGTATTATCAATGATGAATTTATCTCCGAGGTTCACCGCATTTTGCGCCCTGGTGGAACCTTTCGCTTTGCCAGTGACATTATCCATTATGTTGACTGGAGCTTGACACGCATCCTGCGTCACGGCGGGTTTGAATGGCCGGCCCATTCTAGGAATGACTGGCGAAACCGGCCGGATGATTGGCCTCAAACCCGTTTTGAGGCCAAAGCCATTGGCGAAGGCCGTCCCTGCCATTATTTCGAATTTATCCGGCGGTAAAAGAAAAACACGACAGACTATCGACAAAGCCGTTAATCTGTTCTATAGGGCGGCTAAGACAAATGCCTCTTACACAGGATGTAAGCAGGGTGGCCCAAAAGGCCGCCTTTTTTATTGCCTGAAAAGAGATCAATAGGACGATGAATGAAAACAAAGACGGATATAGATGAACGTATTCTTGCGCTCGCAGAACCGATTGCACAGGACATGGGCCTGACAATTGTGCGCGTGCGCGTCATGGCGGGCAATCGTAAAACCGTACAAATCATGGCCGAACGCCAATCCGATGGTCAAATGAGCGTCGATAATTGTGCTACGCTTTCGCGGGAACTATCTGCTGCTTTGGAAATCGAAGACCCGCTGCGCGATGCCTATATATTGGAAGTTTCCTCGCCCGGACTGGATCGCCCGCTAACCGATTTAGCCGATTTTGAAACTTACGCCGGCCACCTAGCCCGGCTAGAGCTAGACCGTCTTGTCGAAGGGCGAAAACGGTTTCGTGGTATATTAGTTGGCACAGATGCCGACAATATTGAAATTGATCTGGACGGCGAAGATGAAACCGCTGAAATACCTTTTGCATGGCTTAGCGAAGCCAAATTACTCATTACTGATGCGTTGATTGAAGCGGGCCAAAAAGCCAAAAACGCATCCCCGATTACCCCCCAAGACCCACAGCAAGATCCATAGGGAGAGACGACAATGTCAACAGCTGGAATTAGTGCTAATAAGCTGGAGCTTATTCAAATCGCCAATGCGGTTGCACAGGAAAAATCTATCGATAAAGCCATTGTTTTAGAGGCTATTGAAGAAGCCATCCAAAAAGCGGCGCGACTGCGTTATGGCAGCGAACAAGATATTCGGGCCAAATTAAACCCTGTTACCGGTGAGATGGATCTAAAACGTGTCATTACCGTTGTTGAAGACGTTGAAAATGACGCTACGGAGATTGAATTAGCCACCGCGAAAATGGATAATCCCGATGCGGAAATCGGCTATGAATTTGTAACACCATTGCCCCCCATCGAATTTGGCCGTGTTCAGTCGCAAATGGCTAAACAGGTTATTATGCAAAAAGTACGCGATGCTGAACGCGCCCGCCAATATGCCGAATTTAAAGACCGTATTGGTGAAATCATCAATGGTATCGTCAAGCGTGTCGAATATGGCCATATCATTGTCGATCTCGGCCGCGCCGAAGGGGTTATCCGCCGCGAGCAGGCCTTGCCGCGCGAAAATGTAAAATCAGGAGATCGTATCCGCGCTTACATTTATGATGTGCGCGAAGAACCGCGCGGTTCGCAAATTTTCCTCTCGCGCGCCCATCCGCAATTTATGGCGCAACTCTTTTCTCAAGAAGTGCCTGAAGTTTACGACGGGGTTATCCAAATTGTATCCGTTGCCCGCGATCCGGGTAGCCGTGCAAAAATTGCGGTCTATTCCAATGATGGGTCCATTGACCCTGTTGGGGCGTGTGTCGGCATGCGTGGCTCGCGTGTTCAGGCCGTAGTCAATGAATTACAAGGCGAGCGCATTGATATTATCCCATGGAATGATGATGTCGCCAGCTTTATCGTCAATGCCTTGCAACCGGCCGAAGTGGCCAAAGTCGTGATCGACGAAGATGACAACCGGATCGAGGTTGTTGTTCCTGATGATCAACTATCGCTTGCTATTGGTCGCCGCGGTCAAAATGTCCGCCTCGCGTCACAACTCTCAGGTTGGGCCATTGATATTCTGACAGAAGAACAGGAATCCGAGCGTCGTCAGAAAGAATTCCAAGAACGTTCCGAGTTATTTATGACTGGATTGGACGTTGACGAAATGATCGCACAGCTCCTTGTCTCCGAAGGTTTCGAAACTATGGAAGAGGTTGGCTATGTTGCCGAAGACGAACTTACATCCATTGAAGGATTTGACCAAGAAACAGCCGCCGAGTTACAAACCCGCGCGCGCGAATATCTGGCCCGTATTGCCGCCGAACAAGATGCCAAACGCAAAACCCTAGGCGTCGAGGATGATGTTCTGGAAATCGAAGGCGTGACATTACCCATGACGGTTCTCTTTGGGGAAAACGACATTAAATCCGTTGAAGATCTTGCCGGATTAATTCCGGATGACCTACGCGGTTATGTCGAAATTAAAAATGGCGAAAAAGTGCGCGAACCGGGTATTTTGGAAAGTTTTGCCATGTCGGAACCCGATGCCAATATGCTTATTATGCAAGCCCGCGTGAAAGCCGGCTGGATTGACGCCTCTGCACTAAACCCAGAACCCGAGGTTGAACTGGATGAACAGGGTAACCCCATTGTCGCCGCAGAAGAAGCCGTACAAGAGGTTGTCGCTGGATAAATATGAGCCCGGCTTGCGTCATATCCCCTGCCGATAAGGCCCAAAACCCAACCTCGGCTCAGGATGAATTTGCTGTGGGCGATATGGCTATGGTTGAAACGGAGGATAATTACGGCCCGGATCGGCGCGGCCATAAACCACGCGAGCGTAAATGCATTATACGGCAAAGCGTGCGTGAACGCCGCGATATGATCCGCTTTGTCCTCTCGCCGGATAACGTCGTCACGCCTGACGTGACAGAAAAACTGCCCGGACGCGGCGTTTGGGTCAGCGCCAATTGCGCCGACTTAGATAAAGCGGATCGTAAAGCCTTTACCCGTGCGTTTAAACGCAAATGTATCCGCCCCGATGATTTAACCACCCTAACAGAAACCATCTTGAAACGCCGCCTTTTAGGAACACTCTCTATGGCACATAAAGCGGGTCATCTGGCGTTAGGGTATGACCAAGTAAAATCTATGGCCACCGGAATGCCTTTAGCCTTTCGTATAGAAGCGCGCGATGGTTCGGATGATGGTCGCGGGAAAATCCGTACATTGTCTAAAGCCATTGCCCATGAAATGAATGCCCCCCTGCCACCGGTCATTGGGTGCTTTACCGCACAGGATCTTGGCAAAGCTTTACAACGTGACCATGTCGTCCATATTGGTGTCTGTCCCGGTGGTTTTGCCCGCAGTTTGAAAACCCATGTCCACCGTTTGTCGGGCTTTGTCGATATGATACCCGCCGAATGGCCTGATAAACTATATGAACCGCGAATAAAAAATGCGGCAAAAACACTCTCTGAAAAAAGCGGGACAGCCCCGTGATTGACAGTTGAATAAGTCTGAAACGCCGTTAGGTTACGGCACCCAACAGGTTGGAGTTATGACCGGCCTAAAAGTGAGATAGAATGAGCGATAGTAACGATAAGAACACCTCTGCCCCGCGGCGCCCCTTAACTCTGAAAAAGGGTGGCGGTACGGTGCGCCAAAATTTCTCAGGCGGGCGAACAAAAGCCGTCGTTGTTGAAAAGAAAAAACGGCGGATCATTGGCGGACCGGGCAAACCGGCACCGACAGCCGATGAAACAGCAAAACCGGTTGTCGAAATTGACGAGGCGGCCGAGGCAGCCAAAGCGTTAGGCCTGTCAAAAGCAGAATATATCAAGCGCCAAAAGGCTTTATCGCAAGCCGCGTCCGAACAAAATAAGCGCGATGAAAAACGCCGTGCTGATGAGGCCGAGCGCAAACGCCGGATGGACGAAGAACGCGCCGCCTTGGAAGCCAAGAAAAAAGCTGAAGAAGAAGCCGAATTACGCCGAATGGAAGCCGAAGAGGCTGAACGTGTGCGCCAAGAACAAGCTCAGGCCAAATTAGTTAAACGAGCTCCTGTTGTCGAACAGATTAAAGATGAACGCAGCGCATTGGAACAAGCAGGTGGGCGCATTAAAAAAGCGCGCGCCAACGCACCTTCGAAACCATCACGTAATCCGAAAGGCGATGACCGCCGTCGGCGCGGTAAATTGACAATTGTCTCGGCCTTATCCGGAGATGACGAACGTCAACGCTCTCTGGCGTCGATGCGACGCGCACGCGAGCGCGAAAAACAACGCCAAATGGGCGGCGGCGGTGGCCGTGAAAAAGTCATTCGGGAAGTTATTGTCCCCGAAGCCATTACAGTAGGCGAATTGGCTCAACGTATGACAGAACGCGGCGCAGATGTTGTAAAATATCTGATGAAACAAGGCAGTATGATGAATATCAATGATGTTCTGGATGCTGATACAGCCCAGCTTATTGTTGAAGATTTTGGCCATAAGGTGAAACGGGTTGCGGAATCTGATGTCGAAGACAACTTCCTGCAAGATGACAAACCCGAAGATGATGCCAATCTAGAACCGCGCGCCCCTGTTGTCGCCATTATGGGTCACGTTGATCATGGAAAAACATCCTTGCTTGATGCGCTGCGCACAACCGATGTAGCCGCGGGCGAAGCCGGTGGTATTACCCAGCATATCGGGGCCTATCAGCTTAATCTAAAATCGGGCCAAGCTATCACGGTTCTCGATACACCGGGTCATGCCGCCTTTACCGAAATGCGCACACGCGGCGCACAAGCCGTCGATATTGTTGTACTGGTTGTCGCCGCCGATGATGGCATCATGCCGCAAACAATCGAAAGTATTAAACATGCCCAAGCGGCAGATACGCCGATTATTGTCGCCATCAATAAAATGGATGCTTATGAAGCCAATCCGCAAAAGGTGGAAACGGACCTCTTGCAACATAATGTCATCACCGAATCCATGTCCGGGGATACTCAAGCGGTCAAAGTTTCAGCCAAAGAAAAAACCGGCCTTGATGATCTAGCCGAAGCCATTACCAACCAAGCCGAGCTTATGGAGCTTAAAGCCAATCCGAAGCGCAATGCCGATGGTCTTGTCATTGAGTCCAAAATTGAGAAGGGTCGCGGCCCGGTTTCAACAGCCCTTGTCAAACGCGGAACATTAAAACGCGGCGATATTGTAGTGGCGGGCGAATATTGGGGCAAAGTCAAAGCTATGATGGATGAACGCGATGCCCGTCTTAAAGAGGCCGGACCATCGACCCCTGTGGAAATTATGGGGCTGGACGGTGCACCCGCGCCAGGCGAGCCTTTCGCGGTTGTTGGCAATGAGGCTAAAGCTCGCGAAATTACCGAATATCGCCTGCGCCAGAAACGCGCCTCACAAGTCGCCGCCCCGTCCGCCATGGCCTCTATGGAAATGATGATGGCCAAGCTGGCCGATAAAACATCCGAAGAAATGTTATTACTGGTTAAAGCCGATGTTCAGGGCTCTGCGGAAGCCATTAAATCCTCTCTGGAAAGTCTTGGAAATTCCGAAGTTAAAGCCCGCGTAATTTATAGTGCTGCGGGCGGTATTTCCGAAAGCGATGTTATGTTGGCCAAATCTTCTGGCGCACCTATCATTGCTTTTAATGTACGCGCCAATCGCCAAGCCAAGGATTTAGCCGAACGCGAAGGTGTAGAAATTCGATATTATTCGATCATTTATGACTTGCTCGAAGAAATCAAAAGCGCGCTCCAAGGTATGCTTAAGCAAGAACGCCGCGAGACATTTATTGGTTACGCTGAAATTCTCGAAGTGTTTAATATCTCAAAATTGGGCAAGGTTGCTGGCTGTAAAGTCACCGAAGGGCGCGTTGAGCGCGGATCCGGCGTACGCCTGTTACGCGACGATGTTGTCATTCACGAAGGCGAGCTTTCAACGCTCAAACGGTTCAAGGACGAAGTGCCGAAAGTTCAAGCCGGTATGGAATGCGGTATGGGTTTTGAAGGATATTACGATCTGCGCAAGGGCGATCAAATAGAATGTTTCACCGTTGAAATGCTGGATCGTAAGCTTGAGGATGTTGAGTAAATCTCGGCAAGACTACTATGCCGAAACATAAGGCACCAACCCAGCGACAATTAAAAGCCGGCGAATTAATTCGCCGGGCCTTGTCCGATATTATTACCAAAGAAAATCTGCGCGACCCTGATCTGCATGGTGTCAGCGTCACAATATCCGAAGTGCGCGCCTCGCCCGACTTAAAACATGCCATTGTCTATGCCGCGCCTTTGGGCGGACATCACAATGGTAAGGATACGGATATAGTGATAGCCGCGCTCACGCGCTGTGCCAGTTTTCTGCGTGGACGTCTGGGCAAAGAAATGGAAATGAAATCCACACCACGGTTAAAATTTGTCGCCGACACCAGTTTTGAAACCGCCACAGAAATGCAAAAATTACTCAGCCAACCCAAAGTCCAACAAGACTTGGGCTAAACACGGTAAATGCAAAGCCATGCCTCGCAAACGCAAAGGTAATCCCGTCCATGGGTGGGTGAATTTTGACAAACCTTTGGGCATGACCTCAACGCAGGCTGTTGGAAAAATTCGATGGTTATTTAAAGCCCAAAAGGCCGGTCATGCCGGAACGCTGGACCCGCTGGCAAGTGGTATATTGCCAATTGCGCTGGGCGAAGCAACCAAGACCGTTCCCTTTATGATGGATGCCCAAAAGGAATATGAATTCACCCTGACTTGGGGCCAGAATACCGATACATGGGACAGTGAAGGCACCGTCACACAATCATCGGATATACGCCCCCATAAAGCGGCGATAGAGGCTGTGCTGCCAGAATTTACAGGACTGATATCGCAAACCCCGCCGCGGTTTTCAGCTATCAAGATCGCTGGTAAGCGGGCCTATGATCTGGCGCGCGCTGGCGAAACGGTTAGGCTAAAATCGCGCGCGGTTACTGTCACAAATTTTGATCTGGTGGATTACGCCCCAGATACAGCCCAATTTATCGTCACCTGCGGCAAAGGTACCTATATCCGCTCGCTGGCGCGCGATATAGCGGCAAAACTGGGAGCCTGTGGTCATGTCACACGCCTGCGCCGTACCCGCGTGGGCGCCTTTACACAACCGATATCTTTTTCGCTAGACGCGCTGGAAAATCTCGCCTATGAGGGCCGCGTTTTAGAGGCTTTAAGCCCTGTCAAGACTGCACTGGACGACATCCCGGTGCTAGCCGCAGCAGAGCCTGATGCCAAGGATCTGAAATACGGACGCACAATAGTCTGTCCTCTTGATTTAACCACGACCCCTTGGGTTCTGGTCATGAACGGAGACACGCCTGTTGCGCTTTGTCAGCCCAAAGACGGTCAATTATGGCCTCGGCGGGTTTTTAATATGTAAACAAAACGGAGAACACGATGTCGATTACCCCCGAGCGCAAAGCAGCGCTAATATCTGAATATGCCGTGAAACCCGGCGATACAGGATCCCCCGAAGTACAAATTGCGGTTCTAACAGAACGCATTGTTAATCTGACGGAACATCTTAAGACCAACCACAAAGACAACCACTCGCGCCGCGGCCTCATTACAATGGTCAATAAACGCCGGAGTCTTCAGGCCTATCTTAAGAAAAAAGATGAGGGCCGTTATCAGGACCTTATCCAGAAACTGGGACTGCGCCGCTAGGCGAATTGACCCTCAAAACCAAAGGCCACCATGGGGGTGGCCTTTTGCGCATCTAGCGCTGGACGCATGTGGCGTCCAAACGGCAGATATCTGCCGATTATATGTACGTTGAAAGAAAGAACTTGTACGATATGTTTGATAAACACACAGTAGAGATCGATTGGGCCGGACGCCCTCTCACTATAGAAACCGGCGGCATGGCCCGCCAAGCAGATGGAGCCGTTCTGTGTACTTACGGCGAAACCAAGCTTTTAGCGACCGTTTGCGGCGCATCCAAGCAAAAACCGGGCATGGATTTTTTCCCATTGACCGTGAATTACATGGAAAAATTTTACGCAGCCGGCAAAATTCCCGGCGGCTATTTTAAACGCGAAGGTCGCCCGACAGAGCGCGAAACTCTGATTTCCCGCCTAACAGACCGTCCTATTCGTCCGCTCTTTCCAAAGGGCTATAAAAACGAAGTTCAAGTCGTTATTACAGTTTTACAACATGACGGTGAAAACGAACCTGATATTATTGGTATGATCGGCGCCTCTGCGGCGCTGGCTCTGTCTGGTTTGCCCTTCTTGGGCCCGATTGCAGCCGCCCGTGTTGGTCTCATCGACGGGGATTATGTCCTTAATCCGACAATTCCGGAACTGGAAGATAGCGAGCTTGATTTGGTTGTTGCCGGCACAGCGGATGCTGTCATGATGGTTGAATCCGAAGCTAAAGAATTGACCGAAGAACAGATGCTTGGCGCGGTTATGTATGCACATGAAAGCTGCCAAGACGTTATTGATGCGATTAGTAAATTAGCAAAAAAGGCTGCAAAACCAGCCCGTGAATTTACGTCACCGGACCATTCTGCTGAAAAGAAACTTGTTGCGAAACAAGCCGAAAAGGCGATTAAAGCCGCCTATAAGAAAACTGATAAAATGGAACGCCAAGCCTTGCTCGGCGCGGCCAAAGATGCGGCGTGGGATGCTCTTGGCCAATCAGACGATAATCCGGATGGTATTGCCTCTGGTATCTTTGGTGATGTGTTTAAATCGATTGAATCGCAAACTGTTCGCTCCTCTGTCATTAAAACAGGCAAGCGTATTGATGGCCGTAAACTTGATCAGGTTCGCCCGATTGTGGCCGAAGCAGGCCCTTTACCCCGCACGCATGGCTCGGCTCTATTCACGCGCGGCGAAACACAGGCCCTTTGCGTAGCAACACTGGGCACATCGGATGATGAACAATATATCGACCAATTAACCGGGACCATTAAAAATAAGTTCCTGCTGCATTATAATTTCCCGCCTTATTCCGTGGGCGAGTGTGGCCGTATGGGCGGCACATCGCGCCGCGAAACTGGCCATGGAAAACTTGCATGGCGCGCTTTGCAGGCCGTTTTGCCAACAGCGGATGATTTCCCCTATACGATTCGTCTGGTTTCAGAAATTATGGAATCAAACGGGTCATCCTCTATGGCCACCGTTTGCGGTTGTTCTTTGGCTATGATGGATGCGGGCGTACCGCTTAAACGTCCGGTATCTGGGATTGCTATGGGCCTGATTAAAGATGATGATGGTATAGCCGTTCTCTCTGATATTCTGGGCGATGAAGATCACCTTGGCGATATGGACTTTAAAGTTGCCGGTACCAGCGAAGGTATCACATCCTTACAAATGGATATCAAAATCGCCGGTATTAACGAAGAGATTATGACAACCGCTCTGGAACAAGCCAATGCTGGGCGCCTGCATATTCTCGGCGAAATGAACAAGGCCTTGGAAGAGAGCCGCGGCGAAGTTGGTGAATTTGCTCCGCGTATTGAAACCATGAAAATTCCGGTTGATAAAATCCGCGACGTCATCGGAACGGGCGGCAAGGTTATCCGTGAAATCGTTGACACTACAGGGGCCCGCGTCTCGGTTGAAGATGATGGCACAATCAAAATTGCGTCAACCGATAAAGCCTCTATCACAGCTGCGATGGACTGGATTCATAGCCTGACAGCAGAGCCGGAAGTCGGGACAATCTATAAAGGTAAAGTCGTCAAAGTTGTCGATTTCGGTGCTTTCGTGAACTTCTTTGGTAAGAAAGACGGACTTGTCCATGTCTCGCAAATGAAAAACGAGCGGGTGGGTCATCCATCTGACGTTGTTTCCGAAGGCCAAGAAGTTTATGTCAAACTGATGGGTTTTGATGACCGCGGTAAGGTTCGCCTGAATATGAAATATGTTAATCAGGATACCGGCGAGGAACTCCCCCGCGAGCCGCGCGAAGATAAAGACGGCGACGCGGATAAGAAAAAGCCGCGCGGTAAAAAATCCGATGGCGACAAAGGTGACAAACCTAAACGCCGCCGTCGCCGCAGTAAAAAATCCGAAGAAGAATAAAAAGTTAAGCCTTTAATCTGTCATTGAAACCGGTATTTTATGCCGGTTTTTTTATGTCTTATTAGGCAAGTATAGCGGGATATCAACATAGAGGCTTTGACGGTTTTTCTCACTCGGTGGATATTGGCCCAAATAATATTCAGCTAGAATCAGGATGGAATAGCCTCGATTGAAGAACACTATAAAATCAAAACAGGTGGGAGGGGCACACCAATGTTATTTTAGAACCCCTAGACTCACGGGTTGTATACACGCCTACCTTGGGCAGTTAATGAGCGCATAATAAAAACAACCTTAATGCACAAAATCATTTAACGCAGCACGCAAGTCTTTATCTGTTTCCCCTGTCAACATGAATTTTAGCATTACACCCACATCGCGAATATTTTCACTTTGCGGTTCAATCATCCACTGAGCAAGGGACGTTTTAGCTTCTGGTTCAAAACAAGGGTGGTTTGATTTAACGACGCGCAAATTATGCGTACTGCCATCTGGGCGAACATCATATTTCAGGACAACGACACCAACTATTGCTGTGTGCGTCTGTCCCACTTTATCTTTAATCTTAACCTCTCTCCGTTCGATCTCTATTTCATTGACGTTCAGGCCGAGGCATTTTGCAGGCATTCGAGGAGGTACGCGCACAGTATAGACAACTTCATCCGCTTGAATATTGACTGTTCCATCCTTAGCGATAGCATCAGGGGTAATACTGATGAAGCCCAGTCCACTGGCCCCTAAAGCCGTTATGAATAAAGCCATAGGCCAACGCTGCTTGCGCTTATGGGGTTTATTGTCCATGATTTTAGTTAGTCTCATTTTAACGCTCCTATGACGTGTTGAGGTGAGATAGGCGGTTGGGCATGGCAGTGCCCTTCCGTC
>CAZZKV010000009.1:27846-39081 GCA_964654665.1 uncultured Caulobacterales bacterium | reverse complement strand
ATGAGAAGACAGAGCGTAATCTCTGCATCTTTATAATATAGATGAGCACGTTCATGGTTGATCAAGGCCATGTGAGTTTGAAGCCCGTCTGGGATAACGATTACTCTACGCGGCCAAGACAGAGTCAATGGTGGTAAGGGTAAAGTCGTCGTGAAAACATCCGGCTTAATTGTAGCTATCAAAGGAAGGCATTGCAAACGATACCAACGCCATAGGGTACACCCTATGAGCCAGGCAGATACACTAAAATATAGTGTTAAATAATTTAAAGACGAAAGGTGCGGTGATGGTTTATCGCTTATGGATTCGTTTAATATTTCAAAGGTTTCTATCTTCAGAAAACTGATAGACTGGTCAAAAGGTAATAAAATGAGTATCCCTGGCAAAAGGCTAAGCATGATTAAACCCAGCCAAATATTTGGAGTTGGGAAATTCGCACCTGTTTTCTCTTTACAATCTCGTTGCAAGGCCCATGCGCTCGCGGCTACGACAAGACTCCATAAATGAACAAGGATTAACGCCTTAATCATCATCAGAGCTCTCATTCAAATGACGGTCTAATTCTGCCCATTCTTCCGGGGATAACATTTTGCTCTCGTGAAATGCTGCCGTAGGAAGCGGGTCTTTTATTTCTAAAACAGACTCAAAAAATTCACGCATCACTCCCGAAAGGGTGCGAACTTTGCTCTCAACAGGTGCGTAAACCCGTACACCGTGCTTGGTATCCAGTTGAAGGAGCGTTTTATCAACCATTCGAGATAATGTTGTCCGTGTCGTTGAAAAAGACCAGTTTAATTGCAGCCCGACTTGCTCCTGTATCTCGCGTGCGGATAGAGGCGACTCAGTCCAAAGAGCTTTAAGAATGGTCAATTCGGGTCGTGTAAGATGTGACATAAGTAGACATATATGTTACATATGTAACATTAGTCAAGCTTTATGAGATATTTTTAAAAATGAAGGGTAATTATGAAAAAACCCAGCCTGAAAGGCCGGGTTTTCTATAACTATAATAAAACAGGGCTTGTGTGCGTTATTGAATTTACTGGGCTTCGGGTGTTGAGACTTTAATACCGTCCAATTCATCACTCATCAGGATTTGGCAAGACAGGCGCGAGTTATCCTGCACGTCTTCGGCAAAATCGAGCATAGAATCTTCCATATCATCCTTGGCTTTCAGCTTTCCCATAAAAGCCTCATCAACATAGACATGACAGGTCGCACAGGCACAAGCGCCGCCGCAATCAGCATCAATACCGGGAATCATATTTTGCACAGCCGCTTCCATAATAGAGGTTCCGGCCTTGGTTTCGACTTCGCGCGCAGTTCCGCCGTGGTCAACAAAGATAATTTTTGGCATGATAGCTCCTTAATTTTATCCAAGCGATATGTAAGGTCTTGTCATCATATTGCAAGCGCGTATCAATGCGGCATATGCAATCACTTGCTCTGAAAGACACCGCCGCCACACTGGCTCTGGGCAGACAAATCGCTGCCCGGCTGCGTATGGGCGATACATTAGCCCTAACCGGCAGTTTGGGCGCTGGCAAAACAACGCTGGCACGCGGGATTATTCAAGCCTTAATCGGCGATATTGAGGTACCCTCCCCGACCTATACATTGGTACAAATTTATGAGACCCCAGATTTTGATCTGTGGCATTGCGACATGTACCGGCTAGAGCAACCCGAAGATGGATATGAACTGGGTTTTCCAGATGCTTTTGATACCGCTGTTGTTATGATTGAATGGCCTGATAAATTAGGCTCGCTCATGCCTGAACAAGCTAAAATAATAGAGATTATTTTTGACGGTTCAGCGCGGATTGCCAATTTAAGCGGCTGGGAGCATGATTTTGAATAAACGCGAAGCAGAGATAAAAAATTTCCTCGGCATATCGGGATGGAGCGATGCGGTTCGTAATCCTATTCCGGGGGATGCATCGACGCGGCGCTATGAGCGCCTTGCGAAGGGCCATCAACACGCTGTGCTTATGGACGCCCCGCCAGCAGCCGAATTACCGGGAGAACCCGAAGACGCCACGCCAGAACAGCGCCGTGCATTAGGGTATAATGCCGTCGCCCGTCTGGCGGGAGCTAGCCCCGAAAGTTTCACCGCCATTGCCCAAGCCCTTTTGCAACGCGGATTCTCAGCCCCGCAAATCATAGCAGCAGATTTGGAACGGGGCTTCGTTTTATTGGAAGATTTTGGCAATGACATTTACGCCAAAGTTGTGCAGACAAACCCGTCCCGCGAACCCTTACTCTATGAAACCGCCGTTGACCTTCTGGCCGCGCTGTATCGCAGCAGTTTTTCATCCGTGGTTAAATATGACACGACAGCATGGCGATTGCGCAATTATGACACAACCGCCTTGCTGGCAGAAACGGATTTATGTTTGGACTGGTATGCTAAAGATTTTGAACGGGATATTAGCGAGACTGCGCGTGAGGCATTTTACGCGCATTGGATTACGGCTTTTGAAACCTTAAACGCCCATCCCTCTGGCTTGGCGCTGCGCGATTTTCATGCGGAAAACCTATTTTGGCTCCCGCAACGCACAGGCGTTGCCCGTACCGGATTAATTGACTTTCAAGACGCGCTCTTTACACACCCTGCCTATGATCTGGCCTCGTTAATCGAGGATATTCGCCGCGATGTGTCTCCAGAGCTAACCGAGCCTTTGATAGCCCGGTTTTGTGATAAGGCTGGACTTCGGGACGGGCCAGAATTTCGCGCGGCTTATGCCGTGATTGGGACCCAGCGTAGCACAAAGCTTTTAGGTTTTCCTGTGCGCGCCGATCTGAAATTCGGTAAACCGCAATATCGTGCCCTCCTGCCGCGGGTCACACGCCATTTTCAAAACAGCCTCTCGCACCCAGCTCTGATAGATATCAAAATCTGGTTTGAAACCTATTTACCGGACACTTTGAAATAATGCATGATAGCTCGATAAAAACAGCGATGGTAATGGCCGCCGGTCACGGCACGCGTCTGCGCCCTTTAACCTATGACCGATCTAAAGCAATGGTGACATTAGGCGGGCAACCGTTAATTGATCATATGTTAGACCGTTTAACGGACGCGGGGATCGAACGGGTGATTGTCAATGTTCATGCCCATGCCGATCACCTTGAGACGCATTTGCGGGCACGTGCGAGCAAATGTGCGACCGGGCCTGAAATAATTATTTCCGATGAAAGAACCGCACTTTTGGAAACAGGCGGCGGCGTAGTCAAAGCCCTGCCCTTGTTAGGCGATAATCCGATTTTCATCTGCAATATTGATGCGGTTTGGATAGAATTTGCCCCCGTTATCGATCAGCTATTATTGGCTTGGGACCCGGATATCATGGACGAATTATTACTATGTGCGCGGCAAGACTGGTCTTTGGGATATGACGGCAAAGGCGATTTTAACTTGGGGTTTGACAACCAGATCACACGCCGGAGCACAGCCCATGCTGAGCATGTTTATGCAGGGGTTCAAATTTTTAAACCGGCATTGGCCAAAGCCTATAAGGCCGAACCCTTTTCGCGTAATAGAATTTGGGATGACAGCCTGAAACGTGGCCGTATTTACGGCGCAGTACTGCCGGGGTTCTGGATGCATATTGGCGACCCCAAAGCCCGCATTGCCGCAGAGGCCGTTTTACGTCAGGCCCGCATTGACTAGCCCGGCAGTCTATAACATGCCCTCTGGCCTACCCTTTCTGCCAGAACTTGCCACAGGCCTTCAGGCACGATTAGGCGATCAATTACCGCGCGCGCTCATATTATTGCCAACACGGCGCGCAGTACGCGGGCTCGGGGATGCCTTTGTTGCCCTGTCCGCACAAGATGGACAAATGGCCAGTCTTTTGCCGCGCATGCGCCCGCTAGCCGATATTAATCCAGATGAACCGCCTTTTGAACCCGGAGACCTCGCCGCACGGGTTCCCCCGGCTATCCCGGCCATGCAGCGGCAATTTGAACTGGCAAAACTGCTTATGGCCTATCAGGCCCGGCTCTCCGATACACCTCTGGACATTGCCGGAGCTCTGGCCTTGGCTGAACCACTTATTCATATTCTGGATGATGCAGATATGGAAGAAGTTAGCACACATAATTTGGCTGCGTTAAAAGATTTGCGCCACAAGGCTGCAGCACATTTTCAAAATGCCGCCCTGTTTTTTGACATTATCCAAACCCATTGGCCCCGCCGCCTAACAGAAATTGGGGTACTTTCACCCATGGCCCGCCGTGTGAAGCTACTCAATACGCTCACCGATCAGTGGATCGACACCCCGCCTGATTATCCTGTAATTATTGCGGGTTCAACGGGCTCTCTCAAAGCCACAGCCCGGCTTATGCGTTGCGTTGCCCATATGCCTAATGGTTTAATTATTCTTCCGGGTCTGGATCGCCATTTGCGCTATTCCAGTTGGGATGAGATCGGCGCGGAACATCCCCAAGGCGCGCTACGTCGTTTGATCGATATTATTGGGATTGACCGCGTTGATATAAAAAATTGGGCACCGGAAAAAGCAGGCAGCGTCAAAGGTTATTCTGGCTTGCCGGAGCGGCGCAGGCTTATTGGTGAAGCTTTGGTACCAGCGCGTGATACGGATGATTGGCCCTCGCGGATTGCTACAATGCGGAAAGATTTCCCCGGCGATGTCTTTGCTGCAGCCTTATCTGGTCTTTCGCTGATTGAAGCGGCCAATGACGCGGAAGAAGCCCAGTCAATTGCCCTTATCATGCGCGAAACACTGGAAGTTCCAGAGAAAACCGCAGCACTTGTAACCCCCGACCCCTCACTAGCCCGCCGTGTACGTGCCGCTCTAAGGCGCTGGGATGTTAATGTCGATTATTCCCAAGGCGAGCCTTTGGAAGAAACCCCGCGCGGCGCATTCATCTCCGGCATTCTGGCGCTAGCAGGTGAACCCGACAATGCTGTCCACCGCGCTTTTTTATGTAAACATCCAATGAGTACCTTAGGCCAACCGCCTGGACAATTAGCTCGCGATTGGCGGCACCTTGAGACCGCTTATCGCCTACCAAAACGGACGATAACAAATTGGGTTGATTTGGATGAAGACGCTATCATTACGCGGTTGACCGCAGCCATTGCCCCCTTAACCGGTGATAGAACCTTAACAGTGAGCGGCTGGGCTCGTGCATTGACGCAGGCTTGCGAGGCGGTCGCGCAAAGCGGTGATAGCCGCGGGGCAGATCGTTTATGGCAAGATGACGCCGGCGAAAAAGCGGCCAGTTTACTTGAAAGTCTAATAAATTTCGGCGATATATTCGGCGAAGTTTCGCTTGCTGACTTCACAGCGGTTATATCCAAATTAATGCGCACGGGCGCGGTAAGGCCGCGCTATGGCACCCATCCGCGTTTGCAAATTCTGGGCCCTTTAGAGGCGCGTATGCTCACCGCCGATAGGATAATTTTGGGCGGGTTGAATGAAGGAATATGGCCAGCGGCGCCCACTATCGAACCCTTTTTATCACGTGGTATGCGCAAAGCTATTGGCCTGTCTTTACCAGAACGGCGATATGGGCTCGCGGCCCATGACTTTGCCGAATTAACCGCGAATCACACAGTTATTTTAACCCGTTCACATATATCCGGTGCTGGCCCTATGGTAGCTTCACGCTGGCTCTGGCGCCTGAAAACCTTGGTCACAGGGGCTCTAGGCAAAGAGAAAGCGAAAACGGTGTTAATGCCGTCAAAACCTTACCAGACATGGGCACAGCAAATGGACTTCGTTGCACCGGATCAGGTCAAATCGGTCCAACAACCCGCGCCAAAACCTGACCCGCGCCACCGCTGGCCCGATGGGCGTAAATTATCCATTACGCAAATTAAAACATGGATTCGGGATCCTTATTCTATTTATGGTCGTTATGTTTTGGGGCTGCGTAAAATGGATGATCTCAAGACCCTGTCCGGCGCACGTGACTATGGCAATGCTGTCCATAAAGGGATTGAAACTTTCACCCAGCGCTACAAGCAATCCATGCCAGAGGCGGCTCCGCAAATTTTATGCGATATGATAACACAGGCCCTGCATGACCATGGATATCCGGATTATGCTATAATCCGCGAGCACAGCCGCTTGATCCATATGGCCCGTGCATTAATTTCCCATATGCACACGCGGCGCGGGGCCGGATGGGCCATTGCAGGTGTTGAACCCTTTGGAACACTCGGCTTAAGCGCAAAGACCGGACTGCCATTAGATGGCCCTGTTTTTACGCTGACCGGCAAGGCCGATTTGGTGGAAACAGGCCCTCATCATTATGCCATTATCGATTATAAAACCGGCAGTCCACCCAGCGCGGCCGAAGTTGGAGCGGGGTTTGACCCCCAATTACCACTCACGGCGCTTATGATTGCCAAGGGAGCCTTTCAATCCATAAGACCCGGCGATACACAAGAGATGTATTATATTCGCCTGTCCGGCCATGGCGAAGGGGCTAAAATTACAACCCTCACCCCGCCGGGGAAAAACACACGATCTGCAGCCGAATATATCACGCAAACGGGCGAGGCTTTAATCCAGTTAATTAACCGTTTTGACAGGCCCGATACACCTTATCATTCACAGCCGCGGGTAAAATTTACCCATAATTATGGGGATTATGATCAATTAGCCCGGCGTGATGAATGGGCGCGGCTGGGGCCTGATGACGGCGGGGACGGCCAATGAAACGCGCATTTGAAGACCCGCTTTTTATTGCCGCTAACCGCGCACAAGCAGCTGCATCAGACCCGCACGCGACGCGGCTCACTTCGGCCAATGCCGGTTCAGGGAAAACCCGGGTGTTGGTTGAACGTGTATCGCGTATCTTACTGACCGATACACCGCCTGAAAAAATTCTATGCCTGACCTATACCAAAGCGGCCGCAAGTGAAATGCAGCGCCGCCTATTTGAAAAACTAGGGGCTTGGTCAATTATGCCGGAAGTGGACCTGCGCAAAACATTGGACGGGTTATTGGAGGGGCACGAAGGAGATATATCGCTCAAAAATGCCAGAGCGCTCTTTGCCAAGGCCTTGGAAACACCCGAAGGGTTGAAAGTGCAAACTATCCATGCGTTTTGCGAACGTATTTTATCGCGCTTTCCCATCGAGGCCGGAATTTTGCCCGGGTATGAAACACTGGATGATAGCGATGGAGCCGCCTTGCGTCTGGCAATAACAGAGCATGTATTAAAAGACGCGACCAAAGCCCTTGATGGCCCGCTTAACCATGCCTTGCAACATTTGGGCACGGAGATGGCAGGGCTAACCCTTGATGAACATTTCACATGGATGGCCTATAATGGCGATAATATCCGGCGCTGGCGGCAGGCAGGCGGCGTTGAAACATTAGCCAAAATTTTAGATATACCGCTTGGCCTAACCCCGAACGATATAAAACTCGCACTATGGGAGGCCACAGATAAGGACGCATTACGCCGTCATGGCGCAGCTTTATTAGAAAGTTCCAGCAAGGGAGATATAGTGACCGGGCAGACCCTTATAAACGCCTGTAATACGCCGCAAGCTATTGCCGCATTTGATGGCTATCTTTCGGTCTTTCTTACGCAAAAACAACAACCCCGAAAAAAGATTGTTACACGACAAGCCAGCGAGCCTGTTCAGGCGTTTTTCCGCGCAGATGGCCCTGAAACCGCCCGTATGATTGCAGCAGCCGAACAGATAAAGGCCGCGCGCTGCCTGTCGCTGAGCCATAGTCTCTTTACACTGGCCTCACATTACGAGAACTTATTCACCCGCGCTAAACACATACAGCGCAAGCTTGATTTCAATGACCAAATTACATTGGTTCGCCGCCTGCTGAACAATAGCGCGGCGGCTGATTGGGTTCGCTATAAATTGGACGGCGGCATTGATCACATTCTGCTGGACGAAGCCCAAGACACATCGCCGCCGCAATGGGATATTATTGATGCCCTCGCCGCCCCATTTTTTGATGGCAGCGATCACGAGAGAAACCCAAAACAGCCACGAACGCTTTTCGCTGTTGGAGATGAGAAACAATCAATCTATTCATTTCAGGGGGCTATGCCGGAACAGTTTCTGGGTAAAATCCAACATTATACTCAAGCGGATGCAGCCCAGAATATACGGATGACAATGTCCTTTCGCTCTGCGCCAAAAATTTTGGAAACTGTCGATCAGATATTCATCAAAGATAAAGCCATGTTGGAAATGTTTGATGCTGATGTCTTTCCGCCGGCGTCTGATTTAGTCGGCCATACGGCCTATTGGCAGGATGCGGGGCAGGTCGAACTCTGGCCGCTGGCCCCGCGCCCGACATCCCGCGATGACAAAGAGGCTTGGGACACAACCCCGCTGGATATGGATAGCGAAAGCAGTGCCCGCGAGACATTAGCCAAAGCCATTGCTCGCCAAATTCACGATTGGTTAAAAAACAGAGCCCCTGTTTATGACCGTAAAAACGATATAACCCGCCCAATGCAAGCCCGTGATATTCTTATTCTTGTACAAAGCCGCAATCCCTTTTTCGGGGCCGTTATTCGTAATCTGAAATCTGTTGGCGTGGCCGTGGCTGGCGCAGACCGCCTAACCCTTAAAGATTCGATTGCTATCAAAGATCTGTTTAGCCTTGCCCGGTTTGTCTTGTTACCCAGTGATGATCTCTCACTGGCGGAAACGCTGAAAACGCCTTTGTTTAATTGGGATGACGAGCAGCTTATGTCCGTGGCTATCGCACGCGACAATATGACATTATGGGGCGCTTTGGCGCGCCGTGCGCCAAAAACCCATGCCGCGCTTACCGAAATTATCAGCTATGCTCGGCAATATCCGCCTTATGAATTTTTTGCCCGCGTGCTGAACGCTCTGACAGAGGACGGCGAGAGTTATCGCCAGAAAATTTTCCGCCGTCTGGGCCAAGAAATGCGAGATCCACTGGATGCATTTTTAGCGCAAGCCTTGGCCCATCAACGTAAGGGCGCACCGTCCTTACAACATTTTATCGACAGTTTTGAACTTGATGATACAGAATTAAAACGCGAGATAGATGGAACGGCCAATGAGGTTCGGGTCATGACTGTGCACGGAGCCAAAGGCCTTGAAGCGCCTGTTGTTTTTCTACCCGACACAACACAGCGCAAAAACAGGAGTCCCGCCATCTTGCCCGTCAGCACAAAACCGGGGGCATTAGATCAGAGCGAAGAGATTACTTTTGCCCTAACATCTGGCGGCAAAGCCCAGCTCCCACATGCTCTAACTCCGTATAAAGACAGGCTTCAAAGCCGCAGTAATGAAGAATATTTACGTCTATTATATGTGGCAATGACACGGGCTGAATCGCGCCTAATCCTGTGCGGTTACGCTCTGGGTAGTTCCAAAACAGGCTATGCGAAAGACAGCTGGTATGAGCGGTTTAAAACCGCCTTTGACGGGCTGGACAGCCGTCCCTTGGATACGGAGTTTGGCGGCGGGCAGGTTTTTGGCCGCGGGCTGCAAGACACTGTACAGGCCCATAATATCGCGCCGTCCACAACGCATACGCTACCTTCCTGGATTACCCAGCCCGCCCCGCCCGAACCGAAACATAGAGCCCGGGTCAGCCCATCGCATCTATTAGCCCCGCCGCCCGGGTTCGACAATCCAGTTCCCAGCCCTGGTTCGGGTCATCCGGACCGCTTCTTGCGCGGCCAGTTGACCCATAAATTATTGGAATTTCTGCCCGATTTACCTATAGCTATGCGCGAGACTGCGGCGGAAAATTTTATGGCCGCCCAAAAAATAATAGATAAGGCCCAAAAAGACAGTATTTTGACCGATGTCTTCGCCGTGCTGGATGCCCCGGACTATGCTCATATTTTTGCCCCTGGCAGCAGAGCAGAAATTTCATTGGCTGGACGCGCGCGAAACCTGCCAAAGGGTCTTTATTTAAATGGACAGATTGACCGGTTGGCTGTCACGGTAGACCATGTCTATATCATTGATTACAAATCAAACCGCCCGCCGCCTAAAACCCAAGACGGGGTTGCTGAGCTCTATTGGGGCCAAATGGCCGCTTACCGCGAGCTCGCCCGCGAAATATACCCCGATCGCGAGATTACCTGCGCGCTCTTATGGACGGACGGCCCATCATTAATGGTTTTGGATGCACAGCGTCTGGATCACACCTTGACGCAGATAGCCAAGCTTCCTACCTCTATAACTGGATAAAAATGGAGATTATCATGGCAACTGTCGCCGTTTCAGATGCAAGTTTTAAAGATGACGTTATTGGGTCAGATACCCCTGTGCTCGTCGATTTTTGGGCCGAATGGTGTGGCCCCTGTAAGCAAATTGGCCCTGCACTGGAAGATATTTCCACAGATATGGCCGATAAGATCAAAGTCGCCAAAATTAACATTGACGATAACCCTGAAACACCCACGAAATTTCATGTCCGTGGCATTCCAACGCTCATGATTTTCAAAGGTGGACAAGTTGTTGCCACAAAAGTTGGAGCGATGACAAAAACCAAACTCGAAGAATGGGTGTCCGAACATACAGCGGAACCCCAACAAAATATCGCTTAAGGTAAAACCGCTAGGTCTCTAGCGGTTTTTTATTTCAGCGTTGGTAATTGTGCCGGATTAATCAGAGTGTCTGTATCCGGCTGTAAATCCAAAACAACGGGATTGGGCGACAAGCTCAGCATAGCCCCCGATAATGCATCGACTGCAATCATGGGCGTAGCTATAGCTGTAACACCGCCTGAAATCACAATTGGATTAACAAGTCCTGCGACAACAGCCGAGCCGGAACTGGCGGCCGTTTCGGCCAAGAGAGCCCCTGTCACAACCGATGATCCTGCGAGGGATGGCGCTTGTCCTTTAAGACTCGCACGGCTTGTCACTGTAACACGCACAGGCGCAAAGCCCGGTTTCTTAATCTTGGCAATGAATTTTGACCGGCGCGGCAATTCTATAGCGCAAGGCGTGGGAGCGCAGCCATATCGTTGCACCGGTCTCTCAGGGTTTTCCTGGCGAGCCGCCCAGCTTTCTGGGGTTTCCAGCGTGGTTGTTACCATAGCACCCGGCGGATTGGTTTCAATGATAAATGGCTCGGTTGTTCCGCGCACTACGGTTGCACAAGCGGCCTGCATGACGCCCGCAAACACTGCAATAGATACCTGCAGTTTCATCATTTCGGCCTTGGGAAATGTTCATAAGATTTTTTCTCGCGCGGGATAACAGCCCCTGCTTTACCGGCGTT
>CAZZKV010000009.1:0-27746 GCA_964654665.1 uncultured Caulobacterales bacterium | reverse complement strand
AGCCACGGGAAGTATCCATATCAACTTTGCCATAATGTCTCCTCTGCGCCATAACCCTAGGCAAAGCCAAATCCTAATAGCAATTCAGCCCCTGTTTCATTGTATTGCAATTTATGAATTAAATTTAAGAACCTCGCCCGCGAGATAAAGAGATCCGCAAATTAATATGCGCGGCGGATTGGCCGGCCTATCCGCAGGCTGGCGCGATAAAGCCCCGGCAAGGTTAAGCGCCTGTTTCACGGCGTCTTCTAGGTCGACAGCAATTTGCCCCGGAATATTCCGACTCGCCGCAATCTCAATCAGCGTCTCAGGGGCCAATGATGCATGATCGGTTATATCAAGGCTAATAATAGCACTGGCCAAGCCTTCAAATTCATCGAGAAATCCGCCTATATCCTTATTCGCTAAAATCCCTGTTATTAAAATCAAGGGACGCGGGGCGCGGCTATCCAATTCGGCCATAGCCCGGGAAACAGCGCGGGCGGCGGCCGGGTTATGGCCGCCATCAAGCCAGAGTTCTGCTCCGGCCTCATGCGCCCGCTTGGTTAAAACACCCGTTGTTAAATGTTGTAGCCGTGCAGGCCATTTTACAGCAGATATGCCCTTTTCAATCGCCCATAAAGGCAGGTGTACCGCGCGGGCAATAGCAATAGCCAAGCCAGCATTTTGCACCTGATGATCGCCCGGCAAAGCAGGCAATGGTAAATCCAAAAGCTCACCCGCATCTTCATAAACCAGGCGGCCCTGTTGACGATAGCTCCGGAAATCTTGCCCCCATTGTTTTATATCTGCCCCGGCTTTTCGCGCTTCACTATCTAAAACCGCATTAACCTGGTCGCTTTGCAACCCTGAGAATACGGGAGAGTCTTTTTTTATAATACCCGCTTTCTCCCTCGCAATACCGGCCAAGTCGCGGCCCAAAAATTCAGCATGGTCATAATCAATCGGCGTTATTCCGGCGCAGGCCGGATGTGCGATAACATTGGTTGCATCATAGCGGCCACCCAGTCCGACCTCAATCAAACATATATCGGCCGGCATTTCGGAAAACGCTAGCAAAGCCGCAGCCGTTGTAGCCTCAAAAAAGGAAAGCGCAAGACCGTCATTAGCACGGCGTACACGGCTAAGAACGTCAATAAGCGGAATATCGTCGATGTCTTGCGAAGCAACGACAATCCGTTCCCGAAAATGTACCAGATGCGGCGAGGTATAAACATGGGCTTTTAATCCCGCAGCTTCGGCAAAAGCGCGTAAATACGCCACAACCGATCCTTTCCCATTAGTACCAGCAATATGAATAACAGGCGGGAGTCTGTCTTGCGGACGACCTAGCGCCTCTAAAACCCGCTCGATGCGTTCAAGCCCCAAATCAATTTTCTTGGGATGAAGCGCGCGTAACTCCTGTAAGGCTTTGTCCAGTAAATCAGCCGTGTCAGGCATCCTCAAAAAGACCTTGCACCGGCTGTTGTGTTAAAACCCCAAGAATTTTGGCCAAAGTCTCGCGCATTTTATCCCGTGGGACAACTTGGTCAATCATGCCTTTTTCTTCTAAAAACTCAGCACGCTGGAATCCTTCAGGCAGTTTTTCGCGGATGGTTTCCTCAATAACACGCGGTCCGGCGAAACAAATCAAGGCCCCTGGCTCGGCCAAATGAATATCACCCAACATGGCATAGCTGGCAGTTACGCCGCCCGTTGTCGGATCGCATAATACAACAATATATGGCAGCCCCGCTTCGCGTAATTCCTGCACTGCAATAGTGGTTCGCGGCATTTGCATAAGCGAAAGCGCCCCTTCCTGCATACGCGCACCGCCTGCAGCTGTAAAAGCCACCAATGGTAAACCTTTAGCCACGGCATATTCCGCAGCCTGAATAAAACCTTCACCCGCAGCCATGCCAAGCGAACCGCCCATAAAGGCAAAATTTTGCACGAGAACAACGGCTTCAATCCCGTGAATTTTACCCACACCAATAGACATGGCATCCTGATCACCTGTTTTAAGCCGCGCAGCCTTTAAACGGTCCGTATATTTTTTATCGTCTTTAAATTTGAGTGGATCTTTGGCGACCTCGGGACTACCCACTTCGGTATAATCCCCATCATCAAACGTATATCCCATACGCAATTTTGGTCCAATACGCATATGATGCCCAGCAGGGGTCACATGTAAAAGCCCCGGCAAGTCAGCCGAAAAAACCATCTCGCCCGACTTTGGGCATTTCATCCAAAGATTGTCCGGCGTATCTTTTTTAGTAAAGATTGATTTGACGCCCGGCGGCGTTAATTTTGATAACCAATTCATTTTAGGTCCTATGGCTCGAAATTATCGAGGAAAAAGTCTAGAATCTGTCGGTCACGGTGAATGCGGTTTTCTGTCTTGCGAAACCCGTGTTTCTCGCCGGGATAAGTCATAATTTTCATATTATGACGCCCTCTGTTTTGCATGTCATCCATCAATTTAATCGAATGACGAAAGACAACATTATCATCAGCCATTCCATGGATCAGCAGCACCGGTTCGGTCAAACCGTCTATATGGGCAAAGACACTCCCGTCTTCATAGGCCCCTTGTGTATAATTGGTCGCACCCGGATTTGGATCCCCAAGATAACGTTCCGTATAGGCCGTATCATATAGCGCCCAATCGGTAACAGGCGCTCCCGATACACCCACGGCATAATGATCGGTTTGTGCCAACATATGCAAAGTCATATATCCGCCATAAGACCATCCATAAACACCCATTTTATCGGCATCGACGAAAGGTTGGGATTTTAGCCAGCGCGCACCTGCGGATTGGTCGACAACTTCGGCCTTACCCATAGCACGATACAGCACATCTTCGAAATCTTTCCCTCGATTTGTCGCCCCTCGGCTATCCAGACTAAAAACAACAAATCCGTGATGCGCCAGCATACGTGCAAAATGTTTTCGCGCCCAACCTTTATGGACGCGCTGTACGCCCGGTCCTGCATAAACGATGGTAACCGCCGGACGTTTTTCACCCGGTTTTAAGTCCAATGGTTTATATAGGGCATAATCCATAGGCGTACCATCATCAGCCGGAATTTGCCCATATTCAGGCGTGATATGCGCCGCCAAAAACGCAGCATACGGATGATTAGCATCCAAAGCATTTTCATTGAGCCATGTCAGCGGCGTACCATCTGATTTATAAGCCCGTGTCTGCGGTGGTTGATCAGGGTTGGAAAAAGTTCCGATAAAGCGCGAGCAATCTTTGGCAAACCGCGCAGTGTGGCGCCCATCGCCTGTAGAAATCTGGCTCAAGCCGGACCCATCAAATTTTATGGTATAAATTTGGCGTTCCAATGCCGATTTATCCCAACCCGTAAAATAGATATCTTCACTATTGCTATTCACACAAGCAATGGAATTGACCAAATGGCTGTCAGGGGTGATGGCCGAAAACTCACCATTAGAACGGATCCGAAAGAGTTGACGTTTACCGTCACGTTCTGACGTCCAGAGCCATGAGCCGTCTTTCAAGGTTTTGTAAAAGGGGCGAATATTAAGCCATGTTTTCGATGTTTCCTCAAAGAAAACCGACGAAGCCCCCGTCTGTGGGTTAATCCTGAGCAAAGTATGGCTTTTATGATCCCGGGATAAAATGCCGGCGAACAGCTCTTGGCCATCGGCGCTCCAGATAACGCGGGTGAGATAGATATCGGGATTATCACCAATATCGGCCCATAGTGTTTCTCCGCCAGAGCGTGATACAATACCTAGCTTAACGGTCGCATTATCCGTTCCCGCAAACGGGTAGCGCTGGCTAACATTCTCAACGCCAGCTGCGCCAAATTCGATCCGGTTTTCAATCGTAACCGGGCTTTCATCAATCTGGGTATAGGCTATTAAATTCTCGGTTGGAGATATCCAATAGCCGGTCGAACGACCAAGTTCTTCCTGCACAACAAAACTGGCGATGCCATTGCGGATTGTAGAAGTTGCCCCGTCCGAAAGCTGACGTTCCAGCCCCGTTTCCAAGTTTTTAATAAAGAGGTTATTCTCCCGTATATAGGCAGCATAGCGGCCTGACTTTGACACTTTAGCATCGGATTCAAAGCCTTTAGTCGCCGTAATTTGTCGCGCTTGTTTTTTGATTAAATCATAAGAGTAAATATCACCGCCCAATGGAAAGAGCAGTAAATTATCACCCGCCCAGCTATAGGAAATAATCCCCTGACCATATTCACGCGCCCGTTCGCGGCGATTTTTCTCTTCGTCTGACAGTTCTTCTGGCGTGCCCAAAAGATCGGTTGAACTAACCAGCAAACGCCCTTCGCCTGTCTCCAGATCATAGGCCCATAAATCTTGCTGGCGCGCATTATCGGCCCGTCCTTGAAGCAGGGTAACAAAATCACCGGACGGCGCAATTTGCGGGCGCCGTAGCGATGATCCGTCCAGAGAAGGGTCGCTGTTGATCCGCTCGGGTGTTAACAGGCCGGGTGCTGGATTACGGGTCAAATACTGCGGCGTAACATCAACCAATGTCGCTTTACTATCTGTTCCAGACTGACCCGTATCGGGTTGGCACCCAACCAAACACATCGAAACAGAGGCTATAAAAAACCATAGATAACGCATTATACATCACTCCAATTCAAGACCTTTTGATACACTCCTGCATGGCGGGCAAGCTATTTTAAGGCTTTGTCCTGTGTCTTATCTCTGGCACAATCAAAGAAAAAGGGGATATTATGAAAAAAGCACTCTTTATACTCGGCGTTCTCATCCTGTTTTTTGGGCTTTACCTATCCTTTTGGCCTGTACCAATTAAGCCCGTCCCTTGGCAGGCGCCGCAAAACGCTGGATATACAGGGCCTTTTGCAGCCAATAATAAATTAGCTGATCTTGAACGGCTCGATATCGGGGAGAACCATGGTCCAGAAGATGTTGTGGCTACAGGCGGTTATCTTTATACAACATCACAAAATGGCAATATTATCCGTATTGACGAGAACAGCCTGACCCCCGAAGTCATTGCGAACACAGGCGGCGTACCGCTTGGTATTGAAGCCGATGCACAGGGTAATCTCATTATAGCCGATGCCCATAAAGGACTTGTGTCTGTCACGCCCGGCGGTGATGTTTCTATTTTAACAGATCAGGTCGACGGCACACCCATTCTGTATGCCGATGATCTGGATATCGCACCGGATGGCGTAATTTATTTCTCGGATGCCTCAACGAAATTTGGTGCTAAAGCTTCCGGCTCGACAATGAGCGGTAGTCTTTTGGAAATTATTGAACATGGGGCAACGGGCCGGCTTTTGGCCTATGATCCCAAAAATAGCTCTACCCGTATTGTCAAAGACGGCTTTACCTTTGCCAATGGCGTCGCCATGGACGGCGAAGATATATTGGTTCTGGAGACAGGCACCTATCAATTACACCGCATCACTAAAGACGGCACTGCGCAGGTTATCATGGATAATCTACCCGGTTTCCCCGATAATATTAACCGCGGCCCCAAAGATACGTTTTTTGTCGGCCTTATAAGTCAGCGCTCGGATTGGCTGGACGCCAATTCATCTAGACCCAAGACCCGCGCTATGGCCATGCGCCTGCCTGCATCGCTGCGCCCGCAAGCGCAAAATTATGTTCACATTCTCCAAATTGATAGAAACGGCACCGTATTGCAAAGTCTACAAGACCCTAGCGGAGCTTATCCACAAGCCACCGGGGCAATCTATCACAAGGGATATCTTTATGTCTCAAGCCTGCATGCCCCTAAACTCGCTCGTAAAAAAATGGAATTGAAAAAATGAAAAAAGCCTTACAGACAACCCTCATCCTTATCAGCTTTATCCCGCTGTTTTTTGGCCTGACTGGTTTAATACTTGGGGCGGAGCGCTGGCTCCCACCCGAGGTTATTAATCCGGGCATTGATAATCAATATCGCTATCTTTCGGGATATTATCTAAGCCTTGTGTTTATGATCTGGTGGATTGTCCCGCAAGTTGAAACCCTGAAAACGCCGCTGCGTTTACTCGTTTTAGCTATATTTATAGGCGGACTGGCGCGAGTATACTCTGTTATCAGCGTCGGTATGCCGCCACCCCTCAATATGGCCGGAGCGGCTTTGGAACTCGGGTCACCTATTTTAATTCTTTGGCAAAACTGGGTTGCGAAACGCGCATAAAATAGCGCTAGCTATCCCTGCGTTCATATGCAAAAAAATGCATATAGATAAAGGATTTTATTATGCGCAAAGACTTTGACATTATTGTCTATGGGGCGACGGGTTTTACCGGACGGTTGGTGGCGGAATATTTACACAAAACCTATGATGGCTCTGATGTAACATGGGCGATGGCAGGGCGGTCTGCCGATAAGTTGGCACAGGTGCGCAGCGAAATGGAAATATCAGACGATATTGCGCTCATCGAGGCTAATTCCGACGACCCAACATCACTTGACGCAATGGCCAAACAGGCCCGAGCTATTATTACAACCGTCGGGCCATATCAGCTTTACGGAGAACCCTTGGTCAAGGCCTGTGCAGATAATGGTACAGATTATGTTGATCTTTGCGGAGAACCGGCATGGATGCATGATATTATCGCACGTTATACCAAGCCCGCCAAAGCCTCTGGGGCCCGTATCGTTCTGTCCTGCGGATTTGATTCTATCCCTTTCGATCTGGGGGTTTATTTTCTGCAACAAGAAGCCCAAAATCGTTTTGGCACGCCATGTAACAAGGTGCGCGGCCGCGTCCGTAAAATGAAAGGTACATTTTCAGGCGGAACAGCAGCCAGTTTTATGGAAACCATGAAACGCGCCGGACGACAGCCGGAAATTTTAAGCTGGCTGAAAGATCCTTTCTCACTCTGCCCCGATTTTGAAGGCCCGGCACAACCTCCGGGACATAAACCGGTTTTCGAAGCCGATATTGATAGCTGGTCAGCCCCGTTTATCATGGCCTCCATTAATACGAAAAATGTCCACCGCTCTAATGCACTTTTAGGTCATGCTTACGGCAAATCATTTGTCTATGACGAAATGATATTAACCGGATCAGGTGAAAAAGGTGAAGCCGCGGCCAATTTTATCGCGAGTGATAATTCCATGGCCAAAAATCCGCCCAAGCCGGGCGAAGGTCCGAGTCGGGAAGAACGGGAGAGCGGGTTTTATGATGTTATGTTTATCGGGGATGGCCCGGACGGGAACACGCTGATAGCCGGCGTTACCGGCGATAAGGACCCAGGATATGGATCTACATCGAAAATGATCACTGAATCGGCACTATGCCTTGCGAAAGACATTAGCCGCGAGACCGTTCCGGGCGGGGTTTACACACCTGCCCCAGCCATGGGTGAAGCCCTGATTAAACGCCTAACGGCCAAGGCCGGATTGACCTTTGCCATTGAAACCTAGGGGAATAAGGCGCGGGCTAAGCCTGCGCCTTATATGTTAACAGAGTTTATTTTTGCGCTAAACGAACGGATAGCGCATTTTTATTATTGCGAGCCTCTTCCATATCGGGACGAATCTCAAGGGCTATATCGCAAGCCGTACTAGCTTTTTCCAAATCGCCTAATTCGCCATAAGCGGCGCAAAGGTTAGAGTGGGCCACAGCCTGTTTTGCTTTTGATAGATTGGCGCGCAACGCCGATTGACTGAACCGAATACTACGTTCCATGTCTCCTTTTTTAAAGGATTTAACCGACAAACGAATTTTCCCATCAGAGGCAGAACGAACTGTGAAATTCTGCGGTGCCGCAGGGCTAACTGTATTATCAGCGGCCATGGCACTGGGCGCAGATAGAAATGTGACAGCGAGCAGCGGCCCCGTAACTATTGTGATCAAACTATTCATTATTTTCTGTTTCTGTGTCATAATGATCTCCTTTACGATCTGCTTTTGTGACGGAAAAATATATATATCAATCAAAAAAGAATGGAATTGACTTATTTGGAATAGTGTGTATTCATATTTAAATGAATTGGTCCGACTTCCCTATTGTATTAGCTGTTGCAGAAACAGGCAGCCTAACGGCCGCTGGACGACAACTCAATTTGAGCCAGCCAACGGTTGGCCGACGTATTCGTGCTCTAGAAGATCATTTCGGTACCACGCTTTTAACAAAAGAGAATGGCAAATTAGTCCCAACGAGTTTTGGCCATTCAATTCTTGATCATATCCGCCGTATGCAAGACGAAGCTGCAGCCATTAACCGCAGTACGGCAACACTGGAACATTCGCTCTCCGGTGTTGTGCGTCTCTCGGCCACTGAAGGGGTTGGCACAGCATGGCTACCACAAATTTTACAAATTTTCCGTGCAAGCCACCCAGACATTAAAATCGATATGGGCATTGGTTTTCGTAGTTATAATCTTGCCCAGCGCGAGGCCGATATTGCCCTGCGCTGGATGAGTCCCGGAGATCAAAACAGCCTGATTGGCCGCAAAGTCGCAGATATAACCTTTGGCCTTTTTGCTTCGCCCGAATATATTGCCCGGCGCGGTATGCCGCAATCACTCGAAGCCCTACACGATCATGACGGTGTGATCGCAACGGTTATGGATGACAAATTGCTTTGGCTTTTTGACCATAATCATGCACCGCTACATATGCCCGAGAACATCACCTTCCGGACTAATTCTATCTGGGCTTTTGATGAAGCGCTTCGGGCCGGATATGGGATAGGCGCGCTACCACTATGCGGCGGTTGTATCAATGATAGCAATTTGGTACGCGTTCTGCCGAATATCGCCCAACAAGAATCGCTCTATCTTGTCGCCCATGAAGATGTACGTCGAAGTCTACGCATAAGAGCTGTGTTCGACTTTCTGGTTGATGCTTTCAAAAAAGATGCAAGTTTCTTCCTCAATGGCGGCCACTCTTATTTTGAAGATATATCCATGATGGCTTGCGGACCGACTAATGAGAGCAGTCCGAACCATGAACATGGCCCGGTGCTCCGCAAGGCGGCTGAGTAGTCTCCCCGCCCAGCATTTCGGCCATATCATCCGGTGTCAACACAAGGCCGCTGGGCCCCGGATTCATAATCGCACATTGGGATTGAATAGCCGGAAAAATGGCTTGCCCTGCCGCGCGAGCAAAGCGGGTCCCGTTAGCACAAAAAGCTTTCAGCCGCGCTTCAGATGAAAATATCACAACATGGGGTATCGTATTAACCGGCAAAGTCATCAATTCGATCCCGCCGCCCTGCGCCTGATCCTCTGCGCCTGTTGCTGTCGGGAGATAAAAGTCACTCGCCAACATCGCAACAATAAAAGCCCGTCGCATAATGGGGTCTGCCGCTAATTGATCAGGCGTGACAGAATTTAACATCGTCTCAAAATCAGACATAGGCCCACACAGACATCATGTATTAAGCCGCGCCTTTAGCGGATCAAGTAAAGGGGCACTGGTACACAATACATCACCAGTTTCCAAAACATTGCCTCCCGAGAGGCTTTCTACAGTTAATCCGGCTTCGCGCGCAATAATGACGCCCGCTGCAATATCCCAGACCGCAAGACCGCGTTCCCAATATCCGTCATATCGCCCCGCTGCTGTCCAAGCCAAATCCAGTGCGGCAGACCCTAGGCGGCGCACGCCAGAGCTCGCCCCCATGACTTGGTGCAGTTCTTTGAGAAATTTAGCATGGCCCGGACGGCCCAAAAACGGGATACCCGTCGCAAAAAGACTATCGGCGAAAATATCGCGTCTGCCGGGGCGCAACCGGCGATCTGTACCTCCGCGTGTCCCGTCATTGATAAACGCCCCTTTGCCTGTCTCGGCATAAAACATTTCATCTGTCACGGGATTATAGACCAACCCCATAACCAATTCGCCCTCACGCTCTAGAGCTATGGAAATAGCAAAATGGGGAATGCCGTGCAGAAAATTTGTTGTCCCGTCCAAAGGGTCGATAATAAACCGGTGCGTTTTATCTGTCCCTTCAATTTCACCCGCCTCTTCCATAAGATAGCTATAACCGGGGCGGTCACGGTTTAGATTATCATAAATTATTTCTTCGGCGCGCTTATCGGCCTTAGAGACAAAATCAGCCGGCCCCTTACGCGAGACTTGCAATTGCTCGGATTCGCCAAAATCACGCAACAAATTGCGCGAAGCCTTACGGGCGGCATTCTGCATAACCGCCATTGTGGGTGACATCGCCATAAACTGCTAGTCAGCCCGTTTGACGTATGATCCGTCTTCAGTGTTGATCACCAAACGCTCGCCGACACCCACAAAGGGGGGAACAGTAGTGCGCGTCCCATTAGAGAGCGTCGCCGGCTTATAGCTGTTAGCAGCGGTCTGGCCTTTGACGACAGGTTCAGTATCTGCCACTTCCAATATCACCTGATCAGGTAAAGCCACCGTAATGGGTTTGTCTTCATAAAATTCCAACTCGACTTCCATACCATCGGTTAAGAAAGCGGCCCGTTCGCCTATAAATTCTGCCGAGAGATTAATTTGCTCATAGGTTTCAGAATTCATAAAGATCAAAAAGTCACCGTCTTTATATAAAAAACTATGCGGTTTTTGATCCAGTCGCACCCGCTCTACGGTTTCAGCCGCACGAAACCGTTCATTGAGCTTACGCCCATCTAACAGGTTTTTAAGCTCGACTTGATTAAAGGCACCACCCTTGCCGGGTTTAACCGCTTGGCATTTCACCGCAACCCAAAGCGTATCTTGGTGCTTGATGATATTGCCTTGGCGAATTTCATTACCGTTCATTTTCATGGGTGCTGCCCTCCAAGCCGAAACCTATATTAATTCGCTTGCTCTAAAGCGGACCGGCGCAATGTCATATTCACAAGACGCTGCCAATTTCCTAATGAAATCATATGGGCATGGGCAACGGCCAAATATCCATTATCCGTAAATTCTTTAAGTGTCTTGGCATCAAGACTTTTGAGGCGCTCTTCCGTAATCGCAAAATAATCAGCAATTTTTTGGCGTTCTGCTGGCGAACCATCGGTGTTTTGGCCTTGGAAATGCATATCCTTTTGTTCAAATAAATCCAGATCTTTAAACCGCTGGATCATCATCTCAGTAGCTTGGCGGTCCCGTTCGAAATTTTGCAAAAACTGGAAAGCTTCTTTCGTGAAACTTGATGTATCATCTCCTTCAAAAAAAGCTTGTGCCGGGTTCTTGCTGGTCACACATTCTGCCGATTCATCAACGCAGACTACAAAGCGGTCATTTTCCTTATCGCCTGCAAGGACAAATGGGTAACGCCGTGCAAAAGCCGGCATATAATAATCTTGTTCAAACAGCCCGTCACTTACAAAAAGGTTTTCCCCTGTCCGTATACCCATAACAGCTAAGGGTGTGCGGACGTCGCCAGCAAAAATGATTGGAAATGATGCCGCAGCCGACCCAAATTCCGGCGCCGTAATCGGCATGAAATGTTGATCCTTCATAAATTCAAACGGTTTTGCAACCTGCTGGACGCCGAATTTAGCATGTTTATCTTTGGTGAGCGGTTGGGGGTCTTGGTAGAACATTACGTTTCCAGTAACAGCAACATCTGCCTGTGTGGGTGCTTTGGCCATATTTTCCTCTTATTAAAAAACCCGCATAGACGTTGCGGGCGAAAATCCTGCTCGCTCCTAGCGAATTATACGCAAAGGTTCAACGATTGAATCACCCCTTAATCAAGACAATAATACTCAACTGGCAATCATAAATTCGCAGCGCGTCGTTTATTGTAATGGCATATTACAGAATATGAACCTGATCGAGCCTTTACGGCTCTACGGCACGGTCATTTCGGGTTTGCTCCAATACCATAGATTGGAAGCGATTATGGATTTCCGGATCAGCGGGACTGAAAAACTGGAGCATAATCATACCTATCGCCTTATTTTCCGGGTCAATCCAAAAATTGGTACGCGCAGCCCCACCCCAGCCAAATTGACCCGCATAGCGGCCTCGTTCGGTTTGTTGTTGCGGCGTTGCTGTATTTTGCACCGATCCACCATAGCCAAAACCGGCCCCTGTGTCCCCGCCAATCCAAGGCAGAAGAAATTTCATATCCCCGGACAAATGATCTTGTATCATCAAACGCACAGTTTCCGGAGTCAGAACACGTGTGCCGTTAAGCTCGCCTTCATTCAAAAGCATACGGGCGAATTTAAGATAGTCCTCGGTTGTCGATACAAGCCCGCCCCCGCCGGAGAAAAATTTCTTGTCAAGATCAGCAAAGGGGCTGTTTTGACCATCATCTTCCAAAATAAACTGCCCATCGGGCTGGATAATGTAATTGCTGGCGAAACGGGGCGTTTGCTCTGGCTGCACATGAAACCCGGTTTCGCTCATCCCCAAAGGTGTAAAGAAACGCTCATCCATCAATTGGTCCAAAGATATTCCGCTCACGACTTCGGCGACCCGTCCCAAAACATCAATTGAATAACTATAAAACCACGCATCACCGGGCTGCGCGAGTAAAGGTAGTTGCGATAGGCGGGTCATATTGGTTGCCAAATCTTCTTCGAACAGCTGCGCAGTCTGGTAAGCCTGTTCAACGGGGAAACCGCCAAAAATCCCATAGGCCATGCCAGAGCGGTGCAACAACAAATCCTCTATCGTGATAGGTCGCTGTTGATCGGTAAAAACCGGCGTGCCATCCGGCCCCGCACTCACGACTTTCATCTGGGCCAGTTCAGGGATATAACGCGATACGGGATCGGTCAGGGCAAGCTTGCCCTCTTCCATCAAATCCATAATCAAGGCCGATGTCACAGGCTTGGTCATGGAATAAATTCTGTAAACCGTATCAACCGCGACCGGAGTTCCGCGCTCCCGATCAGCCAACCCAAAGCTTTTATGATATACCGTATGGCCCTCATCAAAAACCAAGGCTTGCACACCGATCACCTCGCCAGAATCCACAGCTTCGCTCAGCATCGCATCCATAGAGGCGCTATCAAAAACAGGCGGCGCGGTTTGAGCCTGCCCAGTATGATTTGAACAAGCGGTTAGAATAAGAGTGCATGAGAGTAGAAGTTTTTTAAACATAGAGACGCATAACATTTAAAAGCTACGCATCAATCGAAAAACTGTTACAGATATAATATGACCCCGGATTCAATCGAACGTTACGCCCGCCATTTGGTTCTCAAAGAAATCGGCGGACCAGGGCAACAGGCTTTACTCGCCTCAAAAATTGCTATTGTTGGCGCTGGTGGCCTTGGCGGGCCAGCTGGTTTGTATCTAGCCGCCGCCGGGGCCGGACACATAACGATTATTGATGATGATAGTGTTTCGCGGTCTAATTTACAGCGCCAAGTACAATTTGTGAATACTGATGTCGGCATGCCCAAAGCCGTTGTCATGGCTGATACACTGGCTGATTTAAATCCGGATATAAAAACCATAGGGAAAATTACGCGGTTAACACCCGATAATGCCGAGGCTTTACTCAAAGGTCATGATATTATTCTGGATGGGGTTGATGATTTTACCAGTCGTTTTGTTATTAATGATACGGCCTTGGCTCTGGGCATTCCGCTTGTCTCTGGCGCGCTGGGGCGTTTCGAGGGGCATGTGGCCGCCTTTGCATCCAATGGAACAGGGCCCTGTTACCGCTGTTTTGTTCCACAAATTCCGCCCGATGCCGAGACCTGTGCCCAAGTCGGCGTCATTGGCGCACTAGCCGGACTCATTGGCTCACATATGGCTCTAGAGACCATAAAATTGATTACAGAGGCTGGGGATAGCCTATGCGGAAAGCTATGGATATTTGACGGGCTGCGGTCAACTGCACGAACATTATCACTGCCGCGCGACCCGGCTTGCCCAGCGTGTCATAAACTATAATACTATAATAGCATTCCGTTTACGCCATTAAAAATACAGCGTATATTAAACCGCTAACGCCCTCTACGCCGGACGGTTCCTTTCCGCCGGGTCCCGCGCCGGCCCGATCCTCTCCGTACCGCCCCGCGGCCAAGAGAAACTGTCGCACCCGAGAAATTGCGATTACCAATAAAGCCATTACGGCCAAAAAAACGATTATTTCCAAAAAACCGTCTACCTGTACGGCGCGGTGTATTTTGCAGTCGCCGCGCATTTTCAGCCCGCAGCACAGCATTCTCTGCCCGCAATCGTGCCGTTTCACGCGATTGACGCGCCAAAGCCTTTTGCCGGGCTTTGGCGCGTTTTTCTACCGCCTCGATACGAGCGAAATTTGCTACAGCCTGACGGTCAATGCTCTGATGACGACCTCGGTAAATTGTCACCCCGCCTTCTCGTGAAGCCGAAAAACCGGAATGGGACGCCTGAAGCGCGCCGGGCGTACAAGACGTATGACAACCCGCAAAAGCCGGGGTCGAAAGGCCCATGAAAGAGAAAGTTAAAAGGATTGCCATTAAACGCATATATCGCTCCATAATGACCTAAATTATAGCAGCCTGTTATTAAAAGCGAGCCGATGCCCGCCTCGCGCGAAAAACAAATCTATATCTCACGCTAAGACCGTAAAATGAGACGTTTGGCATATAGCGGCATAAAATCTGCACGGCAGGCCTTTAATAGGGGTTCATATTGCGGATCAAGGATTGGCATTGTTCGAGGCGGAGATGAAAAACCGGTCGATGCAATAACGCTATCATACCAATAAGGGGCCCAAGCTCCGTCTTCTGGGCGAGGTCCAGCGGGCCACGATAACATTGCGTGGTCAAACGGAATATCGAGCGCTTGGCACAAAACCGAGAGCGCTATCTCAGGTGCCGTTAATATATCCATACTATCAATCACGGGAATATCTTGGCCGCTCATGCCTTGCAGGTAATCATATACACGCCGCTGGTCTGAAAACCCTAAATCACTTTCATCAAAGCGGGAGCGGCCTTTGGCATAAGAAGCAATCACACGCTGGGGATCCCGAATAAGAAAAAAATGTTTTCCGCCTCTCGCCCAATCCATTGGGAAATCAGCTATCATATGATGGGGCATGTGTTTTTGAAAATAATAATGTTTATTATTGGGAACCGTTCCCTGACAGGCAGCCGCAACGGTCCTCGGGTCTGTTTCATGGCGTTCCAATGTTTCAGCCCGTCCCGGATGGGACTTGCCTGTCGCTATAAGGTAAGGGGCAAAAAAAGGTTCATCCCATACTGCCGTATCAGCGCGCGCACCAAAGCTGCGCATCATCGCCGTCGATAAATTCCGCGGGCCCGACCACATGCAGACCATGGTCATGAGCCAATATCAGTATGAATAAGGTCAAGATATAAAGTTTGTAATCGCTGCGTCACCGGTCCGCGCAGACCCTTGCCTATAATACGGCCATCAATCTCGCCAACAGGGGCAAGCCCCGCAAATGTCCCTGTTGTAAAGGCCTCATCGGCCCCATAACATTTGGCTAATGGAAAATTTTTTTCAAAGACAGGAATATCATGGGCACGGCATAAGTCGATAATCTTTCCCCGTGTAATCCCGCCAAGACAATAATCCCCAGACGATGTCCAGACCTCGCCGCGCCGAACAATAAAAAAATGTGTCGAATTACAGGTGGCAACAAACCCTTGCGGGTCAAGCATCAACCCTTCGTCCGCCCCCGCTTTAATAGCCTGAATGCAAGCCGTGATACAATTAATTTTCGAATGTGAATTCAGTCCCGGATCTTGAACATCAGCCCGCCCACGGCGCACAGATACCGTATATAGCCGCTGACTTTTTACGGCTGTTTCAGGACGAGGCTTTTTATATTCCGGCGCAATGATAATTGTGGCTGCGCTGATTACAACGCGCGGGTCCTGATAGGGCGTTGAGCGTAAACCGCGCGTGACCATGAGGCGGATATGAACATCCTCAACCATTTGATTAGCCTGTAGGGTTTCATAAAGCCGCTTTGTCAACATTTCTTGGGTCAGGCCGATATCTATATCCAAAGCGGCGGCCCCTTCCCAAAGTCGGGTAAGGTGATCCTCCAGAAAAGCAATTCGGCCGCGATGCACCCGCAAGCCTTCCCAAATACCATCGCCCAGCATAAACCCGCTATCAAAAACATTAACCACCGCTTGGTCACGAGGCAGCAATTGGCCATTTACATTAAACAGCACATCAGCATTACGCGTATCGGGCTGATAGCTATGTGTCCCAAATGACATAAGCGGCTCCATGAGGGTTTTTTATATAGAGAGAGGTAACAGAAAGCTCAAAACAAACAACTCCCCCCCAGAGATATCCGGGAGGGAGTGTCGATTGAAAGCTCGAGACCCCAATTGGGGGAGGGCATCTACGGGCTTCCAATGCGCCCCGATTTGCATTTTGAAGATGCTACCTTTCAGTCAGCGAGCGAAATGCAATTCGTCCCATTGTCTCTTCATTGATAAACCATCCATCACGGCCCATACCTTTAAGAGGGTTATCCGCTAACATGGCTTCAAGGTTTTGGCCTTGATCAATACGTGCTTGTACGCGAGTCATAACATCTTTCAAGACATCACGGGTTTTAATTAGGTCAGACTTCGCGGCTAACGGGCCATGTCCGGGAATTATTTTAGTATTATCCCCTACCATAGAGAGCGCCTTATTATGGGACGCAATCATACCTTGCAATGACCCCCCTGAGTCAATGTCAATATAAGGGAAATTTCCATTGAAGAAATTATCGCCCATATGCAGAATATCCCCTTGCTCGAAATAAACAATTGTATCCCCATCCGTATGGCTTGATGGTGTATGGATAGCCCTGACGGTCTGGCCATTGAAATAGAAGGTCGCATTTTCTGAATATGTCAACATCGGCCATTGTTCCGGCGCCGTTGCTTTTACAGGTCGCCCAAATAACTTATTGTCAAATGTGATGCCCATGCGCGTGCGAACATTTTCATGTGCCGTTACAACAGCGCCTGTTGATTTCATCTTGGCATTCGCGCCTGTATGATCGCCGTGATAATGGGTGTTGAGTACATAGCGGATGGGGCCATCTGAAATTTCGCGAAGACGCATAATAATTTCTTCGCCAAACCGGTCAAATTTATCATCAATGACAAACAGACCATCCTCACCAGAGGACACACCGATATTGCCGCCCGGTCCGGTCAGCATATAAAATCCATCTGCCAGCTTAACAGATTTAATAGTCATCTTTGGCCCATCCACCGGTTTTGATGCAGCCTGTGCCGCAGCGGGTTTTTCAGCCGGCGTAGAGTTCGCAGCCGGCCCACAGGCGGTTAAGCCTCCTGATAATATAGCCATTAAGGCAAGACGGTTTAACATTTTCACTCCTGCATTGACAAATTACGACGCTTTAGACAGCGCTTCGCGCGGCGGCAAAACACGATCAGGACATATATGACCATCTATCATCGCCCGGATATTAATCATAACTTTTTGACCCATTTCATGACGACTTTCATGAGTGGCCGAACCAATATGGGGGGCTAATATAACATTGGGCAGAGACATGAGATCGGGATGTATAGCCGGTTCATTTTCATAAACATCCAAACCGGCCCCGCCAATCTGGCCCGCCGCGAGAGCACTCGCCAAAGCCGCCTCATCGATAACATCCCCGCGTGAGCTATTGACGATATAACTATCGGGGGACATTTTTGACAGACGGTCTGCATTGAGCAAATGATAAGTCGCGGGTGTTTTCGGGCAATTTACTGAAACAATATCAACATGTTCCAACATATCATCAAGACGGTCCCAATAAACAGCCGATAGAGCCTCTTCAATAGGTGCCGAAACCCGGCGGCGATTATGGTAATGCACAGATAGGCCAAAGGCATGGGCCCGGCGCGCGACCGCCTGCCCTATCCGGCCCATACCGATAATACCCAGTGATTTACCGCGCACACGGCGCCCCAAATGCGCCGTTGGTGCCCAGCCCGTAAATTGACCGGCGCGCGTTAATCGGTCCGCCTCAACAAGCCGGCGCGGAACGGCTAATATAAGCGCCATGGTCAGATCTGCCGTATCTTCAGTCAAAACCCCCGGCGTATTGGTCACAACCAATCCAGAACTATGGGCTGCAATACGGTCGATATGATCAACTCCGGCACCAAAATTTGCGATCATTTTTAAGCGCGAGCCTGCCGCAGCAATAACCTGTGCATCAATCAAGTCTGTAACCGTTGGCACCAAAACATCACACTGCGCCGCCGCCGCACAAAGCTGGGCGTGGCTCAAAGGTTGGTCGTCAGTATTAAAGCGGCAATCAAACAAATCGGCTAACCTGTCCTCAACAGGTTTTGGCAACATACGCGTAATAATAACTCGGGGCCGTGATGGAAGTTTTGAAGCCATACACTACATGCCCTCAATTGACCCATAATTTCAAGCCCTGCTCTGGGCAATACACCAAATATTTACCTTGTGTTTAGAGCTATAATGGCATGAGAGAGAAATTATATACCAAAATGGCGATATGACACCTAAACTGCAAATAATACTGTCTTTCCTTATAACGTCCATTTGGGCTGGGTCTGCTGGGGCGCAATTATCCCCGAATGATCAACCCCATACTCGTCATATAAACACAGAGACCCGCCGCACTATCATAGAACCGGTTCCGTCCACACAGAATATTTTCCGTGTCTCGGCTGCAAAAACACCCTCGGGCTTTGCAGTACCCCGTTATGTTTCTCTTAAATATGGCCAAGTCAATGGCCGGACTGGCCCCAGTATGAAACACCCTATTGCTTGGCAATATCAACGTCGGCAATTACCTTTAATTATTGTCGCCGAAACAGAAATGTGGCGGCGTGTCAGAGATATTGCCGGCGATGAAAGCTGGGTCCGCAAACCGGCATTGTCCGGTGTAAGAACCGTTATGACACTTCACAATACACCCTTGTATACGCACCCCACTGATTCAAGCCGCGTTATCGCCAATGTTAGCAAAAACGCAATATTATCCCTGAAAGGTTGTAATGCAAAGGCGTGGTGCGAAATCAAAAGCGATACCGGAATAAAGGGATGGATGCCACGCCATCATTTATGGGGCGCCACCCCGCTTTACTAACAATGAGAGCCAAACTCGTAGTAACGTAATAGATTCATTAAAAGTTTTGATATTTGGCCTAGTGACAGAGCGAGTTCGCTCGCTTACACAGATTTCATGATTCAAGGATTAATTTCTCGCCGTCTTTCGAGTAAATTGCTTTTAATGACAATTGGTTTTGTCATGCTTGCAGAACTCGTAATCTTTATTCCATCAGCCGCAATGTTCCGGCAGGACTGGATTACCGAACGCGCAAAACAAGCCAGCTTGCTTGCTCAAGCTTTAACGGGCGTTCCCGATTATGAAGCATCCGAAATGTTAACGGAACAATTTATGAAAGATACAGATGTCATGATGGTGGCCACCAAACGTGACGGCATGACAGAATTAATATTGGGATTCCCGCCCGAAGGCGATAAATTACAAATTGTCGATCTGCGTAACCAATGGCGCTTACCGCGTTTTCGCGATGCTTTTGCCGATTTTTTTGGTGACGGGACAGGCTTTATTCGTGTTCTGGCATTATCCCCCGTAGAGGGCCAAGATGCGCTGGAGTTAATAATCCCAAAAGAAAAAATTCGTGCGGCTATGCGCGAATTTTTTGAAAATATAGTCCTATTATCCATTGTAATCGCTATTATTACTGGGGGTTTGCTATATTTAGCCATGTTAGGCCTGATTATTCGACCCATTGAAAAACTGGCTAAAGGTTTGGCTGATTTCCGGGAAGACCCCAATCGCCGCCGCAGCAATGTCCCGCCCGGCGGGCGTAAAGACGAAATCGGGCAATTGCAACGGGAATTTTATGATATGAAACAAAGCGTTCGCGCCTCGTTCAAACAGCGTGAGCGTTTAGCTACATTGGGATTAGCCGTCGCAAAAATTAACCACGACCTTCGTAATGTGCTGACCTCAGCCCAGCTAATATCGGACCGTCTGACTATGGATAAGGACGAACGCGTCGCTAATATGGGAGATCGTCTCACGCGAGCGATTGACCGCGGCGTTAAATTAACGGGAGATGTTCTGAATTTTAGTCAATCCCGCGATGATCCACCCGCAACCGCGGATATTCGTATCGGATTTCTCATTGGCGAAGCTGCGGGAGATACCATTGGGTCATTTGGTCATGGGCCACGCAAGATCACCTTCGAAAACACTATCCCAACCGATATGGAAGTACGGGCGGATCCTGATCATAGTTATCGTATTTTTCATAATCTTATTCGGAATGCGTCCCAAGCTATGGCTGAATTACACGAAGATAATGCCCCGCGAGTCTTAACGACAAGCGCAAAAAGAGACGGGGATAATATTTTTATTGCCATAACGGATACGGGGCCGGGCCTGCCTGATAAGGCAAAAGACAATTTATTCAAAGCCTTCACCGGATCGACGGGCCATGGCAATACAGGGCTCGGTTTAACAATATCCAAAGAACTTGCCGAAGCCCAGAATGGTAGTTTAGAGCTAACCCAAACAGGGCCAAACGGAACTACGTTTACCGTCAGATTGCCAGCCACAGAAAATTAAAAAAAGCCGCTTTTTATTGAGCGGCTTTTACGGCTAAATAAATGTGAGACGTCCTAAGTTTTCTCTTCAGGATATTCAATCGTTGGCGCGAGATTTTTCAAAACTTCTTCAGCATCAAAGGCGTTATCTTTTTCAAACGGTTTTGCGCCACGGCCAAATTTCACTTCGGCCGTCGCCCGATATTTGGTAATTTCCCGTATGTTATAGTTGTTAAAGAACGGGTCATAAAATCCGCCGCCGTAAAAACTACGGCTGCCAAAGCCGCCAAAGCCTCGACGTCCAAAACCTCTATGACCAAAACCTCTGCCGCCGCGAAACCCGCCAAAATGCGAGAACCGATACCCCCGGGACCACCCATAACGGGGCCGGAAAAAACTATAATTAAAATACGGATCATACAGGCTGCTCGATAACCCTGCCCCGCCAGACAGCCGGGTTTTTTCTTCAGTTTCTTTTTTTATCAATGAAAAATGGTCAAAACCTTTTTCCTTGGTCATTTCCGCCGCACGATAAAGGAGGTAATTTTCAACAGTTTCGCGTTCCGTTAACGAGTTCCCGCCGAATGTAACCCGTGCGCGGTCATTTTCGATCAAGGTCTGGGAAAAGCCGTCAAAGCCGCCGGGTTTTGAAGCCGGTTGATATGGGGTAGATGTTGCACAGGCCGCCAATATGGCAGCGGAAGCAGCGAAAAGAAGGTGACGAAATTTCATAATATACAATCCATTATCCAATATTTAAGCGTCGTCCCCAACCGCGTTCATAATATAACTGAAAAGGGCCTAATTTTCAATGCACACTACTGTTATTTGCCTGTGATAGAGCTTTAATACACGCAATCCTTAGGCCAAACGGTATAGAGCCAGACCCCAAATCGTAAATATCAAGGCAATAAGACACGCTATGGCTCCCCAATACCAAATTAATCCTGACGCGAATGCCAGAACAATGCCTAACCCTATCCATGGTAAATTAAACCCGATAATCACCTGCCCTATGCGGCGGCTATTCACACCAGGTATGACCCGGCGCGTAAGGATTGCCGTGATAAAAGCGGGCAATGCCCCTATCGTCGCGATTGTCAGACAGAATAAACCCGCAGACAGCATGGCCGGAATTTGCGGATCATTTTCATAAAAGCCGACAATAAAATACCCAGCAGCCCCCCAGCATAAGGCAGCTGTTATCAGACCCAAACTGACGATCAACACGGGCAACCATCCGCGCGCGCGGTTTGATTTGGTCTCTAACCTCTCTTTAACCTGCGCTATCATCCGCCCGGCGTGATAATTTTGCACCCGGCGGCCAAATTTGACAATGCATGGCAAGCCTCTTGCGCCTCATGCAGTGACAATCCTGTAAATCGAGAGCGGTACAATATCTGTTGTCCCCGCCGCAGCGGTAAAACACGGGCATTTGCGGGCTGAAGACCTGATGATGGCAAAGCCGATAGGACGGTTAAATGTTCCTGCGCAGCAGCGCCCGTTGCAAAGGCTCCAACCTGAACAGACCAAGCGTTATCCAATGACAGGCTGGCGAGTTTGACCGTTTGATCGCCGTCTATAACCGTTACGGATTGCGGTAAACCTTTCGCGCCTGAACGCCCGCGCAGCCGCACAGCTTTTGTTATAACAGGCGTTTTGGCAATCGCTTGTGATTTTCGGGTCTTGGCCTTACTGGCAATTTGCGGGGCTTTCAACACCGGCACAGGCTCAGAAACAACCGTTACAGGGGCAAGAGCCGGCGGCGCAACTCCGAGAGTTTTAAACCCGCGCCGAATAAGGTCGGCCATATGCATATTGCGCGAGTTTCCAGTGGCACCGCCCAACACAATCGCAATAAGGCGGCGGCCCTCTTTTTGCGCAGATATGATCAAATTATAGCCCGAAGCCGCCGTAAACCCGGTCTTAAAACCGTCTACATTAGCCATATTATGCAGTAACCCATTCGTGTTTTTATAAGTACGTCCATTATAGCGAAACGTCTTCTGGCCAAAATAATGATAATAGCGGCGATGGTTATTTAAAACAGCGGAAGCCAGTTTGGCCATATCCCGTGCCGTAGTTTTCTGGCCTTCATGCGGCAGGCCATGCGGATTATAAAACTGGCTGTTGCGCATACCCAGTGATTGGGCTTTTGCTGTCATCATAGCTGCAAAACCGGCTTCGGACCCGCCAATTTTTTCTGCCAGCACTACAGCGGCATCATTCGCGCTTTTAACGGCAACCGCTTGAATTAAATCCTGAACCGTAATCATTTGTCCGGCCCGCAGGCCTAATTTACTGGGGGCCGTCCGGGCGGCATAGCGCGAAACCGGTAATTGACTACCAAGCTGTAAATGACCCGCATTAAGCGCATCAAATGTCAGATAAAGCGTCATGACTTTAGTCAGCGAGGCCGGGAAGCGTAATGCGTCAATCTGGCGGGCATGAATGATTTCCAACGTATCCGCATCGACCACAATCGACGCATAACGTTTCGTCTCAGCTTGCGCTGTAACACCCAGCAATAGCCACGCAAAAATAAGTATGAACAACCGCCACATCATATCCCTGTCTCGGGGTCCATGGTTTACGATTCGTTAACAATACTGTAAAATTCTGCAAAAGGCGGATAAAATGACGTGAATTTAATATCCATATGTATTTGCCCCCAAAAACTATCGGATATCTCACAAATAAGTTTCTAGCCCGGCCTTTTCATTGCCTCTATTAATTCCTAACTTAACCACAATGACGATAATGATGACATCTATGACTGATCCGAATAATGATGACGGCTTGGACAAGGCTGATGGCACCGAACGGGGCGTCGCCACCAAAGTTAGGCCCAAAACAAAAAAACCGTCCATGTACCGCGTTATTCTGATGAATGATGACTATACACCCATGGAATTTGTTGTCTCTGTTCTTATGGGAATATTTAAAAAAACACAGGAAGAGGCCACGCAAGTTATGCTTAATGTCCATCAAAATGGCATTGGCGTATGCGGTATTTATACATTTGAAATCGCCGAAACAAAGGTCGCGCAAGTTATGGATGCTGCCAAACGCGCACAACACCCCCTGCAATGTACATTAGAAAAAGCCTGAAACGAGGAAAAGGCATGAAACCAACACCTAATATAAAATTGTCAGGCAGGGTTTAATGTCAAAGGTGCTTGAAAAGACATCCCGGTGTTACCACTTTGAATAAACACGACTGGAGAACACCATTGGATATAGGCCAATGAGCGGACAGAATAAGGAATAAATTATGGCTTCATTTTCACCCGTCTTAGAAGAAACCATTCACCGTGCCTTAACGCTGGCTTCGGACCGTAAACATGAGCTAGCAACTCTAGAACATCTTTTATTAGCCTTAATTGACGATACTGATGCCGCCGCCGTCATGAACGCCTGTGATCTGGATCTGGATGCTCTGCGCGGCGATATTACCCGTTATCTTGATGAAGATCTGGCCAGCCTTATTGTGGATGATTTCGAAGAAAGCCGTCCTACTGCGGGGTTCCACCGGGTTATTCAACGCGCCGTTATTCACGTCCAAAGTTCAGGCCGCGAAGAAGTGACGGGGGCCAATGCTCTTGTCGCCCTCTTTGCGGAACGCGAGAGCCACGCGGTTTATTTCCTGCAAGAACGGGATATGACACGCTATGATGCGGTCAATTACATCAGCCATGGCATCGGTAAAAATGGACAACAATCGGTATCCAAATCCCCCCAAGGAGCAGGCCAAGATGGGCCTGAGGCGGGCGGCGATCAGAAACCTAAAAATCCGCTGGATGAATATACGGTCAATTTAAACCAAAAGGCGCGCGACGGAGATATTGATCCGCTAATCGGACGCGGTGATGAGGTGGAACGCTGTATCATGGTCTTGGCACGCCGGCGAAAAAACAATCCCCTATTGGTCGGCGATCCCGGCGTCGGCAAAACTGCCATTGCTGAAGGTATTGCCCGCCGGATTATCAATGATGATGTGCCCGATATCCTGATGGATGCTACAATTTATTCTCTGGATATGGGTGCGCTGCTGGCAGGTACACGCTATCGCGGGGATTTTGAAGAGCGGCTAAAAGCCGTCATGAATAAATTACAGGAAACGGATGGAGCGATCCTCTTTATCGATGAAATCCATACCATTATTGGCGCGGGCGCAACATCCGGCGGGGCGATGGACGCCTCTAACTTGCTAAAACCGGCGCTGCAAAGCGGAAAATTACGCTGTATGGGATCAACAACCTATAAAGAATATCGCCAGCATTTTGAAAAAGACCGCGCGCTCTCGCGTCGGTTTTTAAAAATCGATGTCTCGGAACCAACACCCGAAGATAGTGTGAAAATTCTCATGGGTCTCAAACCCTATTTTGAGGATTTTCATAAAGTCACCTATTCGGACGCTGCTATCCAAGGTGCAGTTGATCTCTCCGTTCGCCATATTACTGACAGGAAATTGCCAGATAAAGCGATTGATGTGATTGACGAAGCTGGCGCACGCACCAAGCTTGTACCGGAAAAACAGCGGAAAAAGAAAATCGGCATTACAGAGATCGAAGCCGTGATATCCAAAATTGCACGCATCCCGCCAAAGTCTATTTCGCGCGATGATGAAAAGGCTCTAAAATCTTTGCCGATGGATCTCAAACGTATGGTTTTTGGTCAAGACAAAGCCATTGAACAGGTTGCCTCGGCAGTTAAACTAGCCCGTGCTGGACTGCGCGAGGCGGATAAGCCCATTGGCAGCTATTTATTTGCAGGCCCGACGGGCGTGGGTAAAACCGAAGTTGCTCGCCAGCTGGCAATGACGCAAGGGCTTGAGCTTCTGCGCTTTGATATGAGTGAATATATGGAACGTCATACGGTCTCGCGCCTAATCGGCGCGCCTCCGGGCTATGTGGGGTATGATCAAGGCGGATTGCTAACCGATGCGGTTAATCAAAATCCGCATTCTGTTCTCTTGCTGGACGAGATCGAGAAAGCCCATCCCGATATTTATAATATTCTATTGCAAGTCATGGATAATGGGTTTTTGACCGATGCCAATGGCCGTAAGGTTGATTTTCGCAATGTCATCATCATCATGACAACGAATGCAGGCGCCGCCGATGCAGCCAAAGCTGAAATCGGTTTTGGCCGGGGGCTTAAAGATGATGAACAAGACGCTGCGATTAAACGGCGCTTTACGCCGGAGTTTCGTAACCGCCTTGATGCAGTGGTCAATTTTGCCCCCCTCATGCCAGAGGATATCGCCAAAGTGGTTGATAAATTCGTCATCCAATTGGAAGCTCAACTCGCAGATCGTAAGATCGAATTTGAACTGTCCAAAGGAGCTAATATCTGGCTGGCTAATAAAGGTTATGACAAGCGTTATGGCGCTCGCCCGCTAGCCCGCACGATACAAGAACATATCAAAAAACCACTGGCAGATGAGATCCTGTTTGGTAAGTTGAAAAAAGGCGGCCTTGTGAAAGTTGGCGTGGATCGGAAAAAGGAAAACCTAACCTTTAAAATCATCCCGCCAGCCAAATTGGGAATAGAAGGGCGTAAAGGCGGCAAAGGCTTGCCCGCCCCTGATAAAAAACCCAAGGAAGATGCCTAGGAACCATAGGCCATACATCCTTAATTAAGACCCGGCTTTGCAGTCGGGTTTTTCTTTGGCAGTATCAACATAATAATACGCTTGCTTATGCAATCGCGGCCCCGCAAGCGGCACCGCTAGCCCAGGCCCATTGGAAATTATGCCCGCCTAAATGCCCGGTAACATCAACAACCTCGCCAATAAAATAAAGCCCGGGCACGGCTTGAGCAGCCATGGTTTTTGATGACAAATCATGCGTATCAACCCCACCTTTTGTTACTTCAGCTGTGCGATATCCTTCGCTACCTGCCGGTTTGATACGCCAGCTTTGGACTTTTAATGCCAGATTTCGCAGAGCTACATCACTCATATCGGCCATCCGGGTTTTGCGGCAGGTCGAACCAATAGACTGTGCCAAACGCGCCGGTAAATATTGCCCCAATACCGTTGCTGGCGCTTGGCGCGGAGTCCCGATGCGCGCCGTCTTAAGGGCTGCAAAGAGATCGGTAATCTGCGGTGTCATATCAAGGGTAATATCCTCCCCCGGTTCCCAATAAGACGATATTTGCAACACCGCAGGACCGGACAACCCGCGATGAGTAAAAAGCAGCGCCTCGTCAAACCGTGCCCGTGTGTTTTGAATGCTAACATCAACGCTCACGCCGGAGAGGGTTTTCATCGTCTCTTTTTCTCCATCGGTAAAAGTCAGCGGAACCAAGGCGGGCACAGGCTTGATAATGTTAAGGCCAAATTGTGCAGCAATCTTATAACCAAATCCCGTCGCCCCCATTTTCGGTATTGACGGCCCGCCTGTTGCAATAACTAAACCCGCACATGTCACCGTGAGCCTATCTGTGATTAAAGCAAACCCATCGGTAGTTTTTTCGATCGTTTTAACCGACGTTCCCAACCATAATTCGGCTCCCACCTCTGTGCATTCCGCGAGGAGCATATCAATAATCTGCTGGGAACGTCCTTGGCAAAACAATTGTCCTTTTGTCTTTTCAAACCAATCAATATTATAACGCTCAACTAGGTCGATGAAATCTTGGGGAGTATAACGCGAGAGCGCTGAGCGGGCAAAATGTGTATTCTCGCTGATGAAATTGTGAGGTCCGCAATAGATATTGGTAAAATTGCACCGCCCTCCACCAGAAATGCGAATCTTCTCCCCCGGTTTATTGGCATGATCCATCAGCAAAACATGTTTGCCATAGACCCCCGCTTTGGCCGCGCACATCAAACCGGCAGCCCCTGCCCCAATAATAATAACGTCGTAATGAAGGGTCATAAATAGGCCGAACGCAAGAATAAGATCTGGAGGTGAGGATGGGATTATGAGTCATAACCGATAAAATTTTAAATCATTGATATTTAAAGATAATTTAAACATTTGGCCACGAATAGCAAGAGAAATTGGAACAGTGATTGGAACGATGTGATGTTGGTTGCGTTCTTTTAGCCACTACCCATTGAACTCATGAAGAACTTATAATTCCAGTTATCCACAGGCAGAGTTAAAATTTCTCATAATACTTTCTGGACTCTCCAGCGGAATCGCCGCTTTGTTTGAACAAAGTTAATTAGCTTTCAAAACATACGTCAAAATCATGGAGGATTACGGCGGCAGAGTTCTGCCTAGTAGTCCTCTGCCTCCGAAGCTCAAACATAGGAGGCATTTATGACCAC
>CAZZKV010000008.1:18872-98631 GCA_964654665.1 uncultured Caulobacterales bacterium | reverse complement strand
GCCCATACAGATTACCACAGCCCCAAAGGGCGGGGATAGAGTTTGGGAAAATGGAAGGGGATGGCGGGGATAGCGGTGATGATACCGAGGCCAGAGTCTATTTTTACCGCTATCGCTATCCATGACCTGAGTCTAAAATCTGTGGTGAGGATTACAGCCCTCTAACCCTCTTTGAAATCATCCAGTATTAGCGGCGCGGCTGTATTGGCGATATAGGCTTTTTGGCGGAAGAAACGCAAGAATCCATTAGCCCCCATACGCGAGGGGCCAAGGCCAGAATTTTTAAAGCTTTGCTTGCCGGCTTCGAAATATTGTCCTGTGAGTGCGCCATCTTGCAGGCTGATGGCACCGGCATCAATATGTATTGCGATATCAAGGGCGGCCTCTATGTCTTTGGCAAAGACCGCTGCCGAGAGGCCGAATTCTGTATCATTGGCCAGCGTAATAGCGTCCTCTATGCTATCATAGGCCATGAGAGGCATGACGGGGCCAAAGGTTTCCTCGCGCATGATCTGCATGGTATGGGTGACATGGGTGATAACCGTCGGGGGGAGCCAGCGCCCGCCGCCATGGCCTAAAACTTTACCGCCCGAAAGGATTTTTGCGCCTCTATTTTGGGCATCCTTAATATGGGCGGCGACACTATCGGCTTGGCGTGGATCGATAAACGGGCCGATATGGCCTTGGGCGATATCTGGATAGTTCAAGCGGACGGCCTTGGCTTTATCGGCAAGCCGCGCGGCGAAATCTTTATAAATGCTGCGTGGAACATAGATGCGTTCAATCGATTGACACGCTTGCCCCGTGGCCAGAACCGAAGCGCGCAAGGCCAAATCTGTGGCCGCCTCTAAATCGGCATCCTCTGTGATGATAAGCGGATCTTTCCCGCCCAGTTCCAGATTGGCCGGAATAAGGTTTTGCGCTGCGCGAATGGCAACCTTGCGACCTGTGGCGACAGATCCGGTAAAGCAAATGCAATCGACATGATCGACCAAGGCCGCGCCGGTTTCGCCGCCGCCGTGAATAAAGCCAAGCGCCTGTTCTAGTCCCGCTGCTGAAATGGCTGGTGCGAGACTATCGGCGAAACGCGGTGTGATTTCGGAAGGTTTTATTAACACGCAAGCGCCTGCCATTAGCGCGGGGATTGCGTCAATGAAGGACAGGGTCATAGGGAAATTCCACGGACTGATAACTCCGACAAGACCATAAGCTATATAGGCGTTTTTATGTTTAAACTGTGGTTTGGCGCGTCCCTGTATCCAGTCCGGTTCAGGGATAAGTGTCGGGGCTAATGCCGCCCAGCCACGCAAAGCCCCGATAACGCCCCCCACTTCCATATCAGCCATAGTCCGGCGTCCAGTATCATGTTCCAAGGCTTTGGCGATGGCCGTGCGGTCCGTCTCAATAGCGTCGGCGAGAGCGCAGATATAGGTCCCGCGGGCCTCTATGGATAAGGCTCTCCATGCCGTATTATAGGCGCGCGCCGCCTGTGCCCGCAATGCTACCGCCTGTGCATCCATAGCCGTAACCGCGTAATCAGACACTCCGCTGCGCGGGTTTGTAACGGCAATATCTGGGCTCATAACTCTGTCCTGTTGGCGATCACGCTTAACCGCTTGCTCTTAACTCTATGCGCGGTCATAAATATGACTTACATCAAGCCTGCGCGCCTATAAAGGGATAGAGCACCCCATGCCCCAAAACCCGACCATTTACAAAGCCCTTGCCTTACAAACAGAGTGTAAGGCGGTTAATCGCTGTGCGTCGCGCGCAGAAGCCTTACCGATTATCCACAGTTCAATAGCGCGGATACGGGGTCAGATTTTTGCAGCCAAAGCTTTTTACGGTGATGATTTAAAACTGGTCTGTTTGCCGGAATATTTCCTGACCGGTTTTCCAGCAGGTGAGAGTGCGAAAGATTGGCAGCGCAAGGCTGCTATAGAGATGGATGGCGCCGTTTATGGTGCGTTGGGGAAACTGGCCGTGGATACGGCCTGTTATATCGGGGGTAATGCCTATGAAGTTGACCCGCATTTCCCCGAACTTTATTTTCAAGCCAGCTTTATTATTGCGCCTGGCGGAGATCTGGTCCTGCGCTATCGCCGCTTGATTTCTATGTATGCGCCTTCGCCCTATGATGTATGGGATCAATATTTAGAGTATTATTCGGAAGATACGCTATTCCCCGTAATTGAGACACCGCTGGGCCGGTTGGCCGCTTTGGCCTCGGAGGAAATTCGCTATCCTGAAATTGCGCGGCTTTTGGCGGCACGCGGGGCCGAGGTGATTTTACATCCAACATCCGAGGCGGCCAGCACGCAAATGAATTATAAAAATATTGCCAAATGTGCTCGGGCCCAAGAAAATCAATGCTATATTATTTCGGCCAATTCAGCAGGCATTACAGGGACAGGCCTTGCCCCGCACAGCACGGATGGACGCAGCCAGATTGTTGATGACCGCGGCCTGATTTTAGCGGAAACTCCGGGCGGTGAAAGTATAACAGCCTGCGCGGATGTGGATATTGCCGCGCTGCGATACCGGCGCACCCGCGCAGGCATGGATAATATGCTCGCTCGCCAACCGGCAGCCCTATACGCTTCTCAATATGCCAAGCTGGATATGCATCCGCGCGGCACTCTGGGCGCAGGCGATAAAGCGCCGGATAAAGATTTTTATAAATCCCGCCAGATGGATGTCATTGCGGCGCTCCGAGCCAAGGGCGTGATTTAATATCTTATCTGGTGCGTGGCATATGCCGACCAGAGCTGCGCCTCAAAGCTTATGGACTCTTTCTTGTCTTACCAAAAGGCGAGAGATATTTAGGTGTCTTTGTGGTTTGACCCAGTTGGGAGTTAATCTTGCGCAGCGCAGCGCCGACACGGTGTCGGGATTTTATAGTGGCGCCCACCGAGCCTTTTACGCTTTGCTCTGTGCGCTCTTTAATAAGATGGCCAACCTCAAAATTGTGGAAAGATAGATCTCTTTTGAGGGGCTCATTTTTTTTGGGTATAGGTTTTATGGTTTGGCCTTTACCGGCTTTACGGGTTTTTACTTTAAAAATTTTAAAGAGTTTCATGATGGTTTTCGCTCCATTGCAAATCTGTGTTTCAGTCGGATAAAGTCCGATAAGGGCATATTAGAAATCGAAACAGAGCGGCACACCCGGACCTACGCCCGGGTGTTAATTCGCAGCTTGGCCTAAAATAAATGAAAACTGTCTAAAAAAGCGCGAGCGCTAACAGGCGCTTAACCGTCTCAGAGTATCAAATATTGCCCAAAAACCGCTGGTTTATATTTAATTTTTTCCTAAATTGGCATTGTATCCCATAAATTCCCATGCTATCCCATTATTGAGCATTTGATTGAATGCTTGAGGGGAAGCCGTATGTTTTTGTCCACCGTGACAAATAGTTTGGATGCAAAGGGCCGTGTTTCGGTGCCGGCAGATTTCCGTGCCGTGGTCGAAGGCAGCGGGTTTGAAGGTGTGATTGTTTGGCCTAGTTTTGACGGGGCTTATTTAGAGGGCGGGGGGCTGGCGCTTTTTGAGGCCTATCAGCGTTCGCTCGATACAATGGATTATTATGATGAGGGCCGCATAGCTTTGCAGCAGGCTATATTCGGGGCAAGCCGCCGATTGCCTTTCGATGGCGGGGGGCGTGTGTCCTTACCTAAAGATATACATGAATACGCCGGATTGAATGGCAAGGTACGGTTTGTCGGCCTTGGCCGCCGCTTTGAAATTTGGAGCCCTGCAGCCCATGATGCCCGCAGGGCTGATGTGCGCCAATTGGCTAAGGAAAACCGTCATCGTTTGCGTCCTGTCCCGTTAATTAATGCGGGTCATGGGGGTGGATCATGAAACATTATCCCGTGATGCTGCCGGAGGTTCTGTCTGCTTTGATGCCGCAAGCGGGTAAAACCTATGTGGACGGAACATTTGGCAATGGCGGCTATAGTGAAGCCTGTTTAAAGGCGGCGGATTGCACAGTGATCGGATTGGATCGTGATCCGCATGTTGCGGCGCGCGCAGAGGAAATGACGGAGACATATTCTGGCCGGTTTCGCTGGATTGAAACGGCTTTTTCCAAAATGGATCAATGGGATTTACCAAAAGTCGACGGGGTTGTTCTCGACATTGGCGTGTCCTCTATGCAGTTAGATCAGGCCGAACGCGGGTTTTCATTCATGCGGGCGGGGCCGTTGGATATGCGGATGTCGCAATCGGGGGTTTCGGCGCGCGATGTTGTGAATGCGATGTCGTTAAAGGATATGGTGCGTATTTTTAAAATTTACGGCGAAGAAAAGCGCGCGCGGCGCGCGGCTGAGGCAATCATACGCGCTCGGGAGGTCGGAGCAATTGCGACGACGGATAGTTTAGCTCATATTATCGAGCGCGCTTTGGGACGAACGGGTAAAATTCATCCGGCAACCCGAGTGTTTCAGGCTTTGCGTATTTTTGTTAATGACGAATTGGGCGAGCTTTACCGCGGATTATGCGCGGCCGAACGGGTATTGGCTCCGCAAGGGCGGCTTATTGTTGTTACTTTTCATTCGCTTGAAGACCGGATTGTGAAACAGTTTTTACGCAGCCGGTCCGGCGAAGTCTCTGGCGGCTCACGCTATCGGCCCGAAGTTGTCAATGAGGGGCCGCCGGCCAGTTTTCAAGTGACCAGACGGTCGACTATTAAGCCGTCGGATAAAGAGCTATCTGAAAATCCGCGCTCACGTTCGGCTAAATTACGATTTGCGATACGCACGCAAGCCCCTGCCTTTGAGATGACAGAGGCAGAGGGGTTGAGTGTTCCTTCTGTTTATGATGCGGAGTGGGCGGCATGAGTGTTTATCATTATGATAATGCCCGCGCCGCGCGCCGGATGATCGGGTTTATCCTGTTTATAATCGGTTTGGCGTTAACAGTGGCTTTGTATTTTGTTAAAACCAAAGCCCAAACCGCACGCGCCGAAATGCGGTCTTTGGAGCGGCAGATCGTTATTGAGCGGGCTGCGTTGGATGTCTTGCGAGCCGAGGCTGCGCATATGGCTTCTCCGGCACGGCTTCATGATTTGGCAAGCACGACCTTGGCTCTCAGTCCGGCAACCGTAGATCAGCGTATAAATTTTGCAGATCTGGATACAATCGCACCCATTATAGATTTACAGGTTGAATCGGAACCGGAATCGGAGCCGGAACCATGATACATGAGCCGCTCAATATTACACGCCAGAGCGTTACGGTTGTCGATGATGAATATGCGGCTGTGTCCGAGGGACGTATTCGCATTCGTATTGGTGTTGTTATATTTTTGGTTATGGTGTGTTTGGCGATTATTCGTCTGTTTGATTTGACGATTGTCTCTCCATCTGATCCTGCGGCACATTTACCGCAATCCATTACAACCACGCGGGCCGATATTACGGACCGCAATGGCGATATATTGGCAACTACACTTAAGACTTATTCGCTTTATGCTGAACCGCGGCGGATTTGGAATATTGATGAAACTGTGCAGCTATTGAGCAGCGTTCTACCGGAACTGAATACAGAGGTTTTACGCAAAAAATTATCCCAAAATAATGCCTTTGTCTGGGTTGAACGCGGGCTAAATCCGAGGCAACGCCAAGCTGTTTTTGATCTGGGTGTGCCAGGATTGGGTTTTCGGGTGGAACCGCAACGGGTGTATCCGCGCGGATCACTGGCGGCTCACATTGTCGGGTTTTCCGATGTTGATATGGGCGGAGCAGGCGGAGCTGAGCGCGCGTTTGATGCCGAATTATCTGCGAAAAATGCACCGGCCAAAGCTTTGTCAATTGATATGCGGGTACAATATGCGGTGGCTGATGAAATGGCCAGAGGGTTGAAACGATTTGAAGCGAATTCCGTAGCGGGCATTGTTTTGAATATTCGAAGTGGTGAAATTTTAGCCATGGCGAGTTTGCCAAATTTTGATCCCAATAATCCCGGCGCAACATTGCCCGAAACGCGCTTTAATCATGCCTCAATGTCTACTTATGAGTTGGGGTCTGTGTTCAAACCGCTGACGATGGCGATGGTTTTAGAGGATGATATTGTGCCGCTGGATGAAACTTTTCCTGTGCAAAACCCGTTTAAGGTGCGCCATAAATTTATTCGGGATGATCATCCGAGTAAGGATCCGATGGCGATGCCTGATATTTTGGCGCAAAGTTCTAATCGCGGTACAGCGATGATGGCACTGCGGCTGGGTGCTGAGCGGCAAAAAGACTATTTACATCAATTGGGGCTGATGGACCGTGTACCTTTTGAGTTGGCCGAGAGTGCTCGCCCGCAGACCCAAGAGCGTTGGATCGATTTAACGACCGTTACTGTATCGTATGGGCATGGTATATCGGTCACGCCTTTGGCTTTGGCGGCAGCCATGGGCGCGGTGTTAAATGGCGGAGATTATATCGCGCCTACAGTGGCCAAACGCGATGCGGCTAACCCTGCGGCAGGCCGAAAAGTTTTTTCTGAAAAAACATCGCAAATTCTGCGTGATTTAATGCGTTATGTTGTGACTAATGGTACCGGGCGCAATGCTCGTGTGCGCGGGTATGGTATGATGGGAAAGACTGGAACCGCTGACAAACCAGCGATAGGTGGATATGATGAGCGCCGGTTGGTGTCATCTTTTATAGGGGCTTTTCCTTATGATAATCCGACCTATCTTGTTCTGGTTACATATGATGAACCCAAGGCTGTTGAAGGCACATTCGGCTATGCGACAGCCGGATGGAACGCCGCGCCGACTGTGGGTAAGATTGTTGAACGCATCGCGCCTATTCTGGGGGTTGCCAATGCCACCGAACGGGCCGCGATGAGCCCGTTTTCAGCACATGAGGCGCTGCGATGAGTTTGCTCTCCGCCTTTGCCGGATTGGATGTCGGCGCGCTTACGGGTTTAACCTGTGATAGCCGTGCGGTAAAACCCGGTATGATATTTGCTGCGCTGCCGGGCACTGTAGCCGATGGACGTGCGTATATCCCCCAAGCCATAGAAAAAGGGGCCAGCGCTATTTTATCCGTTCGCGGATTGCCGGATATGCCGATCCCTTATGCCGGATTTGATTCACCGCGTTTGGCCTATGCTCAATTGGCGTCGGAAATTTATTCGGGTCAGCCGGATGTACTTGTGGCTATGACAGGCACGAATGGCAAAAGCTCAACGGTTGAGTTTTTACGCCAGATATGGACGAGTGCCGGGTTGCGGGCGGCTTGTTTCGGAACATTGGGCATAGAGGGGCCAGAGGGGCACCTCCCGTTGAGCCACACAACGCCGGATGCGGTGCATTTACACCAGACGCTTTCAATGTTGGCAAAGGACGGCGTAACCCACGGTGCAATGGAGGCGTCGTCGCATGGACTCAAGCAATACCGGTTGGACGGAGCGCATATAACGGCGGCGGGGTTTTCCAATCTGACGCAAGATCATTTTGATTACCATCCCGATGCCGAGGATTATTTTGCGGCCAAGGCTCGACTTTTCATGGAATTGCTGCCGGAGAAATCACCGGCGATTATTAATGTGAATGATGAGTATGGTCGCCGGCTGGCTGACATGTGCGAAACGCGCGGACAAGCGGTTATGCGTATTGGCTGGTCAGGGGCTGATATTCGCATCGACGAAGTTATGCCGCGTGCCTCCAGTCAAATATTGGATCTCGTTATTCACGGAACGCGCCATAAAGTCGAACTGCCGCTGGCGGGCGAATTTCAAGCGCTTAACGCTATCGCGGCTCTGGCATTGGCCAGCGTGACAGGCGTGGCCCAATCCGATGCGCTTAAAGCGGTATGCCGATTATATGGTGTTGCGGGCCGGATGGAACGAGCAGGGTGCAAACAAAATGGGGCGCCAATATTTGTTGATTTTGCCCATACCCAAGACGGTCTGGATAAGCTGCTTCGGTCTGTACGCCCGCACACAATGGGTAAAATTATCCTCGTCTTTGGCTGCGGCGGTGATCGTGACCCGGATAAGCGGCCCAAAATGGGAGCAACAGCGGCAAAACTGGCCGATGCTGTGATTGTAACCGATGATAATCCGCGTACCGAAGATGCCGCTCTTATTCGCCAAGCTGTTTTAAAAGGGTGTCCGGATGCTATGGAAATCGGCGACAGGGCGCAGGCTATTCGGGCCGGTATAGAACGGCTTGGACCGCAAGATTGCCTTATCATTGCGGGCAAAGGCCATGAGCAAGGCCAAATTATCGGAGACAGGATTATTCCTTTTTCCGATGTAAAACAGGTTAAGCGGGCATTAGCGGAGGAGATGTATGACTAAGCCGTTATGGACATCTATTGAAGCCGCGCGGGCAACCGGCGGGCGGGCTACCGAAGACTGGGTTTGCGCCGGTTTATCGATTGATAGCCGATCCTTGCAACCGGGTGATTTATTTGTTCCGCTAAAAGATAGTCGTGATGGGCATGACTTTATTCCTCAGGCCTATCAATCCGGCGCAGCAGCCACGCTGTCCGAACGCGAAATTCAAGGCTGTCCGGCTCTTATTGTCGATGACACATTAAAGGCTATGGAGGCTTTGGGTCTTGCCGCGCGCCGCCGCAGCAAAGCCGTTCGTATTGCGGTGACAGGCAGTGTCGGTAAGACCAGCGTGAAAGAAATTACAGCGCATATTGTATCGGTATCGGGCCGGACGCATAAATCGCAAAAATCCTATAATAATCATTGGGGGGTGCCGTTAACACTGGCAAATATGCCCAAAGAGACGGATTACGGCGTTTTTGAATTAGGTATGAACCATGCTGGGGAACTCTCGGCTTTATCGGCCATGGTAGCCCCCGATATTGCGATCATTACCAAAATAGCAGCGGCCCATCTCGCGCATTTTGATACTGTTGATGATATTGCCGCCGCAAAAGCCGAAATTTTTGACGGACTGGTCATTGGCGGTGTGGCCATATTGAATAAAGATGATCCTTATTATGACGTTCTTGCTAAGGCGGCGCAGACACAAGGCGCGCAAATTATAACCTTTGGTGCCGATAGTGCGGCAGATTTTCAGATGAACGAGATAGCTGTAACAGCATCACGCACAACTGCGCAATTACGGCATAAAGGCACAGCCTATAAATTATCTTTGCCGGTTTCGGGCGAACATTGGATTGCCAATGCGGCTTGCGCTATTGCCGCTGCATATATGGCTGGCATTCCGGTTAAAACATCGATTGCTGCGTTGAAAACATTGCCTCGACTTGCAGGGCGAGGCGAAAGATTCTCAGCTGTTTTAGAGGGTAAAAAAATTACAATTATAGACGAGAGTTATAATGCCAATCCAGAAAGCATGCGGGCATCAATAGCCTCACTTGCCGCCGCAAAGGGGCGTAAAATTGCTGTTTTAGGGGATATGTTTGAACTTGGCCGCAATGAGCTGGATTTGCATGCAGAACTGTCAAACCCGTTAATTGCCGCAGATGTTGCCCGCGTGATTGTGACGGGCGAATGTATGCGGGCGCTTCGCGGGGCGCTGCCGCGGAATATGCGCGGCGCTTGGGCCCGCGATTGGGATTTCGCGCTATCGGCGCTAATGGATGATATAAAAGAAGGCGATACGGTGCTGATTAAAGGCTCCAACGCAACAGGCTTAGGTCAGTTAGTGGCAAAAATAAAAAGAAACAATGAGGACCCCGCTAATGCTATATGAATGGCTTACGCCTTACGCTGACGAGTTTCAGCTTTTTAACCTGTTGAATTATATTACGTTTCGAACGGGCGCGGCTTTGATGACGGCCATGTTGATTGCCTTTGTTTTAGGCCCGCGAATGATTGTGCTTTTACGGGCGCGCCAAGGAAAAGGCCAACCTATTCGCGAAGATGGTCCCGAAGGACATATCATTAAAAAGGCCGGAACGCCGACAATGGGCGGGCTGTTAATATTGCTCTCGATTGTGGTTTCGACACTCTTGTGGGGTGATCTGCACAGTCCGTTTTTATGGACGGTGTTTCTGGTGACGGTTGGTTTCGGGGCTATCGGGTTTTATGATGATTATTTGAAAGTATCGCGGCAAAATCCGAAAGGGTTTAGCGGAAAGATCAAGCTGGTTCTTGAATTTGGTATTGCCGCTGTCGCGTGTTATGTTTTAACGCTCAGTTTCCCGCAAGATGGGCATTTTGCAACAGGGCTTGCCATCCCATTGATGAAAAATACGCTGATTAATCTGGGTGTTTTCTTCATTCCCTTCGGGTGTTTTGTGATTGTCGGGTCATCCAATGCCGTTAATTTGACAGATGGGTTGGATGGATTGGCAATTGTACCAGTTATGATTGCTTGTATGAGTTTGGCTTTTATTGCCTATCTCGTCGGAAATTCGGTTTTCTCAGACTATCTTGGCGTGCCCTATGTGCCGGGGTCAGCGGAAGTTACGATCTTTTTAGGTGCAATTATCGGGGCCTCGCTTGGATTTCTCTGGTATAATGCCCCGCCCGCTATGGTCTTTATGGGTGATACGGGATCATTAGCTTTGGGTGGAGCTTTGGGGTCGGCTGCGGTAGCTATTAAACATGAAATTGTTCTAGCGATTATCGGCGGACTTTTTGTGCTTGAAGCCGTTTCTGTAATTGTTCAGGTCGCAAGTTACAAGCTTACCGGCAAACGCGTATTCCGTATGGCACCTATTCATCATCATTTCGAGAAAAAGGGCTGGGCGGAACCCACAATTGTTATTCGCTTTTGGATTATCGCGATCATTCTGGCCCTCATTGGCCTGTCTACATTGAAGCTACGGTAAAGGTATGATTAGAGCACGTACATTCAAGGGTAAGACTATCGCTGTGTTCGGACTGGGCCGAACGGGTATTACAGCGGCGTTATCCTTACAGGCCGGCGGTGCATCCGTAGCTGCGTGGGATGACCGCGAGGCGGCGCGGCAGCACGCAGCGCAGACAGGTGTGACCCTGCGGGATTTAACAACGGCAGATTGGGATGAATTTGACGAGTTGGTTCTCTCGCCGGGCGTGCCAGATACATTGCCGAAACCGCATTGGTCTGCCGAGCGAGCGAAACAGGCCAATGTTCCCATTATTTGCGATATTGAAATATTTGCCCGCGAAGTTGCAGCGGCCCCCGAAATTGCGCGTCCTAAAATCGTTGCTGTAACAGGGACGAATGGTAAATCGACAACCACGGCCTTGATTGGGCATGTTTTACAAGCTTGCGGCAAAGATGCACAAATTGGCGGCAATATTGGTCGCGGTGTCCTTGATCTGGATAATATGCATGGCGGAACCTATTATGTGTTGGAATTATCATCCTATCAATTAGAGCGCACCCACAGTTTGCGAGCCAACACAGCCGTATTTCTCAATCTGTCCCCTGATCATTTAGAGCGTCATGGGGATATGGCGGCCTATGCCGCTGCAAAGGCCAGTATTTTCAACAACCAAACCCAAGAGGATACGGTTGTTGTCGGGATTGATGATACGGGCGGGCAGAAAATTTGCACGCGCTTAAAAGCGCAAAATGGCCGCCGTATCATTCCGATCTCTGGCCATAAATCATTGGGGCGGGGGGCCTGTGCTGTGAAAGGAAAGCTCTATTGTAAATTGGGACCGAAATGTGTGGAAATAGCAAATTTGGCTCAGGCTCAAGCCTTGGAAGGGGAGCATAATTGGCAAAATGCTGCCGCAGCTTATGCTGCTGTGCAGTCACTGGGTATTCCGGCAAAAGATATCGGAACGGCCATTCTAAGCTTTCCCGGCTTGGCCCACCGGATGGAATCTGTGGGCCGTCTTGGACGCCTGCGGTTTGTGAATGACAGTAAAGCGACAAATGCCAATGCGGCGCGGCAAGCCTTAAGCGCTTATGACAGCATTTACTGGATTGCCGGAGGACAAGCTAAGTCAGGCGGAATTGAGGAATTATCTGGTTTGTTCGATTCGGTTCAAAAGGCCTATCTGATTGGAGAGGCTGCGCCTAAATTTTCCAGAACGTTAAAAAAAACGAATGTCGATTATAAAGTGTCCGGTACGTTAGAAATGGCTATATTATGCGCCGCGCGTGATGCTTTGTCCTCTAATGCCACAAATCCTATTGTTCTTTTATCGCCAGCTTGCGCCAGTTTTGATCAATTTACCAGTTTTGAAACACGCGGTGATGCGTTTCGTAACAAGGTAAAAGACATCATTGCTATATTTGAGCGCGAGAAAGCCCGCGAAAAAGCCAAGGACGAAAATACGAACTCCCATGATGAAAAGGCCGGGACAGAGGAAGAGACATTAGCATGAGCATGGGGGTTGTTTTTTCATCGCGCACCAACCGCTCCCCCATTATGGAATGGTGGCGCTCAATCGATCATATTACTTTGGGGCTTTTACTCACATTAGTCGGCGTGGGTCTTATCTTGTCTATGGCGGCATCGCCTGCTGCGGCATCTCGGCTAGGGATAGATAACCCGTTTTATTTTCTCTTTCGCCAAGGATTTTTTGTCACTACCGGGCTGTTTGGCGCCTTTGTCATATCTTTTATGAGCCCTGTGAATGCTCGCCGTTTTGCTGTTCTGGCGCTCTTGGGTGCGATTGTGTTATTAGGCGTTGTTTTATTTGGTGGTTACGAAGTTAAGGGCGCGCGGCGATGGCTGCGTATAGGGTCCTTTGGACTGCAACCGTCTGAATTTGCCAAGCCAGCGTTTGTTGTTTTTGCCGCTTGGATGTTTTCCGTGGCCAAACGTGATAAAGCTGTGCCGGCTGTTGCTATTGTTTTCATGCTCTATATCCTCTTGGTTGCCTTGTTGATACAACAGCCTGATTTTGGTCAATCGTTTTTACTAACCTTGTGTTTTGCCGCTGTATTTTTCTTTGCCGGTTTATCATTGGGATGGATGTTGTTTCTAATGTGCTTATCAATAATGGGTGCCAGCGCGGCCTATGCGGCTTTGCCGCATGTGCGAAGCCGTGTGGCAAAATTTCTCAATCCTAATACAGCGGATACTTATCAGACAGATAAGGCAATTGAAGCGATTGGCAGCGGTGGATTTTTTGGCCGTGGTCCGGGGGAAGGCGCGATTAAATATAGCCTGCCTGACGGGCATACGGATTTTATTTTCGCTGTCACCGTTGAAGAATTTGGTTTGTTGATTTCCTTATGTTTAATCGGTCTATTAGCGGCTTTCGTGATCCGGTGTTTTCGAAATGCCCTTAAACTCAATGATTATTTCAGCCAATTAGCCGTCGCGGGCCTTGCAACAATGATCGGCATTCAAACGGTTATAAATTTATTTGTGAATTTGAATATGGCCCCTTCCAAAGGCATGACATTGCCATTTATTTCTTATGGCGGATCTTCGCTGTTATCACTGTGTTTTGCTGCTGGTCTTATTCTGGCATTTACCCGCCGCCGTCCGGGCGCTTATGGTTATGGCGATGCCTAGGCTGCTTATGGCCGCTGGCGGCACGGGCGGTCATATGTTTCCGGCGCAAGCCCTGGCGGAAACATTAAAGGCCCAAGGTTGGGATATTGCCATGATGACCGATAGGCGCGGCAAAAAACATGCGGGCCATATACCGGCAAACCCTATAATGGAAATTCAAGCTGCGAGCCTTTCGCCGCGCAGGCCGGTTGCTGCGTTATTTGGGGTTATGAAGCTGGCCAAAGGGGTTAGGCAAGCCAAACGATTTATTACAGATTGGCAGCCTGATGTTGTTGTTGGGTTTGGCGGTTATCCGGCCTTTCCGGCGATGCGCGCAGCGCAGGCTTTAGGGCGTCCAACGATCATTCATGAGCAAAATGCAGTTTTGGGGAGGGTAAACCGCGTTTTCGCCGCCAAAGCCTTGCATGTGGCTTCGGGGTTCGAAGCCCTGCAAAAACTACCGAAAGACGCTAATCATATTTGTACGGGTAATCCCCTGCGCGCCCAAATTATCGGGGCTATACCCAAAACATATAGGCCGCCGCAAAAGACTATTCATATTCTTATTGTGGGCGGTAGCCTTGGGGCGAAAATTATATCAGAAACTGTGCCGGCCGCCATTGCGCGGCTACCGCAAATCTTGCGCAGTCGGTTGCGCGTGGTCCAACAAACCCGCCCCGAGTATCAGGAGGCGGCTAAAGCGGTTTATTCCAAGGCTGGTGTTGAGGCAATTTGCGAGACATTTTTTACGGATATCGAGACATATTTAGCCAAAGCCCATTATGTGATTGGCCGGGCCGGGGCCTCATCTGTTTCCGAAATTGCGGTGATGGGAAAGCCGTCTTTGCTTGTCCCGCTCAAGATTGCGATGGATGATCATCAAACGGTCAATGCTTTGTCACTGGCCCGCCATGGTGCTGCCGATATTTTGCCGGAATCAGAGTTTACGCCGGAGCGTGTGAAAACTACGCTGGAGGCAAGATTAAATGATTCGAACTGGCTTGAAACAGCCGCCAAGAGTGCCCACGCTCAAGGCCGCCCCGATGCCACAGCCGCATTGGCCAATTTGGTCACATCGGCTGTTTAACCAAGAAGACCGCGCTATGCCGCAAGTTGATGCAAAAAACCGTGACCGGATAGATAGGGCCATGGCGACAAAGGTTCCCTTTGATATGGGGCCTATACATTTTGTTGGGATCGGCGGAATTGGTATGAGCGGTATTGCCGAAGTGATGCTTAACCTGGGCTATCAAGTGCAAGGGTCGGACGGGCGCGCCTCCGCGATTACGAAACGCCTTGAGAAATTGGGGGCTACAATTTATCTGGGGCAAAAGGCCGAACAAGTACATGGCGCCGGGGCGATTGTAATGTCTTCAGCCATTAAGCCGGATAATCCTGAATTGGTCGAAGCGCGGGCGCGGCTTATCCCCGTGGTGCGCCGCGCGGAAATGTTGGCAGAACTTATGCGTCTCAAATGGACGGTGGCGGTTGGCGGCACGCATGGCAAGACTACAACAACAACCATGATTGCAGCTTTGCTCGAAGGGGGCGGGCTTGACCCGACCGTGATTAACGGCGGTATTATTAATGCTTACGGATCCAATGCAAAACTGGGTATGGGGCAGTGGATGGTAGTCGAGGCGGACGAATCCGATGGGTCTTTTCTCAAGCTGTTTCCGACCGTTGCGGTTGTTACCAATATCGATCCCGAACATATGGAACATTATGGTGATTTCGATGTGTTGCGAAAAGCGTTTGATAGCTTTGTTGAGAATTTGCCTTTTTATGGTTTTGCAGTCTTGTGTATCGACCATCCCGAAGTCCAAACTCTTGTGAGCCGTGTTACCGACCGCCGTATCATCACATATGGTTTTAATCCGCAAGCTGACGTGCGGGCTGAAAACCTGACTTTAGAACCCACTGGATCACGCTTTGATGTTGTATTTCGCGGCATTGACGGCGAGGAAGACCGCTGGACCGGCCTTTTTCTGCCAATGGCAGGCAAACATAATACGCAAAATGTTCTATCGGCTATTGCTGTGTCCCGTGAATTGGGGTTGTCGGAGACACAGGTGCGTAGCGGCCTTGATAATTTCGGCGGAGTTAAGCGTCGCTTTACCCATGTGGGGGATTGGAACGGGGTTACGATCATAGATGATTATGGTCATCACCCTGTTGAAATTGCAGCGGTTTTACAAGCAGCGCGCCAAGTGTCCAAAGGCAAGGTTCATGCGGTAATGCAGCCCCATCGTTATTCCCGCCTGTCCGATTTATTCGAAGAGTTTTCAACCTGTTTCAATGATGCAGACCATGTTTATATTACCGATGTTTACGCGGCGGGCGAGGCGCCTATAGAGGGTATTGATGGCCCCGCGCTTGTCGAAAGTCTCATCGCCCATGGTCATAAACAGGTGCAATCCGTATCCGAAGATATAGTGGCGGCTACGCTCAAGCCACACATAGAAAACGGAGATTTAATTGTCTGTTTGGGGGCGGGGGACATTACCTATTGGGCAGCTGATCTGGCGGCTAATTTGGATAAGGCATGAGCCTCATTGATCATCTACCGTCTGTTCGCGGAACCCTATCGGCCAATGTCGGGCTTGCCCCTTATACATGGCTGCGGGTTGGCGGGGCGGCCGAAGTATTATTCATCCCCAAAGACGAAGCCGATTTAGCCCATTTTTTATCATCTACCCCTGATAATATTCCTGTTACTATTCTTGGCGTCGCGTCGAATACACTTGTGCGCGACGGCGGTATCAAAGGGGTTGTTGTGCGCCTTGGACCAAGCTTTGCGGCCATTGAAACGGATGGATTAACGCTGAGAACGGGGGCGAGTGCGCTTGATAATAAAGTTGCCAAGACGGCGGCCAAAGCCGGCATTGCGGGATTAGAATTCTACGCCGGTATTCCAGGAACAATCGGCGGAGCCTTGCGTATGAATGCGGGGTGCTATGGTTCCGAAACCCAAGATAAGTTAACACAAGTCGTTGCACTGGACAGGCGCGGACGGCGGCAAGTTATGGACCGTGATGAGCTGGGCTATAGCTATCGCCATAGCGATGCGCCGGACGATCTTATTTTTACCGAAGCTGTTTTTACGGGCACGGCTGATGACCCAGCTGCGATTACCGCGCGCATGAAGGCCATTACGGCCAAGCGCGAGGCGGCCCAACCTATTCGGGAAAAAACCGGAGGGTCGACCTTTAAAAACCCTAATCCGGTTCAATCAAAGGGACGTGGTGCTTGGCAGGTGATTGATGCGGCAGGCGGGCGCGGTTTTCGGGTTGGCGGGGCGCAAATGAGCGAAAAACATTGTAATTTTATGATCAATACCGGTGATGCCAGCGCCGCTGATCTTGAAACTTTGGGTGAAATAATGCGCGATAGAGTCAAGCAAAGCGAAGGTGTTGATTTGGAGTGGGAAATTCGACGTATTGGAGAACGGATATGAAACGCGTAGCAGTTCTTAAAGGCGGCATGTCATCAGAGCGGGCGGTGTCACTCATATCAGGGGCGGAATGCGCCAAAGCGCTGCGCGGCGAAGGCTATGACGTGACGGAAATCGATGTTGGGCCACATCTATGGGACCAGCTTCACACGGCTGATCCGGATGTTGTGTTTAATGCGCTGCATGGCGAGTGGGGCGAAGATGGCCGTGTACAAGGTGTTTTGGATTTATTTGGCGCGCCCTATAGCCATAGCGGAGTAATGGCATCGGCTCTGGCGATGGATAAGCACCGCTCAAAGGCGGTTTTGCGCGATGTGGGTATTACCGTACCTCAAGGGGCTTTGGTGCCGCGCCTTATTGCAGCGCACGAACACCCGATGGAGCCGCCCTATGTGGTTAAGCCGAACGCCCAAGGCTCTAGCGTGGGGGTTTACATTGTCCATCCCGGGGATGAACCGCCTGCCGAAATGGCGCAAAATACAAATATGGGTGATTTGGTACTGGTCGAAGCCTTTATTCCAGGACGAGAATTAACCGTAACAGTGATGGACGATAAGGCTTTGGCCGTTACTGATATTGTTCCCCAGACGGATTGGTATGATTATGAAGCTAAATATGCGGATGGAGGATCTGTCCATGTACTACCGGCTGACTTGCCACAAGCAGTGACGGATATTTGCCTGACATGGGCGCTTTTGGCCCATGAAACGCTTGGATGCCGCGGGATTACCCGCTCTGATTTCAGATTTAATGATATTAATGCCGACTTAAGCGATATCGTAAATAAAATCGTAATGCTTGAACTCAATACTCAACCCGGAATGACACCGACATCGCTGGCTCCTGAACAAGCCGCTTATGTCGGGATGAATTTTGGCCAGCTTTGCCGCTGGATTGTTGAGGATGCTTCATGGCCACGATAGGTGCAAACCGCTCTAAATCCACCCGGTCTGTTTCAGGCGGGTCTGTTCGCCGGGTTAGTCCGTTAAAACCGGGACTGCGCGGTGCGCGTAATTGGGCCACAGCACAAATGCGTTCGGCCAGCTATTCCCGCAAAAGCTTTATTCGCCTGACAGGCTCTATTCTGGCGGTCTTGCTGTTTATAAGCTTTATAGGGCTTTGGCTTGGTGGATTTTTGCCGGATGTGAAACGGGCCAGTGATGATTTTACACGTGGACGCCTGATGTCTATGGGGTTTGTTGTGTCAAAAGTCGATGTTGTCGGCGAAGGCCGGTTGCGTGAGGCTGATGTGCATGCAGCTCTGGGTGTTCGTCCGGGTGACTATCTTTTTGCGATGGATATGGCGGATGCGAAACGGCGGGTTGAAAGCCTAAGCTGGGTTGAGCAAGCTGTTGTTCGCCGTCTGTGGCCTGACCGTATTGTTGTGCAAATTGTCGAGCGGCGTCCCTTTGCGCTTTGGCAAAATCAAGGCGGGGTGAAAGTTGTGGATGTTTCGGGCGTTGTGATTACAGCGGCTAAACCGGTTGATTTTTCCGGCCTGCCCTTAGTGGTTGGCCCTCATGCGGCTGATCATGCAGCCGATATTTATAAAGCCATGCATACTGTCCCCCAATTGGCGGCGCGAAGCTCGGCTATGATCTTTCACGAAACACAACGTTGGGATATTGAATTTGACGATGGACGTATTCGGGTAAAATTACCGGCAGGGGACATGAACCGCAGTTTAGCCATGTTACAAAAACTGCAAGACCAGCATCAATTACTAGACCGCGCGCTTTCCGTTGTTGATTTGCGGCTTTCTGATCGTATCACGCTTCAACCGGCCATAGGCCAGCGGGCATAATCATGTTTGGCGTGCAGGGATTGTCAAAAAAGCCGGAGATAACGGCTGTGCTGGATATCGGTACTAGCAAAACGGTTTGCCTGATTGGGCGGGCTGAAAACAGCTTTGGTGTTCGTGTAATTGGCAGCGGCGTTGCCGCGAGTGCCGGTATGAAATCTGGTGTGGTTATTGACCTTGAAGCCGCAGAATATGGCATTCGGTCAGCCGTATCCAAGGCCGAGCGTGAAGCCGGAGTGGCGGTTCAATCTGTTACGGTCAATACATCCATGCGGTCTCTGGAATCCCGCCATCTAACTGTACAGACAGAATTTGCCAGCGGCGAAGTGGCCGATCGTGATTTAAAGCGCCTTATTAATTCTTCTTTGTCTGAATTTGCCCAACCCGAAAATGTCATCCTTCATGCCTTGCCGCTCGATTGGTGCGTGGATGAGGAAAGCGGCATTCGAGATCCACGCGGGATGTTTGGCCAAAAATTGGGCGTAGATATGCATTTTGTTATGGCCGGAGTGGGACCGCTACGTAATTTGGCCCATTGTGTTGAACGATGCCATCTTCAAATTAATGCTGTGAATGTTTCGCCATATTCAGCAGGCTTGTCAGTTCTAACCGATGATGAAAAGGACCTTGGGGTCACATTGATTGACTTAGGCGGCGGGATTACAACGCTGTCTGTTTTTCGGGATAATGATCTGGTTCATATTGATGCTCTGTCTGTTGGCGGGCAGAATGTGACGAATGATTTGGCCCGTGGTGTTTCAACACCGTTTGAAGCGGCCGAGCGAATCAAGCGGATATATGGCTCGGCTTTGCATGGGTCGGATGATGATAGGTTTATGGTGCCATGTCCACCTATGGGCGCTCAGGATGAGTTGCACCATGTGAGCCGTACATTAGTGACATCCATCATTCGGTCGCGGATTGAAGAAACCTTTGAAATTTTGCGAAACCGCCTCTCTGATGCCGGTTTGGAACATGCGGCAGGTCGCCGTATTGTTCTGACGGGCGGTGGGGCTGAGCTGAACGGGGTGCGCGAATTGGCCGAATTCGTATTTAATAAACGTGCTCGTATTGGTCGTCCGCATGGTGTTTTGGGGTTGCCGGATATACTGTCAGGGCCGGATGCCGCTGTGGTAACGGGATTGCTCAAACATAGTTACAACGAATCACAGGAAGTTATCAAAGGGCCGCCTGATTTATCGGGGCGCCGTTACCGCCAAAAACGATATGCCGGCGGCGGGATAGGGCGATCTTTGCAGTGGCTCAAGGATAATTTTTAATACAATTAAAATTACTGATAAATTTAATACTGGTTAACGCCCCTTTAAGGGTTTTCTCCGACTGTGTGTTAACGTTTCGAATACCATGTTCTGTCTGGCAATAGACACCGTTAAAGGGGATCATCATGCCAATTAATCTTTCAATGCCCAAAGCTGTCGAGCTTAAGCCGCGTATCGTTGTTATCGGTGTCGGAGGTGCTGGCGGCAATGCCGTTAATAATATGATCAGTTCTGGTCTAGACGGTGTTGAATTTATAGTGGCGAATACCGATGCGCAGGCTTTAGCCTTGTCAAAGGCCGACCGCCGCGTGCAAATGGGCGGTGGTATTACGCAAGGCTTGGGCGCGGGGATGCGTCCGGAAGTTGGCGAAAAATCGGCCGAGGACTCTTTAGAGGAAATTTTAGAACATCTTGACGGCGCGCATATGTTATTTGTGGCTGCTGGCATGGGCGGCGGAACCGGGACAGGCGCGGCTCCGGTTATTGCCCAAGCGGCCCGCGAGCGCGGTATTTTGACAGTAGCAATTGTTACCAAACCCTTCCAGTTTGAAGGTTCTAAACGGATGCGTCTTGCCGAAGAAGGCGTTGAAAAGCTTTATTCATCGGTAGATACGCTGATCACAATTCCAAACCAGAACCTGTTCCGCGTCGCAACCGAATCGACCACAATGTCAGATGCCTTTGCCATGGCCGACGAAGTGCTGCATTCTGGCGTTCGCGGCGTGACGGATCTTATGGTTGTGCCGGGTTTGATAAATCTCGATTTTGCTGATGTTCGCACGGTTATGGATGAAATGGGTAAGGCGATGATGGGCACAGGCGAAGCCACGGGCGAGCGCCGTGCTGTTGAAGCCGCTGAAAGCGCAATTTCAAATCCCTTGCTTGATGATGTATCGCTTAAAGGCGCCCGGGGCGTTTTGATTAATATTACAGGGGGGCGCGACCTCACATTATATGAAGTTGATGAAGCCGCCAGTCTTATTCGCGGACAGGTTGATCAAGATGCTAATATTATCGTGGGATCAGCCTTAGATGATGATTTGGATGGTATTGTACGCGTATCTGTTGTGGCAACAGGAGTTGATTCTGATGGAGCGTTTGCCGCACCGCACCGTGATAGTTTTGAGGCCGATACGGCAGAGTATGAAGAGGCTGTCGGAGCTGAAACGGCATTTGATGAAACCGAGAGTGAAACCATGGCTCCGGTTGTTCGCCGGTACCAAGAACCGAATACGCCAGCTCAACCCCAGCACCAGTCCCAGCCCATTGCATCGCCGCAATATGCAGAGCCCCAGCCGCCGCAACCGCAATATACTGAACCAGCTTATGAGGCCCCAAAACCTTACCCGCCAAAAATTCAACCTGAGCCAGTTGCTACGCAAGCACCGGCCCCGGCTATCCCAGATGCGGTAACGCCGGAACCTCAGCGGGTTATTCGCAATACATTCGGTCTTTTTGGCCGGCGTAAGAAAGCTTCGCCGCCGCCAGCCGCCCCGATTTCGCGCCCTCAAGCAACAGAGCGTAATACGGGCGATCTGTTTGATGCGAATCAGGATGATGAATTAGAAATTCCATCGTTCTTGCGGCGACAAAACCGATAATCTAATCAAGATATCTTAAAACCGTTTTAGAGCGGTTTTTTATAGGCGTTGTTTCGCCGATATAAGCGTAAGATCACCATTTTGATACGCAATTGTATGGCTGGGTTTTTGGGACAATAAGCTTTGGTCGGCAAAGTTGTAATGAATGCCGTGAATAATCCATTCATGTGGTCTATCTTGGTCCAATGTAACCTCTATCTGTGTTCCGTCGCAACTTACCCCATGGCAGCGTAATAAGGCATATTCGCGTGATACTGTGTTCCATTTAATCGTATTTCGCCCCAATTTTATAACGGAGGGTTGGGCCGTGCGCGGTATATAAATATCAACCCGGTTCGCCTCTTTAGCCGTTATAGAGAGGGTTACATGCCTTTTGCCATTGGTTTTTATGTCAGAGACAACATTAAGCGATGGGGCCGATTGCACCGGTTTTGTGGCCGGAAAGCTGATATACTTACGGCTAATGGCCGGATCAATCTTTTGCGGCGCAGAGATATCTCGGTTGTTTTTTATAATTGCGGGTAAAGGTTCATCCGTTCGAGATAAAATCAATCCATCATCCTGACCGGCTTGGCTATAATGAATAAAATTAAGGGCTTGGGGCGCATTTTTTGAATGTGCGGGTAATATACAAGCGAATAAAAAAGCCGTCATCAGAGTGCCAGCCGGAAGTGCCAGATGATATCGGGAGGGCGTGTTTCGGCTTAGATACGGTAAAACGGGCCATAAAACTATAGTCATTAAAAGGATGAGAGCCGGAGCCATACCATATCCCAAGGCATGTCCGATCGTTGCCATTATAGGCCCCCATAGCCCCAAGGCAACACCTGCGCCGATTACCCCCATAATAAAAGACAGGCGTGGACGGGTTTTTGCCAATATTATTCCTATAAAAGCGGGTAAAGCAGGTAGGAGAAAAAAGATAGAACTGCCGGGCAAAACAACCGCTATCAGGATTCCGAAGAGTGTAAACCAGAGCCAGCAGCTAATCTGTATTATAACAGGGTCGGCGTTTTCTTTCTGCCCTAATCCATATGCCGTTAATCCCACACTGAAAAGCGCCGTTAAAATTGTCCAAGCTTGGGTCGCCGCAATATAGCCTTGCCAATAGGCAATGCCGGGCCGTAAGGCCGTAATAATCATATGTAGACACATCCCTAAAAGACCGCTGATTACAAGGGCGGCAAGCGGTATGAAGAGGGTTTTATAATCCCGTCTTAATGGGGTGGCAGCTATATAGACTATAAAGCTCAATGTTATCAATATTAACCCGGGCAGTCCGATAATACGGGGCAGAATAACGAATCCATATGACAAGATATCGGTGAAAATAACGGACGATACATTGGTTTCGGGGCCAGCGGCTAATTGCCGGACAATGGCCAGAGCATTATCTCCCATATGTTGCAAGCTGCGTTTATCGAGACGGGCTAGATTATCTCCCGGCGTATGATAGAAATTCAGTCCATGGATAATCGCATAATTCAGAGCCTTATAACCGGCTGGCAGATAGACGGCTACATCGGTTGAATTGGGCAAACGTTCATAAACATCGGTCATGATGGAATTGGCGGTCGGGCGACGCGCGATTTTGGCAAAACTTTTCATGACATCGCCGTTAGGCACGCTAGTTTCAAACATAAAAGCCGGGCCGCGCACACCGCGGGCTTCCATATTGACAATATATTTAACAGAGGCGGCCAAGGGGTCGGTCTCAAGGAATGATTTCGCCCCGAATAATCCCATTTCTTCCCCGTCGGTCATAACAAAAAGGATCGGAGCCTCTGGCATGGATTTAACATGAGCCGCTATTTCTAATAAACTCGCCACGCCAATACCATCATCGGCGGCACCGGGGCCCGCCGGAACACTGTCATAATGGGCAGAGACCATTATTAAATTCGGCAGGGCTGTCGGGTTCGGAGTGTTGGAAAAGACAATGTTTTTCACACGGGCACAACTGGCATATCCGCTGCTTTGACTATTGCAGACCCTATCGTTGCGAATGAGCGGAGTATAACCAAGTTGCTCGATTTCATGCTGTATTCGCTGGCGTACCAGATCATTAGCGGGGCTGTCGACGGGGTGAGGGGCTTCATTCCCTAAAATGCGCTCAAGCCGGTTAAAGGCGCGTTCGGTCTGAAAGGCATCCGGGGCGTTCACCGTCCTTAGGGCGCCGGGCATGGTTGGATGCGCTGCGAAAAATAAAGCCATGAAAAGGGTAAAGAGCAGGAAAACGGTATGGTTTTTAAAATATTTCACAAAAGGTCCTGTTTTTACTGACATAACCGCTCAACTGTAATTTAACAAATCGTCATCTTTAGTAACATTGCGTAACAGGCCTTTTGTTGTTTTAAAGGGATAATTCCGATTAACAGAGAGTGTATGAATCCGGTAAAACGACAATCCACGATTGATAGCCCCGTTATGTGTGCAGGCGTTGAGTTGCACGGCGGTGAACATACCCGTCTTGTTATGCGTCCGGCCCCTATCGGAACCGGTATTGTTTTCGTCCGTATGGATGTCGAGGACCGGAATAATCAGATACAGGTATCACCCGAAGCAGTAACAGGGGTTAAAAACTGTACGACATTATCCAATGCTGCAGGTGTTAGTGTTGCTATGATCGAACATCTATTGGCAGCTTTGGCGGCTGTGGGGATCGATAATCTTTATATTGATATTGACGGGGCTGAATTGCCGGCCATGGATGGCAGTAGCGAACCTTATTTGAATTTAATTGATCAAGTTGGCGTTACGCCGCAACCCGCGCCGCGCCGTTATGTTAAAATACTCAAACCAATAGAGGTGTTTCGCGGGGATAGCTGGGCGCGCATAGAACCCTGTGATCAATTGGAACTCGACGTAACTATCGATTTTGCTGATGCCGCGATTGGCCGCCAACGGCTGCAAATTACGCCCAATGTACGCTCGTTTCGCGACGGTGTTGCGGCAGCTCGAACCTTTGCGAGGGCCCATGAAATTACAGCCTTGAAAGCGGCGGGCTTGTCCAAGGGTGGCTCATTTGAAAATGCTGTGTTAGTGGACGGGGATAATGTAATGAATCCTGAGGGGTTACGGTTTTCTGATGAATTTGTTCGTCATAAAACACTGGACCTTATGGGGGATTTATATCTAGGCGGTCCAATTTTAGGCCGCGTGACCACGGTTAAAGGCGGTCATGCGCTTAATCATGACTTGTTGATCGCACTTTTTGCAGATTCTGACGCTTGGAGTTTCATTAATATGGGTCAAGCCAGTGACACACCTCTGTGGGATACCAATCCAACGTCTAAAACCGGATAAAGCCCGATTAAAACCCAGCCTTACGCTATTCTCACTTTTCGTAATCGATTTTGTCGTCTATGGAATGTTCTCGATTTTTAAAGACTCACATGTGAGCCGGCCAGAGTGACCTATATGACACGATCAGCGATGATATCTGTGACCAAATTACTGCTTGCTTCTATTATAGTGGCTAGTTTCCTATCGGGGTGTTCTTCTTTTGGCAGAAAGCAAAAGGAAAAACTGGCTTATATCGAACGTCCGGCGGAATTGATTTATGCTGAAGGCCTTGACCAGATGGAGCGCAGGGATTGGGACCGGGCCAAATTATTCTTCCAAGAAGTTGAACGACAACATCCGTTTTCCGCCTGGGCGCGCCGGTCATTACTCATGGCGGCTTTTGCTGATTACCGATCTACGAATTATGAAGAATCTATCGGGACAGCGCAGCGCTTTATCAGCTTGCATCCGGGTAATGATAGCACGCCTTATGCCTATTACCTCATTGCCATGAATTATTACGATCAAATTTATGACGTTGGCCGCGATCAGGAAACAACGGTCAATGCCGAAGCGGCGTTACAGCAGGTTGTTCGTCGGTATCCCGATAGTGATTATGCCCGTGATTCCCGGCTCAAGCTGGAACTTACCCGCGATCACTTGGCCGGTAAAGAAATGGCGATTGGCCGGTTTTACTTGCGGGATAATCAACATTTGGCCGCGATTGGCCGGTTTAAAAATGTCGTTACGAAATATGATACGACGTCACAGGTCGAAGAAGCCATGCACCGAATTGTCGAGAGTTATGTTTCATTGGGTGTCATCAACGAAGCCAAGAAAGTCGGGTCAGTGCTAGGCTATAACTATCCGTCCAGCGATTGGTACGAAGATAGTTATGAATTACTGGCTGAATATGGGGTCGATTTGAACGAAGAAGTTAGAAAACCGCGAGACCGCACCTATTGGCGGCGTTTGCGCGAGCGCTTATTCTAATCTTATGTTGACAGGGCTGTCCATTCGCAATGTCGTCCTGATCGATGCCCTGTCTTTGGAATTGCAGCCGGGATTGTCGGCATTAACGGGCGAAACCGGGGCAGGGAAATCTATCATTCTCGATGCTTTAGGCATGGCGACAGGCGCCCGATCTGACCGCGGTCTTATTCGGGCTGGAATGGATAAGGCGCAATGTACGGCCAGCTTTCATCTTCCGCTAGGTCACAAGGTTTGGCATATTCTGGGCGAAGCCGGAGTCGATATTGACGCGGGCGAGGATTTAATTTTACGCCGCACAATAGGCGCCGATGGCCGCAGCCGGGCTTTTATCAATGATGCGGCTATCAGTGTGAAACTGCTCAATCAAATCGGGGGACATTTGCTTGAAGTCCATGGGCAGCATGATGGCCGCGGCCTCATGGATGTAGCCACCCATATTGATATGCTCGATAGTTTTGGCGATCATAGCATCGATATTAATAAAACAAACAAGGCTTTCGGTGTGATGACAGAGATGGCAGGTCATCTGGCGGGGCTGTGTTCGCGCCGTGATAAAGCGGCTGAAGATGCTGATTTTCTTGACCATGCGATTGCGGAAATTGACCGGCTGGACCCGCAAGACGGTGAGGACGCGGCCTTGACCGCGGAGCGCCGGTTTTTACAAGGCGCGGAAGGTGCACTTAGCGAATTATCAGCCGCAGAAGAGGCTTTAGGCGAAGATGGAGCTTTTGAAGACCGCTTGGGGCGGGCTTTGGCCGGTATCGAACGGGTGCAGGCTAAATTTCCGGATTTAAATGATAAAGCGGCCAAAGCGCTTGCCCATGCTGGCGGGGCTTTGGAAAAAGCTATGCTGGAAACTCAAGAGGCGCGCGAAGCGGTACGCGAGGCCGCTTATCAGTTTGATATTGAACCAGGCCGTTTGGAGGTTACGGAAAAACGGTTGTTTGCCTTACGGGCCGCGGCGCGTAAATTTGATGTACCACTTAAAGATCTTCCGGTATTAAGAGCGCGGTTTGCTGAAAATTTGGCTGAGATTAGTAATTTGGATGCGGAAATCATAAAGGCGCAACAAGCCGCGGATAAGGCCGAACTGGCTTATGAACGGGCCGCCGATAAGCTGACACATAGCCGGAAGCAATCGGCAAAGGCTTTGTCCAAAGCTGTGATGTTAGAGTTGCCACCGCTTAAAATGGAACGGGCCAATTTTGGCGTTTCGCTTGATACGGCGCCTGCCAGTGCAAAAGGGCGCGATAAGATACGGTTCGAAGTATCCACCAATCCGGGCTCGCCCATGGGGCCGCTTGAAAAAATAGCCTCTGGCGGAGAAATGGCGCGGTTTGCTTTGGCGATCAAGGTGGCGCTGGCGGCGCGTACATCGGCTGTTATGGTTTTTGATGAAGTTGATCAAGGTGTTGGCGGGGCGGTGGCCGATGCTGTAGGCCGGCGATTGGCACGCTTATCGACACAGGCTCAAGTTTTTGTTGTGACCCATAGCGCACAGGTCGCGGCCCGGGCCGATCATCAGTTCTTAATACAGAAATCATCGGATAAAACGCAGACAACAACCCATGTCCGTTTAATTGGCCGTGATGACCGCGAAGAGGAAATTGCACGTATGCTTGCAGGTGAAACCGTAACGCAGGAAGCACGCGCGGCCGCCCGTCAATTGATGAAAGCGTCCTAGCGGCGTGGCAAAAGAACTGACAGATGATGAAGCTAAACGGCGATTGGCCCATTTGGCGCGCGAAATAAAAGCTGCTGATGCGCTATATTATCAAGATAATAATCCGGCGATAAGTGATGCCGATTATGATGCGCTGCGCCGCGAGAATATGGCGTTGGAAGCGCAGTTTCCGCATCTTATTCGCCGGGATAGTCCGGCGCAAAGAGTGGGGGCAAAACCATCTGGAAAGTTTGGAAAAATTACACATAGCGTCCCGATGCTATCGCTAGATAATGCGTTTTCCGATGACGATGTTCATGACTTTACGGCGCGGATACGGCGGTTCTTAAGTCTGGATGACGATGCCCCACTCAGTTTTACAGCAGAGCCAAAGATTGATGGTTTATCGGCGGCTCTGCGCTATGAGGGCGGCGTGCTTATTTCCGGAGCAACACGCGGGGATGGGCAAATTGGTGAAAATATCACAGCGAATTTGGCAACATTGCCCAGTATCCCTAAGAGGCTCGACGGGACAGGTTGGCCGGATGTCCTTGAAGTGCGGGGCGAAGTTTATATTGATCATATAGATTTTGACGCGATGAATACCGCGCAGATAGAAGCCGGAAAAGAGGCCTATAAAAATCCGCGTAATGCCGCCGCAGGTTCACTACGCCAGATTGATCCCGCGATTACAGCGTCTCGCCCGCTTAAGTTTTTTGCCTATACATGGGGGGAAATTAGCACGCCGGTCAGTCAGACCCAAATGGGAGCTGTTGAGCAGTTTAAACGCTGGGGGTTTAGCACAAACCCGTTAATGCAATGCCATGATAATGCTGCGCAAATGATAACGCATTACGGCGAGATTGCAGAACAGCGCAGCGCTCTGGGCTATGATATTGACGGAGTGGTTTATAAGGTTAATGAACTGGCTCTACAGGATCGTCTTGGGTTTGTTTCGCGTGCTCCGCGCTGGGCAATTGCGCATAAGTTTCCGGCTGAAAAAGCTATCACCACATTGGAAGCGATAGATGTGCAAGTGGGCCGTACTGGCGCGCTGACGCCTGTGGCGCGGCTTACCCCTATTACTGTGGGCGGCGTTGTCGTATCCAATGCGACTTTGCATAATGAGGATGAGATTAACCGCTTGAAAATCCGTATTGGGGATCGTGTTGAGATACAGCGCGCCGGTGATGTCATTCCCCAAGTGCTGCGGGTGATTGGAGATGTGACCGGACGCGAAGACACGTATAGCCTCCCGCTCATATGTCCGATTTGCGGCGCCGATGCTGTGCGCGATATTGACGATAAAACTGGCCGTATCGATGTTGTGCGACGGTGCACAAACGGGTTATTATGTCCGGCGCAGGCGATTGAGGGGTTGAAACATTTTGTCTCTCGCCGCGCTTTTGATATTGACGGTATGGGCGCTAAACAAATCGAGTTGTTTTATAACAAAGGATGGGTACGCGAACCTGCGGATATTTTTACGCTGGATTTTGCAGCCATTGCGGCACTTGACGGGTTTGGAGATACATCGGTCAATAACCTTGAAGCGGCGATTGCGGCTCGCCGCGAAATAGAATTTAGCCGTCTCCTTTATGCTCTTGGGATACGTCACATCGGGCAGGGTAATGCCGCCTTGCTCGCAAAGCATTATCTGTCTTGGTCCGTGATGGATGCTGCTATCCTGGCTGCGAAAAACCATAGTGGTGAGGATTGGGCTGATCTGATCTCTATTGACGGTATGGGCGAAGCGGCGGCTGGCTCTCTGGTAGATTTTTTTAATGCGCCCAATAACCGGATAATGATTGATAATCTGTTGAACCACTTGACCGTAATTGATGCGCAGGTCCCGTCATTAGACAGTCCCGTTGCGGGGAAGACCGTTGTGTTTACGGGCAAACTGGAACGGTTTTCACGCGACGAGGCGAAAGCGCGCGCGCAGAGTTTGGGTGCGAAAGTTGCCGGCAGTGTTTCGGCAAAGACCGATTATCTAATTGCGGGTCCGGGTGCCGGTTCAAAGCTTAAAAAGGCGGGCGAGCTTGGCATTAAGACATTGAGCGAAGATGAGTGGCTGGATTTCATTTCTTGAAAAAACATGCGGACGATAGGAGCCATTTTGGGCGTAGAGCCTTAATATTTGCGGCTGTTTCTATGGGCATCGGTGCACTTTTCCATATTTTATGTTTGATAGGCGGGCCCAAATGGGTGGCTTTTGCCGGCGCGCCAGAGCCGTTAATTCAGTCCATGTATAATGGTAGCTACCTAACCCATATGTTGACAGTTCTTATTGCGCTTTTGCTCAGTCTTTGGGGGGGTTACGCCGCATCGGGTGCAGGGCTTATTCGGCGACTGCCATTTTTAAAACCGGTTTTATGGGGCGTTGGTATTATCCTCATTGTGCGCGGAGCTATTATTATTCCGATGCTGCCATATTGGAATTGGAGTGATCCGATATCCGCCTTTCATGGCGGATTATCTTTTTATGTGTTAGCGATTGGTCTGGCTTATGTGTTTGGTGCCAAGGCTTTGAGGCACTTAACGCCGCAGCAAAAGACCGATCATTAAAGCGGGGCGCAGGCGGCGCGCAGCCAATCTTTTACATCGCCGTTTAGCGTCGGATTGATATGGTCCCATACAGTCTTGTGGTAATTATCAATATAGTCGCGTTCAGCAGACCTTAGCATGTCAATATCGATAAGCCCCCGATGTATAGGGGCGAGGGTAAGGGTTTCAAATCCCATCATTTCGCGCTCTCCGCCTCTATCTTTTAAGGCTGTGACGAATTGCAGGTTCTCTATCCGGATGCCATATTCGCCGGTTTTATAATAACCGGGTTCATTGGACACAATCATTCCGGGACGCATAGCCACATTATTCGGTCGTTTAGAAATGCGTTGCGGGCCTTCATGTACGCCCAGATAAACACCGACGCCGTGCCCGGTGCCGTGGTCATAATCCAGCCCCTTTTGCCAGAGCGGCAGGCGGGCCAAGGCGTCCAGATTAGATCCTGTTGTACCCTCGGGAAAATGTGCAGTAGCCAATGCAATATGGCCCTGTAAAACCAATGTGAACCGTTCGCGCATTTCGGCGGTCGGATTGCCAATGGGTACGGTGCGGGTAACATCGGTTGTGCCGTCCATATATTGTCCGCCGCTGTCAATAAGATACAGTGTGTCTTTTGCCAGTTTTTGCGTAGTCGCTGTCGAGACGCGGTAATGCACAACGGCGCCATTAGAGCCAGCGCCAGAAATCGATTCAAAGCTTAGGTCTTTTAAAGTGCCAAGTTCGAGGCGAAAGCCTTCCAGTTTTTGCGCGGCATCAATTTCGTCATATTGGCCAGATTGGGCTTCGGTATCGAGCCAATGTAAAAACTGTATCAAGGCCACAGCATCGCGTTTATGGGCGTCTTGACTCCCGCGTAATTCGGCTGTGTTTTTACAGGCCTTTGGCAGCATGACAGGATCATCTTTGCAAATGACCTCAGCACCCGCTGCGCGCAACGTATCGAAATACCAGACGGAGGATAGGGATGGGTCAACGATAACTTTTTGTTCGGAAAGCGCAGCGAGGCCTTGGGTGAGTTCGCTTTCATCGTGAATAGAGACAGATTTACCAAGATGGGTACGAATAGCCTCTGTGACTTTGCCCGGATTGACATAAAGTGCAACTGTGCCTTCTGTATCAATAACGGCGGTTGAGAGCGGGAGCGGCGTACACATAACATCACCGCCGCGAATATTGAGCAGCCACGCGATTGATGCCGGAGAGGTGATGAGGGCGGCGTTGCATCCGGCTTCTTTTATAGCGTTTCCAATACGGGCGCGTTTGTCCTTATGGGTTTCCCCGGCCAGTTCTGCCGGTTGAATGTGAATGGGGGTAACAGGCGGGGCCGGGCGGTCCGTCCACGCGGTATCAAGCGGGTTATTCGGCATTGGAACCAAAATACCCCCAGCGTTTTCGATAGCCCGTCGCAGAGCTTTTAAACCCATAGGGCTATGTAGCCGGGGATCATACCCTATGCGTTGCCCGCTTTTAATCGTATCTTTTAGCCATGTTGCTACCCCGCCGGATTCGAGTGTTTCATAGCTGAATAGCTCAGGGTCAACTTGTGCGCGGACTTGCAATCTATACCGGCCATCAACAAAGACGGCGGCTGTGTCTTGCGTCACAACGGCCGCGCCAGCCGAACCAGTAAAGCCTGTAACCCACATTAGCCGTTCATTGCAATCGGGCAGATACTCATTTTGATATTCATCCTCATGGGGGATGAGGAATCCATCAATGTCTGTATTTTTTAATATAGCGCGTAATTTCGGAAGGTTCTCGCGGCCATATTCTGGCCCACCTTGGACATTAAAATTTTGTATCATTTCAGAGCCTTCGCCAATGTTTGATAGATTAATAAGTCTTTTCTTACCAGCCGCCCTTAAAAAGGGAACCATTATATGATATCTTAAGCGTCCGGCTGTGGGCCGTATCGGAGCGCAACATGCCTTTAAGGTTTATAAAATCCATTTTTGGCTCGCCGCAGAGTGGGCCCGATATAGCTATGAAAAAAGCTAAATCTACACATGACCAGCTGCCTGCCGAAGATATTCTTGATTTTGAATATCCTCCGCAATCCCGGTTTCATAGGCCACAAGATGATAGAATACCGGATAATCTGCAATAGAATATCGGCAAGTCTTAAGGAATTGTTTTCAAGGCTTTGCATTTTTGCATAGCTCATAGAAGGGCATATCGGTTCTATATTGGTGCAGAGTGCCTATTTTCCACTTGCAACTCAATAACCGGACATGGGGTTCGGTTTTTATGTGGAGATGACAATGACATCACGATTTACAGGAACAGAATTTAACGCTGTAACCAAAAAACCCTTTGGTGCAACGCCGCGTCACACTCGCGGCGCTCGCGATGCGGGACATCAAAGTCTTTTACTTCGCCGGAATGCACGGTCAGATCGCCGGGCTAACCGCGCGTTTTAAACACCTGGCATTTTAAGTAAAAAACCCCGGTTGTTCGGGGTTTTTTATAGCCTCTTCGAGCTCTTATTACCAAAAGTTTCGGTATGCAGGGCTTCGTTATTTATGGCCTAATTATTCGAGGATTCGTTGCGAACTTCGGCAGCGGCCCAATCTTTACGCAATGTGAGTGTTGCGAGAAGGAAAAACGCAATCCCGATAACGAAAGCGCCGCATGTCGCAGTCATAGCTAGCCGGGTAGCATGAACAGAACTATGACCGGCTTTTTCGAAGACATCGATCATTGTGCCTGCAAATGATGGCCCGCCGCCAAGGGCTATCATATTCAAAATAAAGAAGAAAAGCGCTGTTGAAAGCGCGCGCATATGAATAGGGGCGAGTGTTTGGGCAATGGCAAAGCTAGGCCCAAGATAGGCGCCTAGGACTGAGAGTAATATTGCGGCGCAGACCAAATGGGCATTAACAGAGCCAACCCAGAATGAGGCAATGCCTGACGGTAGAGCGATACAAATGGCCAAGGCGGGAACCCACCCATAGGCCCGAAGGTCTTTTTCCCCCCATTTATCCGCTAATTTCGCTCCAAGATAAGTGCCGCCCGCATAGGCAACACCATTGATAATGCCGAGGATTATAATAACTTGTCGGAAATCATAATCAGGGTCGAGCAAGCGCACATATTTAGTTTGAAAGCCATTAAAAGCATATGAGGCAAATGACGCAAAGGCGATACCAAAAGCCATAAACCACCAAGAGGGAATCGTCAGAAGCGTTGCTAAGTTTTTACCAAAAGAGCGTTTTACAATCTCTCCGCCTGCGACAATTTCTTGAGACCCCCGTTTGGGTTCACGGATGACTATACGGACAATGACCGCCAATCCTATCCCGACAAGGCCCAAAATGATAAAAATTTTCCGCCAATCGACCTGATTGGGATCTTTCCCCATGAGACTGGCTGTGACAAAATAAGCGGCCATTATGCCAAATGGAATGCCAAGGGCATAAACGCCCAGTGCGCCGGCGCGTTCGTTTTTGGGATAGAGATCCGATATAATGGAATGCGAGGGCGGAGAGCCGCCCGCTTCACCAATGCCAACCCCCATACGGGCTAACCCGATTTGTACGAAGTTATTGGCCAAGCCTGTCAGAGCTGTAAATCCGCTCCATAATGCCAGTGAAAAGGCCACAATATTAACGCGGTTCATGCGATCCGCAAAAAGGGCAATGGGAATGCCAACAACAGTATAGAGCACCGCAAAAGCCAGCCCGATCAATAGACCAAGTTGTGTGTTTGTCAGGCCGAGGTCAGCTTGAATAAAAGGGGCGAGTATGCCAACAATCTGACGGTCAATGAAATTAAATCCGTAAACAAGTGTCAGGAGTAAAAGGACAAAGGTTCGATAGTTTTTATGTGGTGTTTTATTGTCGTTATTATCCATGAGAATCCCCATTTATTTTTCTGCAATTGAGAACAAAGAAATCCATAGGTCAAGCACGGATTAGGCGACTGTTGTTAACAAGTCACATTAGACCTAACGTTCGAAAACTGGCAATATTATCACGTCCAATGATGAGATGATCATGAACAGCAACACCCAGCGGTTTAGCGGCGGTGACGATGTTTTTTGTCATGTCCAAATCGGACTGGCTGGGTGTTGGGTCGCCGGACGGATGATTATGAACCAGAATGATGGCTGTGGCCCCAAGCTCTATCGCCCGCCCCAATATTTCGCGCGGATAAACGGGAGCCCGGTCAACGGTACCATGGCCTAAAACTTCATCGGCGATAAGCCTGTTTTTCCGGTCTAAAAATAAGACCCTGAATTGTTCTTTGGTTTCAAACTGCATGGCGCTGCGGCAATAGTCGAGCAGAGCAGTCCAAGAGGATAAAACAGAGCGTCCCAAAACGCTTTCTTGACCTAATTTTGTTGCGGCGGCCTTGAGTATTTTTAAATCTAGCGCAACCTTTTCGCTAATCCCTTTGACTTCGGTGAGGCGATCAACAGGCGCCGCAATGACTTCTGAAAAATTTCCGAATTTCGTGATGAGCTCTTTGGCAATGGGTTTGACATCTCGGCGCGGAATAGACCGAAAGAGATAGAGTTCAAGTAATTCATAATCGGCGAGAGCGGCGATGCCGCCATTAGAAAATCGATCGCGTAAACGGTCACGATGACCGTGGTAATGGGGTTTGGGTTGCGCTTCTTTCGTCAAGGTTAGCGATAGGGCGGGCGGTTTAACCCAGCGGGGCTTTGCGTGAAAATTTCACACCCATCTTGGGTAATGCCAATTGAATGTTCAAATTGGGCTGTTAATTTTTTATCGCGCGTCACGGCGGTCCAGCCATCAGAGAGAATTTTTACATCGGGCCGCCCAAGATTGATCATAGGCTCTATTGTAAAAAACATGCCTTCGCGCAGGGTTTCGCCTTCGCCAGGTCGGCCAAAATGCAAAATATTGGGACTGTCATGAAAGAGCCGTCCCAGCCCATGCCCGCAAAAATCTTCAACCACAGAACAGCGTTCGCCTTCAGCAAATTTTTGAATAGCATGGCCAATATCGCCCGTTGTATTGCCGGGCTTGGCAGCGGCAATACCCAGCATTAAACTATCATAGGTAATATTGATTAGCCGTTCAGTCCGGCGATTAATTTCGCCAACTGGATACATACGGGACGTATCCCCATGCCATCCATCGACAATGACAGTTACGTCGATATTGACACTATCCCCATTTTTTAGCGCTTTATCATTAGGAATGCCGTGACAAACCACATGATTAACTGAGGTACAGGTTGTATGTTGATAACCGCGATATCCAAGACAGGCCGGGATAGCGCCATGATCCATCACAAATTCAAAAGCAGCTTTGTCAATGGCGGCTGTGCTGACACCGGGCTGCACCATAGGCACGAGCATATCTAGGCATTCTGCGGCCAGCCGTCCGGCTTTGCGCATTCCGGCAAAACCATCCGCGCCATGCAGCTTTATTGCGCCGTCGCGCATATCCGGGGCATCTTTAGCGTCTATATAATTCATACATACCGTATAACAGGGCTCTCTTAGGTGCGCTATACTTAAAAGCGTTTGCCGTGATATTTACAGCCCCATAGGAAAGGGGCAGGGGTGAGGGTCTCATTATTAGCTCACATGGCGGCAAAATTATTCGAGCTCATGCTTGACCCGATGGCAAAGCAAGCGTTAAGCATATGTATGAAATCGCATCTTTTTGTGGCTTTGGGTCTGCTGTTAACGCTCATATTTTCTATGCGGGGTTTTGAGGCCTTTACGGAACCCGGTTTTGGATGGCGAGAACTTTATATTATAGGCGGCTTCATTATCGCAGGACGGCTTATTTTTGTCGGACTGGCGGAACGGTTTGCCCGAAAATAATTTAAAAAGGGCGATCGTCGTAAAAGGGGAAGGAATGAAAATGGATGATACTTATGACCCTGAAGGGTATTGGAAGGCTACGATACGGTTAACCATTGTGTTGTTGATCATTTGGTTTTTGGTCTCTTATGGTGCCGGAATTTTGTTCAGAGATTTCCTCGATAATTTTACAATAGGCCGGGCTCCTTTAGGGTTCTGGTTTGCCCAAAACGGATCGATTTATGTCTTCTTGGCTCTTATTGTGGTGTATTGCCGTAAAATGACCCAATATGAGAAAAAATTCGGGGTCAAAGGCTAATCATGGGACAGGCATTCTGGACGTATTTTTTCGTTATCCTGACCTTTGGGATATATATTGGTATTGCTATTCGATCCCGGGCGAAATCTACCGAGGATTTCTATGTGGCCGGACATGATGTTCATCCGATGGTGAACGGGATGGCCACGGCAGCCGACTGGATGAGCGCCGCCTCTTTCCTGTCAATGGCTGGGTTAATTGCCTTTTTAGGCTATGGCGGTTCTGTTTACCTTATGGGATGGACGGGTGGCTATGTGCTATTAGCTTTATTGCTGGCTCCATTTTTGCGGGAATTTGGTAAATTTACTGTACCGGATTTTGTTGGAGATCGATATTATTCCAGAACGGCCCGCATTATCGCGGTGATTTGCGCCTTGTTTGTCTCCTTTACCTATATTGCGGGACAAATGAAAGGTGTTGGCGTGGCTTTTTCCGGCTTTTTAGGAGTGCCTTTTAACGTCGGTATTCTCATCGGCATGGCTATTGTATTTGTGTATGCTGTCTTGGGCGGGATGAAAGGTATTACCTATACGCAGGTCGCGCAATATGTGGTGCTTATCTTTGCCTATACTGTCCCTGCAATATTTATGTCGCTTGCAATTACGGGTAATTTTATCCCGCAGCTTGGGTTTATCGGAAAGGCTGCCGGTACCGATATCGGCATGTTGGAAAAACTAAATACGGTTGTCACCGACCTTGGGTTTACGGAATATACCTCGACGGTTAAATCCAATATGGATGTGTTCTGCATTACGGCGGCCCTTATGTTTGGGACTGCAGGGCTGCCGCATGTTATTATCCGCTTTTTTACGGTTAGTTCCGCACAGGCCGCCCGTAAGTCTGCCGGTTGGGCTTTGATGTTTATTGCGCTGCTTTATACTGTGGCGCCTGCTGTGGGGGCTTTTGCACGGTTTAATTTTATCGACACTGTGAATGAGGCGACATATATTCAAGATTCCGAAAATTACGACGCCCGTGCGGCCGAAATTATCGCAGGCGGGGGCAAGCCCGTTCCGCGATGGTATAAGGATTGGGAAAAAACGGACTTACTGCAATTTGAAGATTTGAACGGTGACGGTATTATGCAATATCGCGGACCGGCTGCGCCGGATGGCATAGCGAATGAAGTCACACCTAATCGGGACATTTTTGTACTAGCCAATCCGCAAATTGCCAAGCTTCCGGCATGGGTTATCGGCCTTGTTGTTGCAGGCGGCTTGGCGGCAGCGCTTTCGACTGCGGCCGGGTTATTGATGGTGATATCCTCAGCCGTCAGCCATGATTTAATGAAACGGACATTTAAACCGGATATGAGCGAAAAACAGGAGATGCTCATAGCCCGTGTGGCGGCTGCGGGTGCGGTTTTGGCCGCAGGTTTATTAGGTATTTTTGCCACTCAATTGCCTTTTGTAGCACAAGTTGTCGCTTTTGCATTTGGTTTGGCCGCTGCGTCTTTGTTTCCCGTCATTTTTCTGGGTATTTTCTGGAAACGGATGAATAAGCAGGGGGCCATTGCAACCATGCTGGTGGGCCTCATTACCACATTTAGCTATATTTATTATTTTAAATTTGGCGGCGGTGTGGCCGAGCAATGGCTCTTAGGGGTTTCCCCTGAAGGCATTGGGTTTGTTTTCATGTGGCTTTCCGCTGGTGTCGGGGTTATTATCTCCCTTATGACACCAGCGCCACCGCAGGACATTCAAGACTTGGTGCAAGACATCCGTATTCCGGGCCAGCGCAAGGCATCGTAACCTCAGACCTTTTTATCCTCCTGTAATTTATCGTGGTATAAGGCGCAGAAACCCGGTTTTAAGAGCGGGTTTGCCATAGCGGCAAAATAAAGAGGGTGCTTTGGACGACAATAAGGGTTGAAGCTCTGCGGTAAATCGGTTATTGCCCGCGCAAATCAGCGGTCTGAACGCGTCAGGCCGCTTTGTTATTGTATAAATGGAGGCCCCGATGGCTGTCCCTAAGAGTAAAATTTCAAATTCACGCCGTGGTATGCGCCGCGCGCATGACCGTTTGTCTGCTGTTAATTATGTGGAAGACAAAGATAGCGGCGAATTACGCCGTCAACACCATATTGATCTTAAGTCCGGTAAATATCGTGGACGTCAGGTGTTAACCCCTAAAGACTAAAATATTTGACCCCTATTGGAGGTTCCTATGGTTGAGATAGACACAGTTTTCGCCCGGGAGATCCTTGATAGCCGGGGCAACCCGACCCTCGAAGTCGATATTACCCTCTCAGACGGTGCGTTTGGCCGTGCCGCTGTTCCTAGCGGCGCTTCAACGGGGGCGCATGAGGCCGTGGAACTGCGCGATGGTGACAAAGACCGTTATCTGGGTAAGGGCGTTTTAACCGCTGTATCCAACGTCAATACAGAAATCGCCGATACGATCGAAGGTCTGGATGCCGAAAATCAGCGTGGTATAGACGAAATTATGATTGCGCTGGACGGCACACACAATAAGGGCCGCCTTGGCGCCAATGCTATCTTGGGTGTGTCTCTGGCTTTGTCCAAGGCTGTTGCGGATTCTATGGGGACGCCGCTCTATCGTTATGTTGGCGGGGTTAATGCTCGGACATTGCCGGTGCCGATGATGAATATTATCAATGGCGGAGAACATGCAGATAACCCTATTGATGTACAAGAATTTATGATTATGCCAGTGGGGGCCAGCAGCTTTCGCGAAGCTCTACGGATGGGCGCCGAAGTGTTCCATGCCCTAAAAAGCAAATTAAAGGCCGATGGTCATAATACCAATGTGGGTGATGAGGGCGGCTTTGCCCCTAATCTAGCATCATCCGAAGCGGCTCTGGACTATATCATGAGCGCGATCGAAGCGGCAGGGTACAAGGCGGGCGAAGATATATATCTTGCCATGGATGTGGCCAGCTCAGAATTTTATGAGAATGGCCAGTATAACCTTAAAGGCGAAGGTAAGGTTTTAAGCTCTGATCAATTTGTCGATTATCTGGCGGACTTGACCGGCCGGTTCCCGATTATATCTATTGAAGATGGTATGGACGAAGATGATTGGGAGGGTTGGAAAGCATTAACTGATCGTATTGGTGGATCCTGTCAATTGGTGGGGGACGACCTTTTCGTGACAAATCCAAAGCGTTTGAAAACGGGTATTGAAAACGGCAGTGCCAATTCTATCCTGATAAAAGTCAATCAAATCGGGTCATTGAGCGAAACATTGGATGCGGTTGATATGGCACATCGGGCCGGGTTTACGGCCGTAATGAGCCACCGCTCTGGCGAAACGGCCGATACAACGATTGCCGATCTTGCAGTTGCAACCAATTGCGGCCAGATTAAAACAGGCAGCCTTGCGCGCTCTGACCGGTTAGCGAAATATAATCAGCTTTTGCGGATCGAAGAACAATTGGGCGAAATGGCGGTTTATGCCGGACGCTCTGTCTTACCTAAAGCGGGCTAGTCCCTGTAATGGATTTACGCGCGAGCAGGATAGCCGCGCCGATGATGAATAAACCACTGATCGGACCGATAATATTTTGCCGTTTAAGGAATTTGGAGAGACGTTCTGCGCCCAAGCCGTAAAGCAGCAAAAAACTGCCATCCAATACCAGATAGGTTACAGTCAGTATAAGAACTTGTGGAAAGACAGCAGCCTCTGGCGTTATGAATTGCGGGAAGAGGGCGGCAAAAAATATTATGGCTTTGGGATTTGATGCCGAGGTTACAAATCCTTGCAGGAAAAGCTGCCGAGTTGTAGCGGTCTTTCGCGCTGCAATGTCGACTTTTGTGAAGATCATTTTTAGCCCCAGATAAACAAGATAAGCAACGCCAAGCCATTTGATTGTTAAAAAGACGTGAGGTGCCTGGGTTATAATAACGGCCATACCAAATCCGGCGGCGAACATTTGTAATGTATTGGCCGTTAAATCGCCCATAGCGGTAGCGAGTGAGCGGCGTATGCCATAGCTTGCGCTATTTGATAGCATAAGAAGATGGCTAATACCGGGTGTTATCAAAAATGTGAGCGCTAATAAAACATAAGAAAGCCAGATATTTATCGTCATGTTTAATAATCCCGTAACGCCTTTTGCCTAGTCAAAGCTATGATTGCGCGATTAACATTCATTAAACGAAATTGGGGGCTTTTTGCACTTATTGTGTTTTATGGTTATCTGGCTTTCCATGCACTCAGCGGAAGACAAGGTCTTATTCGCTGGGTTGATTATAAAGCCGATATAGGCCGTCATGAAATCACCCTTGAGGCATTGCAAGCCGAAAGGTTAGCCGTTGAACGCGATGTTAGCCAACTTAAAGCCGAGCAGCTTAATCTGGATGCATTGGATATGAAAGCGCGGGAAGTCACATTTGTTTTACAAGCGAATGAAATGACGATTTATCTTGACCAAACCCCTTAAAATCAGCCATTGTTTCTAAAGAATAATGCGGTGCAACTGCATTTACTTTACATATAAACAATAAGGGCGCCCATGGCAAAATCTGCACAATCAAAACCGCCGAAACCTCTTAAAACCAGTAAGAGCGAATTGTTGCAATTTTACAAGGATATGCTGCTGATTCGCCGGTTTGAGGAAAAGGCTGGACAGCTTTACGGGATGGGACAAATTGCGGGGTTCTGTCATCTTTATATTGGTCAAGAGGCTGTTGTTGTCGGTTGCCGGGCAGGAATGATTGCTGGAGATCAGATGATTACCGGATATCGTGATCATGGGCATATGCTCGCTTGTGGAATGGAATCGCGCGGCGTTATGGCCGAACTAACGGGACGTTCTGGCGGATATTCGCGCGGCAAGGGCGGGTCTATGCATATGTTTAGTACTGAAAAACATTTTTACGGCGGCCATGGTATTGTTGGCGCACAAGTCCCGATTGGTGCGGGACTGGGCTTTGCCAATAAATATTTGGATAATGGGAATGTCAGCCTTGCCTTTTTTGGCGATGGTGCGTCTAATCAAGGACAAGTCTATGAAGCCTTTAACATGGCAAAGCTATGGGAGCTTCCGGTTGTTTTTGTCATAGAAAATAACCAATATGCGATGGGAACATCGGTCAAACGGTCATCCGCTGAAACAGAGTTGTTCAAGCGCGGGTCTAGTTTTGAAATTGATGGCGTTCAGGTTGATGGTATGAATGTTTTGGCTGTTCGTGATGCAGCCCGCAAGGCCATTAAACATGCGCGAGACGGTAAGGGGCCGATGATTTTAGAAATGAAAACTTACCGCTACCGCGGGCACTCTATGTCTGATCCGGCGAAATATCGAACCCGCGATGAAGTGCAAAAAACTCGTAGCGAACGCGATCCGATTGATATGGCGAAACACCGCCTTCTCGGGGAAAAATGGGCTAATGAAGATAGTCTCAAGGCGATTGACAAAGATATTAAAGCCATTGTTGTTGACGCGGCAGATTTTGCTCAAACTAGTCCTGAGCCTGATCCGTCCGAACTCTATACGGATGTGCTGCTGGAGGCATAATTGCAATTAGCGCAATTAAATATCGCTGAAGCGCTCTATGCCACGGATGATACCCGTATGGCCGGATTTACGGGGGCTATAGAGACGATTAACGCTTTGGCCGAGCGCTCACCCGGCTTTGTCTGGCGTCTTGTCGATGATGACGACACGGATGGTGCTTTGAGCCTGCGTATGGAGGGCGAAGGGGATTATACCCTTGTGAATATGTCTGTTTGGCGCGATATCGAAAGCTTGTTCGGGTTTGTGTATAAAACGGCCCATGCCAAAATTATGCGCGGTAAAGATATGTGGTTTACCCCTATGCGCCGTAATCATATGGTGCTTTGGTGGATAGAGGATGGCCATAGCCCGTCTCTGGATGAGGCGCAGCAAAAACTTGATAGGCTGCGTGCGCAAGGGCCATCGCCTGATGCCTTTGATTTTCAAACCCCGTTTTCGGACAAAGGGATGCCGCTGACCACCCGGTTTTCCAAAAAGGACTGTGCTTGATTATGACTTTATATTCTTATCTCTTTCTTAGCTTGGGCCTGTATTTGGTCATGATTATTGTGCAGGCCTTGCTGGCAACTCGGCATTACGGGTTATCCGCATTAGCTGGCGGGCGAGATAATTTAGCAGAGCCATCCACCTTATTAGCGCGCGCAAATCGCGCAGTCGGCAATATGATCGAATCCTTGATTATATTTATTCCGCTAGCTTTGGTCGCAATTTACACGCAGACAACACAAGGCTTAGTACTGACCGGTGCTGCATTGTTTTTTTGGGGGCGTTTAATATATGCCCCGGTTTACTGGATTGGATTACCGTGGCTGCGAACACTGATGTGGACCATATCTCTGGTGGGCCTGATTGTAATGTTTTTTGGTTTAACGCCGCTAATTTAAGAGCCTGAATTATGACGATTGAAATTAAAATGCCGGCTCTGTCTCCGACGATGGAAGAGGGGACATTATCCAAATGGTTCGTCAAAGAAGGCGATGCAGTTGCCTCTGGCGATATTTTGGCTGAAATCGAAACTGATAAAGCTACGATGGAAGTCGAAAGTATTGATGAGGGCGTTGTGGGAAAAGTATTGGTTACAGCGGGCACAGATAATGTCAAAGTTGGTACAGTTATATTGCAATTGCTTGAAGAGGGTGACAGCCTTGAGGATATTAAAGACCCGGTTGTTGCGCCGTACATAACAGATCCTGCACCAGTTCAATCGGCTTCGGTTCAAGCGATGCCAGTGGAGCCAGCGGCCGTTCCGCCAACAAACCCTGTTGCGGCTGACCCGGATATTCCGACCAATATAAAAATGGTTGAAACAACGGTACGCGATGCGCTGCGTGATGCTATGGCCGAAGAAATGCGCCGTGATGAAACCGTGTTTGTAATGGGCGAAGAAGTGGCCGAATATCAAGGCGCGTATAAGGTGACGCGTGAATTGTTACAGGAATTTGGTGCCAAACGCGTAGTTGATACACCGATTACGGAATATGGCTTTGCCGGTATCGGTGTTGGGGCAGCGATGGGAGGATTGCGCCCTATCGTTGAATTTATGACCTTTAATTTTGCCATGCAAGCCATTGATCATATTATAAATTCTGCTGCCAAGACATTGTATATGTCAGGGGGGCAAATGCGTTGCCCCATTGTGTTTCGTGGCCCAAATGGGGCCGCGTCTCGTGTTGGGGCACAGCATAGTCATGATTATTCCAGTTGGTATGCCAATGTACCTGGACTGAAGGTTGTTGCCCCCTATGATGCGGCTGACGCCAAGGGGTTGCTGAAGGCAGCTATTCGCGATCCTAACCCCGTTGTATTTCTTGAACATGAATTATTATATGGAACAACTTTTGATGTTCCGGACATGGATGATTTCCTAATCCCGATTGGAAAAGCCAAAGTGCGGCGGATCGGCAGTGATGTCACAATTGTTGCGCATAGCCGTATGGTTGGTTTTGCCCTAGAGGCGGCTGAAACGCTATCGGCGGACGGCATTGATGCTGAAGTGATTGATCTGCGAACTATTCGTCCGCTCGATAGCGATACAGTTATAGAGTCTGTGAAAAAAACCAATCGCCTTGTCTGTGCCGAAGAAGGCTGGGGCCAGAGCGGCATTGGTGCTGAAATCGCCGCGCGGGTTGTCGCCGAAGCTTTTGATTATCTTGACGCCCCGCCCGAACGCGTGTTCCAAGTCGATGTTCCGCTGCCTTACGCGGCCAATCTCGAAGCGCTAAGCTTACCGGGCGTGGCCGATATTGTCACTGCGGCCAAGACAGTTTGTTATAAGGATTAATCCATGCCCATTGAAATCCTCATGCCTGCTCTCTCGCCGACTATGGAAGAGGGTACATTGTCGAAATGGCTAATCAAAGAAGGCGATACTGTATCATCCGGTGATATTATGGCCGAGATTGAAACTGATAAAGCCACAATGGAAGTTGAAGCGGTTGAAGAGGGAACTGTGGCCAGACTGCTTGTGGCGGCCGGGACGGATGGGGTGAAAGTCAATGCCCCGATTGCAGTTCTATTGGAGGAAGATGAGGATGCTTCTGCATTGGATGGATACACATCTGGCGGCAGCGCAGCACCTAAAACCGACGCTGTATCGATGCCGCCAGTTAAAAATCCAGCCCCAAAAGCCGAAAATTCCGCTCCAAAAGCAGAAATGGCGAAGCCAGTCCCTATGACTGCCTCGGCTGGTCCTCGTCTCAAGGCTTCGCCACTGGCTAAACGCCTCGCAATCGAAGCAGGATTAGATATTAAAACGATTACCGGATCTGGTCCGAATGGCAGAATTGTGAAATCGGATATTGAAACAGCCATAGCGGACGGCGCTGCAATAGCGGTTTCGCCAGTATCTACAGCTGCGCCAAGTGCTATGCCCCCCCCTATGACGACTGCGGTTGGGATGCCTTTGGGCGGCGGAGCGGATTATCTGACGCGTATGGGGGTTGATGCGGGCAGTTATGACCTTATTCCGCTTAACAATATTCAAAAAATTGTTGCGAAGCGCCTGACGGAATCTCACATTAATGTTCCGGACTTCCCTCTGACAATTGATTGTGAAATTGATGAGCTGCTTAAAATGCGTAAAGAGTTGAACGGCCAAGCGCCAGAGGGCGTAAAAATCAGTGTCAATGATATGCTGATCCGCGCGTCGGCTTTGGCTTTAAAACATGTCCCGGAGGCTAATGTCAGCTATACACCAGATGGGGTTGCTCTTCATAAACATGCGGATGTGGCGGTTGCGGTAGCTATTGATGGTGGACTGATTACGCCGATTGTTCGCCAAGCGGAGAATAAAGGTCTGTCCACTATTTCTTCCGAAATGAAAGATCTGGCTGGACGTGCGCGCGAGCGAAAGCTCAAGCCTCAGGAATATCAAGGCGGGACTTTTTCAATTTCCAATTTGGGTATGATGGGTATTAAAGCCTTTGGATCAATTATTAATGAACCCCATGGTATGATTTTATCGGTTGGTGCTGGCAGTCCGCAACCGATCGTCAAAGACGGAGCTGTGGCTGTGGCAACTATTATGACAGTGACATTAACCTGTGATCATCGCGTGGTTGACGGCGCGCTTGGTGCGCGCTGGTTGCAACATTTCAAGCGCTATGTGCAAAGCCCGATTACAATGATGCTATAAGGGCTGTGCGCGCTTCTCGCCTTTAAGGCGAGAGACCTTGCCCCTTTTATGCCATAGTTTATATTTAGTCTTTATTAACCGAAAAAGCGGGTCTTAATGTGACCGCAGAAAACGGATATGAGGCGGGTTGTGCATATGTTGGTCAAATCAATCATTATGGGGCTTATTACCGCTGGGGCTGCAGGCGGGGTTGTCTATATTGGAACCGATGGCCTTGCAGAGAAATCGCGCCATATAGAACAGGACACAGTGACACTCCCCAAACCTATTCCGCCGAAACAGATTGATGTTGTTACTCCTAAAAAGGAAAGCGCAATTGATGTGGCTGCAAAAACAGTACGGGAAACGCAGACAATAGCCGCGTTGTCATCGAAGACACCAGACAATGAAGCCAATAACGCGATAGCGGCTGATGAAGCCGCTGTGCCGGGTTCTGAAAAAAAGAACACAAAAACCAAATGGATAGACCAATATTTGAAAAAACCTAAACCGGACGCACAAAAAGATAGGTCTCCTGTTATGACGCCGTCCGATGCCGATAAGGGTATGATGGAGGCGCCGACCGAAAGCGGCGATGACAAAGCTCCCGATTCGCCGGATATACCCGAACCTGAACCCGAAGAGGTTTCTCTCGATATTAAAATTCAGGAAGATATGCCTGTATTGCAGCTGAATGATGATGCAATCCAACCCTCCAGCGCAGAGGAAATGGATACTATATCTGATACTGAGGCTAATACTGAGGCTAATTCAGGCAAGGTGGATACTGAGCCTTCCGATATATCCATCGAAATTGACGGCGATAATATTCGCATCGATGCGGATGGCGAGATCAAAAACTTTACAATCAAGGATGGAATGGTTGCAGTCGATGACCTATTATCCTCTGAGCGTTCTTCAATGAAAACGTTTATTGATGGGATTACCCGGATGGATTCTGCGGATAATAAGCTTAAAACGCATGAGCAAAAAAACAAAAAGCTTTATAGCCGCCTGTTAGAACAAGCGGCCGAAATCACGCAGGATAGTTTACGCGAACAAGCCTATTTCGAAATTATGGAAGATGCCGCATTGGCTAGTAACTTTGCCGTTAGTGATGCCGTTGTAACGCAGATTAAAAGTCAAGATTTAGCCTATGCGGCCTTGAACCGATTAGCGGTTATTTATGCTCAAAAGGGCTATACTGATAAGGCCTTTGAAATTGTTGATAGTGTTGATGATGCTGAGTTACGGGATTTCTTGCGATTGCAAATAATTCAGTCGGTCATTAATCCCGAAAAACTCCCGAGTGTGATCCGATAAACCTTTCAATTTAACCTAAAAACCCATAAGAAACGGATATAATTATTCCCGTTTTAAAAGGGTTCGGCTATGGCTGATACTTTCGATGTTATTGTAATTGGTTCGGGTCCGGGCGGCTATGTTACGGCGATACGAGCCTCTCAATTAGGGTTGAAAACGGCAATAGTAGAAAAAGCCGAATTAGGCGGCGTTTGCCTGAATTGGGGCTGTATTCCGACGAAAGCATTGCTGCGCTCCGCTGAAGTTTACCATACTATGCAGCGGGCGGGCGATTATGGTCTATCCGCCAATCCGCAATTTGACCTTAAGGCCATTGTTAAACGCTCTCGCAATATTGCGGGGCAATTATCGGGCGGTATTAAATTTCTGATGAAAAAAAATAAAATTACGATCATTGCCGGAAAGGCTGCGCTAAAGGCCGGTAGTGATGCGCCAATCGTGGCCGTGGATGGTAAGGATTACGCCGCGAACCATGTCATTTTGGCGACAGGCGCGCGGGCGCGCACCATACCGCAAGCTGGTCTTGAGCCGGATGGCCGGTTTATCTGGACAGCGCGTGAAGCTATGGTGCCCGATACAATGCCAAAGTCATTACTGGTGATTGGTTCGGGCGCAATCGGGATGGAGTTTGCTAGTTTTTATAATGCTTTTGGCGCAGATGTCACTGTCGTGGAAATGGTTGACCGTATTCTGCCTGCTGAAGATGTCGAAATATCAAAACTGGCCCGGACAGCGTTTGAAAAACGCGGCGTTTCTATTCGTACAGAAACACAAGCGAGGGTGAAAACAGGACCGGCGGGTGTTACTGCGACCTTGACCCATAAAGACAGCAGCGAAACGGCGGAATTCGATCGTGTTATTCTGGCGGTTGGCATTGTAGGTAATACTGAGGATATGGGACTTGAAGCCCTAGGCGTAAAAATTGACCGTAATCATATCGTCGTCGATCCTTATAGTTTTACGGGAGTTAAGGGGCTTTATGCCATTGGCGATGTTACAGCGCCGCCGTGGCTGGCTCATAAGGCCTCGCATGAAGGTATTATTTGTATCGAGAAAATAGCCGGCGGTAATCCGCACCCTCTTGATGCAAACGCGATTCCGGGCTGTACCTATTGCCACCCGCAAATTGCCAGTGTGGGTTATACCGAAGTGCAAGCCGTTGAGGCCGGTTATGATATCAAGGTTGGCCGCTTTCCGTTTATCGGTAATGGCAAGGCTATTGCCCTCGGCGAGGCTGAGGGTCTTGTGAAAACAGTATTTGATGCGAAAACCGGAGAGCTTTTAGGCGCCCATATGATTGGAGCAGAAGTGACGGAGTTGATCCAAGGTTATACAATAGCGCAAAAGCTGGAGACAACAGAGCATGAGCTTATGGAAACGGTATTCCCGCACCCAACGCTTTCTGAAATGATGCATGAAGCGGTGCTAGATGCTTATGACCGCGTTGTGCATATCTAATCAGTGTTTGGTTCAGGGCTCGGTTAGGTCAGGCGTTCGCCAATTTAAATGTTGTCCGCCGTCAACGGCAATCATTTGTCCGGTTACAGAGGATGCGTTCAATAAATAACGCGCAGCTTGCAGCAATGTATCGGGCGGGGAACCATGACCGAGCAGTGTTGCTGCGGCTTCAGCTTCAAATTCACCGTCTTTTTGCGCTGTATTCCGCAATGTTGGGCCCGGGCCGATACCATTGACACGGACATGCGGAGCCAAAGATTGCGCGAGGGTTTTTGTCGCCCAATATAGAGAGGCTTTGGATAGGGAATAGGTGAAATAAAGAGGATTGGGTTTTAATACCCGATTGTCAATCATATTAATTACGCAGCCTTGGGTATCGCTGGGAATTTGGGCGGCTAAATCCCGGGACAGGTTTAATGGCGCGCGCAAATTGACCTGCATATGGTACTGCATCATCGCGTCGGTATATGTCTGCGCACTATCGGGTTCAAAGGTCGAAGCATTATTAACAAGAGCGGTGAGAGGCTGGCCAAGAGCCTGTCCTGCGCGGTCAATCAACTGATTGACATCGTCTGGAATAAAAAGATTGGCCTGTATGGTCGCCGCCGTTCCGCCGGCTGCGTTTATATTACGGGCTGCGCTTTCGGCGCTATCTGCACTACGGTTATAATGGATAGCCACGGCCCATCCGTCGGCGGCCAAACCATCAGCCAGAATACGGCCCACCCGTGTACCAGCCCCCGTAATTAAAACGGCGCCGCTCATGAAGGAGACCGGCGAATGCGGGCGCGTTCCCCGCAAGACGGGCGGCCTACTTCAACACAAGCCAGTCCTGGCAGGCGGGGCTCCAATCGATCAAAAATCCATTTGCAAATAAGTTCCAATGAGGGCTGTTCTAGACCGTCAACCGTATTGAGAACCGTATGATCAAGCGGCGATATTACCTCCTTGATGATTGTATCGATTTTCCAAAGATCGCGAATCCAGCCCTTGTCCTCTTGTGCATTCCCTTCGATACGCACCATACCTTTAAAACTGTGGCCATGGACCGATTTAAACAGATCATTGGCATCAGCATGGCCGAAATAATGAGCAGCTTCAAATTGGAAGTCTTTTTCAATTTCGAATGTTAAAGTCGTATCGGCCATAGCATTTTACATCATTCCTCGCGCAATGGCGGCAATATAAAAAACATAGGCGATAAGGAAAATAAGGCCTGTTTTACGGCCAATCGGCATACGGCGCAGAACAAATATCAGCAAAGCAATTGTCGCAGCTAACATCACCCAAACATCAAAGACTAAAAGCTTGTCTTCAACGATAACGGGGCCAGCCAAAGCTGCGGCGCCCATAACGGCAAAAATATTAAATACATTTGAACCTAGAACATTACCGATTGCGACTTCGGAATGCCCGTTTCGAGACGCAATAATAACAGTTGCCAACTCGGGGAGCGACGTACCGATAGCCACAATAGTCAGGCCTATAATGGTTTCGCTGACATTAAGATAACCTGCAATTTTAATAGCATTATCAACGATTAAGTTCCCGCCAAGCGCAAGGCCAATAATGCCAAAAATTATGAAGAAAACAGAAAGCCCCACTTTATCGGGCAGACCGTCCTCACCTTCATCAATTTCGGTCATTTCAGCTAAAATAGGGTCTTCTGTCCCGGCGCGGCCCAAACGGAACATCCAGACAAGATAAATCAAAATACAGGCAAAAAGAATTGCACCTTGCCAAATCTGCATCGGGTTTTGCAGAAACATCAAGGTCATGAAAAGAATAGTTGCGGCGACGCAGACAGCCGTGTTCCGGCCTACGCCGGAAATATTGGTTGGTATTGCCATAATGGAGGCCGCAACACCTAAAACAAGTAAAATATTGGCTATATTTGAGCCGATAATATTACCTGTCGCTAGTTGGCTGGCACCTGTTAAAACCGATTGAACACTGACGACCAATTCAGGCGCAGAGGTACCAAAGGCGACAATTGTTAAACCGACGATAAGGGCCGGAACGCCCCAGTGACGGGCGAGTGCGGCAGCTCCGCGAACCATCCAGTCGCCAGCCCAAATCAATAAGACTACGCCAGCGACCAGCAGGCCGAATGCCAAAATTACGTCCAAGGGAGAACTCTAATCGAAACGTTTAAATTCTAAAAAATTTAAACCGCCAAATAAAAGGGCAACAAGTCCAAAGGCAAACAGGGCTGGATCCATATCGAAAAGACCAAAAATGCTAATGCCGGATTGGATAATAGCTATCATGACAAGACCTTAAATAAGCGCAGGCATAGCCTGCAGGGGTTGATTTGCGGCTCTATACCCTGTCTTGCCGCAAAGGCCAAGCTATCTTAGAGTAGCATTTGGATTAAAAAGGATAAAAATATGAGTCGTATATTAGGTCTTGGCGGTGTTTTTTTTCTCTGTGAAAATGTGGAAAATTATCGAAAATGGTGGAAAGATATCATGGGCGCTCCCGTTGAGAGCTGGGGGTCTATGGAATGGCCGGCAGATGGCAAGGGACGAACCATGATGAGCCCTTTTGCGGGTGACAGCGAGTATTTAAAACCGTCAACAGCGCGCTTTATGATCAATCTGCGGGTTGATGATGTTGTGAGTCTCATGAAAAAAGCCGCCGATGGCGGAGCGAAAGTTGTTGGCGAAGTTGAGGATACGGATTACGGTATTTTCGGATGGTTCATTGATCCCGAAGGGATTAAAATTGAACTGTGGCAAGAAACGTAAACATAGGTTGGAGAGATACATGTTTGGCATGATTCCATTTGTTAAGGCCGCAGGGCGCGGATTGGGTGCAATTTTTAAAGGCAAAGATGCCGAGGATAAATTAAAAAAAGAAGTTGATGATCTGGGGTTGGATAGCTCGGGCATGGATATATCTGTTGATGATGCGGGTAATGTTTCAGTTTCCGGAGAAGCTATTTCCCAAGAGATGAAAGAGAAAGTCATTTTAGCGGTAGGTAACGTAGAAGGTGTCGGAGGCGTTCAAGATTCGGCTAAAACGCGAATCGGTGGCCGCGAATCACAATTCCATACGGTAGTATCAGGCGACACATTATCGGCAATTTCGAAAACATATTACGGCACGTGGCGTCTTTATCCCGAAATTTTCGAAGCCAATAAACCGATGCTAAGCCATCCAGATAAAATCTATCCTGGTCAGGTTTTGCGAATTCCGGCTATTGCAACGGCTAATTCATAAGATATTGAAAAATATAGATAATTTAATTTGATTGTTTGTATTTTTGTTAAAAGACAGGAGCGGATTCGTTAATGAGAGAGAGCCATTAACGAATTCCGCCCTGCTACGTGATCTGTGGGCCGGTATTAGTTTCGGCCGCCCCAGGGGGGTAGGTTAGGGGACGTCACAGAGGGGACGCACGCAAGACCTTTATAGGGATTGTCCTTGAATGTTTCCTGAACAGGGCTGTCAGCTTTTATTTATCTATCTAATTATTATGTAAGGTTCGTGATGCTCGATAAGGTCTGTTTTATCCTTTTAATTTCAGGATATAACCCGGTTTAATATCCAGACGCCGGAGCCAGTGTAACAGCATTGAATGCGTCACTAGCAGGAACCTCGCCGCTATCAAATAGAATACGGCCATCCGAAGATATCAGCGTAATACGTAATAGGGGTGGCGGGATATACGGATCAAAATAAATGCTTGGCGCTGAAAGTTCAAAGGGAACATTATTCTGGCTTGCAGATATAGGTTTATAGGATCGAGCGATCTCTTGGCGCGCCCCTGTTCTGTCATTGGCCTTGAGTAAAATGATGTGCATTGCTGCGCCAGAGGGCAAGCCTTTAAAGGCGTTAAAGCGAATATTGCCAGCGATTTTATTATAGGCTTGCGCGCGTGCTTCAAGCTGTTGCCCGCGTTTTGTTTCACTTCCCAAGCGGATCGGATCAAGCGTCAAGCTATAGGTAATATCGGGGCCATTATAAGGAACAGGCCGCGGCAAAACATGGGTCTTGCGTCCTGCCCAATCAGTAATCCAGACATTAAAAGCCAGCGGATCTGGGTCTCCGCCTTGGGGGAGGCCGCGGGTTATCTCAAAGGTATAAGGCGGGGTAAGTCTATCAAGATTTTGAACCGTTTCAGCGGCGATTGTTACAGACCGCCCGCCAACAAGGCCGGTTTCTATTAATTGTAAAGTCATGACAGATCCGCGAAATGGCGGGGGGTTTTGCCCTAATTTTACAGTTCCTTTTATGATTTCCAGTCCTGAAAATTTTGGAAGTGTCTCTGAACGGCTTTGGGGTTGCGATTGATTATGAGGTGTTAGGATCAACTCCACCGGGTCTTTATAGCTGTAATGGACGTCGTTGGTTGTACTTAGGATAATATTACCATTTATATCCGTAATATCGGCATTGATGCGGGCATAGGGCATGGACTCTGTTACGGATTGGGGCACTGCGATCGAAATTTGCAATGGGGACGTCAGGCCCGTTAGCAATATTCGACTTTCCCCCAAAAGCTGACTGCCTGCAATGCCTGACTGCGGATCAATAGGGCTATGGGCTGTGAGGCGAATATAATGTCCGTCAAAGATATTTTCACCATGCTGGGGATAGTCAGGCGGAATATCGAAGCGTAATTGTACAGGAATATTATCTATAGGACTGGGGCCGAATATCGGGGTTTGTTGCCCGATGTCACCACCGCCGAGTATATCTCCTAAAATATCTGTTATGTCATCTATTTGCGCCTCTGCCTTTTGGTGTACTCCAAAAGATAACAGCAAAAGACAAAAGAGGATAAACGCGCGTAAAAGTGTCATGAACAGACCCTAGCATAATTCCCTATTGCGGGTTTGTTAAAAATACATGTGGCAAAAATAGGACAAGGATGATCGGCTTGATCTATCTATGGCTTATATTTTCGCTTTTGCGGTCCATAAGGCGTGTTTTTGCATTATAGATAGAAAAATCGGCGCTGTGCAATGCCGCTCTAACCAGTCTTGGGTCTGTATGTAAGGCGCGCTCTGCCACCAGTCTTTATCCGTATTAGCAAATTGACGAATAAAGGGAAAAATGGCGATATCTGTCTGGTTTTGCTGGTTTCCTGTCAAATAAGGCCCGCTTTCAAGGCGATTTTCTAGCTGCGTTATGAAACGTTCTGCTTGTCTGCGGTGATCGATATCCGTATCGCCGCGTGAGGCGCTCTCTTTATACCGGCTGGCATATTTATATCGGTCCAGATGATATTTGAAATTGCCCTCGCAGGCTTCAATGAGCGGTATATCAACCCCGTTACGCCAGCCCGCCGGATCATTTTGTGCGAGAGCCCAATCCATCACGTCGCGCGATTCTTCAATGACTTGCCCGCTGCCTAGCACTAATACGGGGACAGTACCTTTGGGCGAAGCCGTTAACATTGCAGCCGGTTTTTCGCGTAGGGCAACCTCACGGTGCTCATAATTTATGCCGGCACTTTGAAGCGCCATTCGTGCCCGCATAGCATAGGGACAGCGGCGAAAAGAATATAGAACCGGTTTCATAAGGGCCTGCTTGCCAATGTATTATCACTTATACGGCCAATATGGTCTTCTCCGCGTTTTTTGGCCAGTTCGATTTGTTTCTGGCGTTCGGAAAACCGGGCCTTCTGATCCTCGCTTATAGTTTCAATACAACGCGGACAAGACACGCCTTTGATATAATGCGGGGAGTGTTTATCCTCATCCGTAATTGGATAACGGCAGGCAAAACATTGATCATAACGGCTTTGTTGCAGCCCATGCCCCACGGCAACACGTTGGTCAAAAACAAAACAGTCGCCGTCCCACAGGCTTTCATCTTTGGGCTGTGTCTCCAGATATTTGAGAATGCCGCCTTTGAGATGATAGACATCTTCAAACCCGTTTTGTTTCATATAGGAACTGGCTTTCTCGCAGCGAATGCCGCCTGTGCAGAACATAGCGACTTTGGGTTTGTTGAGTTTATCTCGGTTATTTTCAACCCATTGCGGAAATTCGCGAAAGCTTTGGGTGACGGGATTAACAGCCCCTTTAAAACTACCGATTTCAACCTCATAATCATTGCGTGTGTCGATGAGAATAACATCAGGGTCAGAAATCAGCTCGTTCCAGTCACCTGGGTCAACATAGGTGCCAACGGTGTCATTGGGATCAATACCGTCGATACCCATCGTAACAATCTCGCGTTTGAGACGGACTTTCATACGGTAAAATGGTCTGTCTTGCGCGCGCGATTCTTTGTAATCCAATGTCGATAGGCGGGGGTCGGCCCGTAAAAAGTCCAAGAGCTGCGAAATAGCGTTATCTGTACCCGCGACTGTGCCATTAATGCCTTCATAGGCCAGTAAGATTGTACCTTTGATATCCAGCATCTCGCATAGCCCCAACAAAGGCGTTTTGAGCTGTTGATAGTCACTCAGTCGAGTGAAATGATAAAGGGCGGCTACGCAATAGGTCATTGTGGCTTTCGTGGCATTAACCAGAGTTTGGGCAGGCTCTTTAAAACGCGACTAATGATGGGTCAATGTCTTGTGAATGCCATAGTTGCTGCAAACCCACTTGACTTGCGCGGCGCAAGGCTTAATCGACCCTGTGAAATACAGGAGCTATCCATGCACGCTTATCGGTCCCATACATGCGGGGAATTGCGCAAAAATCTTGTTGGCCAAACGGTCAAGCTATCCGGCTGGGTTCACCGTAAACGCGAACATGCGAATGCCTTGTTTATTGATTTACGCGATCATTATGGGATTAGCCAGATTGTGGTTTATCCAACGGCGCAGTTTTACGAAGAGGCCAAGCGGTGCCCTTCCGAAAGTGTTATTACTGTCGAGGGGGAATTGTTGTTACGTGATGCTGACGCTGTGAATGCGGATATTCCGACAGGTGAAGTTGAATTGCGGGCTGATATTATGACAATTGAAAGCCCGGCAGCAAAATTGCCTTTGCCGGTCTTTGGCGAGCAGGACTATCCCGAAGATATACGCCTGACACATCGTTATCTCGATTTACGCCGCGAAACTCTGCATAAAAATATTATTCTGCGGGGACAGGTTATTAATTCGTTGCGTCGCCGTATGATTGACCAAGGATTTACCGAGTTTCAAACACCGATTTTAACGGCAAGTTCGCCAGAAGGTGCGCGTGATTTTCTTGTGCCCTCGCGGGTAAACCCCGGTAAGTTTTACGCCCTGCCGCAGGCTCCGCAGCAATTTAAGCAATTAATCATGGTTGCGGGATTTGATCGGTATTTTCAAATAGCGCCATGTTTCCGTGATGAGGATGGCCGCGCTGATCGCTCTCCGGGAGAGTTTTATCAGCTCGATATGGAAATGAGTTTTGTCACACAAGACGATGTTTTCAATGCGATTGAGCCTGTTATGGCCGGAGTATTTGAAGAATTTGCTGATGGGCGCGATGTGCAAACGCCGTTTCCCCGTATTCCCTATAAAGAAAGTATGGAAAAATATGGTTCGGACAAGCCGGATTTGCGGATACCATTTGAGCTGACCGATGTTTCGGATTTCTTTACAGATGAGGCTAAGACAGGATTCGGCATTTTCGCCAAAATTACAGGCTCTGGCGGTAAAGTTATTGCTATTCCAGCCCCGCAAGCTGCTGCATCCCAGTCGCGTAAATTTTTTGATACTATGGATAAATGGGCCAAGAAAGAGATGCAAATGCCCGGTCTGGGCTATGCCCGGCTTAAAGAGGCAGATGACGGAGGCGTGGAGTCTCAAGACCCCGTTCTCAAGAATTTTGACCCTGACCATTTGAGCGCTTTATTGACAACAATGGGACTTGGCGCGGGCGATGGTATTTTCTTCTCTGCGGGCAAAAAAGACGCCGCTTATAAACTGGCAGGGGCCGCGCGCAATAAGGTAGCGGCTGATTTGGATATGATCGAAGAAGGTGTATTCAAATTCTGCTGGATTGTGGATTTCCCGATGTATGAATGGGATGAAGATAATAAAAAAGTTGATTTCAGTCATAACCCCTTTTCTATGCCGCAAGGTGGTATGGATGTTTTACAAGCTGCTGATACGGTTGAAAAACAACTCGATATCCTCGCATATCAATATGACATTGTTTGTAATGGCGTTGAATTATCATCAGGCGCAATTAGAAACCATAAGCCTGAAATCATGTATAAGGCTTTCGAACTGGCCGGTTATGGCCCTGAAGTGGTGGATGATAAATTCGCCGGTATGATTAATGCCTTTAAATACGGAGCCCCGCCCCACGGCGGTATTGCACCGGGTGTTGATCGCATTGTTATGCTGCTAGCTGGAACGAATACAATTCGCGATGTAATTTTGTTCCCCATGAACGGCCAAGCACAGGATTTAATGATGAATGCACCTGCGCAGGTGGATGCTAAGCAATTGAAAGAATTGAATATAAAACTGGTACCGGTTGATCCGAAAGCTTAATAAGGCGGACTGTTGATTAGCGTTCAATGGCTTTGCGGCTGGCCGCTAAATCAGCGTGAATGGCTTGCAATTTACGTTTTAGCTTCTTTTTTGACTCCGGTGGGTCGGACATAAGTTTTTCAAGAGTCGCCATAGCCTCATCCAGATCGGCAGCAGCACGTTTCATATGCGGCGGTAATTTATGATGATCTATATTACTATGGGTTTGGAAATCATTGGCTTTGCAGTAGGCGACGGAGAGACCGACAGGCAGAACCGTATTCATATTGCCGCAAGCTTCATCCAGTTGCTCTTGTTTAAGCCCTTGAGCCTGTGATAAATCCGCAGATGAGAAGTCAGCCCCATCCAAATTAGCACCCAGCAATATAGCATTCCCAAATTTCGCATCGTGGAATATCCCGCGCGAAAGATCGGCATTTTTCAAATTGACGTGGTCGAGCCGTGCGCCAACAAAATGTGTGTCTTTAAATTTAGAATCCGGAGCGATGGCCCCAATCAAGCTGGCACCGGAAAAGTCAGATTTATTAAACGTTGTGCGGGTTAAGTCTGCACGGTATAAATTCGCTTGTTTAAAATTTGTTTCCAGAAGGCTGGCTTCAGTCCATGTTGTGTCGCGAAAATCGGCACCGGACATATTGACTTGTCGGCCTTCGGCTCGTAGTAGCAGCGCTTTTTTAAAATGCGCGCCGGATAGGTTTGAGCGGTCAAAGCTGGCTCCAGAGAGGTTTGATCCATTAAAAAGAGAACTAGAGAAGTCAGAATCATGAATTTTCAGACCATTCATAGTTGTTTTGGATAGGTCGCATCCAGAGCATGATCCAGCCGTGCTATGTAGTCTTTGGTTAATACGAATTTGGCCAAAAGCTGATTGTGCCAAAGAGATAAGACTCACTGACAAAGCAATGATTTTTATACAAGCCGCAATTTTCATAGAGTACTTATAGAACCGATTATGTGATTTCGGTAGTAAAATTCACGTAATAAATCCGAATTTTTACAGTAAGGTCTCTATTTTTTTACAAGCCAAGCCTTAGGAGCACCCTGTTGTGGCTCCGCATGTATCGCATTTTTGGCACGTTCCATTACGGGTTAACGTAAAATGCCCGCATTCCGGGCAGGCATCACCAGTATATCCTTTGAAACGGGAGGTTTGATTGGGCGTGCCAAACAATCCTGATGCGGATGCCTTTTGGATATCAGTTTCCAGAGCGCTATCAACAGCGCTGTCCTCGATATCGAGCTGTAAGGGATCGTCATTATCGGCGTGTCGTTTTTTCATTTGGCGGGCAAAGGGAAGAATATTTGTATCATCGCCCGCTCCGGATCGTAAAAACCCTTTTGAATAACCGGGCAGTAGTAATTGTTCCCCCGGTTCATTCCGCCCGGATGGGTTCCGTTCTGCCGCGCCAGCACCCAGTGCATCAGGAGCCCCATCTTCGCCGGTACTATGGGCTAAATCTGTCCAGCCAAGATAGGAAATACCGAGTTCACGGAAAATATAATCAAGAATAGAATTGGCAAAACGAATTTTATCATTACCCGTCACAGGGCCAGAGGGTTCGAACCGTGTAAAGACATATGCTTCGACAAATTCTTCTAAAGGCACACCATATTGCAAGCCAATAGAAATGGCGATAGCAAAATTATTCATCAGGCTGCGGAAGGCGGCCCCTTCTTTATGCATATCAATGAATATTTCGCCTAATTTACCGGATTTAAATTCACCCGTATGTAAATAGACTTTATGTCCGCCAATGGTTGCTTTTTGAATATAACCCGTACGCCGGTCAGGTAGGCGGCGGCGTTCTGTCGGCCTTTCGACTACGCGTTCGATGATTTTTTCGACAATACGCTCAGCCCCTATGCGGGCCTTTGTATTGATGTCATCAGCACTTTCCATTGCGTCCAGATCATCGGCACTGAAAACCGCACTGTTCAGAGGTTGTGAGAGTTTAGAACCATCCCGGTAAAGGGCAATAGATTTGAGGCCTAAAGTCCAAGCATTATAGTAAATATCCGAGCAATGTTTAACGCTTGCTGTAGATGGCATATTGACTGTTTTTGAAATAGCACCCGAGATAAAGGGTTGGGCTGCGGCCATCATCAACAGATGGCTTTGCGCGGATAAAACACGCGTGCCGGTTGGACCGCAGGGGGTTGCACAATCAAATACCGCAAGGTGATCAGGTTTAATATGGGGCGCGCCTTCGACGGTCATGGCGCCGACGCAATATATATTCGCGGCCATGAGTTCACTATAAGAAAATCCTAAGAAAGGTAAGAGGTTAGCGGCAAATTCTTCAAGCTGTTCCGCGGTCATTCCCAGAGCTTCACGGCAAAATTCTACACCGAAATTAGCGACGCTAAAAAGAGGCCGGATATCAAAAACATCTGCGAGCATGGTTTCCAATTTATCGAGTTCATGGTCGCTGAACCCGCGAGCTTTGAGCTGTTTGTGATTAATACCAGGGGCCTTCTTTAAGGTACGATGCCCCAGCATATAGCGTTCAATATCTGCGATCTCTTTTTCGTTATAACCCAAGGTGTTAAGGGCTGTGGGAACAGCCCGATTGATAATTCGAAAATATCCACCCCCTGCGAGTTTTTTGTGTTTTATCAGGGCAAAATCAGGCTCGATTCCCGTTGTATCGCAATCCATGACAAGGCCGATTGTACCCGTCGGTGCGATTACGCTGACTTGTGCGTTACGATATCCATAAAGCGCGCCTTGTGTTTCGGCGTGTTTCCATATGGCAGCTGCACGGCTACGGACCTCGTCGAATGGATTATCAGATTTTTTAAGTCCCATAGGCACATAGGATAATCCGTCAAAGCGCTTGCGCCCGTCTGCGGCACGGCGATGGTTTTGAATGACACGCAACATGGCGTCTTTATTTTTTTTATGAGCCGGGAAAGCGCCCAGCTCTTTTGCCATTTCGGCGGATGCAGCATAAGCGGTTCCGGATAAAAGGGCGGTGATATTGCCGGCTGCTTGCCGTCCTAATGTACTGTCATAGGCTATGCCGCAGGACATAAGTAGTCCCCCCAGATTAGCATAGCCTAAACCCAATGTACGAAACTCAAAAGACCGCTGGGCAATGGCTTGTGATGGAAATTGGGCCATTAAGACCGATATTTCCAATACAACTGTCCAAAGTCGGCAGGTGGCTTCAAAGCGTTTGACGTCAAACCCGCCGTCATGGGTTTTGAATTTTATCAAATTAAGCGAGGCGAGGTTACAGGCTGTGTCATCCAGAAACATATATTCAGAACACGGATTTGACGCTGTAATAGCCCCGCTTTGGGGACAGGTGTTCCATGCATTGATTGTATCATGGAATTGCAGGCCCGGATCGGCACTGCCCCAAGCGGCACGGCCAATCCGGTTCCATAAATCACGCGCTGAAACCGATTTGGCAATGGCTCCGTCTGTACGCCTGATTAAGTCCCATGTTTCGTCATTGTGCACAGCTTTAAGAAATTGATCGGGCAAACGCACAGTATTATTGGCATTTTGTCCGGATACAGTCGCATAGGCCTTGCTGTCCCAATCTGTACTTAAGTCTTCTATGTCGATTGTATCAATACCTTGGCGGGCCAATTGTATAGCACGGGAAATAGCGCCGTCGGGAACACCATCACGCCGGGCTGCCTTCATTTCGCGTTTTAAAGCCGCATTTTGTGCGGGGTCAAAACAGACAGCCTCTGGCCCCTCGCAGTTAAGCCCCGCTTTCATAATCGCCGTTAAGCGACGTTTTATGACTTTTGTACCTGCGACAAGAGCGGCGACTTTCATTTCTTCAGAAGATTTCCAGTCGATAAAGGATTCAATGTCAGGGTGATCAATATCGACAATTACCATTTTGGCGGCACGCCGTGTTGTACCGCCCGATTTAATCGCGCCCGCCGATGTATCCCCAATTTTTAAAAAACTCATTAGGCCTGAGGATGTCCCGCCGCCCGATAAAGCTTCACCGGCTCCGCGTAAACCGGAGAAATTCGACCCTGTTCCAGAGCCATATTTGAACAGGCGTGCCTCGCGCGTCCAAAGATCCATAATGCCGCCATCGGCTATAAGATCATCGGCGACAGATTGAATAAAACAGGCATGAGGTTGTGGATGCTCATACGCATTTTCGGAAGCACATAATGTACCGGTTTTATAATCGGTGTAATAATGGCCTTGGCCCGTGCCTGTTAATCCATAGGCCCAATGCAATCCTGAATTAAACCATTGCGGACTATTGGGTGCCGCAATTTGGGCGGCGAGCATATAGCGCAATTCGTCATAAAAAACGCGGGCATCTTTATCCGTATCAAAATAACCGCCTTTCCATCCCCAATAGGTCCAGCATCCGGCTAGACGGTCAAAGACTTGCCGCGCATCGGTTTCGCCGCCAAGGCGGGCATGACGTGTCGGTTCACTGCGCCGAAGCCAGTCGGGAACATCGTCTTCGTCAATGGCTTTGCAGCGCGAGGGTACCCCTGCGCGGCGGAAGTATTTCTGAGCCAGAATATCACAAGCCATTTGCGACCAGCTTTCAGGGACAGACATATCATCCATATGGAACAATATCTGTCCATCCAAAGCGCGAATGTCTGACATAGCCTTACGAAAGGTAATTCCGTCATAGGCGCTTTTGCCGTGTTGCGTGAATATACGGTTAAACTTCATAAACCCAAGATAGGCTTTATCCTGCGGCGGGGCAATGGGGTGTTATATGGGGGCGGGGTATTGTTGGGGCGTAGCTTTTAGTAAAATGTTCTAAAAGACTAGCTCTGTAATTATTATGAGGGCTGACCCTAATCTGTATCAATGCTATTTATTGCAATAGCCGCACCACCAATAACGACGACGCTGGCCAAGCCAATTGCGCCCAGAACTGTGCCGGTACTAGCTCTATTATCGTCATCCGTTTGGTTTGTACCTTCGGCTCCGTTATCATCGGCCTGTGTGCGGTGTGTGGCCAAGAAAGGTGCGTAAATATCTTGACCATTCATCAATAGGCTCGGGTGTCCATCTAAGCTAATACCAAGGGTGAGAATACCGGTTGATCGTAATTGGGGTGTTGGACGGTTCGGGGCGTCATATCTTTGACTGAGACCAAGCTGAAACCCTATACGGGCCTTGTCCGCGGTTTTATCCTTGCGGGATTGCCCCAGCGGCAGGGTCAGGTTAAATCCAGCGGTTAATCCTAAGTCTTTTCGGTTCTGGTTATTGAAATCATAACTTTGCGCGGCTGTAATAGGAGCGTATCCTATGGCTGCAATACAAAGCGCTCCGATTATATAATATCGCATAATACCGCTCCCTCTTTATAGGTATTAGTCTTAACAATATAAATTCAATTGACAAGCGTACAGCCTTTCACGTCCTATTACATTTGTATGTGAATTTTGCCTGATTTTCGGCGACAAGCCTGAATCTATGAATATAGAAGATAGCATGACACAAAATATTAATCAGCAAATGAACCTGACTGACGTTATCGTGTTAGTTGGCCTTTCTATTCTTTGGGGTGGCTCGTTTTTCTTTGTAGAAATTTTGGTGAAACACCTGCCCCCTTTCACAATTGTAACCATGCGTGTGAGCCTTGCAGCCATTGCTTTATGGGGTATCATAGTTGCGCTGAGACTGGCTATACCAAAGACAAAGCAGCATTGGATGGCGCTCTTTATTGTTGGACTGCTAAACAATGCCATACCTTTTTGTCTTATCGTATGGGGCCAAACGCAGATCAGTTCAGGGCTTGCCTCCATTTTTAATGCGACAACCCCATTTTTCACCGTATTGGTTGCCGGAGCCCTATTAGTTGATGAACGCGTCACAAAGCAAAAATTAGCGGGTGTCATAATTGGATTGTTTGGAACGATCATGATTATAGGTCCGGAAGCCTTAAAAGGAATGTCAGGATCCATGTTTGGACAATTGGCCGTCTTAGGGGCGGCTTTGTCTTATGCTTTTGCAGGGGCCTATTCACGGCGGTTTAAGAAATGGGGGTTATCCCCTCTAATTGTAGCAACAGGGCAAGTCACTATGGCTGCGTTTATGTTGTTGCCTCTTATGTTGATCATAGACAAGCCATGGGTCGATATGTCTATGCCTTTTGAAGCCATTTGGTCTATTATCGGCTTAGCTTTCTTTAGCACTGTGATTGCCTATATACTTTACTTCCGACTTATCGCGTCAGCCGGTGCAACCAATGCGGCACTTGTGACATTTTTGATTCCGATTTCTGCTGTATTATTAGGTGTGACTATTCTGGGTGAAACATTTTCTGGATTACAAGCCTTGGGCATGGGTTTAATCGCGCTAGGTCTATTGGTAATGGATGGGCGTGTGTTTCAGCGATTAAACCGTCTCAAATAACCGCATCTGCATAGCAGCTTTTTGCGGAGTATATATCGCTCTCTAGCCTCATTATAAATGAAATAGAGCGAAGCCTGTAAGGCCGTTAACCTTTTGCGTATTTTTCCATATTCGCACGGATTTCGTCTTGGTCCCAGATGACGCCGCCGATTAAAGCCCCGCAAGCGGGTGTGACATGGCTGACAGTAATGCTTTCATACATGTTAGAGGCGACATAGGGGTCTCCGCGCATAAAGACCCAGGCTGCATCTTCATTTTCGGCTTCGACGAGGAAAAAACTTCCGTATATGTCGCCATCGACTGTGCGGCGCATCGGCCCGGCCACTCGGTAATGTTCATGGTTGGCTTCAATGTATTCAAGATGGCCAAAAAGATATTTTGCCCGCAAAGGCGGTGTTGATTTGCCGTCCAGACAAATAAACATAAAGGTTTCTTTTTCAAATTTGGAGATACGGGGTGGCGTAGACATAATTTTCTTTGGATCGTGATTACAGGGCGATATCAGCCTATACTAAATCAGGGTTGAGCGTCTGATTTATATCAATTATGACTTATATCAACATACCGTTCCTATGAACTTTTACCACAACAGAGATGCCGGGTAAAATAGAAAGGTGTCCGTATGGGGAATTATGTAAAACGCACGACCATGATGGTTCGGGACATGGAGCGCGCAGTTGAATTTTATCGGGATGTTTTAGGGGCAAATATCTGGTTTGACCGTCCTTTTACGCTGAGCGGCGGCGGCCTTGCTATCGGAAAAAAAGGCGATAAATTACGGTTGGTTATCATACAATTCCAACATGATGAAATCGGGATGATTGGACTGATGGAATTTTTGGATCCCGTCATGCCTGCGCCTGATATTGATTACACTGTGGGTTACGGGAAACCGGTTTTTGTTGTTGTTGCTTCGGATGCTGCTGATGTTTACGATCGGGCGACCCGGAAAGGTTTTAAGACCCGCGGGGCGCCTAAAGTCTGGTCTACTACCGGAGCCAAGGGCGAGATAAAGCATTTCCTGTCGACTTATCTATGGGATGGAGATGGGCATTTCTTCGAGTGTAACCAAGTGACCCATATTGATTGGCCTGACGGCGTAGTGCCCGCATGAGTCGATCAAGCGGCATTGTGAACCAGCAATGGCGTATTGCCGCCCGCCCTGTTGGCAAACCCAAACCCACGGATTTTGAATATCGCGAAGCTCCAATTCCAACATGCGGTGAGGGTGAGGTACAGCTTAAAACACTTTTTCTGGGCCTTGCACCGCTTATGCGCATGTATATGCAAGGCCAGAGCGTGGCGGGCGAAGCGCCGCTGGCGATTGGCGATATTATTCACGGACGCGGCGTGGCCCGTGTTATTGAGAGCCGTCATCCAGATTATGCAGTCAATGATATCGTCCAAGGCCAAATGGGGTGGCAGACCTATAAGGTAACACAGATAGAGCCCCAAGAAAAATTCTATAAAATCCATGAACATGATCTGACTTATGCTTTGGGTGTTTCGATTTTTTCTATGACAGGTCTATCAGCTTATGGGGGTTTTTTCGAGGCCGGAAAACCGCGCGCGGGCGAAACGGTTATCGTATCAGGGGCTGCTGGCGGTGTCGGGTCTATCGTTGTACAGCTTGCGAAAATTGCCGGATGCCGCGTTATCGGTATCGCGGGTGGACCGGATAAATGCGCCTTTATCAAAACACTCGGGTGCGAGGCTGCGATTGATTATAAAACCGAAGATGTAGGCGCCCGTATGGCGGCCTTATGCCCGAATGGTATGGATATATATTTTGATAATGTTGGCGGCGAAATCCTAGAGGCTGCTTTGGATAACCTAGCTATGGGGGCGCGTATTATTGTATGCGGAAATATTTCTCAATATGCGAGCGAAGAAAAAAGCGGCCCATCCAATTATACCAATTTACAAAATGTCAATGGGTCGATGGTCGGGTTTTTTGTTTATAATTATTTGCCAATTTTCGAAACATCCAACCGGGCTTTGGCAGCTTGGATAAAATCCGGCCAGTTTAAACCGGTTTTGGATATTGTTGACGGCTTTAAAAACATGCCCGCCGCCCTCTCGCGGCTTTATGACGGGGACAATGTCGGGGTACAATGCTGCCGTGTTGATCTTGAGGAGACGATATGAGTAAGCCGCCAATCAGATTTCAACGCGCAAATTTTATTGTATCCAATATTGACCGTTCCTTACAGTTTTATCAGGATATATTGCGGTTTGATCTGGTGTTTATAAAAGATAGTGCCCCGGATAGTTATAGCTATGATGTGTTTGAAATTGAAAAAGGGCAGGTGTTACGCTTTGCAGTTTTAGGCACTCCGGAACAGGCCAATGTCATGGCTTTGACTGAAATACCGGATATACGGTCTCTGGATATTACACCGCGCCGTAGCGCTATTATATTGGAAAGCCCTGAATTTGACAGAATTGTCGATGAGGCCTCTGGCTTAGGGTTAAAGGTTTACACAGAAGATAAATTAATAACCAAAGATGGACGAGAAGGCCGCGAAGTCGGTATTGTTGACTTTGACGGAAATCTTGTGGTGATTTATCATATCACCAAGGCGGCTCCATGAGCGTATCATCCTCACAAATGTCAAAATATCCATCGCCTATCTATGGGTGGTCCATGGTTGGGCTTTTAACGCTGGCCTATATTTTTTCTATGCTGGACCGATATATCCTTGGATATCTCATCCGGCCTATAAAGGAAGATTTGAACTTCACGGATTTAGAAGTTGGACTTTTAACCGGACCAGCTTTCACAATCCTCTATGCCACAACCGCCATACCTATTGGTTTGTTAGTGGATCGCCGTTCGCGGACCAAAATCATCGCCATAGGTATTGCGGTCTGGTCATTGGCAACGGTGATGACAGGCTTTGCGCGGACATTCGTATTTATGTTTTTATCCCGTATGCTGGTAGGCATTGGCGAAGCTGTTCTCAGTCCTGCTGCCTTTTCAATTATAGGGGATAGTTTTGCCCCGGAAAAACGCGCCAAACCCATAGCGTTTTATTCTGGGGCTTTGGTTTTAGCGAGTGCATTAACGGGCTTTATCATTGCGTTCCTATTGGGTTTTGAAAAAGATACAGTCTTTAGTTTGCCTATCATTGGCGCTGTTCCGTCATGGCAATTTATCTTTATATGTGTGGGTGCTCCGGGTTTGATAGTGGCGTTGGTGTTTTTGAGTATTAAGGATGCCCCGCGCACTGATAGCCAGCAAAAGAAAGACGAAAGTCTTTCGGATGCGTTTAAATTTATTGCTCGAAAATTACCAATTTTTGCAACCTTTGTGACGATTTTTATTACGATGGTGGCCGTTGCCTATGCGCAATTTAATTGGCACCCTGAAATGTTTGAACGCACATATGGCGCGGAAAGCTGGAATCGGAAAAATTATGCCGCCCTGAACGGTACAGCCACATTATTTGTGGGTCTGACGACCTATCTTTTATCAGGTACAATATCGGATTGGTGGAGCGCGCGCGGGCAAAAAATGGCCCCGCTTTATCTATCTGTCATCGGATTGCTGATCCTTGTTCCTGCGCAATGTATTGGCCCGCTTATGCCGTCAGGTTGGGCCGCTTTCATTTGCGTTAATGTCATTGGAACCATTGGTGTTGGCATGGTGTCCTGTACGGGCGTGACGGCATTATTACAAATTGTTCCCGGCCATGTACGCGGTTTCACAGTTGCGCTTTACTATATGGCGATTAGCTTTGTTGGTGGATTGACTTCACCATTATTGGTTGGCTTTATGTCGTCTAATATTTTCGGCGAAGCCAATTTAAATATTGCCATGTCGGTCTTGCCATTGATCTACGGAATACCCGCAATAATATTACTGCCTTTGACACTCCGGCTTTATCGCCGCGAACTGGCTGACAATGGGAATGTCTAATGCGCAGAGGGTATTTTGGCAGTGAAGGAGCGCAAATCCATTACCGCATAATAGAGGATAAAACCTCTGATAAATTGCCGTTGGTTTGCCTTCCGCCCGCCCCGCATAGCGGTGCTTTTTATGAAACGATTATGCCGATTTTGGCCAAGACCCGAACCGTTATCGCTGTTGATTATCCGGGCTATGGTGGATCTGATCGGTTAGAGATATTTTCCTCAATTCAGGCCTACGCACAAAGCCTTGCACCCATATTTTTAGACTATCCGCAGGTCGATCTATTGGGGTTCCATACGGGCACGCTCATAGCCTTAGAACTTACGCGTCAAAACCCTGAAAATATTGATAAAATTATCATGATCGATGTACCGTTTTTTGATAGGCAAACCCGGAAAAATTATAATGATAAGCTGCCAGTTCACGGGGCGTTTGTTGATATTATAGCGGGATTTGAAAAAACCGTAACCAATAGGTATAGTGCTGTCAGTGAGGCGCGAGCCTTTGCCCTTTGGGCAGAAAACTTACGCAGCGGGGCGCATCGATCTGATGTTTTTCGCGCAGCTTTTGCATATGATTGCGAACAGGAATTTGCGGATTTTCAACACGCTGTCACAATTATTGCAACGCAATCCGGATTGCTGGAAACCTCGCGCGCTGCGGTACAGATTTTGCCCTATGGTGATTTTATTGAAGATTTGACGATAACAGCCCCCGTGTTCGAGGCCCATAGCCGAACCATAAGCCGTATTATTTTAGGTGTGTTGGAATCATGATAAATGTCAATTCCATATTCTATAAAATTCTTAGGATGAACAAATGAGCGAAACACGTGTTTATATGATTATTCTGGCCACGATTAGTGACCGTGAGGCTTTTATCTCGAATTATTCCAAAGCGACGGCGCCGCTTGTTGAGAAATATGGCGGGCGATATATTATGCGTGCACCCGGCGGAGTCTTGTTTGAGGGTAATGCAGCCGGGAATTTTTGGGGCGAGGGTGCCTCTGTCGCAATTTCTGAATGGCCGGACAGGGCTGCCGTTGATGCGTTCTGGACATCACCGGAGTATGAAAAAGCCAAGGCTTTGCGCCAAGATATTTCCGACGTGCAGGTTTTAGTGATCGAAGCCCCGAAATTCACAGGTGATGATGAAGGATAAAACCGTATGGATATAAAGGCATATTGTTTAACGGGTCTATTGACCCTTGCGGCATGTGCTATGCTGCCGATGACGGCGAAAGCGCAAGAGGTGCGCGCAACGAAGATATCAGCTGATAAAAGCCCTTCGGGTAAAATATTGGCCCGTGATTTCAACCGGATGATGGCGTGGTTTCCGGGGGAATATGATAATGTTGAACAGGTGTATTTTGAGGAAAATTTAAACATTCCCAACGCCGAGCGTCATGAACGTATACACCATATTTTTATAGCTGTTGATCTTCCCAATTTTCCAGGGACAACTTTTTATGTCGAACAATATAAGGATAATGATCCGGCCGAAGTTTACCGCCAACGGATTTATAGTTTTGAACCAGACTTTACCGAGAATGCTATCCGGTTAACAATCCATGTGCCCAAAGATCCGAAAGCTATATTAGGTGCACATAAGGATGTTTCGAAACTGGATGGGTTAAGGCCGGAAGATTTCATTTTTTATCCGGGATGCGAAGTGTATTGGCGTTATCAATTGGAACATTATCATGGGACTATGAAGCCGGGAGCGTGCCGGATTGAAAGTCAAAAGTCCGGCAAAACTCTGATTGTGACGGATGATTTACAGCTCTCGCGCACGGGACTTTGGATACGGGACGAGGCGGTGGATAGTGACGGCAATTATGTCTATGGGCACAAGGGCCGCGTTCACCACAAAAACCTCAAAGCTCGCCCGTTTAAATGTTGGGTGTCTCCGCGCAAGACAAATGGGGAATATGCCTTTTATCCTAATGTGACGATTAATGACCAGGGCGGTATGGCATGGCTGGAGAGCGAGGAGCATGACCGTGTTGGGATTCGTATGCGCAATGTTGTCTGGCCAACAGGAAATAACCGGAATTCATTGGTGCTTTATGCCCATCGTGGCGATGATGCTGAAAAGGCTGTGTCCTATGCGTGGACGTCACCAAATGAACCTCGTATCGGGATTAATCTGCGGTGGCTGCAAGCCAGTTGTACTGCAGGGGAAACTGTGCATCGGCCCGGAATAAATCTTAAAACAGGCAGTGGAAGTGGAGAGTAAAATGAAACATTTTATGATGTGTGCAGGGTTAAGCCTTTTGATGGCAACAGCCTGTTCGGCAGCAGATAGTAACCAAACAGGTGAAACGGCCGCTGTCCGCGCTGCGCAGGCAATACCTGCGCGTCTTGATCTGTCGACGCCCAACGGAGCTATGTTAGCCATGCGTAAAGTACAGTGCTCGCTTAACGATAATGAGGCCGTAACGTATTATTGGCATGGGCGGGCCTTTTCCCGCCGTATGGGGGAGCGCGATAAACATATTTTTAACGTCGAAGGTATGAATGTTCGGAGTTGTTCAAGCGTGGTTGATCCCACGAAAGGTGCTGGCTATAAACTCGTAACCCGCGAAATCCTGCTGTATAAAGACCCGAAGACCAATGACGTTTTAAAGACATGGGATAATCCGTGGACCGGCGAAACCGTAGATGTGCTGCATGTCGCTAATGACCCCGTCAACTCGTCGGGTTATGTGACGGGCCGCGACGGTAAACCGGCCAAATTTGCCGGTGATATTATGGGTAATCGGTTCCAGATGAGCTTTACCGTACCGCTTTTTTATCCCAACCCGCTAGCGAGTGATTATCAAACAGAAATTGGCGGCATCTATCATGCTACAGAAATGTTCAATTTTTTCGGACATGTTGATGATTTAACCGATACATCTCGGCCAACAGCAGATGTCGCAGTCGGTTGGTCGCGGATGTCAGACTGGCTGCCGTGGATGAATATGTCTGGCCGTGAAGGTGTGATTTACATGCATACGGCTGGCCGGAAATTGGAGAGTTGGGATGATTTGTCGACAACGATGAAATCTGAAATCGCAACCTATTATCCCGAGTATACCGCCCCGCCTCCCGCAGATGATGACCGCGCTAATATGACAAGCTGGAAATATTATAAAGCGGTTAAAATCGGCGAAATTGAAAAGCCAAGTCGTTAGAGCTTGCCGCAAATGGGAAAGCCTAAAGGCCTTCCCAGCTATCGCTTATCTTACGCTCATCAACAAGTGTACGCGAAAACAGGGCGTCATTTTTAAACCAATGCCATGTCCGTGCGCGTTTTTTGCCGCAGTCTGAAATTTGTATCATCTCATAGAGATAAAGATCAGGATCCCCTGTTCTTGTCCAATTCAAAACTGTTGTACGGTTATTCATATCGAGTTCCATATCAGCCGCCCAACCTTGAATAAAATCATTATCCCACCAGAGGCGGCCTTCGCGTACGGTGGCCGGAAAATCGCGCGTTTCTGTGCGCCCATCATCCCATGTATAATAATTGGTTTGGTGGTAAAGGTGGGGACCATCCGTTGGGAAACGGCAAATGAGTCGGGATTTATGTTCGTCGGTTTTATTGCCGTCCGCATCATAATGGCGATACATGCCTTCCCATACACCTTCGTGGCGAGCCAGCACGGGCATTTGCGCTTTTAATTCCTGTATAGTTCGCGGGGTTGTTTTCAGAGCTGAAATGGACACCGTGAGTTCTCCTTTTGATATCGTTTCAAATCTACCTAAAGGATTATAGTGTTTATATGTTGAGAATTCTCAAGCGGGATGTGTTATGCCATTAAATCTAGGCGTGGCCCCGGTGCTGGGTGAAATCTTCTCGTCCGCCAAGATCGCGTATGCGGTCAATTTTGAGAATCTGACAACTGTTGGAATCGGAAAAAGCAATAATGTCTGCTTTCCTAAGAGACGAGAAAGCACGGCTCACTGTTTCAATGGTTAATCCCAGAAAATCGGCGATATCCAATCGTGTCATAGGCAGATCTATATGCTCACTTTTTTCGCGCGGGGCGTTCGGAGCAAAGCGCGCCTGATTGGCCCGCAGATAAAGCAAAAAGGACGCCACGCGTTCAATCGCTGAACGTTGCCCGATTGTATAGACATGATCATGGGCAGATTCGAGAATACGGGTCAGGACTTTGCGAAAGTGAGAAGCAAAGGCCGGTGTCGTTTCAAGAGCTTTTTCCAAGGCGCTGCGCGGATAGGAAATAGCCGTGACGGGTGTCAATGCTGTAGCCAAATTGGGGTATCGATCTGTTGAGGCAGCGCCTAAAAATTGCCGGGCGCTTAAAAAGGATAAAATTTGGCGCCGTCCATCACGACCATTGCGCGCTAACGCCACCGTGCCTTCGACGATATCATAAAAGTAAGTCGTTGATTCCCCTTCTGTTATCAGGTGCTCTCCGGCTTGGAAAGCCCGTTCCCGACCTTCAGAAAACAAGTAGTCAAGTTCAGGGGTGGAATATTGCCGCGCCAACTCGGCCAAATGTCCTCTATATTCATTCATAGGCGCTTATTTACGGCGCTAAGGAAGTTCTCGCAAGCCCTATGCAAAAATTAACTAAATTTTGGAAACGGACTATCCAGCGGGTTAATATTAAACAATCAAGCTGATCTTGACTTCACAGCTATGCAGGGCGCAATCAATAGCAGGCTCGACATATCAGCTATTGAAGCGGTGGTACCACTTCAATAATAGATTTGTTGCTATAAGGGGTGGAAAGGGAGGTTATATGGCGGTGCGGGCTGACACATTATCGGAAAGGGGCCTTTCAACTCTGGAAACCTTTATCGGTGATTGGTTTTTTATTTTTGCGCTTGGGTATTTGTTTTTTGAATTGATCCGGTATGCAGTTTTGAAAAAACTGTCTTGGACTTTAATAAAAGACGCCTTTACCAATTACATTACATTAGCTCTATTTATCGGATTAAACTTTGTTCTTCTGGCGGGGTTATATGTAACTGCATATATATGGACATCACAATTTGCCATATTTGAAATTCCCCTGAATTGGGCGGCTGTTCTAATATGTATCATTTTGGCTGATTTTGCCTATTATTGGGAACATCGTTTTATGCATCGTGTGAATTTTGCATGGGCAACACATTCGGTTCATCATTCGTCTCCTTTTTTCAATGTGTCTGTTGCCTATCGGTTTGGTCCTATGGACGGCGTTTGGCCGATCTTTTTTCATCTACCACTGATACTTTTGGGTTTTAATCCGATTGTCGTATTCTTCGCTGAAATGATCGTGCAAATTTATCAAACCATACTCCATACTGAAGCGATAAAAAAAATGCCTAAGCCTGTAGAAGCCGTCATGAATACGCCTTCTCATCACCGGGTTCATCATGGGTCAAACCCACAATATCTTGATAAGAATTATGCCGGTATTTTCATTGTCTGGGATAAATTATTTGGTACATTTGCTAAAGAAGATGACCCTGTTACCTATGGTCTGGTAAAGCCTATTAATTCCGTTAACCCGCTAATTGCATTTTTTCATGGATTTTGGCGCTTGGGCCAAAATATTGTCTATGCAAAAGGGGCGCGAAACAAGTTATTATATTTGATTAAATCCCCTGATTGGAAGCCATAGTCTTGCCGGAATGATTTCGTGTTTTAGCAGAATGACCGTTTGAAAACCTGGCAAAAATACACAGCTGTCGCCCTTGAATGGGTCTATCTTGAAAAAGGATAAGCCCGGGTCTTGTTTTGTATCAAATAAACCTGCTCGCTTATCGTCAATCTATTCGCTAAGAGAGACCAAATGATTGCGGGGATAATATGACAAGTAAATATAACCGGAGCGTTGCAGAATGGGTTGCTGGGTGGCCGATTGTTTTGGCCAGCTTTGTTGGTATTGCCTTATGCCTTAGCCCCTTACCTTATTACGCCGCGATAACGATTGGTCCAGAATTTGGTAAAGAATTTGGCTGGAACCGCGTTGATATACAAACGGGTTTTATGTTTATGACAGCCGGTGTTTTAGTCGGAGCGCCAATCGCTGGTGGTTTAACAGACCGGTATGGTACGCGCCGTATTTTATTGCCCTCAATTGTCGCGCTAGGTGTCATGACAGCAGCCTTTGCGGTTATGACGGATAAAACATATATATATTATTCCATTTTTTATCTGGTCGCGGTTTTAGGGGCTGGAACATTGCCGCTCACATGGTCCAAAGCTATTGTCAATAATTTCAAGGATAGCCGGGGGTTGGCGCTCGGGATAGCGTTGACGGGGACGGGGGTTTACGGTTTGTTGGCCCCGCATTTTATGCGGTCGATTATCGATGCCTCAGGCTGGCGCATGGCTTATCTTTGTGTGGGGGCTTTGCCTTTGTTGTTGTCATTTCCTTTAGCCTTTTTCATTTTCCGCGATAGCAAGGAAGAAGCCGCAATTCAGCAGAAAACGGCGCAACAATCATCTCAAACCATGACACGTAAAGTCGAAGGTGTATCGGCTTGGCTTACGCCTATTGTCATGATTATAAGCGTTTATATTGTCATCATAGGGGCGCTTAAAGCTGTCGGAATTATACCAACAACGGGTCTTATGATACTGATTTTAATGGGTTTAATTGGCTATGAACGGAAAAAAGAGGCCGGGGCTAAAATTGTTGATTTACCGGGTTTAACGCTAAAGCAAGCGTTGGGCGGTTATCGGTTTTGGGTGATATTAACGGCGTTTTTTATCTTGGGCGCTTGTATTTCAGGTATAATTGCAAATACGATTTTTATCCTGATCGATAAAGGTTACAGTCTGCAGCTCGCCTCAAGTCCTACCGCGGGGTTAGGTCTCATTGGTGCGTCTGTAATTGCAGGGCGGCTAATTGGAGGTGTTATTGTCGATCATGTTTGGGCGCCTCTGGTTGGGTTTGTCTTTCTTGGTATTCCGGCATTGGGTTGTCTCATTCTTATGCAGGATTTGCCCCAAATTTATAACTCATTGGCGATTATTTTGGTCGGAGTCGCTGCCGGGGTTGAATTTGACTTAATGGCGATATTTGTTTCCCATTATATTGGTATGCGGGCCTATAGCCGTGTGTATAGCTTTATCTATGCCGCTTTTGGGATCGGCTCGGGTACCGCACCTGCCTTGTTTAACGCGCTACGCGGCGATGCGGTGAATTATAATACTGTTCTTAGCTATGCAATGGTGGGATTTGTTTTTGGGGCCGCTATTTTATTGACCCTTGGCCGCTATCAGGACTTTCAGACAGATCCGGCAGCCTAGTTCATAGGCAGGCCAAAACCGTCTTGCTTTAGGCCTTTGAATCAACGGGCGTATTCCGTGTAAAAATCATTCAGATTATCCCTTGCAAAGTAAGGATTGCGAGCACAGGATGTTTTGACAGTAATTGCAATAAATTTGATAAGTTTATTCATAGCTTAGATGCGAGCAGTATTAATATATTTATAGACCGAATTAACGTGTATTGTGATAAACGGATGTGTATGCCCATATGGTAGGACAGATGAGTGATAAGGATTTACTTGCGCGCGTAGCAGCGGGTGATAAAGCAGCGATGAAGCTGATTTATCAGCGTCATTCCGGTCCTTTATTTCATTTCATTCGAAATTGGGTGTCAGACCCCCATGAAGCCCCTGATATTATGCATGAAACGATGTTGGAGGTTTGGCGTAAAGCCGGGCGTTTTGAAGGTCGTTCAGCTGTTAAGTCTTGGATATTTTCAATCGCGCGCAATAAATCAATTGATAGAAATCGTAAAAGTGGCCGGTTAGTTTATCAGGATACCGATATCGATATACCGGATGATATCCCCGATCCTGAAGTTCTTATGAGCTCGACCCAAGATAGCGAAGCTTTAAAAGACTGTATAAAGGGATTAAGTGATGCTCACCGGAGTGTAATTCACCTCGCGTTTTTTCAGGACTTGCCATATAAAACTATTGCTGAGATCGAAAATTGCCCTGTCGGGACCGTAAAAACCCGCATGCTTCATGCAAAGAAATTATTGATGAAATGCCTTGTAAATAAACTCAAGCGGTAAATAGCTAGGCCAAACGGCGCGTTAATCGAGTGCCGACGTTTCTATAATGCCGGGCATTTCTGTGTAAATATCAAGAGCAGACTTGCGGGCATTTTCAGTTTTGAACCGCAATGTATATAAACCCAATTTACTGGGCCCTGCGATGATTTCGGCATGGGTGGCGTGCATGAGGTCTCGAATAGAATGTTCTGTCGCTTCGGGGTTGAAGCTAAGGGTCATGGTAAAGGGTTTTGCAGGCGTTTGTGTAACCGTTACATATCTGTCCTTTTGTGCATCACCGGAAAATGTACGAATGAATAGTGTAGCCTGTCCGACGGATATGACCGCGAGAGCGATAGCGGCATATTTCCAAAATCGAGATGTATTATGGGTTTGGGGCCGTTTTTCGGCATCGATAGAGCGTGAGAGTTTGGCCCATCCGAGTTCATCGGTTTCTAATGTACCGGCACTTGATTTTAAAGTTGAAGATATTTGCTTTAAAAATTCAAGCTCAGCGGATAAATCAGAATTTGTTTTCAAAGCCGTTTCTACGCGTATAACATCTTCCGCAGACAAGCGCCCATGCATATAATCCGGCAAGAGGTCGGAAAATGATATATTGTCGTTTGTCATTTTTATCCTAATTCGGTGCCAATAATAAAAATCAACACGTAAAATTTATGAACCATGATTATGGTTAAATCACGTTTCTGTTATTAGGTCGTATGACCTTATAAAAGGTTCAATTTTCTCTTTGTAAAATTCAGTAACCTCATCAATAACTGTAAATCATGGATGCTCAAGCGATATATACTCTAATCATTTGGAAATTTATTGGAAAGGACCCAATGAAATATATCTTTATGGCGATTGGTCTTACTATCGGTGTGAGTTTATCGGAGGGCACCCAAGCGCAAACGCTTAATACGGAACCCAATATTGCTGATGAAAGCGACCTTAGTCATAGTTTGAATGATGAACTCGTCTATGATGAAACAACAAAAAGCAAATCCCGTTTGGCGCCGCGGTTTATCGGTAATCTTCGGCTACGTTATGAAAATGTAAATCAAGATAATTTTGGGGTATCTGCGAATGCCTTAACATTACGGTATAGAGGAACGGTTGAAAGCGATATTGGTTTTAACACTACTCTCTTGGGTGAAGTCGAAGCGGTAGGGGTTTTGATTTCCGACTTTAATGATGGGTCGGGGAACCGCCCGAACCGGCCTGTTATTCCAGATCCTGACGGAGTGGAAATCAATCGGTTACAGCTCTTAAGCCAGATTACACCCGACTTACGTGTAACAGCGGGACGGCAACGCCTTATTTTTGATGATGAACGCTTTATAGGTGGGTTAGCTTTCCGCCAGAATGATCAAACTTTTGATGCTGTTCGGCTCAATGCCAAAGTTTTTGAAGATGTCTTGATAGATGCAGCCTATATTGGCCGGACAAACCGTATTTTGGGGATGGATAATCCGTTAGGTGAGTTCATAGGCGATAGTTTTTTATTCAATGTAAATATTCCCTCACCTTTGGGCCGTATATCGGCCTTTCATTACGCTCTAGATTTGGGCGCTGATGTTAATTTATCTAATACTTTAGGGCCGGATGATGCTTCCGTGCAAACAACAGGGGTGCGGCTAATCGGGCGGCGACATTGGGAGGATTGGGGCTTAGTTTGGGAAGCCTCTTATGCCGTCCAATCTGATTATCAAGATAGTCAATTAGAGTATGAGGCAACCTATTGGCTTGGCTCTGTGAATATAGAATATGGGGCCGGAAATCTGACCTTTAGAGCTGAGACATTAGGCAGTGATAATGGTGTTCAGGCCTTTCAAACCCCGCTTGGAACTTTGCATAAATTTCAAGGGGATGCCGATGTTTTCTTACGAACGCCGAATAACGGATTGACAGATTGGTCCGCTAAATTTGATTGGCGGTTTGGGACAGTGGGACCTTTTAACGGGGTTAAGGCGTCTGCACGCTATCATCGGTTCGAGGCCGATCAGGGTGGTGATAGACTCGGATCTGAAGTAGATCTTTCTCTGAGCGCTAAATATAACCGTGCGGGATTTTCTATTTCATATGCAGATTATAAGGCAGATAGTTTTGCCAGCGATACTCGAAAATTATTCCTGACAGCCCGATATCCATTTTAATTGAACTTTTAACAGCGTTATAACGACTTAATAGATGAACACGGTGATATAACGATGAAACAGACTTTACACTCTCTCGCAATGTGCGCGGTTTCGGGTTTAACCTTAACGGCATGCGAGACATTTAATCTGGAGCCTCCCAGCGAGCAAATAATCCTTGCTGCGCAGGATGAATTGCAAAGCCAAACCGAAGTTATAGCGGTTGTAAACTCAATCGATTCAGCGGATTTACTGGAACGGAAAGCCTCCCGAAGAGGGTATAATTTGAAAGATCGCAATGTTTTATCAGGGCTTGGCTTTGTTATGCTAACCTTTAATGCGCCGACGGGTCTATCTACCGATGTAGCTAGCCGGGAGTTGGAAAAACTGGAGCCGCATGCAACAGCTGGGGTTAATCACAAATATAGCCTACAAGCTTTTCCGGCCACAGCAAAAGCGAAGGGCCGGGAATATGCCGATGATTTAATTGCTTGGCCCATGGATGGGTGCCGCGCCAATTTTCCGATTGGAATGATTGATGGCGGTGTCGATCTTTCAGCCTCAGGCTTACCGCGCTCGAATATTATTGTAAAAAAGTTCACTCCCGAAGATGAAAATCTCGGAGCGATCGAACACGGTACGGCTATTGCCGAACTTTTAGTGGGGCAAGGCAGGCTAACAGATACTCGGTTATATAGCGCTGTTGTTATTTCTGATGAAGACACAAGTCAGCCCAGTTCTGGTGTTGGTGAAATTTTACGGGCGCTTGACTGGATGCAAACATCCGGTGTTAAGCTTGTTAATATCAGCCTCGCCGGTCCTTATAATAGAACCCTTGACCGGGCGGTGCAGCGCGCCGCTAATCGCGGGATGATTCTTGTGGCGGCGGTCGGTAATGATGGTGCCAATGCAACGCCGCGTTATCCGGCGGCTTTTAAAAATGTTATTGCGGCAACGGCTGTTGATAGTGGGTCAGAAATTTACGATGGCGCGGTACGCGGGTCTCATGTTGATTTTGCAGCCCCTGGTGTTGAGGTTTTCATCAAAGCACAGGGCCGGTATATTTCAGGAACATCCGTTGCTACGCCGTTTATTACCGCTCGTATCGCAAGTGATAGTCAACTATTGAATAATACTGAGCTTGGTAAAATTAAAAACCTTTTGGCGGAAAATGCCGTAGATTTAGGTGAACCCGGCCGGGACTCCGTCTATGGACAGGGGCTTATTAAAGCTCAAGTGAGCTGCCAACACTGATTGCGCGCCGTCAAATTATAACACTTTCCAGATAGTTTTAATTTTTTCTATTTTTTTTTGAACCCTTCTAACTTTCCATACGACTGAACAAAGTAACTGAAATGTTAATCCAAATTTGGATGTGATTTCAGCGTCATTATTAATTGTTCACTCAGGAGACTTTGATGGGTCATTTTAACGCTAATACTAATTCCGGTCAGGCAAAAAAATCTAAGCTTGCAATGACGTCTTCAACGGCTGCTTTAGCCTTTATGTTAGCGGCGGCAACCGCTTCGACAACCTATGCGCAAACCAGCACAATGGACGGCGAAACGATTACAGTGACGGCTAATACCTCATCTGTTGGTATGCCTGTTGTTGATATTGCTAACAATGATGTGACTGTCGATAATTCGGCCACTATAAGTACAACCGGCACTACGCAAACGGTTCAAGTAGGCTTGGGTACGACTGGAGCTGTTGTTAATAATAGTGCCTCTGGTATTATCGAAGCGGACTCCCGTGCAGTTAATGTAGATGGACGAGATGTTGTCATTAACAATGCTGGTATTATTCGCGGTACAGGCGATCAACGTAACGGAACGATTTATACAAACCGCACGTCAAATGGAGTCGTTATCAATAATGAAGCGACAGGCGTTATTGATGCCGGAGCCGGAAATATGGGCGCTGGTATTGCTCTGGAAATTGGCGGGGGCGGCAACCCGATTACGGGCAATATTACAAATGCCGGCACAATCCAGGGCCGGGGCCAAGGCGCTCCAACGGGCGGAACAGCGGGCGATGGAGTTCGGTTCTTCGGTCCCGGGCTTGTGCCTGTTTACCAATATAATGGCGATGTCACGAATTCGGGGACTATCGCTTCTGAAAGTGCAGTGGGTACAACAGCTGGCGTGCGTTTCGCCAATCGGATTAATTTTGGCGGCACATTAACAAACACTGCGACGGGAACAATCTCAGGGGTCAATAACGGGCTTTATTTTGGCGAAGCTGACCATACGGGCGGTGTTGTTATGAATGCGGGGACGATCAGTTCCGACAGCCGGGCGCTGAACATTGACGGTACGGGCCTTGTTGTTCACAACTCCGGTTCGATTATCGGCACGGGTAATCAGCGCAATGGTACGGTTTATGCCGATAGTACGGCGCAGGACTTTACCTTGTATAATGCCGATGGCGGCACGATTGATGCGGGCGCAGGCAATGAAGGCGCGGGCTTCTCTGTGGAGCTTTCCGAAGCGGGTAACGCGTTTGATATAGTCAATGCCGGTACAATTCAGGGCCGGGGCCAAGGCGCTGCGGGTGCGGGCACGGCTGGTGATGGTTTGCGTTTTGAGCGCACACGGGTATCGGGCATGCTTGACGGGTCGACAACGGGTCTGTTTACGGGGTCTATTACGAACCGGGGCACGATTGACAGCGAAGCGGCAGCGGGCACAACAGCGGGTATCCGCTTTGTCAATGGCACGAGCTTTCAGGGCACGCTGACCAATGAGGCGGGCGGAGTTATCTCTGGCGTTAATAATGGTTTGTATTTTGGGAACGCAACGCCTGCGGGCGGGGGCGACCATACGGGCGGTGTTGTTATGAATGCGGGGACGATCAGTTCCGACAGCCGGG
>CAZZKV010000008.1:0-18772 GCA_964654665.1 uncultured Caulobacterales bacterium | reverse complement strand
ACAACTCCGGTTCGATTATCGGCACGGGTAATCAGCGCAATGGTACGGTTTATGCTGACGGTACAGCTGATAATTATACGCTTTATAATGCAGCAAGCGGAAACATTGATGCAGGTGCGGGTAATCAAGGTTCGGCCATATCCCTGCAATCTGGCGTAACAGATGGCGATACACGCACAGTGTCAATTATCAATGCCGGTACAATTAATGGACGCGGTGCTGCGCTTGGTTCAGGCGAAACTGCGGGTATTCGTATCTTTAACGGTGCGGGCGCAGGGACAACTGTGACCGTCAATGGCGATATTACCAACACCGGATCAATCGGGTCTGAAACATCCTCTGCTATCTTGATTGAAAATGTGAATTATACAGGGACAATCACAAATAGCGGTACGTTGTCGGGAACGTCAGTTTTAGATGCGTCCAGTGCTCTGGGGGCGATTACCTTTAACCAGATTGGCGGTGCTTTTAATGCTGACTTTATTGGGTCGAGTTTTGCCGATACATTATCTATTAGCGGGCCAAGTTTTACGCTTGCTGGGGATATTCTTGGCGGCGTGGCGACATCTATCGATGCTGCAACAACCGCGTCTGTGAGCGGCGCGCGCTCTCTTATCGGCGATTTAACGTCAAATGGGACGCTTAACTTCAACTTAGGTACCGATAGCCTAGCCGTTACAGGCAATACGATTTTCGGATCTAATAGTGTTGTTAATGTTGTAGCCTCAGGCGATGTTTCCAATCTGACATTAGGGCAAGCTATTAATGTTATTACGCAAACGGGTAATTTCACAAATAATGGCGTGACCGTAAATATTACTGAGGATGATTTCCTTGTGGATTATGCGGTCAACCTTAATACGCTAATTATTACGCCAACAGCAACTGATTTGTCAGCCGTCTCCAGTGATGCGAATATTGCAGCGCTTGGAACCGGGATTACAGCCGCTTTTGCGGCGGGTGGCTTACAGCAAAATGCAGTTACCGCGCTTAACGGTATACAAAATGCAGCTGGTTTTGAGGCTGTGTCCTTATCGCTTTTACCCGCTTTAAATGAGGCTGTTAGCCGCGAAGTGTGGGAAAGCCACAGTCAGTCGTCTGATCTGATTTTACGGCGTTTTCATACGGATGCGCAATCCGGAGCATGGGTTGATGGGCAATTGCGCTCGTCAGACCGCGACGGCGAAACGCTCAGTGTTAGAGGTTATGATGCGGATACAACGGCTTTTGCAGCCGGGTATGACCGTCAGGTTTCGGATAACCTTCGCCTCGGCGTTGCATATAACTACGCGGATACTGATATTGAAGAGGTCGGTGATGCAGGCGAGAATACGGACCTCAGCACGAGCCAAATTTCAGCTTATGCAGGCTATGCAGCGAATGGCGGTTATGCCAATGCGCAGCTTGGATATATCTTCGGAGATGGAGAGACTGAACGGGTGTCCGAACTGGGCCCTGTAACAGGTGATTTTGATGTTAGCGGTTTTGCGGCTCAGGCCATTGTTGGGTATGATTATGGTGTCTTATCTCCGCTTGCCGGTGTGCGCCTCGGTAATATTTCTCAAGGGAGCTATACCGAAAATGGCGGGTTAGGCCTTACTGTAGATGCCGATAGTGTGAGTTACTTTGAAGGTCTTATCGGTGCGACATTAACGCCGAAGATTGAAACGGGATCAGCTTGGGCTGTGAAACCGGTTATTCGGGCTAATTACGTCTATGATCTTAATAATGGACCGCGTGATGTCAGAGTGACTTTGCCAAGTGCTCAAGCACAAACTCTGTCATCCGGCGGAATTGCTGGATCGCGTTTCGAACTCGGGGGCAGCTTTAACCTTATTGCCCAATCAGGTCTATCTCTGGGTGTGGGATATGAAGGAGATTTTGCTTCGGGATATAATTCCCATGCTGTTTTCGCTCGGATGCATGTCGGCTTTTAAAAGCCGATATTAAGTAACAGCCTCCTGTTGCTTACCCCCAACACATTCGGATGAAAATGTGGCCAGTGCTTATGCGCTGGCCATTTTCGTTACGTGTACCGTAATCCATATGAGCCATTGGAATCGAACCCTTGGAATAATGCAATGGCCAATAAATTATCTCAATTTTATGACGAAGAGGGCGGTTGCCCTATGTGAGCCCCGAGTGTTTTCATCATCGTAATAATAGCCCGTTTCCGGTCTTCAGGACGAACACCACCCAAGATTCCTCTTGCAGTCTCAGGGACATGATCCATAGGGCTGCCATTTTCTTGAAAAACAAAATGGGCGAACATATTTTGCCATGTCTTAGCCTGTTCGGGCCGTAAATGATGAAAACACATCATTGCATGAAACAATGCCGCATAAGGATTTTGCAGCATCGCTTTGCTATCGGTCCACCAGTAATTTACAAGCATATTTAGCGGAGATAAGGCTTTTATATGATGCCACCATCCATAAGGGATATAAAGGGCATCGCCGGGTGTTAATCTTGTTCGCTGAGCTGTTTTCAACGTATGTTCAAACCTTGGATGCGTTTTAAAATCAGGGTTGTCCAGAGATGTTAAGCTGACCATCACTCCGCCGGGAGCAACCTCTAGAGGGCCGGGATAAAGCCCTGCGAGCTGTTCTGGCGGAAATAGGGTGACGTCCCTTTCACCCAGAACAACACAGGCGATATTTTCATTCGCGTCAAAATGGGTTTGCACTGTTGTTTGTGTCCCTATCCACGCTCGGGGTTGTGTGCCTTGGGGGACGATATCAAATGTGTGATCTGCGATAAAGCCGGGTATATGATCGACAATCGGTAAGGATTGCGCGTAAGTTCCATCGGGAGAGGGGTTACGTAATAACCGGTTTAGAGCAGCCGTTAATGTTTCGGGAATTTGTTGATAATTTTGCCCTTTTAAATTTTGGCTATAATGAAAGGCGCCCTTTACACCTTGAGTGCCGATATAGGTCGGTTGTAGCTTTTGCGTATCCAATGAAGATAGGTAGCTAAATAATTCTTCGGCGGTCTTATAGCTAACAGCAGGCCAATGATTGACAGCCCCACGCAGAACAACGGGTTTGGCTTTGTCACGAATTTCGGTTGCAAATTGCTCCGGACTTACGCTTTTTAATTCAGCTATTGGAGCGGGGTGAAAGGTATATGACATTATACAAAGTCTTATTCTATGTTAAAAGCGCATGATTGCTTTGGCTCTGTTATAGGACTGTTTTTAAAGACCGGGAATGCATAATATTCATAAATTATAATGCGGATAAATATTTGAAACTCTGGGCAACAGAACGCAAGGGATTGTCAGGGTTATCATGCTCGACATAAAACCGTTTTAAACCCGCAAGCTGTGTGTGGCGAAAAATATCATCAAAATCAATTATACCCTGACCGACACTGACCATTGTTCCTTTTGGTGATTGGTCTTTTATATGGCAACCAAAGAAACGTCCCGGATGTGCTTTGAAAAGATCTAGGGGGTTTATATTAGCTTTATGTGTCCAGAAAAAGTCAATTTCCATATCGACATATTTTGCCTCTGTTTCTGATAATAAAATATCATAAGGGACAATTCCATCCAAAGTATCAAATTCAAAATCATGGTTGTGGTAGGCCATACGAATGCCTGCCTTTTCTGCCGCGGCGCCGCGTTCATTCAACAGAGCAGCAATCGCTTTATACCCATCAATGGTGCGTTCTTCGGGAGCGAGCCACGGTATAACAAGATGTGTTTGCCCCATGAAATTTGCTATTTCCAAAAGTGTATCAAAATTGTCACGGACATCTGCAAGCTGCACATGGCTAGAATGGCTTGTCAGGCCAAGATCATCCATATAGCGGCGTATTTCTTTAGGGTTATGATTATAATATCCCGCAAATTCCAGATCCTTAAAGCCAATATCAGATAATGATTTTAGAGTAGAATAAGCTTCGGTTTCAAACAGGCTTCTAAGTGTATAGAGTTGAACACCCAATGCACCTATATAAGGTTGACCAGAGGTTGCCGTTGAATGTGTCTTTGGTGTGCATGCCGCAATTGCAGCCAGAGTTCCGGCTGCAGTTCCGCGCTTTAGTAAATCTCTACGGTTCATATAAACCTCCAGCTTAAAGTGTGCCGTCTTTCATCTGTTGGGCGGCATAATCGGCTGCGCGCGCGGTTAAGGCCATGAATGTCAAGGATGGGTTTTGACACGCTACAGACGCAAATGCGGCGCCATCGGTAACAAAAACATTCGCGACATCATGGCATTGATTATAAGCGTTAAGAACCGATGTCTTCGGGTCCCGTCCCATACGCGCGCCGCCCATTTCATGAATACAATGCCCGGGAATGGCCTCTGTTTCGAAACTTTCAACCTCAGTGCACCCTATAGCAGTCAGCATATCGACAGCATTTTGTTTCATGTCGATGCGCATTTTACGCTCATTGTCTGACCATTGCATATCTATATGGACTTGCGGAATACCAAAGGCATCGGTTTTTGTTGGATGCAGGCGGATTTGATTGCTGGCGCGCGGCAGTGTTTCGCCAAAACCTTGTAATCGGAATGTCCAGCCATCGGGCTTGCGAAGTTCGGTTTTTAGAGCTTCGCCAAAGCCGTCTTGATATAGGGCGCGTGTCCAAGAGGCACGGTTGCTGCCGCCTTGATACGCAAAACCACGGGTATAGGCTTTATCTGTTTCGTTCTTTAAATTTTCAAACCGCGGAATATAGATACCATTTGGGCGACGTCCGGCAAAATAGTGATCTTCAAACCCCGGAAACTTTCCATTTGCGCCGACCCTGTGATGATGATCCATCAAATATTTGCCTAATGTACCGCTATTATTTGCAAACCCATTTTGGAATGTTTCCGATGTTGAGTTGAGTAAAATCTGGTTTGTTGCAATAGTTGAGGCACATAGAAATATCACGCGAGCATTATAAGTGGTGCGTTGCCGCGTTTTGCGGTTGACGGTCTGCACGCCCGCCGCTTTGCCGGTTTTAGGATCATAGATGATTTTTTCAACAATCGTGTCGGTGATCAGTGTCATGTTTCCAGCGTTTTGGGCTGCTGGCAATGTTGCGGATACGCTAGAGAAGTAAGCGCCATAAGAACAACCACGTTCGCATTGATTCCGGAATTGGCACGGGGCCCGGCCCAGTTCAATTTGTTCTTGTGTTGGCTGTGTTAAATGCGCCACACGTCCGATAATCAGTTTGCGATCATTATAAGCCGCTTCGAGCTTTTCTTTAGCCGCTTTCTCAACACAGGTCATATCCATTGGGGGTTGGAAAATACTATCAGGGAGTTGAGGTAAATTTTCTGCTGACCCGCTAATGCCGGCAAATTTTTCGACGTAATCATACCAGGGTTTTACATCCTTATAACGGATGGGCCAGTCCGTGCCGTGGCCGTCTTTTTTATTAGCTTCAAAGTCCAAATCGCTCCAGCGATAGCTCTGGCGCGCCCACATGAGAGATTTACCCCCGACTTGATCACCCCGTATCCAAGAAAAGGGCTTCCCTTTTTCAACAGAATAAGGGTTTTCCTTGTCGTTGATAAAGAAGTTCCGTGTGGACTCCCGAAAGGCATAACAGGTTTCTTGTACCGGATATTCAGCATTTGCGCGTTTGGGATTGACTTGATCCCGAAATTTCATATCCCACGGATTCATGTTTTCACCGATATAATCCGTGCCGGGTTCTGTCTTTTTTCCGCGTTCCAAGACGAGCGTTTTCAGGCCTTTTTCCGAAAATTCTTTCGCGGCCCATCCACCTGACATGCCGGATCCGACAACGATGACATCAAATTTTGTATCTGTAGACATAATAATATTTACCTTTTCGAATCCTAAACGCCGCGATCAAGCCAAGCGCGTCCAACGTCTTCAAAAGGTACACAACCATTATAACGTCCCGGAATTTCTTCATATGCGAGTTCTTTGGTCGCCAGTTCAGATGTGTAATAGCCAAAAATACTCATATCGCGGATTTGCCGCCAAACCTGTCGTGTTGGGTTAGATGCTTTGGCGCTCTCAAGCGTATTGAGGATTTTCATCTGTATGGTTTTATTTGCACTGATAAAATCTGTGGCCCCTTCTTTAGATGCAAGGGCATCAAACCGTTGAAGTCCGGATTCAAAGGTAATTTTTTGCTCTACAGTGAACATATCGGTAATAACAGCGTCGATATAGTTTGCGACCCCTGCCGCCCGGGCTCCGGGGGTATCTGTTTGCGGAATAACAAGATCGCTGAGCGTATCTAACAGCGGTATGTAATCCGTAACAGTTTCGGGCGTGTTCGATGTGCATCCGGCCATAGAGGACATCAAAGGGAGGGCTAGGATCGAACCTGATACAGACAGCATCCCTGAAAGGGCTTTGCGTCGATCAATCAAAATTGCATTTGGCATTGTCATAAATACGCCCCTATGATTTTTGTTTTTTACGTTTGTCATTGAGCCAGATAGCCCCAAATAAAACGAGCAATATGATGGGAAAACTAGCGACAAATTCGAAAGCTTGCGGCGCGGCTTGTTCTTCAAGTTCAGACAGGCGGGCCACCGATTCAGGGGTGGCAAGTTCGCGCAGGGCACTCAAAGCAGAAGCTCCGCCAGCGGCTTCTGCCATGGCCTGATCATACATGCGGCCCAATACAGGCAGTACAAAATAGATCGCCAGAATGCCCGCAGAACCAATCAACCCGATAAACCACGATCCGCCGCGAGGGTATCGTTCAGCGACTGAAGCCATCATTGTTGGCCACATGAAACAGACACCTATACCCCATATTGTTGCAGCAAAAAGAATGATCGCCGGATGGTTTGCATTCGCCATCATATAAAGGCCGATCATCGCGAACAGGCTAGAGGTCCATAATAGGCCGGGATTGGATAGGCGGGCGGCTAACGGGCCTGCAAAATGGCGCATGACAAACATGAGGCCAGAGACATAAACTAATAAAAGTACAGCATTAAACCCGACTTTGGCCGAAAGCGCGGCATTCACCCATTGACCCGGGGCCAGTTCAACGGAGGCTGTTAGGAACATAGCTCCAAACCAAAGCAGAAAGCCGGGAGCACGGAAAATTTCAAACATCATATCTTTAAAAGAAATCCCGTCGGCCTCGCGTTCTGTGGGCGGGAATTTAATTCCCATTGCCAAGATGATAATACCAATAGCGGGAATAAGGGCCGAGGCCATGGCGAGTTTCCAGGCTAAACCAAATTGGCTCACACCAAATCCAATAAGCCCGCCTACAACAATACCGGCAGGCCACCACGCATGAAGCACGTTAAGACGGTGAGTTTTATCTTCGGGATAGAGCGCTGTTGTCATCGGATTAATCGCGGCTTCTTGCGCACCCCACCCAATGCCTTGGAAGAGCATACCCAGCCAAAACAAATTGCGAGAGAGAGAGGCTGAGCCAAGCAAAGGGGCGATGACGGCTAGTAATACGCCTAAAACAAAACAAATTGCTGCGCCGCGCAAAACATTCCCAATGCCAATTTTATCGAGCAGCGGGCTAGCGGTGAACAAGGTGAAAGCATTGCCTAAAAAAGCCGCCCCAAAAGCCCCACCGATTAATTCGCCCGCATTCGGCAAACTTCCATAAATATCATCTCGCATGTTACCCAATAACCCGGCTCGCAGGCCAAATAACATAGCTGCTGTGAATAAAGCTAAAACCCCGATCCAAAACAATCGTTTGCGGTTATATGTTACAGTTTCCATAAGTGCCTCTTCGCGCTTTTGTTGTTGATGCGTCTGTTGTTGGTTGTAATTATCGATCCAATCCCAAAACTTGCTGATTTTTACCTCTATGGGATTCCCCGCCTGCGAAATCGTCAAAGGCATAGTCAGCGGGCTTGATAATATGATCCATAATAAAAGGAGCTCCTTCAGCGGCGCCTTGCTGGGGGTGTTTAAAACAACATTCCCATTCCAGAACTGCCCATCCGTCAAACCCGTAATGTGTCAGCTTGCTGAAAATTTGTCGAAAATCGATCATTCCATCGCCAAGAGAACGAAACCGTCCGGCACGGTCAGCCCAATTTTCATAGCCGCCATAAACGCCTGTTCTGGCATTAGGCCGAAACTCGGCATCTTTGACGTGAAAGGCTTTTATACGCTCATGATATCGGTCAATAAATCCAAGGTAATCTAATTGTTGCAACATAAAGTGGCTGGGGTCATATAAAATATTGGCACGTTTATGACCCTGTAAAGCTTCAATAAAGCGTTCAAAACTAGCGCCGTCATGAAGGTCTTCACCCGGATGAATTTCATAACAGGCATCGACATTATTTTCATCAAACACATTGAGAATAGGTCGCCATAAATCGGCCAAAGCTTTAAAGCCGTCTTCAACAAGGCCTGCAGGGCGTTGTGGCCATGGATAAACCAGATGCCACATTAAAGCCCCGGAAAAGGTTGCACAGGACGTCAGGCCTAATCGCCGTGACGCAATGGCCGCTTTTTCCATTTGATCAACAGCCCATGCCTGACGGTCCTCGGGCTTTCCGTGTAGATGATCCGGCGCAAAAGCATCAAAAAGCGTGTCATAGGCCGGATGAACGGCGACCAGTTGGCCTTGTAAATGCGTGGACAGTTCCGTGATGGTAATACCGTGTTCGGCGCAACGCCCGATAAGGTCGTCACAATAGGTTTGGCTTTCCGCGGCAAGGTTTAAATCTATACAGCGGGGGTCGTTACTGGGGATTTGTACGCCTTTATACCCCAGCCCAGCAGCCCATTCGAGAATAGTATCAAGCGAGTTAAAAGGGGCTGTGTCGCCCATGAATTGCGCTAGGAAAATCCCCGGGCCTTTGATTTCTTTCATGCTGAAACCTTCCCGTTTTCAATTTTCACAGCAGCACCATCCTGCGCATGACTTGAGACAATAGCCTCTAAGAAAGCCATGCCGCTTAAGGCTTCTTCAATAGAGGGAATGCCTTGTGCGAGGATTGTATTGTCTCCGCGAAGTTTATCGGCAAACCCGCGGTAAAGATTGGCAAAGGCTTCGATATATCCTTCAGGATGTCCCGCGGGGAGACGGCACCGTATTTTTGCTGGCAGGCATAGGGACTTATCCGTGCCGGCTCGGTGGATAAGGCTTGGGCCATCATAGCGATGTTCAATCAGGGTGTTAGGTTGCATTTGATGCCATTCAAGGCTTCGGTATTCCCCGTATATACGAATTTTCAGACTGTTCTCTTCGCCCGTACAAATTTGACTGGCTATTAAAATACCTGTTGCGCCATTCTCAAGGCGAAAGGCGACTTCTCCATCGTCATCCAAGATACGGCTATCAATATGAGATCGAAGATTGGCTTTTACGGTTACCAAGGGGGAGCGGGTAATAAATTCAGTAAGACTATGCGCATGTGTGCCGATATCGCCCATACACCCCGCCAATCCTGCTTGATCCGGATTAGTGCGCCATTGTGCCTGTTTGCTGCCTTGGTTTTCGGCTTCTTGCGCCAACCAGCCTTGCGGATATTCAACATATATTTTGCGAATTTTGCCAAAGTCAGGATGTTGAGCCAAATGCTGCGCCTGCCAGACCATTGGATACCCCAAATAAGTATGCGTAAGGCCGTAATGCACGCCTGTTTCATTTATGACAGTTTCAAGCAAGCTTGCTTCGGCATAATTCATTGCCGCGGGCTTATCGCTCATTATATGAAAACCGGCCTTGGCTGCAGCAATGGCAATGGGGACATGTAAGTGATTTGGTGTAACAATACAGACAAATTCCATACGCTTATCCGCGGGCAAGGCGGCTTCTGCGGCGAACATAATATCGTAAGTTTCATAAAGCCGAGTATCATCAAGACCGAGTGAGCGCCCTGTTTCGAATGTATTGTGATAATTACGGCTAAAGGCACCGCATACAAGGTCGATTTGTCCATCAAGGGCAGCGGCCATACGGTGAACTGACCCGATGAAGGCGTGTTGGCCTCCACCGACCATACCCATGCGCACCCGCTTCTGCACGTTTTTTCCTTAAATTCATAAAATCTTGTCTTACGTTGTCAATTCTTAAACTGTAGAACAGGCTGACGTCAAGTCCGCATTTTCATATTTGAATTAACGCCAGTATTAGTAACCCTTGAGGAACATATTCACCGTTAAACGCCCATCAGCAGGGTCTGTCGATAATGGTAGGGTTTGGCTTATCCAGCCCGAATGCAATAAATAACCTCTATAAAGAATAAGGCGGTCGGGTTTGGCGTCGATTTTTTCAATCATTTCATAACGCTCGGTATGGCCCCCAATATAATTTTGAGCTGGCGGGCCAAAGTCTTCATCATCTTCACGCATAGCCTCTTGATATTTTTCATACCGATCTATCGTCAGGGTTTCAAATCCTGTTCGGCGGTGCCGGTAAAAGGCTGTGCCGCCCGTTTCCGGACCTCTGAGATAATGCATAATTGCCAAAACATTGGGTGCGACATCATCGATATGGGGGAGGCACTGTTGGGGTGTTAATGCATTGCGTGGTGTTGTGACGAGTGAATAAGCCGCATTTTCACATTTAATATGCTTTGACAATCCGAATATAGTGCTAAAAATTTTAAACATCATAGCATCACGTAATTTGAGGTAATTAGGGTTGGCGGGCGCGCGTAATCCCGGATAGGCGGATTCAGATTTTTGATATTCGGCTTTTAATCCCGCCTCAATAATCATGTCTATATTGTTTGAGAATTTATCAATTATAACGACAGGTTCTTTTTCTTCGCCAATATAAAGTGTTGTTGCACCTGCTATGTTAGATGTATCCAAGTGTATGACCATGATTGTAGAACAATACTTGTATGACTATGCAATTGATAATTTAACGTGTCAATTGACAACGATGCCAATTATACCGTTTAACACGATTTGAAATAAGGAGTTGGGTCAATGTCTGCCCCAGAGGCACTTAAAAATGTAGTGATTGTTGGCGGCGGGACAGCCGGCTGGATGACAGCGGCGGGCCTCTCTACATTGCTTGGCAATACAGGTCTTAATATTACATTGGTGGAATCCGAGGCTATCGGTGTTATTGGTGTGGGTGAGGCCACCCTGCCGCATATCAAATTTTTTAATGATGCAATTGGCATTGACGAAGCAGAATTTATGGCTGTGACGTCAGCGACATTTAAATTAGGGATTGAATTTGTCGATTGGGGTAAGCGGGGTGATAGTTATATTCACCCCTTTGGGGACTATGGCCTGTCCAATAATGGTGTGGCTTTTCATCATTACTGGCGAAAAATGCTATCTGATCCACAAACGGGGGCATTAGATGAATATTCCCTGCCCATTATAGCGTGCCGAGCTGCAAAATTCCAACCCCCGTCAAACGATCCGCGCTCTGTCAGTTCAACGTATCGATATGCTTATCAATTCGACTCTCTCAAATATGCTCCGTTTTTGCGACGTCATGCACAGGCGCGCGGCGTAAACCGTATTGAAGGCAAAGTGATTGATGTAACACTTGAGCCGGAAAGCGGGACTATTTCGACTATAAATCTTGAAAGCGGAGAGAGTGTTTCTGGGGATATATTCATTGATTGCACAGGATTTTTTGGGGTTCTTATCGAAAAGGCTCTGGAAACGGGATATGATAGCTGGACACAGTGGCTTCCGTGTGACCGTGCTGTTGCTGTAGCCTGTGAAAGTGATGGGCCTTTATTGCCTTATACGCGCGCAACCGCAGATACAGCCGGATGGCGCTGGCGTATTCCTTTGCAACACCGAACAGGGAATGGCCATGTCTATGCCTCTCATTTTATAAGCGATGAAGATGCAGCTCAATCCCTGACGAATAATTTGGAAGGTAAAGCGTTAGCTGAGCCCAGGATTTTAAGATTTCAGACAGGGAAACGGCGTCAATTCTGGCATAAAAATTGTGTGGCTATAGGTCTGTCCGGGGGGTTTTTAGAGCCACTCGAATCGACCAGTATTTATTTAATACAGGAAGGTATTACCAAGCTTATAGAGCATTTTCCGCAAACAAAAAATTTCGCAATAGATTCCAAAGAATATAACCGTTTAATGGATTTGGAATTTGATCGGGTTCGGGACTTTCTGATCTTGCATTATCATGCGACGCAACGCGATGATTCCGAATTTTGGAATTATATGCGAACCATGGCTATTCCAACCTCTTTGCAGGAAAAGCTCTCCTTATTCCAAGAGCGCGGCCGCGTAGTGAAATATGATCATGGCCTTTTCCTTACTCCCAGTTGGGTTGCGGTTTATATTGGTCAAGGGATCATTCCGCAGGATTATGACTGGCGGGTTGATCAATTGGGGGCGGATAATATGCGCCACCATTTGGCACAAATGCGCGCATTGATGACACACACTGTTGGATCAATGCCGGATCACGCAGCCTATATTCGCGCTCATGGTATGACGGAGGAGGCTCCGTGACCAATCCCGCTCAGCCATTAGGCAATATTGTGATCATCGGCGATGGTTTGCGCGCAGCATTACCCGCGGCTTATTTAGCCGCGCGGTGCGCTGGCTCTGGGTGCCGTATTACCGTAGTGCCAACGTCTTATCCGTTTCAAGAGACGGGTACCGTCTTTGCCCGCCCTAATATTCGGCACCTTCATCAATTATTACAAATTCCCGAGAAAAACATTTTAGGTCCAGCCCAGGGTCGCCGCCGATTTGCTTGGGATTTTAACAGGAATGATAACAAACAATCTCTACCCTTTGGCGGGTTTGGAAAGCCTTATAAAGGAGTAGCCTTTCAGCAGATTGTCACATGTTTATGGGGTAAAAACCCTTTAAAACCTCTATCACATTATAATCTTAATCTCGCCTTGCATAAATTGGGTGATCAAACACCTGTCCTTGAGTCTACGGATTTTGGATATGTTTTCCCGCGTCATCTCTATGCAAGTATGATGTTACATTACGCGCAAAAACTAGGGGTTAAATTTATAACGTCAGTGTTTAAAAATACCCATAAAGATAGTCTTTCTGGACACATTACTGCGGTTGAGAGTGATGCAGGCCCTGTAAAGGCTGATTGTGTTATTCTTGTTATGACGGATGTAAAAGGGACGGAAAAGCAAACGTTAGGATGGAATAGGAACTGTCTTTATATCGCAGAAGGTGAACGCTTGCCCGCGATTGAACTTTACCGTCTTCAGTCTGCGATGGAGCGTATGAATGCATTTATGCCGGACCAGAGATACAATGCCTATGAGATGGCCGAGTACAATCGGCTTACCCTGATTGAAACGCAGCGTATTGAGGATATGGAGGCACTTTTGTTAACGGGTATTGACGGCGCTTCGACACGGCCGGAATTGGCCCGGAAAGTTGATATTTATGCAGAGCGTGGGCGTATCCCTATTGAAGATTATGAAGTTTTTTCACCGCCAGAATGGCAGGCTGCCCTTATCGGGGCAGGGGTATTGCCGCGACATTATGATCGACAGGCGGATGGATTAAGTAAAGCCGAATTATTGGCGCATGTTTCGCAAATGGACGCAGATATCCAATCCGTTTTGAGGGGCGCCAATGTTTAGAGATAACCAGAATTATGCAAGATAGTTTCGTTGAAAATATTATCATAGTCGGCGGCGGTACAGCCGGCTGGATGACGGCTGCGGCTTTATCGAAATGTCTGGATAAGGCCCAAACAACTATAACATTGGTTGAGTCAGAGGCTATTGGTACTGTCGGGGTCGGCGAGGCGACGATACCGTCTATCGCTGCATTTAATGAACAATTGGGTATTGATGAAAATACATTTGTTAAAGCGACCAATGCGACCTTTAAATTAGGGATTGAATTTGCGGATTGGTATAAAATTGGCGAGACATATTTCCACCCATTTGGCACCCATGGTTTTGATCTTGAAGGTATTCCCTTTCATCATTTTTGGGTGAAGATGCAATCTTTGGGGGATAAGCGCCCTTTAGAGGAATATTCTCTTAATGCTAAAGCCGCTTATGACGGGAAATTTTTGCGTCCCCAAGCTGAACATGGGGCTGTCATGCGTAAATTGGCCTATGCCTTTCATTTTGATGCCAGTCTTTATGCAGCTTTTTTGCGTCAATATAGCGAAGCACGCGGCGCGCAAAGACTTGAAGGAAAGGTTGTTGATGTTGCTCAGGACTCTGAAACAGGATTTATTCAATCGATCGTATTGGAAGATGGTCAACGCTTAGCTGGGGATTTGTTCATTGATTGCACAGGGTTTCGCGGTGTTTTGATCGAGCAGGTTTTTAAGGCTGGTTATACGGATTGGAGCCCATATCTACCAGCGAATCGCGCTGTTGCGGTGGGGTCAAATCCGATGGTTCCGCCTGTGCCTTATACACGGTCTACGGCGATGGAGGCGGGTTGGCAGTGGCGTATTCCGCTTCAGCACCGGACTGGAAATGGATATGTATATTGCGATCAATTTTCTACGCCAGAGGTTGCTGAAAACAGTTTGTTGGAAAGGCTGGGCTCTGAACCTATGGGCACGCCTAAACATTTGCGGTTTGTAACAGGTGTACGCAAAAAGTTTTGGACGCATAATTGCGTCGCTATAGGCTTGTCTGGTGGGTTTTTAGAGCCGCTTGAATCTACCAGTATTCATCTTATTCGAACGGGTATCGCCAAGCTGCTTTCATTGTTTCCGGATAAAACTATGCCAACAGTTGAGCGCGATGAGTATAACCGCCTTATGACAAATGATTTCACACATATTCGGGATTTTCTTATCTTACACTATAAAGCAACCTGCCGTGATGATACGCCGTTTTGGAACTATGTTCGGACTATGGATATTCCTGATAGCTTGTCGCAAAAGATGGAATTGTTGCGCTCGCGCGGGCGGTTTTTTAAATATGATTCCGAGCTTTTTGATGCCACAAGTTGGCTTGCCGTTGCAGCGGGTCAAGGGTTAACTCCGGACGGGTATAACCCCATTGTCGACGGGTTAAGCCGTAGTAACATAGAACAAAGTTTGGCTAATATACGGGGGGTTCTGGATAAAACCGTTAAAGCTATGCCGTCCCACCAAGCCTTTATTGATAGGTTTTGTAAGGCGGAATTACCCTAATGGCTGAGCATATTAAACAGATATTGATTGTGGGCGGCGGGACAACGGGATGGATGGCTGCGGCGGCTCTGTCACATTTATTAACGGGGACTTCAATCTCTATCCGGCTTATTGAATCAGAGGCTATTGGTACAGTGGGCGTTGGCGAGGCTACGATACCGCCGATTAAAATGTTCAATGACATGCTTGGCTTGAACGAAAATGAATTCGTCAAAGAAACGCAGGCAACATTTAAGCTTGGAATTGAATTCATTGACTGGAAACGCTTGGGGCATAGCTATATTCACCCTTTTGGCGATTTTGGAATCGATTTTGACGTTATTCCGTTTTACCAATATTGGGTTCGGCAGTTTTTGGCTGGTCATGATCGGGATTTATTTGATTATTCTTTAATGGCGCGGGCCTGTGAAGCGGGTAAATTTATGCGCCCGCTTAAAGATCGCCCCAAATCGGCTTTGGCGGGGATTAATTATGCCTATCAATTTGATGCCGGTCTTTATGGCGCCTATTTGCGTCGTTATGCAGAATCAAAAGGTGTTGAACGGCTTGAAGGTAAAATCATTGACACATCCCAAAATAACGAAACGGGATTTGTCGAGTCTGTGACAACGGATGATGGCCGCAGATTAGATGCTGATTTTTTTATTGATTGTTCGGGCTTTCGAGGTGTGTTGATCGAAGGCGCGCTTAGCACGGGGTATCGTGATTGGAGTCAATGGCTACCGGCAAATAGAGCCGTCGCTATTGGGTGCCAAGCGCATGGGGAGCCTATTCCTTATACGAAAGCAACGGCCCGAGAGGCGGGATGGCAGTGGCGTATTCCATTGCAGCACCGAACCGGTAATGGGCATGTTTATGCCAGCGAATTTATGAGCGATACACGGGCGGCAGACATTTTGATTGATAATCTTGATGCCCCAGCTTTGGGTGATCCGAAATTTTTACGGTTCACGACGGGACACCGGAAACAGTTTTGGAATAAAAATGTACTGGCCCTTGGATTGGCGGCCGGTTTTATGGAACCGCTCGAATCGACCAGCATCCATTTGGTGCAGACCAGTTTGGCGCGTCTTTTGACACATTTTCCAGATAAAAGCTTTAATGCTCATGATATTGATGCCTTTAATAAGCGAACCCTATTGGAATATGAGCGCGTTCGGGATTTTCTGGTTCTGCATTATACAGCGACAGAGCGGACTGATTCGAAATTTTGGCGATATTGTCAGACGATTGAGCAGTCAGAGCATCTGAAGCAAAAAATTCGCCAATTCAAGAGCGCAGGCCGTATTTTCGATGCGCATCTCGATTTGTTTAGCACGCCAAGTTGGTTGGCTGTAATGTATGGGCAGGGTATTGTGCCGCAAGGCTATAATCCTGTAGCCAATAAGGTGAGTGCTGAAAAATTATCTGGCGTTATGGCGCAAATTGAAGAGGCCATTATAGCAGGGGTTGACTATATGCCGTCTCATCAAGGTTATATTGACGAACATTGCCGCGCAGAATCAGTTGTGTGAAAGGATCAGCTTACTATATTTGGCAATAATTGTTGCGCGAATTATACCCTGTACCGTATTTGATTGTGATATTTTGATCACAGATTTTAATTATTAATGGCGAAGATGTGCAAATTTATTGACAATACATAGACTTTTTTTTGAAAGTATTGACAAGGTTGTCAAATAAAATTGACAAGGTTGTCAATTCGTGTTTGGTAGTCAAATAGGATAATAAACGATTTTTCGTTAACGGAGGGAAAAATGGCATTTTGGCAAAATCTACAAGGTAGAGGTAATCGATCTCTATGGGTGAGCGCGTCGGCCGCCGCCTTAATGGTTGGAACGGCTCTGCCAACATATGCGCAAGAGGCCGAGGAAGAAGACGAGATTGTAGCGACAGGTATTCGCCAGTCTTTGAAGTCGGCTCAAGAGTTAAAAGCGAATGCTGATACATTTGTTGATGCAATTACAGCGGAAGACATTGGCGCATTGCCAGACCGCTCTGTTTCAGAAGCGCTCCAGCGCGTGCCTGGGGTCTCTATTATCAGGTTCTCTGGCGCGAATGATCCGGATCACTTTGATGTTGAAGGTTCGGGTGTTGTGGTTCGAGGGCTGCCATTTGTCCGTTCTGAGCTGAATGGACGGGATGTGTTTGCGGCCACTGACTCGGGTGTTTTAGGGTTTGAAGATGTTTCCCCTGAGCTTTTGGGTAGTGTTGTTGTCTTTAAAAACCAATCGGCTGACCTTATTGAAGGCGGTTTGGCTGGGTCGATTGACTTACGGACGCGCCTACCTTTCGATAATGGCGGAAAGCGTGTCATTGCAGGGTCTATTGAGGGCACTTATAGTGATCTTTCTGAAGAATTTAACCCTTCTGGTTCGGCTTTGCTTTCTAATACATGGGATACAAAATCCGGCCGGTTTGGCTTATTGGTAAACGGCTCTTTTAACCAACTTGAATCACAGGCGGATTCAATTCAAATCTCTGCTTTCGAACAGCCCGTTGTGAATGGTATTCCAACGGGGCCATTTATTCCGGGTGGCGGCGGTATTCGCCGGCAGGAATTTGATCGCGAACGTCAAGCCTTTGCAGCAGCTGCGCAATGGGAAAACCCTGATCAGACGATTTTAGCAACAGCGCAATTTTTGCGTTCAGATGCCAGTACTCAATGGGGCGAAAATGCGGTTGAAAGCGGCGTTGATGGTATTAGCGGACGGCGCGGGGATCTTGATCAGACGGATTTCACCTTTGATGATGACAATGTGTTCCAGAGCGGTACGATTACAGATAATAGTGTCTGGCGGGGTCCTGCGGCAACGGCGGCTCTTGTTCCGGCGAATGGTGGACAGCATCAAAATATTTCACGCGAACGTCTTGAAGAAAATGTTACGAATGATTTCGGCTTTAACGTAAAATATTCACCGAGCGATAATTTACGGTTCAATTTTGATGCGCAATATGTTGATTCAACGGCTGAAATAACTGATTTGCAATTTGGCACCTCATTCCTGTCATCTATATTTATTGATCTTTCAGATGATGACGATCCCGTTTTTCAATTCGTTCCGCCTGCGGGTGAAGACGCGAGTTTCTTTAGTGACCCCAGTAATTTCTTTATCCGGAATTTCCTGGATCACAGAACGGATAATGAGGCCGAATCTCTCGCGTTCAGAGGTGATGTTGAATATGACTTCTCGAATGATGGCTGGCTAAAATCTGTTCGTGCGGGTGTGCGTTATTCTGATCAAGATACAACATTACGCGAATCTGATTTTAACTGGGGTAACGTTTCTGAGCTTTGGACAGGTCGTGATATCAGCGGTTTGGCCAATGGTAACTTTAATGATAATGTTTCTATATTATTGCTGGGCGGAAATTCTAATCCGGCCCTAAATGATCTTGTGTCGCCATTATTTGGAACCCGCAGCCTTGATAACTTTAACCGGCAGGGCGGAGCCTCTGTTGGTATTCCAGGTGGACTTCCGACCTATATTGGCCCGAGTGTTAATGACTTTGATGGTTATCAAAATACAGTCGCCGCTATTATTGCTGCAGCCGGTGGCCCGACAGGATCAGGGCCTTGTGGTTCTCCTTATGCACCGTTAACGCAGCGTGCCTGTACGAATGGTGATAGTTTAATTCCAGGAACGCCTTTCCTTGAAAGTGAAGTTGGCTCGATTGATCGTCAAACGTTTGCGGCTTATACGCGTCTTGATTTTGGATGGGACGATATATTGGGCGGTGAAG
>CAZZKV010000007.1:78050-109993 GCA_964654665.1 uncultured Caulobacterales bacterium | reverse complement strand
AATGCATCAGCGGGGATAGAGTTGTGGAACTATAAGGCACGGCGAGACATTCACGGTAATATTAATGAGGATTAGGCCTTATAATGACCAGAACAATTATACTGGTTTTATCATCCTTACCCAACTTTAATCCATATTATTCAGAGCGCCCGACTTTCTTAATCATAGATTTGCGGTTAAGCATAGTTAGCGGAGGTCCCAACATGCAGAAATTTATGCCAGATAGTGATGTTGTTACGCGCGTTCTTGATCATATAGCGAATAATACAACGGATCGCGGAGACGAAATTTGGCGGGAACCCGTGGATAATTATCGATCCGAGGATCGTCTTGAACAGGAACGGGCTTTGTTCCGCTCTATACCAACACCCTTTTGCCCTTCTGCTGCGTTGACTAAACCGGGTGATTATATTGCCAGACAGGCTGCAGCAACGCCCTTGATTGTGGTAAGAGGTAAAGACGGAAAGGCGCGCGCTTTTAAAAATGCCTGCCGTCACCGGGGGGCAGAATTAGTTACAGGTAAAGGCTGCACGGGGGCCTTTATCTGTCCTTATCACGGATGGTCTTATGGTTTGGACGGTGCTTTGCTAGGCGTTCCGCATGCAGACGGGTTTCCCGACATGAATAGGTTAGAAAATGGTCTCGCAGAAGTTACGGTTATTGAAAAACACGGTATTATTTTTATTGTCCAACAAGACCCAGGCGAAAGCCAGTCTGAAGCCCATGCAATGTTAAAGGGCCTGCCTGATATATTAAAGGCTGACCACATTATTTTCAGTGAAACCGAAGCAGTTGTGGAAGCTAATTGGAAACTTCACCTCGAAAGTTTTCTCGAAGGCTACCATATTAAGCCGGCCCATAAGACAACATTTTTCCCTTTTGGATTTGACAACTTAAATGTGGTCGAGTTTTGCGGACCTCATGCCCGCGTTACATTTCCCTTCCGGCGGATTGAGCAACTCGCCGGTACAGACCCGCAAGATTACAAAGTCTCTGATAAACTTACATATCTGAATCATTTATTCCCGAATGTCATATTAGCCGAGTTATCACACCATCGAACCCTTGGAATAATAGAGCCAATAAGTGTGAATCAAACAAAAATCACGACGTATCATATGACAAAAACAACGGATAATCCCGATAAGCAATCGGTTGTCGATATAGCCAAGAAAGATTTGGCCTTTGTCAATGGAACAGGCCAGAAAGAAGATATCGCCATGGTTACAGGTATACAACGCGGGCTGCATTCAGATGCTAATAAAGTATTTACATTCGGCCATTTTGAATCGGCTATTGTTCATTTCCATAAACACTTATCCCAATATTTAACACGCGGCTGAGGCCGAGGGGCCTAATCCATTGGCGAAGGTTTTATAGAATTCATTATATAGAATGGCGATCTACATGCAGTGACCGCCATTCTTATAACATCAATTTAAGACTATTAAAGCTTTGTATTTACTGGTTATTTATTAGAAAGCGTTGCAACACCCAATGGTACTGAGAATTTTTCACACCAGACATAGACTTCGGCAAATTGTCCCGGTGAAAAACTGGCCGGTAAAGCATAAGTCTGGCTTCCAGTTTTATGCTTTAAAGCCCCCAGTTTATTTGCAACTTGGAAAGTTTCATTATTGCCAATTGCGACAACAGGATCTGGCGCTCCGTCCAAGGAAAAATCGGCTGCAAAATTAAGCTGATAACCCGTCTTTGTTTTTTCCAATGTTACCTGCCCTGTTGTAATATGATCAGAGCGTCCTGAAAAAACGCCGCTAGCCAGCGCCATAACCTCGCTTTGCACCGTTTGCGTTATTGCCTCCGTTTGTTTAACCGCTGGAGCCTCTGTTGCCGTATTTGAACAGGCTGTTGCTGTAATCGCCAGAAGCGTCACACCAATTTTCATAACTGTATTTTTATGTAGCATTTTATGTCCTTTTATGTTGACCAATCAGTCCCTAAATAAGTAAGATAATATAACATTGCTGTCTATAAGTGGATATATATATTATTTACCCATCGGTCAACAATTATAGTGTAACACTTTTGTGAGGTCATTATGTCAGGACAGGTTGGGCGCCCCCGCGAGTTTGATGCAGAAACGGTTTTAACAGCTATAATGTCTGAATTCTGGAACCACGGATATGAGGCCACAGGTTTAGCCCAAATCATTGCTGTAACAGGCTTGCAAAAGGGAAGTCTTTACAAAGCCTTTGCCAATAAGCACGACATGTATGTCAAGGCCTTAGGTCATTATGAAAAACTAATCGTGGATAGTGCTGTAAACTATTTAATTTCTGGCGATGCTCCTCCTTATAATCGTATAGAAACCTTTCTAACAATGCCTATTGATGCCTCTTGGAATAAACAGGATTGGCGCGGATGTTTTCTGTGCAATGCATCGGCTGATTATGCGGCTCATGATGATGATACACGTCAATTGGTGACACGCGGTTATGATAAATTGGAACGGGCCCTTATGACACCTATTGCAGAAATTCACCCACAATGGCCCGAGGATACTGTGAAGAAAACGGCCCAGCTTTGCCTGTCCGTTTATGCCGGATTGCGTATAATGGCCCGCGCCGCGGTACATAAAACCCATCTGGAAGGCGCCAAAGCTATGTGCTTATCTTTACTGGTTTAACACACTGCCGGAGACTAAAATCATTCCCATTGTAAGATTTGACCCGTAAAGCGAGGCTTGCTGAAGGTTAAAATGGCAGGATAACCTTGACCTTTAAATTCAACCCGATAGCCTATGTGCAAAGAATAAGGGGAATTTATGGGTCACGATATCAGCCAGTCAATTGAGGCCTGCGCAGCCCATTACGGTGAAGATAGAGAGGCGGTAAAGGCCTATCTGATTAAGGGGCAGGCAAAAGCGTTAAGCATGCCTAATCGCGGCCCGCTTAAATTTGACGCAGTAGGCAATATTCATCCTGATATCTTAAAGGCCTATTCGAAGTTCGGATTTTATATTCTTGAAGGGGTCTTAAGCCATGCGGAATTAGAGGATATCAAAGCTGACCTTGAGGCTATGCGAGAGAATTTTCCTGTCCATATGGGCGCAGCTACAGATGCCCATGGACGGCCCGCTCTGGGGGTAGATAACACAGCCCCGACCCTGCAATGGGCCAAGCCCTTGTCGGATCCTCTTGGCGGAACCCAGATCGCCAATGGCCGTCACCAAGTCAAATTGTTTGAGCCCAAAGCTCCAGATGACGCGCCTCCGGCTGTACCTATTTATCTAAGCGGAGCCTTGCAATTTTCTCCCGCATGTTTGCGGGTCTATGCCCATCCTGGCCTTTTAACGCTGGCAGAAGCGATTAATGGTCCCGATTTCACTCCCTTTACCGAAGGTCTCTTTATCAAAGATGCCGGACTTGGCGCTGCCGTATCTTGGCACCAAGATGGCGACACCCATTGGGATAATCCGGACTTCGATGAAGATATTCATGGGTTTAACTTCATGGGACAAGTCTATGGCAGTACAGCCGTTAATGGCGTCTGGGTTATACCGGGCAGTCACAAAACAGGACGGGCGGATATTGTAAAAATGGTTCAAGAGGCCGGCAGTGAACGCTTACCCGGAGCTGTGCCCATAATTTGCAATGCCGGAGATGTCGTAATCAATAATCGACAAATTATTCACGGATCTTTCGCCAATTCGGGTTTTGAAACCCGCGTAACGATAAATTTCGGATTTCATCGCCGCGCCTCGGTTTTAAACATTCGCGGGGCGGGTATTCATGCCGAAGCCACAACAATGGATGCAGCCTTTATTGAAACACGCTCCCGAATTATAGGGCTAGCTATTGACGCCAGACAACAACGCTTTCCAGATGAAACGCCTTATCACTATGCTCCCTTTGCGGATCAGCAAGCCGGTTTTATATGGAACGATGTAAGCCGCGCATCCCTAAAAGATTATAACCTGATGGACATTAGTATATAGAGGCAGTTCTAGTCCTTATAATAATGAGAGCATATAGGCTATTTGATATATCCGCTTAGCTTACGCACTCAGAGGCTCTGCAGCTTGGCCTAACAAACCCCACTTAACCAGACAATCTGTCAAAATTTCGATGGCCATAGGCTTGGTGATATAGTCATCCAAACCATTTTCAAGACATCTTTCTTTATCTTCATCTAAAGCATGGGCTGTCACAGCAATAATAGGGGTCTGCTGGCGACCTAATTCCGTCTCCAACCTGCGAATTTCTGCGGTAGCTTCATAGCCATTCATTTCCGGCATCGAAATATCCATTAGAATAATTTTCGGTGACAATAATTGCCATTTTTCCACAGCAACACGACCATTGGGAACAATTTTGAAACTTAAGCCCAATTCTTCCATCACAAAGCGGGCATACATTTGGTTGATTTCGTTATCTTCAGCGATAAGGACATCAATATGGTTATCTGTTGATTTTTGATGTTGCTGGAACTTTGGCGGAAATAATGCTGAATATGCGCCATCATCGGGATCTAATTCGACTGACTCTGAATTATTTTCATTCGCGACAGACGGGGCAGACCTTAGAGTATTGGCATGATCATTTGCATCATGAAGAGTTTCGGCAACGGCTTCCAGAAGTGCTGCCGCGCGCGTGGGTTTAGGTAAGAAACAGGCAAGCCCTGCACCTTTTAAGCGTATCTGCAACTCACTTTTATCAACAGAAGACAGCATTATCATCGGGATGGTGTTAAAATTCCTATGGGTTTTGACCATATGCACCAAGTCTTCCCCGTTTTTTTGCGGCATTTGATAATCCGTTATAATCAAGTCGAACGATATATTTTTTTCCTTGGCCTTATTTAACACAGCCATAGCTATATCAACGGACGCCACGGCAACCACTTTACAATCCCAACCCACAAGTTGTTCAGTTAGAATGTCACGGTTATTTAGATTATCATCGACAATTAATATTTTGGTACCCGAGATATTGGCTTCTTTAAAACTAGGCATTTCAAGGTCAGGATGATTTAACATTTCCAATGAAAAGGTAAATGTTGATCCGATAGATTTTTCGCTTTTAACTGTAATATCACTGCCCATTAAGCGCACAAGTTCTCTGGCTATATTTAATCCAAGTCCCGTGCCACCAAACTTTCGAGTTGTACTGGAATCGGCTTGGCTGAATTTATCAAAAATTGTATCAATTTTTTCGGGTTCAATGCCCACCCCCGTATCGGATATATGAAAGGTAAGTTGCGTTTTATCGCGGTCAACTGTCCCTTCGATATTAATAACAATATGCCCTTCTGGTGTAAATTTCGTCGCATTACCTAAAATATTTGTCAGTATTTGCCGTATACGGCCAACATCTCCAATATAGCTACTGGGTAAATCCGGTTGAATTCTAAGCAATAAATCAACGCCGGTTTCTGCCACACTAGAAGCCAGCAGCGCCATTACATCTTCGACGCAATCGCGTAAAACAAACGGGGTTGGGTCCAATGTCAGTTGTCCCGCCTCTATTTTTGAAAAATCCAGAATGTCATTGATAATTGTCAGGAGTGCATTCCCGGAACGCTGAATAACCGCTACAAACTCTTGCTGTTTGGAATAAAGCTCACTATTGCCCAACAGCTCTGCCATCCCCATAATACCGTTCATGGGTGTTCGAATTTCATGACTCATATTCGCAAGAAATTCCGACTTAGCCCGATCAGCTGATTGAGCCTTTTCTAAGGCCTTTTTGAAATCTGTAATGTCAGTATAGATAATAGCCACATCATCATTTTCGACTAAAAACACTTCAATACGCAATACTTGGCCATCGGCCATTTCGCGTTCAATACTATAATGAGTTTTCCCAACAAGATTATTCAACAGATATTGAGAGAACTCTTGGCTAGTCGTCTCCGGGCGTAATGTTTTTGCTTTGACAACTGGAAATACAGATTCGATGGACATCACTGATGTGTCTAAAGGAATGTCAAAATACTGCTTAAAAGGCCGATTAGAAAACTTTACGATTTCGGCCTTACTATCCAAAATACAAAACATTTGGTTCAAATGATCCAATGTTTTCGAAATAGATACTACCGCCATGCCAACCTCACTCAAAAACGATATTCGCTCCTCAAGATTTCTTTGCACCCCGTAAATCAAATCCATCCCACATCAATATACTCCTATAGTTAAAAATAATGAATTTAAACTTAAGATAGATACATTACAAAATGTGAATCACTGATTATTTCTACTCTTAATTGCAACATTAAAATGTTACACAACACGATAATTTTCTACCCAAATCCTTGATTTCCAAAGGACAGATGCTCGTAAACCCTGTAAGGGGTAGATACGTTATTATGGAGCCATGAATGACCCTACCCTCGACATATCTACAAATGCTATCAACCGTGACAAAAGATGGAGGCCTTCGCATGGAATTGGCCGAGCAACCCATGCCTAAACCAAAGCCCGATCAAGTGATTGTGCGTATTGAAGCCACGCCAATTAATCCATCCGATCACGGTGTCATGTTTGGATGGTCAACAATGGCCCAAGCCAGTTCATCTGGATCAGGTTCATCAATACAGTTAAAAGCGCCCGTATCTCCGCAAGGCATGACCATTATGAAAGCCCGTATTGATCAAGCCCTGCCCGTTGGCAATGAAGGCGCGGGCACGGTTGTTGCCGCGGGCGATAGTAAAGAGGCGCAAGCCTTAATGGGGAAAACTGTCGCGGTTATGGGTGGCGGCATGTATGCCCAATATCGCTGCCTACCAGCAGCTATGTGTTTGCCGTTGCTGCCGGGTCATACTGCCAAGGACGGGGCCTCTAGTTTTGTTAATCCCCTCACAGCTCTTTCTATGACAGAGGTCATGCGGCTTGAGGGTCATAAAGCCTTGGTACATACGGCAGCGGCATCCAATTTAGGCCAAATGCTCAATCATATTTGTCAAGCTGACGGAATTGATCTTGTGAATATTGTTCGCCGCGAAGAACAAGCTGAACTCTTACGCGGTATAGGGGCGCAATATGTGTGTAATAGCAGCAGCGATAATTTTATGGCTGATTTAACCAATGCTATACATGCAACGGGAGCCACGCTTGCCTTTGACGCAACAGGGGGCGGCGAATTGGCGTCTAAGATTTTAAGCGCAATGGAAGCGGCAGCCGCCCGAACACCGGGTGCCTATAGTATTTATGGCTCCATCCATCATAAGCAAGTTTATCTTTACGGCGGGCTGGATACCTCTCCGACTGTCCTGAGCCGCGGATATGGCATGGCATGGGGCGTCGGCGGCTGGTTACTACCCAATTTCCTTGCCAAGGCCGGTATGGAAACAGGTAACCGGATGCGGATGCGTGTTGCCAAAGAGCTTAAAACAACCTTTGCCAGTCATTACACGGATGAAATATCCCTGTCCCAAGCTTTACAGGCCGATATTGTAGAAAAATATAATGCCAAATCTACAGGTACAAAATTCTTAATTTGCCCGCAAATGGATATCTAACACCACACTGGCTGTACCGGACACATCCTGTACAGCCATTCTCTTTTTCAGAACACTTAGCCAAAAACAAAAAAGGCTAATTTATTACCGTCTAGATCACGGACATAGGCACCGTAAAACCGGTCTTCAACACGTTGGCCCGGTTCGCCTTCACAACTGGCCCCAAGACTAATAGCCTTATGGTATAATTGTGCTGCGTGGTCCTTGGATTTCGCTGTAAAGGCAATCATGACTCCATTGCCCGGATGCGGGTCATTTTCATCATATGGCAAACAAACAGAGATCATGGGTTCACTCATTGATGACCCAATCATCGCGATACGGCCTGCATCTATTTGTACCTTAGCCCCTTCATCGGCGAATAAATCGCAATAAAACTGCTTCGCCTTTTCCATATCTTTGACGCCAACTGTTGTATACCCAATCATTGATTTTTCCTTTATGTAATACTCGCGCAATCTTAGCCCCCACGGCTATAGAGGTAAATCATAAACTCGCCTATACCTGCAAAATAACGCTTAGCTATCTACCCCGATAGTATCTCACTGATTGGTAAAATCCCACACAACGGGTACGTCAGACAAAGCCTCTTCATAATAGGCTTGGAACCCCGGAAGTTTCACCCGGTTAAGAAAACTGGAATAGGCCATATAGCTGACTAAAAACCGTAAATCCTTGGCCCATGGCGGCATAAAACGAGGGGATGTAAGACGGCCAGCACTGGCCATTTGGGCTAATGCTGGAATATCTTCTATATCCATTTTTCCGGTAAATAAAATACGGATTAGATCAGCTCGACCTAATTTGACAACAGTGCGCATATAATTATGCACCCGCAATAATCCGTTCAAATAAACCATGTCTTTCGTAAAAGGCGACTTACCCGTTAAAACGCCGCCGCGAAAAATCCGTCGGGTATTTTCATAGGCCTGATTATCATTATCGCTACGGTCCTTGTAAAACCGAAAAACTTCCATGAAATCAGCCCCGTCAATAGACATTTGTATGGCAATCACCCGGTCAGCAAGCCGGCCAAACCGGCGCGGATCCATAGCTCCGCTAATGATTTCAGCAAAAACAGCAAGACCTTCCTGAACTTCGGTTGTCCCCGCATGGGCTTTACCCAAAATTTTAAAATGTTTCTGCGCACGGCCATTAAGTGCCGTAGCCGTATGCACCAAAGCTTCGTGTTGCAGCAATTGGTCAATATCGCGCGCCGTGAATTGAGCTGACCGGCGAATACGGATACGGGTACGTCCCGCTGTGGCTTTGGCTGATAAATCATCTGAAAGCTCAAGTTTTGGAGCTTTCTTGCCAAAATGATCCGATAAAAGCGGTTTTAAAGCCGCGGCAAAGTCTACGCTGGTTAAATACTGCTCATATCCTTCGACAACAAGTTTATCAAATTCAAGCCCCTCTAGCGTATCATCCAGATGGCGTGCCATATCAATAACGCGGGTTTTCCGGTCCAGCATTAACCGGGTTGGACGGCCAAAAAGAGCGACAGAATGATCAAAGAAAGCTGATGTACCGCGGGCATCAATCATCAGGGCCGTCGTATCTAGCGTATCGGCCAATCGCCGCAACCAAGCCAGAACTACATGATCACCTGAAAGCGCTTTACGGGCATCCATAATATGGCCACGGGCGGGCGCGGTATCAATCGCGGCGTATTCGGGCCGGGGCAACTGGCCATTTTTCAGAAACGAACCGCGAAAACGATCATCCCATGCTACAGATTTCAACACGCGGAGCGATTTTGCCGCTTCGGTTAAATGTGCGCCAGCGCGTTTCGCGTGATCAAAGGCTTTTGGACTTAATTCATGCATTTATTGGCTCATTTACCCGTTCAATAGCTCTGTTGTTTTGGCCGTGATAGAGTATAATCGCTTATTGTCCAGAAATGCTGTCATTTTCGCGCGCTTTATGACTTGCACACATCCGGGGTTTTCACTATAGAGCGCCTCAAATTGTAAAGACTCATTACCGCGCCGCCCCGTATATACACGTTTGGGCGGCTACGTAGTTTAAAGAGTCGTCCTTGAGGATAGAAAAATGAGTGTCGTTCTTGATGTAACTGTTCGTGAAAACACTGGTACAGGCAATGCCCGTGAGGCCCGCCGCCAAGGCATGGTTCCGGGCGTTCTATACGGGGGTGATGAAGCCCCTGTTGCGGTGTCTATAAAGCATAATGAGGTTCTAAAGGCCATTAACTCCGGTTCCTTTATCTCTAGCATGATTGAATTATCTCATGATGGCAAGAAACAGAAAGTTATCACAAAGGATATTCAGTTCCATCCGGTAACAGATATGCCGATTCATGTCGATTTCTATCGCGTAACAGCGAAATCAATCATTGAAGTTGAAGTCAGTGTTAACTTTAGCGGCGAGGAGACATCCCCCGGTATGAAACGCGGCGGCGCGCTCAATGTTGTACGATATGCCGTTGAAGTGAAGTGCCCGGCCGGTGATATCCCTGATTCAATCGAGGTGGATATTTCAACACTCGACATTGGCGACAGTGTCCATATTTCTGATGTTACCCTGCCAAAAGGTGTAAAACCTTCCATTACGGACCGTGATTTTACGATTGCAACGATTGTAGCATCGCGTACATCCAAAACAGATGAGGGTGAAGACGGCGAAGCAGTTGATGGCGAAGATGTTGCAGAAGCCGTCGAAAAGGACGAAGGCTAGCCTTTGCTAACTTGGCTACGCCGCATCTTTGGTGATACAAGAGCGGAGCCAGATATGTTGCTATGGGTTGGTCTTGGAAACCCCGGCGAAAAATACGCCGGACATCGCCATAATATCGGATTCATGGCCATAGATGCCATTGGCGATGGATATAGTTTTCAACCGGAAAAATCTCAATTCAAAGGACTTATACGCCAAGGACGCATTGGCGATAAAAAAATCCTCTTGCTTAAACCCGCTACCTTTATGAATGAATCAGGGCGATCTGTTCAGGCGGCCATGGCGTTTTTTAAAATCCCTCTGGCCAATGTTACAGTCTTTCACGATGAATTGGATCTGGATTTCGGTAAACTGCGCCATAAAATCGGCGGCGGCATAGCTGGTCACAATGGATTGCGTTCTATTAAACAACATTGCGGCAATGAATATCACCGCATCCGCATTGGCATTGATCACCCCGGCCATAAAGACAGGGTTCACAGCCATGTATTATCCGATTTTCGTAAAGATGAGACGGATTTACGCGATGACATCATAGATGCCATTAACCGCTATGCTGACCTTATAGCCAATGACCAAGCCGATCTTTTTCAAACGCGTGTTATGGAACGCATCAACCAGTAACGGAGCACCCCATGGGTTTTAAATGCGGAATAGTGGGTTTACCCAATGTTGGAAAATCAACACTTTTCAATGCTTTAACGCAAACAGCTAATGCACAAGCCGCCAATTATCCCTTCTGCACTATTGAGCCTAATGTCGGGGATGTAGCCGTACCAGAAGCCCGTCTGGACACCATTGCGCAGATCGGAGGCTCAGCACAAAAAATTCCAGCCCGGATGAATTTCGTCGATATTGCGGGTCTTGTCAAAGGAGCCTCGCAAGGCGAAGGGCTTGGCAATCAATTTCTAGGCAATATTCGTGAGACTGATGCCGTTCTTTATGTTCTCCGGTGCTTTGAAGATGATGACATTACCCATGTCAATGGCCGGATAGATCCGATGGCCGATTTTGAAACCGTCGAAACCGAATTAATGCTCGCCGATCTGGAAAGCCTTGAAAAGCGTAAAGGTGGATTGGAAAAGAAAATCAAACAAAACGATAAAGATGCCCTACAGACCATGCGTCTTATCGAAAAGGCTATTGCGGTTCTGGAAGATGGCAAACCGGCCCGCACAGCAGAGATTGACACAGATGATGTCAAAGCCTGGAAAATGCTACAACTTTTAACCGCCAAACCCGTTCTTTATGTCGCCAATGTCGATGAGGATAGTGCCGCTAACGGGAATAGCTATAGCGCGAAAGTCGTCGCCCATGCAACTAACGAAGGGGCACAAGCTGTTGTTATTTCAGCACAAATAGAATCCGAAATGGCCCTGCTTGATGCCGAAGAACAGGCCGAATATCTCGGTGCTATTGGTCTGGAAGTACCGGGTCTTAACCGCCTTATCCAAGCCGGGTATGCATTATTAGGCCTACGTACCTATTTCACCGTAGGCCCAAAAGAAGCCCGGGCTTGGACGTTCCATGAAGGCTGGACAGCGCCGCGCTGCGCGGGCGTTATTCATGGCGATTTTGAAAAAGGGTTTATCCGCGCCGAAACAACGGCTTATGATGATTATGTTGCCCATAACGGCGAACAAGGCGCTAAAGAGGCTGGAAAAGTGCGCCAGGAAGGCAAAGATTATATCGTTAAAGACGGTGATATCATGCTGTTTAAATTTAACGTTTAAACAATGCAGATCAACGCGCTAATGTCCGTCAAAAGCAACTAGTGCCGTAACCGGAATACCCATAGCTGTTATGCGCCCTAACCCGCCCAATTCCGGCAGATCAATAACAAATGCGGCGCCCATAACATTGGCTCCAGCCTTGCGCAGTAATGTGACAGAGGCTTCTGCCGTTCCTCCTGTTGCGATTAAATCATCAATGAGCAAAACACGCTCTTGACCGCGCACCGTATCGGCATGGATTTCAAGGGTGTCAGTCCCATATTCCAGTTCATAGTCTTGCGTATAAGTATCAAACGGCAATTTTCCTTTCTTACGAATTGGCACAAAACCGGCCCCCAGTTCAATCGCTACAGCCGCGCCAAACACAAATCCGCGCGCCTCTATCCCGGCTACATTATCAATCCCTAATGTCCTATAGGGCGCTGCTAGAGCTTTTACAGCATAGGCAAACCCTTCGGGGTTGGTCATTAATGTTGTTATATCCCGAAACATTATTCCCGGTTTCGGGAAATCAGGTATCGTGCGGATCATATCTTTAAGGTTCATGGAGCACTTTCAGTAATTCGGTTATTTCGGCAATAAAAGACGCATCAATCAATCGCAGATATCCGCGTTTTAACAAATCTTTTTGAGGTGGGTATTGATACAGCATTATTCGGCCTAAATGGATTCCCATAAGATAATCCGTGCCGCCCAAATACCGGGATAAGGGAGACCCTGATTGCCCTGGCACAGCGTAACAATCATGTAGCTTGGTTCCTGTTGGTGCTAAAATACCACCATCCTCGCCCGCCATAACCAGACGGCAATTTTGTTGATTTTGCGGCAAACCGCGAGCCGCCGCAAATTGCACATCAAGGAATGTACGAGCCGAAAAATCCTGCGGAATAAGACTATACCGTATAAGGCTTTTTGTTTTCAGGGTCTTAAACCGAACAATCCCCCAATCTTGCGCGGTGCCCGCTTTATAATTCGGTGCAAGGGTCATATCAATGACGGCTGCACTCCGGCCTTCAAAGTCCTGAATAATACAATTATTATCACCTTGTAGGCCATGACCGCTAACTAAAGCCACATCATAGCCACGCCTCGTATATTTCTGAGGAAGATTTAAAACTACCACACGGGACTCAGCATGATAGTCCGCATTAATGGTGCATTTCATAACTAACATATGTGTTTTGGAATTATAGGGCGGTGAATTGAGCGCGCGATTGGTTGAACTATCCGGTACCGTTATAGTGGTTTCGCCTTGCGAAGTTATGGTGGATGCCCTCGCCTCTATTGCGGATAAACCCAATATGGCCGCCGCAATTATAACACAGGCATTCCAGAGCAACTTCATAACGCTACGCTAAGCCCCGGATACCGGTTTGGCAATATATTTAGGCGTTCACCGCATCCGTATCCGGTAAAATATGGCTTTCGGTAAAAGCGCGAGATTCCCACATTAGGTAATCTTCATCGCTCATCAACTCTGAAATATAGGTATCAGAGCGCGCCGTTCGCGGAAGATTATAACTGGCAAACCGCGTCGCTGCCGGTGTATAAAACGCATCGGCTATCGACCAGTCTCCAAAGAGGAACGGGCCGTCATGGCGAGATAAAAGATCATCCCACAAGTGAACCATATCCTGTGCATCATCAAGACAAGCTTGCGGCATAGGACCTGCGCTGCGCCGGCGCAAATTCATCGGAGCCTCGGCCCGCAAAGCCGCAAAGCCCTGATGCATACGCATAGCCGCTGCGCGGGCCAGCTCGCGTTGGGTTTGATCTTTAGGCCATAGATTAGGGACGGCCTTGGCACAAAATTCGGAAATCGCCAGACTATCCGGCATGAAGTCGCCATTTATTTCCAAGACAGGAACTGTACCTTCATCACTAAGCGCCAAAAGCTTGTCTTTATACCCCGGAATATCAAGATCGATTACCCCCCCGATTTCAAAAGGCAAGCCTGATTTACGCAACACCAGCCACGGCCGCATTGACCAAGAGGAATAATTATAATTGCCGATATAAAGCCTAAGCGCGCTCACGCCTATACCATCCGGCTTTGCTTAAGCGCGGCTTTGACAAATCCGGCAAAGAGCGGATGAGGCTCAAAGGGGCGAGATTTTAGTTCTGGGTGATATTGCACACCAACAAACCAGGGGTGATCAGGAATTTCGACAATTTCCGGCAAAATACCATCCGGTGAAAGCCCTGAAAAGCGCAGGCCAGCCTGTTCCAATTTTTCCATATATTCAATATTGACTTCATAACGGTGACGATGGCGTTCATTAATCGTCAAGCGTCCATATTCTTGCGCGACCAATGAGCCTTTTGATAATTTTGCCGGATAGGCTCCAAGGCGCATTGTTCCGCCCAAATCCGTATCTTTGCTGCGCTCAACACGCTCGTTACCCCGTGTCCATTCGGTCATAAGCCCAACAATATTTTCACCTGATTCGCCAAATTCGGAGCTGCTGGCCGCTGTCATACCAGCCATATTGCGAGCCGCTTCAACCACAGCCATTTGCATACCAAGGCAAATACCGAAATAAGGAATATTTTGGGTGCGAGCATAATGAACTGCTTTGATTTTTCCTTCTGTTCCCCTTTCGCCGAACCCGCCCGGTACAAGTATCGCATGCATACCGTCTAAAAGACTGGTATGATCGGATGTCTCAAAGGCTTCCGCCTCCAACCATTTGATTGTGACTTTGACCTGATTGGCTATACCGCCGTGAACTAAGGCTTCGGATAAAGACTTATAGGCATCTGGCAGAACCGTATATTTTCCAACCACGGCAATATTTACTTCGCCGTCGGGATTGGCCAACGTATGCGAAATATCCTGCCATTTCGACAGATCGGCTTGGGGTGCATCCTCTATTTCAAAATGCGTTAGAATTTCACGGTCAAGGCCTTCTCCGTGATAAGCCAGCGGCACATCATAGATTGAGCGCGCATCAAGACCTTGAATAACAGCGCTCTCGCGGACATTACAAAATCTAGCAATTTTCCGGCGGTCATCATCCATAATTTCGCGGTCCGCGCGACAGAGTAAAATATCAGGCTGAATACCGATAGAACGCAGCTCTTTCACACTATGCTGGGTGGGTTTGGTTTTCATTTCACCAGCAGCCGCAATATAGGGCATTAGCGTGACATGCATGAAACATGTTTGGCGACGGGGTAACTCTTGGGTCAATTGGCGCAAGGCTTCGAAAAAAGGCAAGCCTTCGATATCGCCCACGGTGCCGCCCACTTCGCAAAGAACAAAATCTACATCTTCACCCGCATCGGATAAAACGAAGTTTTTAATCTCATTGGTGACATGGGGAATAACCTGAACGGTTGCCCCTAAATAATCACCGCGGCGTTCTTTTTCAATAATATTGGAATAGATACGCCCTGTCGTAATATTATCAGACTGGGCCGCTGATACCCCCGTAAACCGCTCATAATGTCCAAGGTCCAGATCAGTTTCCGCCCCATCGTCAGTGACATAAACCTCACCATGCTGATAGGGGCTCATGGTTCCGGGATCAACATTCAGATAGGGGTCGAGCTTACGCAGACGTACCTTATATCCGCGCGCTTGCAGCAAAGCCCCTACGGCTGCCGATGCAAGGCCTTTACCGAGCGAGGACACAACCCCGCCTGTAATGAAAATATATTTCGGCATAACCCGTCTTCTTCCACTCACAAACTTTAAGGAGCGGCTTAGAACTTATTCGTTCTCAGGCTTTTCCTCTTCGGCCGGCTCAGCAGCATCCTGTGTCGTGGCTGTTTCAGGTGTTTCCGTTACAGCGGCAGGCGGTGTTGCATCACTAGCTAACGGGTTTGTTGTTTCGCCTGACTCTGTATCAATCGTCAAGCTCTCAACCGCTTTCGTTTCATCAATTATTGAAATATTTTGATTTTGCTTGTTCATAACAATGGACAATAGCAAAGAATTGACAATGAAAGCCGCGCCCAGAATACCCGTCATACGCGAAACCGAATTCGCCGCTGACCGTCCGGACATAAAACCGCCGCCTCCGCCGCCCCCGCCAATACCCAATGCACCGCCTTCAGAGCGTTGAATTAAGATAAGACCGATCAGGACAACACTGATAATCAGTTGAATGATAAGCAGAACTGTGGACATAACATCATTCCAAATTTGACTAAGCGCGGGGTCTAACTGACTCTGCACATGATTTCCAGCCCTATTTGGGCCTCACTCGCAGATTTACAAGACTATAGAGTGGCCGGAACCTCGGTGAAGACACCCTTTTCATCCGCCAATAACAATTTTGCCTGAATTATACTGAAATAAGCCCCTTGCAAAGAGAGTTGTCCCGCTTCAACAGCTTCGCGTACAAAAGGAAAGCTCATAAGGTTTACCAGCGATTGCCGGATACTCTCCAGTTCCATTTCAAAAGCGATCTTTTCATCCGGATAACCAGCAGACAGAACGCGTTCGCGCACATCATTAATCAGCGACACCCATTGGCCAACATATCCGGCCTTGGGGTCATGGCCCATACCGTCCAGACAGCCTTGTATCCCGCCGCAGCTCTCATGTCCCATAACGACTATCGCCTCCACGCCAATGGCCGTAACGGCATATTCTATAGCCGCCGATGTACTATGATAGCCATCAGGCGCACTCGCGGGGGGGACAATATTGGCAACATTACGCGCAACAAACATTTCGCCCGGATAGGCGTTAAAAATATCGGACGGGTCTACACGGCTATCCGCGCAGGCAATTAGCATTATTTTCGGCGCCTGCCCTTGAGTGCCCAGTGTCTCATAAAGCGCTTTTTGCTCTTTATAATCTGCCGCGCGAAAATCCTGATAGCCTGATATCAGCCGTGTCTTCCAATCCATTACTTACTATCCTTCGGGGTTAACCGTATAATTTTACGGGGCAAAGCAACATAAATAGCCCCATCCGGCCCCGTAGTCACATCCCGCACACGGCCCTTATCTTTTATTAATGTGGTTTCGCTTTTATATGTATCGCCCGAGACATCAATCAACCGCACAGTTTCATATTTCAAAGCTCCTGCCATTAGGCGACCTTTCCATTGGGGAAATAAATCTCCCGTATAAACATCCAGCCCGCACACCGCGATAGAAGGTGTCCACTGGCTTGCGGGTTGGGCCATATTAGGCAAGGACTGATAGGGCGTTAAGACTGACCCGTTATAATTGATGCCATAAGAAATACGGGGCCAACCGTAATTAACACCAGCCTTTATGGCGTTAAGTTCATCCCCGCCGCGCGGCCCATGTTCCGTTTCCCATAAAACCTGCGTATCAGGATGGATAATAAGGCCTTGCGGATTTCGATTCCCGAAAGCGTAAATCGATCCATAAGCTGCATTGTTATCAACAAAGGGGTTATCCGCTGGAATAGACCCATCATGTCTGACTCTATGGATTTTTCCATTAGGTTTGGAAATATCCTGCGCCATATCTTTTTTTCCACGATCTCCAATGGAAAAATATAAATACCCTGCCCCATCAAAGGTTATACGAGACCCAAAATGATAGCCTGTTTTGATATAATCTTCGGGATTGGCGGCAAAAACCGCGTGCTCATCCGTCCAGACCCCGTCTGTAATACGGCCTCTCACGACTTTGGTCATCGCGCCTTTATCTCCGGGATCTGAAAAACTAAGATAGATCCATCCATTATCCGCATAATCAGGATCAATCGCAACATCCAACAGACCGCCTTGCCCCTTGGCAACAACAGACGGCGTTCCCGCAATAGGCGCAGCTATAAGCTTCCCGTCTTTGACATGACGCAGTGCCCCCGTCTTTTCGGTTATCAAAGCTTCATTATCGCCGATAAATTGAATAGCCCAAGGTTCTCTTAATCCCGTTACCCATGTGTCAATCTGTACCTCATCCTCAACAGAAGCCACATCCACAATTGGTTGGGTTTTAGGCCCATCCTTAGCCTTTTTAATATAATCAACTAACTGGGTGATTTCGGTAGATGTTAAAACCGTGCCATAAGCTTCCATACCGGCATCCGGCAACCCATCCACTATCACCCGCCGAATAGCCGCATCATCACGGCCATATACCCAGTCCTCATCAACTAGACTAGGCCCCAATCCGCCGGTTAAATTATCGTCATGGCAGACAGCGCAATGTGTGTTGTATAAAGCCGCACCGGAAGAATCCAGCCGGTCATCGTTCGGTGGTTTTTGCGCATCTGCGGCCTGACTGACAGCAAGGAACGGGATAAGGATCGCTAAAAATCTGAGTCTCATATTTGTAATCTGGCCTAAGTTTTTCATCCCTGCAAGAGGGCATCCGCCTGTTCAGCAATAGCAGGATCAACATTACCGCCTGACAGAATAATGCACAGGGTCTGCATATCAGTTCTATCGCGCAAAGCCCCTGTCATCAGCGCCGCCATTGCAACAGCACCGCCCGGTTCAAGCTGAACCCCCAATTCAGCCTTGGCAATTGCCATAGCGCGTAAACAGTCAAGATCGGAAACATCAAAGACGCCTGATAAAGCTTTACGATTTATCGGCCATGTTAAGGTTCCGGGTTGCGGCGTCATTAAAGCATCGCATAATGTCGGCGGTGGATTGACCAATGTTTCGCGCTGTCCGCTATTAAAAGAGCGCTGATGATCGTTATAATGCTCTGGCTCTGCACCGAAAATCAAAGTCTTGGGCGATAAACGTGTCATTGCCAGACTAATACCGGCACACAGACCCCCGCCGCCCATACAGCTTATCAATGCATCAAAATGAATGCCCTGTGTTTTCGCATCTTGGGCTATTTCCAAACCAGTGGTGCCCTGTCCTGCAATAATATAAGGGTCGTCATAGGACGGCACGATGATTCGCCCGTCCCTCGCGGCGATTGAATCTGCGATAGTCTCGCGGCTTTCCGTCAATCTGTTATAAAACACAATCTGGGCGCCGTCCGTTTCTACGCCCTCTATTTTTATCGCTGGGGCATCATCGGGCATAACGATAATAGCCGAAATACCCAGTTCTTTTGCAGCACGCGATACGCCTTGAGCGTGATTACCTGAACTATAGGCCACAACTCCTTGGTGCCGTTCCTGCGCCGTCATAGCGGACAGGCGGTTATAGGCACCCCGATATTTAAAGGCTCCGACTTTTTGATTGCATTCGGGTTTAAACCAGACGGTTTTCTGCATCATTATATCAATCACAGGCGAGCGGATCAGAGGCGTTCTTATAGCCTTGCCCCGTAATCGGTCTGCTGCTTTTTCAACATCTTTAAAGCCCGGAGCCTTATTCATATGAAACTCTTTGCATAAGCTTGGTTGACGCTCACTCTAAAGAGTGAAAAAAAGGCTGCAACATAAAACCAGATTTTACGGGGAGACACCTATGCAAGGTCTCATGATGCAGCAGGAACTTATGATCAGTGATTTGATCGAACATGCTGCAAAAGTTCACACACATCAGGAAATTTATACACTCAATACGGATATGAGCGAACATCGCTATAGTTGGAGTGAGTGCGCGGTGCGGGTACGCAAATTGGCAAATGCGCTTATCGATGCCGGCGTAAAAACAGGCGACCGCGTGGCAACAATAGCATGGAATAATTACCGCCATATTGAAATTTATTATGCGGTTTCATCGATTGGCGCGATTGTCCATACTATTAACCCTCGGCTTAAACCGGAGCAAATCGCATGGATGGTGAACCATGCCGAAGATCAATATGTAATGTTCGATACGACATTTGGCCCGATCATTGATGGAATATCTGCCAATTGTCCAACTGTGCGGCAGTGGATTTGCCTAACGGATAAAGCTGGATTGCCAGATTATAAAACCGATGTTCAGGACTATGAGAGCTTTATAGCCGATGCGGACGACATAATCGAATGGCCACGGTTTGATGAAAACACAGCCTCGACCCTCTGTTATACATCCGGCACGACAGGGGATCCCAAAGGCGTTCTTTATTCCCACCGTTCCACCATTCTCCATGCCATGGCTGGGTCTTTTAATGATGTTATCGGTGCCGGTTCACGTGATGTGATTCTCGCTGTTGTTCCTATGTTCCATGTTTCGGCCTGGGGACTTGTCTATTCTGCCGCTATGGTGGGCGCTAAGCTGGTGATGCCCGGCCCCGGTCTTGACGGGAAAAATATGTGCCGGATTATCACACAAGAAAAAGTGACCTTAATGGCAGGCGTACCAACCGTATGGCTGGGTATTTATAACGAAGCCAAAGCCCAGGGCATTAAATTACCGACAGTCAAAAAAGCTTTGGTTGGCGGCTCTGCCCTGCCCGAGTCTCTCTTGCGTGCTTATGAGCTTGATTTGGGCATTCCCATGCAACAAGGCTGGGGAATGACTGAAACCTCACCGCTGGGTTCAACCTATGCGGCCCATCCCGATACAGATTTGGATGACTACGAAAGCACTGTCCCTAATAAACTTCTGGCCGGACGTCGTATTTTTGGTGTGGATATGCGTATTGTTGATGATGAAGGCAATATATTACCCGAAGATGGAAAAGCCGAAGGCCATCTTCATGTCCGCGGCCCTTGGGTTGCCAGCAATTATTTCAAAGGTGTTGGCCAAGAGGCCTTTACCGATGACGGTTGGTTTGCAACGGGAGATGTGTCCTCGCTCCACCCATCGGGTTTTATGGAAATTACGGACCGTTCAAAGGATGTAATCAAATCCGGCGGGGAATGGGTTTCATCTATTGATGTTGAAAACGCTGCTGCTAATCACCCCGATGTGGCGATGGCCGCCTGTATCGGGATCAGACATGAAAAATGGCAAGAAAGACCCTTTCTTATCGTTCAACCTGTTCCGGGGAAAAATCCCGATAAAGCCGAAATCAAACAATATATCGCGGCGAAATGCGCAAAATGGTGGTTGCCTGATGATATTGTTTTTCAAGACAGTTTGCCATTAGGGGCAACGGGTAAAATTCTCAAACGCGAGTTAAAAGTTATCTATAAAGATCACTATATGAAATAGCGTGTATAAACCTTAATATTGATGATCTCATACCAATGATTTTATGGCCCCGCCGTCAACAGGAATAGACACGCCTGTGATAAAACTGGCGCGAGCACTAGCCAAAAAGGCAATCATGGCTCCGAATTCTTGCGGCTCGCCGATACGGCCAAGAGATACCTCATTGATAAGGGTTTCAAACGCCGGATTAGCCGCCAAGAGCTGTTTCATGCGGTCTGTTTTAGTGTAACCCGGCATAACGGTGTTCACTGTAATATTATAGGGCCCAAGTTCATTCGCGAGAGTCTTAAATAGACCGGTCACAGCCGCGCGCATCGCATTGGACAAGACCAGATTGGCAACCGGTTGTTTCACCGCTACAGATGTAACGGCTAATATCCGACCCCATTTTCGAGCTTTCATACCCGGCAAAACGCCGTGAATCAGGGCGACTGTACTCTTTAAAAGAAGATTATAGGCATCATCCCACGCTTGCATATCGTGATCCTCAAACCGTCCGGGCGGCGGTCCACCTGAATTCGTTACAAGAATATCGACAGAGCCGAAATGTTTATGCGCGGCCTCTAAAATTGCTTGCTGCCCCTCTGTATCGGTAACATCCGCAACAACGCCGACAACTTGCCCTGCGCCAATATCCTCTAAAGCTTGTCGCGTGGCCTGCACTGTTTCTGCGGTGCGTCCGCAAATAACGACATTGGCATTGGCTTTAACCAATTCTATTGCAGAGGCTTTGCCAAGTCCCCCGCTACTGGCACCTATTATAGCCGTTTTACCCGCAATCCCTAAATCCATAGTGCCCTCACATTTTCGCGTTAAATACGCTATCCACGATATACTGAAACATCTGCAATATTCTCTATTTATGAAGGGGGTTTTAACGCGTCATAAACATGATTTCGCGCAATGGTTCTAAAATTTACCGATGGGCCATTTTGGCCGACCCGTTGTATCATACCAATAAAATAAAGATCATTGACGGGATCAATCCAAAACCAAGTCCCGAAAGCTCCACCCCAAAAATAGGTGCCCTGCCCAACCCCATTATTTGTCTGATTACGCACAATTGCAAAATCAAGCCCAAAATCCAGATTATCCGTGTCCGTCATAAGTTCCGCACCCGGAATACTCACGGTATGGTTCGGTTTCAAAACATTGGTTCGCATCAAAGTAGTTGTCTCGGGTTTTAAAATCCGGCGGCCAGCTAATACACCATCATTGGCTAACATCTGGCAAAATCGGGCATAATCATTCAGCGTTGAAAATAACCCAAACCCGCCGTAGTCCATTCCCGCTTTATCCAGCATAGATGAAAACGCTACGCCAAAGGCAGTCTCTATAGGCTCCAAGTTTTCACTTTTAGGCGTATAACCAAATACATCGGAAACATTATCACGATTACCATGGGGAACATAAAAGTCCGTATGGTTCATTCCCAGTGGTTTAAAGATATGGGTTTGAAAATAATCCCCAAGGCTTACACCCGAAAGCCGTTCCACAATCACCCCCTGAATATCAACCGCAACAGAATAATACCATTGCTCGCCGGGTTGGGATATCAATGGTACTTTCGTTACAAGATCAATAAAGGACTGCGCATCAGGCTGCGTTAAAACACCTTGCTGGGCAAAGGCCTTATTGGATGGGTCATTCCCAAAAAGACCATAAGCAAAGCCTGCCGTATGGCTCATCAATTCCCGCATCGTTGGCTGGCGATCAAGCGGTTCGCTTATATAGCGCCCATCGGCGTCAACACGCTGGATTGCTCTTAGATTAGAAAATTCCGGTATGAATTTAGAAACCGGATCATCGAGCGAAAATTTACCCGCTTCATATAATTGCATTAAAGCCACGCCTGTAACCGGTTTTGTCATTGAGGCAATGCGATAAAGCGTATCTTGCGTAATCGGGGCCCTGTCCGATGCGCGGCGTATGCCGGTTTGCGTATGGCTAATGACCTTACCGTTCTGCACTAACAAGGTGGCAATGCCAGCGACATTTCCATCCGTAACAAATTTTTGCATCCGGTTTTCAAGAGCCATAATTTTTGCTCTATCAAACCGTTCCCCTATTGCTTGAGCCGCATAATCCGGAAATATAGCCTGTGATGTATGCCCCGGCGGAACAATGGCACAGCTCGATAATAATGCCGCACTGAATAGGGTCAGACCCATATTTTTAAAATAATTCATGTGCATTCCGTAGGTTTAATAGCTGTTATATCAACTTTAATCCTGTTCAATAAATTCAAAATTATCAAGCGAATATGGCTAGGACATGAAAGTCTATATATTTTTGATAAAGTCTAGGCTTTCCCTTCGCCCAATTCAAATAATTTACCACGTTCGGTGATTAAAACAATTAACAGGGATAACACACCCAATCCAACAAACCCAATGAGTATGGGCGTGACATGGCCATCAAATTGACTCGAGACCAGAAAACCAAAACCGCTAGCGACTGTCGTCGTTGCAAAGCCGTAAAGCGCGCTGGCTGTCCCCGCTATCTTGCCTTGGGGCTCCATCGCAATGGCTGAGAAATTAGCCCCTAACATCCCAAAACATCCAAAAGTGAGCGCAAACAACGGGATGAAATATAATAGACGTTCGCCCGCCACATGCATCACAATAACATTTGTCAATGCCAGAGTAATAAAAGCAAAAAGTACACCGTGACTGATACGGCGCATTCCATAGCGCTCGACAACACGACTATTAGTAAAATTAGCTATCGCTAGCGTAATAGCGATAATGGCGAACCAGAGTGCAAAACGATCGCCTTCGCCAAAAACGTCATCAAAAATTTGCTCTGAGGCAGCAATAAAGGCAAACAGCGCGCCAAAAATAACGCCGCTGGCCGCCATATAACCCAATGTTACCCGCGTGTGCAGGACAACGGCAAAATCTTGTATAGCGCTTTTAAAACTGAGCGGGTTCTGATCGCCGGATTGTAATGTTTCCGGAAGACGTATTTGTACCCATAGCAGGATCAATAAAGCCGAAATACCTAAAACACCAAACATCCACTTCCATCCCGCAATTAACATAACCCCTTGGCCAATCGCGGGCGCTATGATCGGGATAATCATAAAAATAGTCATAACCAACGACATAATCCGCGCCATAGCGCGTCCAGCCGTTACATCCCGGACAATGGAAACCGCAATAACTCTTATACCTGAGGAAAAAATACCATGTAAAAACCGAACGCCCAACAGCAAGGCAAAGGATGTGGTCATCATACATAAAAACGCAAAAACGACATAGGCTATAATACAAATGCGCAGTAATGTCCGGCGCCCAAATCGGTCGGTTATGGGGCCAAAAAATAACTGGGGCATACCAAACCCAATCATATAGGAATACAGCAACCATTGTTGTTGATTACCTTTCACCTGATAATATTCACCGATAATTCCCATAGCAGGTAGCATGATATCAATAGCAAACGCATTGAGAGCCATTAGTGCAGCCACCATACTGACAAATTCCCACAAAGGCATCGGCAGAGATGTATTCGCCACTGTGTTAATCTTATAGTGTGCCTGTTTTTTCATAATGAGCCTAATCCAAATGTTGCTATGCGCCTGATTGGATAGTCATGCAAGTCGGAACAGCCTTGCATAATTGCTATGATCGATTAGCTTTAGCCATGGTAGATTTAGAGACATTTTCTCAGCTTGCACTAGGCTATGCCGAGACCTATGCCAGCCCTCATTTTCACAAGACATCCTTTCGTATTAGCAAAAAGATTTTTGCAACGCTCGACACTCAAAATAATAAAGCGGTATTAAAATTATCGCCTGATGAACAGGCAACATTAATTACTCTGGGCGACGGCGTGATACCCGTAACCGGATCATGGGGACAACAGGGCTGGACAGAGGTTAACCTTGCAAACATTGATGGCGCTGTTCTGCGGTTTGCTTTGAAAACGGCATATTGCCGTGTTGCCCCGAAAGCATTGGCCCGGCGCTATCACGAAGATAATGATTAATCCATAAAGGTACTGATCTCTGTAATATCTTTTTTAATCAGTGCATGACGCGGAACTTTTGCATCTTTTGCCGGATATCCCACAACCATGAGCACAAAGGGTTTTTCGTCTTTTGGGCGCCCGCATATATCGCGCAAAAACCCCATAGGCGCAGGCGTATGGGTGAGTGTTCCCAGTCCTGCACTATGAAGCGCCGTAATTAACATACCGGTCGCAAGGCCAACAGATTCAGTAACATAATAGTTTTTCTTATTCTGCCCCGCCGTCTCTCCGCCTCGCTTTTGCGCAAAAACCGCAATAAGCCACGGCGCATGTTCAAGAAAGGGCTTGCTCTCATCCGTGCCCAGCGGGGCTAATGCTTCCAGCCATTCTTCAGAGGCGCGTTTATCATAAAATTCTGTTTCTTCGGCTTCGGCAGCAATACGGATTTTGCGTTTCACCTGCGGATCAGAAATCGCTACGAAATGCCAAGGCTGATGGTTAGCCCCGCTAGGCGCTGTCCCTGCCGCTTTGATACAGCTTTCAATTAAAGCACGCGGAACGGCTTTATCGGAGAAATCTCGAATGGTTCGGCGCGCCAATAATGTTTGCAAAACCCTATCTGCACGGGCCTGCATTTCAGCCTCGGTTAATATCTCATAGCCTGAAAGCGGCACATATTCGGCACTCATATCTCTGTCCAGTCCAAAATCACTTTCCCCGTTTTCCCCGTTTCCATTAAGTCAAAAGCCTGTTGAAAATCACGCGCCGCAAACCGGTGCGTAATCATAGGGGACATATCCAAGCCGCTATCAAGCAAGGCCAGCATTTTATACCATGTTTCATACATCTGGCGGCCATAAACCCCCTTCAACGTCAAGGCTTTACCGACAAGTTTTCCGAAATTCGCTGGAAAGGGTTGTGCCGGAATACCCAACATAGCCATATGCCCTCCCATCAACATTACATCAAGCATTTGGTTAAAGGCGGATTCCGCTCCACTCATTTCCAGTCCGACGTCAAACCCTTCTTTCATACCGATCTGCGCCATCACATCTCGTAAATTTTCATCCGCCGGGTTGACCATACGCGTGCGTGTCGTAACGGTTTTAGCAAAGTCTAAGCGCCAATTATTGATATCAGTCAGTACAATCCGGCGCGCGCCAGATTTTTCCGCAACCGCTGCCGCCATAATCCCTATCGGACCTGCTCCTGTGATTAAAACATCCTCGCCAACCAGATCATAAGCCAACGCTGTATGCACCGCATTTCCCAGAGGGTCCATAATTGCAGCGATTTCCAAAGAAAAATCATCCGGCAGCGGTATGACGTTAAATTCGGGCAATGCCAAATATTGTGCAAAAGCACCGGGCAGGTTTACGCCAATACCTTTCGTGTCAGGATCAAGATGAAATTTACCAGCGCGTGCATTGCGCGAACGTGTCCCGACGACATGCCCTTCGCCCGTTACCCGTTGTCCAACGTTAACACGGCGCACGGTTGAGCCTATGGCCGCTACTGTGCCGCCATATTCATGGCCAATAACTAAAGGGACCGGCACATTTTTCTGCGCCCATTCATCCCATTTATATATATGCATATCAGTGCCGCAAATGGCGGTTCGTTCAATTTTAATGAGCACTTCATTAGGGGCAATATCCGGCATAGGAACCGTTTGCAGCCATACACCTTTTTCGCGCTTGGCTTTGACAAGAGCTTTCATAGTCTGTGTCATATAACCCCCAGAGCTTTACCCACTTTGGTAAAAGCGGCAATCGCTTTATCAATATGGGCCGGACTATGGGCCGCGCTCATTTGCGTGCGAATACGGGCCGCGCCCTTGGCCACAACCGGAAAGAAAAACCCGATAACGTAAATCCCTTCATCCAGTAATTGTGCGGCCATTTTTTGCGCGATTACCGCATCGCCCAACATAACAGGAATAATCGGGTGTTGCCCATCCGGAATGGTAAACCCGGCTTGTATCATACCATTCCGAAATTGCCGGGCATTGGCAAAAATTTTCTGGCGTAAATCATCGCCATCTCTCGCCAGATCAATCGCTTTTATACTACCGCCAACAAGGGACGGGGCTAGACTATTGGAAAACAGATAGGGCCGTGAACGTTGACGCAGCATATCAACAACAGATTGACGCGCACAGGTAAACCCCCCCATCGCCCCGCCCAGCGCCTTGCCCAAGGTTCCGGTTAGAATATCCACTTGCCCTTCAACCCCGCAAAAGGCTGCGCTGCCGCGACCGCCTGCCCCCAGAAACCCTGTCGCATGACAATCATCCACCATTAGCAGGGCATCATATCTGTCTTTAAGCACGCAAATAGCTTTTAGATTCGCAATCGTGCCATCCATAGAAAACACGCCATCTGTTGCGATTAAAACATGCCGCGCACCATCTGCACGCGCCTGTTTCAACTGTATCTCAAGATCAGCCATATCGCTCGTTTTATAACGGTAGCGTTTGGCTTTACACAGACGGATACCGTCGATAATAGAGGCATGGTTCAGACTATCGGAAATAATCGCATCCTCGGCCCCTAATAATGGTTCAAACACCCCGCCATTGGCATCGAAACAGGCGGCATAGAGAATAGTATCATCAAAACCGAGCCAATCTGCAATTTTCTGTTCCAATTCTCGGTGTTGTTTCTGAGTTCCGCAGATAAACCGGACTGACGCCATACCATAGCCATAACGCCGTGCGGCCTCTTCAGAGGCTTTAATCAAGGCCGGATGATCGGCCAGGCCCAGATAATTATTCGCACAAAAATTAATGACCTCTCTGGCCTTATCTTTGTCATTAACTATTATATCAGCAGCCTGTTTGCTACTGATAAGACGTTCGCGTTTATATAATCCATCTGATTCTATTTGCTGTAAATCGTGATCAAGATTATTGTAAAATAATGTGCTCATAGTCTATCCAATTATCATTATTGGGCTTAACTTAGAGCGAAGCCCCGCTAAAATCATATGCTATTTAGTGACAAAAGAGAAAACTATTCCCGATATCGGTAACATTGAGGATTTAAAAGGCGCTATTCGGCGATGTGATCTCTGCGCCCATGCGGACAAACCTCTGCCGGTAACACCCAATCCCATAGTGCAAGGATCACCCCGGTCTCGCATCCGGATTATAGGCCAAGCGCCCGGAACATTGGCCCATGAAAGCGGGCGTCCGTTCACAGATCCGTCTGGTGTACGTCTACGCAACTGGCTGGGTGTTGATGAAACCGTGTTTTATAATGAGGATATTTTCGCCATAACGCCCATGGGATTTTGTTTTCCAGGTCAAGACGCCAAGGGCGGTGATTTGCCCCCGCGCAAGGAGTGCGCACCCTTGTGGCAGGATCAATTGACCCAAGCGATGCCCGATATCACCCTGACCTTATTGGTCGGCCTATATGCTGTTAAACATGTCTTGGGACCGGATGCCCAGAAAAACTTGACCCAAACCGTAGCCCATTGGCGTGATTACAGCCCCGACATTATCCCTTTGCCTCATCCGAGCTGGCGGAATAATGTTTGGCTTAAAAAACATGACTGGTTCCCTGAAGTCCTTGAGCATCTGAAAGACCGCGTAACCAATATCCTTAAAACAGTACCAGAGTAGATGTATCGAATAAACACATTGAATAAACACATCGAATAAACACTTGGTTTTCACGCATTTAAAGACCATATACAGCGCGAAATGACTCGCCTCTCAATGATGGAGACCTTCATGGGTGACAGCCCTTCAAACACTAGCCTGACGTATGCGGATGCAGGCGTTAACATTGACGCAGGCGACGCTTTAATTGACCAAATTAAACCGCTGGCAAAAGCCACGCGGCGCGTTGGAGCCGATGTGGCTTTAGGAGGATTTGGCGGTGCTTTTGATTTAAAAGCCGCTGGTTATGATGACCCAATCCTGATTTCAGGCACCGACGGTGTTGGCACTAAATTGCGCATCGCGATTGATACGGGTATTTTGAACACCGTCGGCATTGATCTTGTCGCCATGTGCGTCAATGATGTTTTGGCACAGGGCGCTGAACCCTTATTTTTTCTGGATTATTTTGCCACTGGACATCTCAAACCCGGCGAAGCCGTTAGCGTTATTGCCGGTATAGCCGATGGATGTAAACAAGCCGGAGCCGCGCTCATTGGCGGCGAAACTGCCGAAATGCCCGGCATGTATGAAGCTGGTGATTTTGATCTGGCCGGCTTTGTTGTCGGCGCGGTTAACCGTAGCGACATCCTGCCTCGCCACGATGATATGGCTACAGGCGATATTTTAATCGGCCTTGCCGCATCCGGTCCGCATTCCAATGGGTATTCACTTATCCGCAAAGTTGTAGAGCGTTCGGGACTGGGGTGGGATGCCCCTTGCCCGTTCAACCCAGGCAAGACGCTGGCCGAAGCTTTACTGACCCCTACCCGTATATATGTTAAGTCGGTTTTGCCCTTAGTGCGCTCTGGTTCCATCAAAGGTCTGGCCCATATTACCGGCGGCGGTCTGACCGATAATACCCCCCGCATGCTTCCTGATAGGCTTAAACCGGTTTATAATATGAAGGCTTGGCCCCGCCCGGCTGTCTTTCAATGGCTTCAAGACATTGGTCAAATAACGGAAACAGAATTGCAACGCGCCTTTAATTGCGGCATCGGCATGGTCTTAGCCGTTTCCCCTGCCGACGTTAACTCCGTACAAGAGGCTTTAAAGGCATCCGGCGAAACAAGCTGGGTTATCGGAACGCTTGAGGACACCTAGATGCACCTCCCTGTGAACACAGCTGTCCTGATATCGGGGCGCGGTTCGAATATGGTCGCATTGGTCACAGCCGCGCAGCAAGACAGCTTTCCAGCAAAAATTTCTTTGGTTATTTCTAATCGACCTGATGCGGCCGGATTAGACAAGGCACGGGAATTAGGCATCGATGCTATATGTATTGATCATAAAAGTTTCTCCTCGCGCCGAGATTTTGAACGGGCTCTTCATAAAACCCTAATGGATAACAATATTGACCTTATATGTTGTGCTGGATTTATGCGCATATTAACGCCTTGGTTTGTTGCGCAATGGCCGCGTCGTATTTTAAACATCCATCCATCACTCCTGCCTAAATATAAAGGTTTGAATACCCATCAACGTGCACTGGATGCTGGGGATAGCCATCATGGGTGTACTGTGCATTATGTGAGTGAAGTTTTAGATGGGGGCGAAATTATCCTGCAAAATGCAATAGATATCAAACGGGGCGATACAGCGGAAACATTAGCTGACAGATTATTACCTATAGAACTGCAAAGTTATGTAAGGGCTTTCACGATCGTTGCGAATAAACTCAAAAAAAAACACGCTCAGCCGACTAATTAAGCCTCAAATTTTTATAGTAATTTAACTATAATTCCAAATTTTTTCTCAAGCTTATTCTTATATATTCTAGTCGTTATTTATTCTTTTGAAGAATATGTTGGGATATTACATGGGGTATAAAATGCAGAATTTTTTTAATTCTATGGGCATTAAATGGCGTAAGAGTTTAAAGAGTTTTAGAAAAAATTCGAGCGGTACTTTTGCACTTACATGGGCTCTTGCTATGACAGGGACTATAGTCGCTGTGGGTGCTGGTTATGATTACGCTCAATTATCAGCAGCTAAAAAGAAATCTCAAGCTATTGCAGATACGATTGCTCTTTCTGCAGCCGTCTATGTTAAAGCCAATGATGGGCCGCCTACGGATGGCAGTGATGGTTTCCTAAATGGTGTCCAATATGCGACTTCTGAGTCAGGGCATACCTTCAATGGTATGGTTTTAAAAGGTCCAGAAGCTCCCAAATTTACCGTTAATTATGATGACATCAAAAAAGAAGCCCGGGTTGAAGTTCAAGGAAAAACACGCCCAGCCTTCATGCATGTTATTGGCTATATGGATTTACCCTTTAAAGCCTCTGCTACCGTAAAATATGAAGACAAACAGGTAAAACGTCCTGCATCTATTGTCATGATTATGGATAACTCTGGCTCAATGTTTTTCTCTGACAAACCTTTTGATGACACAGGCGTTTCACCCGCGGGAGCAAGATCACGAATATCGGGCTTAAAAGAAGCAGCCTCGACATTTTATGATACGCTTGAAACAATTGCAGGCGGTGTAGATGAAAATGGGTCACGTTTCTTGCGTATGGGTATGTTGGCTTATTCATCCAATACAATATCAAATAGAACAGTACCGCTTAATTGGGATACGCTGAGCGCATCATCCCAAGTGCGTCAACAAACATCGAATATGACGCCGGGAGGGGGGACATATTCCGCCCCCCCCATGGAAACAGCTGTGGACTGGATGACAGGTGAAAATGCTAAACATCTTGCTGAAAACAGTCACAACAACCCCCTTAAAATCGCTATTTTTATGACAGATGGCCAAAACACTTTAGGGAATTGCTGTGTTATACCCGGTAATACAGATGTGTTTCATCGATTTGATGGAAATATACCTCGAACAATTATTCTACCCCCTATTGGTACACATCCTTATCCTTTAGCTAATTATTTGATTGGCAGACAATCCGGTGCCCAAGATGAATTTTGGGCCTGGATACGCCAAGGCAACGGCCCTGTCTATTGTGTCCGTACACAAGCTGATATAGATGCCGGGATAACCCGGTCTTGTACTGTCGCAAATTTACCGCATTTTGATTATCAAAATACAGTTGGAGGAACAAACCGGTTCTACTTACATAACCAAAATTTAGCCCTGAGGTTTTTGGCAGAAAAAGGCGAAGAACTGCTCGAAAACAATGAACAATATTTAGAAAGTCAAGGCTATACGGAAGGGACGTTGGAGCTGAACACAGATGAACGGACAATTGCATCCTGCCGCGCCCTCCGAGATCAAGGGGTAGATGTTTACACTATCGGATTTGCCTTGCAATCGGGTATATATGACACTCTGGACCACCATAGGATTCATGGTAATCCGCCAACCTATTCCTTTCCGGAAGAACAGGCGTTAGCAGCAACAGAACTAATGCAAGGTTGCGCTAGTGATCCCAAAAACTTTTC
>CAZZKV010000007.1:0-77950 GCA_964654665.1 uncultured Caulobacterales bacterium | reverse complement strand
CCTTTTTAATCGGTTTAAATATAATAATAAAGGCAGTTTTGCATTAACATGGGCAATATCACTAACCACCATCTTAATATCTATTGGCGCTGGTTTTGATTATGCACAAGCAACAAAAGCTCAAGCCAAATCACAGGCTATTGCCGATTCGGTCGCTTTATCAGCAGCTATATTTGTAAAAAACAATGGCGGCAAAAGCCCGACTAGTAGCGATATAGACGCCTATCAAGAAGGAATCATCTATAGAGCAGACGAGATTGGATATACATATAACGGTATGCTCAGAGATATGGGGGCTAATGTCGAGGTAAGGGTAAATTACAATGACGTCGACGGGGAAGCTCTTGTCAATGTCTCCGGTGTAACCGTGCCAGCCTTTATGCAGCTAGTGGGTTTACGCGACATTCCATTTCAAGCGGAAAGCCTTGTAAAATACGAAGAAACAAATGTTTCAAATCCGGTTAGTGTCTTTTTTGTCCTCGACAATTCCAACTCAATGAATGTGGCTGATCAGCCGGGCAATCCTCCGGTTTTTAAATCCCGTGTGTCTGGCCTCACGGAAAGCTTAACGCAATTCAATCAAACCTTAACAGAACTTATTGCAAGTAATAATTCCGAAGCGCCCCGAATTGTTCGAACCGCTCTTGTTGGGTATAATGATAATATTAACAATCTAACCGTTAATCCAACTTGGGGGGCCTTACCGGCTTCGACAATAAACAATATGTCGAGATCGTTACGAAACGGAACAAATTCTGCAATTGCTATGGACCAAGCCCGACAATGGATGAACCTCGAAGATGTGGCTCATGAAAGAGAAAATCCGGACGTTACACCCAAAAAATTTGTTATTTTCATGACAGATGGGGCCAACACACAAAGGTCACCAACCTGCAAAAATTATGACCTCCCTGCCCATAGGCATTATGTTCGAAGATCGAACCGGCAGCGTATAAGGCACGAATTACCCAATAACGAAAGACTACATAGATTATGGATCGAGGTTTCAACCCCGCCCGTTACGGAATGCCTAAGAGGCTCAACTCGTGACTTACCCACTATTAATGACTGTAACGCAATGAAAAACAATTATGATACAGAAATTTATACAATTGGATATGCTTTGGAACCGGGTCAATATCGCAGAAGAAGAAATCCGGTGCCGCAAAACGTCAGTATTGAAGAATCTGTTATCGCTTATGATCTGTTAAGGTCATGCGCATCATCACCAGATCATTTCCTTGTGGCCGAAGACGCTGATGCTCTCAATGAACAATTTAAAAATATCGCTGTCAGTATTGCTGAAAGTACAATTCGAATAGCGCAATAATATAAAACTCTATTAAAAAAGCCGGGTCATCGACCCGGCTTTTTCATTACAATCTTCAAATTCATTATCCGACAATTTCATCATCGGAGAAAAAGAACGGTATCTCTTCGGCGGCGGTCTCCGGGGCATCTGAACCATGAACCGTATTGGCATCAATACTTTGTGCAAATTCAGCGCGAATTGTACCGGGAGCCGCATCGGCCGGATTAGTCGCGCCCATAACTTCGCGATATTTTGCGATAGCATTTTCACCCTCTAATACCTGCACAATAACAGGGCCTGACATCATAAAAGCGACCAGATCCTTATAAAAGGGACGCTCTTTATGAACTGCATAAAATCCACCAGCTTGCTCTTGCGTAAGCTGTAAGCGTTTCTGCGCAATAATACGCAGACCAGCCTCTTCAATTTTTGCATTCACCTTACCGGTGATATTGCGCGCTGTCGCATCAGGTTTAATGATAGAAAAGGTACGTTGTATGGCCATGCGTGTCTCCTGAATATGGCATATAAATTTGGCGCTCCTCTAACGGGCGATTGACTCTCTGTAAAGGGGTGATACCCAGCCCACGTGCTGCATATTAATAATCTGACATATCGCCTCGAAGGTCGTCTGCTCTTTGACCAAGCGACACTCGCCATTAATCAAGGTATGAAAATGGGCTTTGTCGGACGTAATGGCACCGGAAAATCAACCCTATTTCGATTAATTAAAGGCGAAATAACGCCCGATGCCGGCAGTATATCCTTACGCAAAAACATGCGTCTTGGCGCGGTTGAACAAGAAGTTCCTAGCGGGCCGCAAAGTTTAATGGAAACGGTCTTACAGGCCGATACTGAACGCATGGCTTTGCTTGCCGAAGCGGACACAGCCTTCGACCCTAACCGAATTGCTGAAATTCACACCCGGCTGGCCGATATTAATGCCTATTCTGCCGAAGCCAGAGCCGGAAACATTCTTTCGGGCCTTGGGTTTTCGGGCAAGGATCAACAACGGCCCTGCTCCGATTTTTCTGGCGGTTGGCGTATGCGCGTCGCCCTCGCCGCTATGCTCTTTGCCCAACCGGACATATTATTACTTGATGAGCCGACAAATTATCTGGATGTAGAAGGCGCGGTTTGGCTCGAAGCGCATATTCGTAGCTATAGCGGTACGGCCTTTATCATTTCCCATGATCGCGACTTTTTAAACAAAGCCGTGACCCATATCGCCCATCTTAATCAAGGCAAACTATCTGGATTTACAGGCGGTTACGATAATTTTGAAAAACAACTCGCGGAACAACAGCGTCTATCTATGGCGCTTCGAGATAAACAAGAAGATGAACGGCGACGGTTGGAAGCATTCGTGATTCGCTTTAAAGCCAAAGCCACGAAAGCCAAACAGGCTCAGTCTCGCGTGAAACGACTTGCCAAAATGCAACCGATTGCGACAACGATTAATGATCCTATTCCTCCTATTAACCTGCCCGGACCAGAAAAGTCGCTCAACCCGCCCATTATACGATTTGATACGGTTTCTTTAGGTTATGAGCCCGATGTAACCGTCTTAAGCGGATTGGATCAACGTATCGACCCCGATGACCGCATTGGATTATTAGGTAAAAATGGCGAAGGAAAATCAACATTCGCCAAAGCCGTTATGGGCGAATTATCTCCGCAAAACGGTTTCATCAAGCGGCATAAAAAATTGAAAATCGGATATTTTGCACAACACCAGATAGATGCGTTGAACCCTAATCATTCCGCTTATGACCATGTGGTTGATTTAATGCCCGAAGCGACTGAGGCGCAAAGGCGGGCGCGTCTGGCTCAATTTGGCCTTGGTGTCAAAAATGCGGAAACACCGGCCGGGGATTTATCAGGAGGAGAAAAGGCACGGCTATTGTTCTCGCTCATCAGTTTCCATGCCCCCCATTTACTGGTTCTGGATGAACCGGCCAACCATCTGGATATGGATAGCCGGGCCGAATTGATTAAATCTCTCAATGATTACACCGGTGCGGTGCTCATCATTAGCCATGATAGAAACCTTTTAGAGGCCGTGGTCGACCGCTTGTGGCTTGTTGATAAAGGGACCGTAAAAAATTACGATGGATCACTGGAAGATTATCGCAATTCGCAATTACTTAAAAATAAAACATTTAAAAAACAAAAAGTTAAATCAGAAAGTCAACGTGTTACTGCACGAAAAAATGCTGCAGAGGCCCGTAAACTTATTGCTCCACTCAAGAAAAAATATGAAGCCATCGAAACAAATATTCAGAAAAATCGAAAACTATTAACCGATATCGACACGCAATTATCAGTTAATGACCTTTTTACTATAAATCCTGAGAGAGCTGTTAATTTAGGCCGTCAACGCGTAAGTATCGCTTCGTTGATTGAAACTCTTGAAACTGATTGGTTGATGGCTGTTGAAGCCTATGAGCAAGCAAAAAACGAACACGGTTTTAACTAACATAAATCTTTAAACCGCGTTGGGCTGACGCATATTGTGGGATGACACTATGCTCAACATTAATTTTCTACGGGAATCGCGTGCGCTTTGGCACATGGATATGCTCATATGGCTTATCAATCATAATGGCCCGCCCCATACGCCTAACGTACCCTCACCTCTACATTTTACGCAACCGCTATCTCAGCGCTGTTGGGGTGAAATGGATACACGTATGCCATTGATTTGGGCCGAGGATGAGGTGGCCCATATCATAGCCAATACAAAACTACCCATTCAGAATATATCAATAATACCGGACGTCGATCAAGGACTCCGACATTCGACGTCCAATACTCCCAATAGTTCGCACAAAGCGCATTTTACTGCGGGCTGGCAAAAAACGCCAGATCTGCGAATTAATCTAAACATACAAGGGCAACCTATCATTCTTTATGATCCACGCCGTTGTATGGAGCCGGGGTATTTTTCCGCTAAGGTCATTATGGCGATGGCGCGGATTTATGTAGGTATGAATGAAAAACCCGATAATTTCATGACAGAAAATGAACGCGCCCTCACATGGCTTGCCGCCTGTTTCAGTGGTCAGGGGTTTGTATTACTTGATCTCTCCGAAAAATTATTTGCTGAAATGCTTTTCAACAGAGAAATCACCCAAAAATACCGCCGGTCAATTCACCGCGAAATTACCTTTACAACTGTATTATGCCTGGCCAGCAAAGGCATGATGGCAGAACAGATTATCGCAACCTATGGGCCCATAATATCCAAATCAGTTCGGCGGAATATTTGGTCAATTTACAAACAAATTTCCCGATATGACCAAAAATTAAAGATGCTGCGCCTATTGATCAATCGTAACACAAAACGTCCCAATCCGTGTTTGCGTTCAATTTCAATAGCTTAGCTATCGGGACGGAGTTAAACTCCGTCCCGATATTCTCTTTAAAATCACGATAAATTCTGTCCTTAATGGTTGCGAAAAATAAGGCACGGCGCTAGGTTCACGCGGATTTGAAATTGCGCCTTCGCGCTAACATACCGCAAAGGTTTATCGTGGTTGATTTTATCAACGAAGTTGAAGAAGAGCTTCGTAAAGACGATTATAATGAATTGCTTCGGCGTTATGGGCCCTATATATTAGGTATAACCATTGCCATTATACTGATTGCCGGTTTCATGGAATGGCGCAAATCGGCTGCCGATACATCGGCGCGAGCAACATCGGCCGCATATGTGACAGCCTCTAATGAAGCTGTAGATGGTGACAAAGCCAAAGCCCTCGCTCAATTCATCAAACTGTCGGAAATCGCACCTGATGGCTATGCTGGCCTATCTCTTATGCGCGCGGCCGCGCTGGAATTGGACGCGGGTCGCCGTGGAGAGTCTATACGTCTCTATGATCAGGCCGCTGCGCGTTTCACCCAACCCCGTCATATCCAACTCGCCCAAATCAAGGCAGCCTATATCCTCGCCAATGATGCAGCTTATAATGACGTTATCACGCGTGTTTCCCCTTTGGCTGAAAAAGATATGCCTTATGAATATCTGGCCCGTGAGTTACTGGCATTTGCCGCGCTAGAGACTGGCGATACCGCAAAGGCTCGCCAACAATTCGCATTCCTTGAGTCTATTCCCGGGGTTCCGCCATCCATTCAAGCGCGCGCAGCACAATCGCTCAGCTTAATGGCGGTCGATGCTGCCGCAGCCGCACAATTACTACCCAAAGATAATGACGCTGAAACGCCGCAGCTAACCCCCAATAGCGCTGAGGATCAAACCAATGAATAATATTTTCAAACCCTGGCTCATGGTTGGAGTAATCGCAATGAGCCTGACTATGGGCGGCTGCTCTACATTGGGCGGCGTTGGCGACGCTATTAGCAGTATTAATCCGTTTGACAATGATGATTCAAAAGACGGAGAAGGCGCTGTTGCCGGTGAAAATGAAAGAATTTCAATCCTTTCCCTGAATGAAACCTTGCAAGTTGCCGAAACACTATCGCCGTCTGATATCAGCCTGCCCCCTGTTTATGTTAATCCTGATTGGCCACAAGTTGGCGGCAATCCCAATCATGTCATGCAACATACGGCTGCCTCTGGGTCGCTCAAAAAAATATGGTCGAAAAACGTCGGCAAAGGCTCTTCGCGCAAGGGGCGGGTTACAGCATCTCCGGTAATTGGTGGTGGGCAAATTTTTGTTATGGATGGGGATAACCGCATTTCAGCTTATGACCAAACCTCAGGCAAACGTAATTGGGCTGCAAAAATAAAAGTCGAATCAAGAGGGAAGACACGCCGCGGTAGACGCGGAATTATCGAACGTATTCGGGATCCTTTGTCATTCACTGATGGCAGCGGCGTAGATAAAGAATCCGTTGGCGGCGGCGTGGCTTTGGCCGATGGTAAAGTATTTGCGACCTCGGGCCTAGGCATTGTTACCGCCTTTGACGCAGTAACCGGCGAACAAATCTGGACAACGCCCACACGCGTTCCGATGCATTCCGCCCCCACTGTTGCTGATGGTCGCTTATTTGTTGTTTCCGATGAGAATGAACTCTTTGCCTTTAATGCCGATACGGGTGATGTTTTATGGACATATCAAGGCATTGTCGAAAGTGCGCGGATGTTAACATCGCCCAGCCCTGCTGTTATAGGCGAGACAGTTATTGCACCCTTTGCGTCTGGCGAAATAATAGCTATGCGTGTTCAGAACGGCGGTGTTTTATGGCAAGATGCTCTCTCCGCCCCAGGCCGCTTAACCCCGCTATCGACATTAAATGATATAGCCTCTGGCCCGGCGATTGCTGATGGTTATGTTATCGCCACAGCGCAAAGTGGCGTTATGAGTGCGTTTGATTTACGTACAGGACAACGTATTTGGACACAACCGGCTGGCTCCCTCGGTTTTCCGCTTATCGGCGGGGATTTTGTCTATACTGTCACAACCGATGGCCAAGCCACAGCCCTGTCCAAACTTGATGGCTCTGTTATCTGGATCACGCAATTACCGGCCTATAAGAATGAAAAGAAACGCAAGAAACGGATTGCCTGGTCTGGCCCTATATTTGCCGGAGATCGTTTATTCATGGCCTCTTCGCGGGGCCGCACCGTTACGATGAACCCTTATGATGGAACAATCATTGACGAAGGTAAAATTGGGGATAGCGTCTTTGTTTCGCCCATTATTGCAGGCGAAACAGTCTATGTCTTAACGGACGACGCCAAACTCGTCGCATTACGCTAAGCATGAGATCGGCGCAGTCCCATGAAAAGCTCAGAGGAAACACAATCCGAAACGGAAGCCCAGAGTCCGCCTGAACCGCAAATACGCCTTGCGCGTGTTGCTCTTGTCGGCCGCCCGAATGTAGGAAAATCAACGCTCTTTAACCGCATAGCCGGCAAGAAACTTGCTATTGTCAATGATACACCGGGCGTAACGCGTGATGTCCGAGAAACCAATGGGCGCTTCCGCCATCATGATGTAATATTAATGGATACGGCTGGTTTTGAAAATGCCAAAGGCGATAAGCTTGAAGCCCGTATGCGTGCTCAAACTGAAGCAGCCGTCAATGATGCCGATATTTGCCTTTTCATTTATGATGCCCGTGCAGGCATAACGTCTCTGGATCGTATTTTTGCTGATTATATCCGTAAATCTGGAAAATCTATCGTATTAGTAGCCAATAAATGCGAAAGCAGCGCGAGTGATAGTGGCGTCACCGAAGGGTATTCGCTTGGTCTTGGAGACCCTATCGAGGTCGCCGCCGAGCATAACATAGGCATGGTTGACCTTGATGATGCGGTTGATTTAGCCCTGCGCGATATCAATCTGGGGCTGGATACAAGTGATATTGATACGAGCGAAGCCCCTGTCCGCATTGCCATTGTTGGCCGTCCGAATGCCGGTAAATCCACACTCATTAATACACTCATTGGTCAAGACAGACTTCTGACCGGTCCTGAAGCCGGTGTAACCCGTGACTCCATTACAATTAACTATATGTGGCAAGGGCGTCGTGTGCAGTTTCATGATACAGCGGGTATGCGCAAGAAGGCACGCGTTAATGAAGCGTTGGAAAAATTATCCGTCAATGATTCTTTGCGCGCCATTAAATTTGCACAGGTCGTTATTTTGCTAATGGATGCGACAAAACCCTTTGACAAACAAGATTTGCAGATTGCCGACCTCGTTATCCGCGAAGGTCGTGCCCTTGTCCTAGGGGTCACAAAATGGGATTTAGTACCGAATAAATCCGAAATGGCGCAAATATTACGCGAAAAAACCAATCGTTTATTACCCCAAGTTCGTGGGTTGCAAATTGTCATGTTTTCGGGGTTAACCGGAAAAAGCGTTGACCGGTTATTGCCTGCGGTTGAACGCGTACAGATTGATTGGAGTGCACAGCTTAAGACATCAGAGCTTAATGATTGGCTTGGAGAAAAAATCCAACGCCATCCCCCACCTGCCGTGAATGGGCGCCGTATTAAGCCTAAATATATTAGTCAAACTAAAACACGCCCGCCAACTTTTGTATTGAAGTGCTCTCGAGCCACGGCCTTACCGGAAAGCTATAAACGTTATCTTATCAATGGGTTACGTGAAGATTTTGACCTACCAGGCACACCTATTCGTATGTTTATAAGGGCTGATAAAAACCCTTATAATTCCGCAAAACAATAAGCCAAATTTCTACCTCGCTCTGCGATCCGAATCATTCTATTTTTCTGATGAAGGAATATAAAATGCAAATGCAGTGGCTTAAAAGTCTTGACGACAAATGGCTAAATCTGATGCGGTTAAATTTTGACCGCATACAAGATGTTGGCGTCTATATTATCTGGCATGGCGGCGATCAACCGCGTGTTGTGCGTGTTGGCCAAGGCGATATAGGCTCTATTTTGCGATCACATTCTATCAATCCGATGATAACACGCTATCAAAGCGCAGGCCCCTTGTTGGTTACGTGGGCAGCGGTGGAATCACTGCATCATCGGGACGGCATCGAAAATTTTCTAGCGCAACAATATTACCCTCTCGTCGGGTCAAATTTTCCGAATGTTCCGCCGATTGCAGTGGCCTCTCCGTTCGTTTAACAGCCTTAGCTCCGACGCTTAATTCGCGGGCTATTTCCGCAAGTTTTTCAAGCTTATAAAATGTCCACGGCGGTTCTTCGCCTGTGGCAAGACGGGATTCGGCCCAATCGGCTACATCTGTCAGTAAATTATTGTCCATAGTGTCATTATGATCGATAGACCTTAAAATCAGCTAAACAGTTATTATTTATTTCATACTGCTGGCCAATTTTTGAAAAGCCTCGACGGAAACTGTTTCGGGACGAGATGTCGGGTCCAGACCGGCACCCTGCAACCAAATATCTAAATCCAGTCTTCGGGACGCTGCAAAGGTTTTCAATGACCGCCGCAACATTTTACGCCGCATATTAAACGCGGCTTGGGTCACTTGGCTGAGGGCTGTTAAATCAGAGAACCGTTTCTCTTCGGGGTAAGGTCGCAAAACAACAACTGCGGAATCAACTTTTGGAGGTGGGGAAAATGCGGCTGCGGGCACATCAAAAGCAATATGACATTCACATACACTTTGCGATAATATTGCAAGGCGGCCATAGGCCTTTTCGCCCGGCGCCGCGCATATCCGTTCAGCCACTTCCTTTTGAAACATCAATATAGCCTGCTCCCAAAACAACGGCGCAGCACATAACCAATCTATGAGTAATTTCGTCCCGACATTATAAGGTAAATTCGCGGCTATTGTGATCGGGGATGGAAGATATTGTGCGATATTAATTTTCACAGCATCCCCATGAATAACTGAAAACCGGCCGGGGTAAATCGCACCAATATCAGCCAAAGCCGGTAAAAAACGTTCATCCATCTCGATCGATAAAAGCTGTTTCGGATTGCGGGCCAAAAGCGCACGTGTCAACCCGCCCGGACCCGGGCCCACTTCTGCAATATTATGTTCTGAAATATCACCGGCCAAACGCGCAATTTGATCTGTCACTGACATATCAAGCAAAAAATGCTGTCCTAGGGTTTTATTAGCCCCCAAACCATATCGCGAGACAACCTGCGAAAGGGGCGGAAGTGTATTACCCATAAGCGGCTCTATTCTGGGCTATATCGACTGCCAGCCTTATAGCAGCCAATAAACTATCTTCCCGCGCAATACCTTGCCCAGCTATATTAAAGGCCGTACCGTGATCAGGGGATGTTCTGACAATCGGCAGCCCGAGCGTAACATTGACCCCGCCATGAAAATCCAATGTTTTAACAGGTATAAGCCCTTGGTCATGATACATAGCCAAAGCGGCATCATACTCCGCGCGCGCTTCGGCATGAAATAATGTATCGGCAGGCTGGGCATTTGTGACATTTATGCCCTCCCCGCGCAGCGCTTTGGCCGCTGGATTGATAATTCTGATTTCGGTATCCCCGATGGCCCCACCCTCGCCCGCATGGGGATTAAGGGCCGCTATGGCAATACGGGGGGTTTCAAAACCAAAATCAACCTTCAAGGCGTCATGCATAATTTTGGCTCGTTGTATAATTCTATTGTGAGTTAACTCATTGGCAATATGCTCAACGGGAATATGGACAGTAGCCAACCCTACCCGTAATCCGCCCCCGCATAACATCATCAAGGGGCCGCGGGTATAGGGCGGCAGATGATCCTGCGTTAAGACATCTAAAAACTCTGTATGGCCCGGATGAGAAAACCCCGCCTTATAAAGATTTTCTTTTGCAATTGGATTGGTTACTATAGCACTGATATCCCCAGCTAATGCATAACCAACCGCGCGCCGGATACTCTCGATAACAACGGGTGCGTAATCCGGGCTAGAGTGTCCGGCTATAACAGTTTGTCCGGCGATGGGGATAATCGGCAAAGCCTTTGGGAAGACAGAATCGATAGCGGCCGGTGTATCAATCCCTTGAATGGGGATATCCATAGTTTCGAAAATAGCTGGAGGCGCTATAATACCAAACGCGTACTGGGGCTCGCCACACAAGGCTTTCCATGCTTTGATAGTGATTTCCGGTCCAATTCCGGCGGGATCCCCTAATGTTAACAGGAGTGGCATTGCGCCCCTAACTTTACGCAGGCAAGACCGCCCTAACGGACGACAACCGTAGCTTTTCGGCGAAGATCCCGTAAATGCCGTTTGGAGGCTTGAGCCAGTTGTTGATCCAGTAAACGTTCTTCAATTTCGTCGCGGGTTGGAATATTTTTCCCTGACACTCGGCGATCACAAACCATAACAGCCACAGGTCCGCGCGGGGTTTTAATGGCATCAGACAAACCGCCGACATCGGTATTGCTGATGGCATCAAGAATAGTATCATCAATTTCGCTGGCTTTCACCTCGCCCATGTCTGCGCTATTGAGACCTTCAATCGCTTTGGCATCCTTATCAAGCGTATCACAAGATTTCAGTTGATCTTTCAAACCTCGCATTTCGGCCACAGCTTTGTCATAGGCTTCGGGCGTTTCTGCAATCAAATTTACCTGTTTAAGCTTATAAACCGTATCGGTTTCCGATATCTGTTTATCAATCAGAGCCATTACATAAACACCGCCTGGCACTTGGATAGGGGTGGATAAATCCCCTGGATTCATTTTCGTTATTACTGTGTCGATTTCATCCCGTAATTCGCCTTCACGAACCCAGCCCAAATCTCCGCCTTTCGCAGCTGTGGGTGATGATGAAAATTGCTGAGCTAGCAATGGAAAAGGAGCGCCTTCCTTAAGCTGTGTAATCATCGCCCCGGCCCCTTCCATTGCTCCGTCCATACCGCCAATATCCGGTGTGGCTTCGATATAGATTTCTGCAACTCTGTAGGATGGCTTAGACGCATTAGCGGTCAACCGATTCAATGTTTCATCAATCTGGGCATCACTGATACGAATGCGAGACCCATACAGACCATTAACAATACGCTGCCATGCAATTTCAGAGCGCACTTGATCTTGTAATGTTGACAGTGACACACCCACAGAGGCCAAACGCTGTGCGACGTCTTGGGGGTCAAGACCATTTCGGCCAATGAGCCGCGTAACAGACCGCTGGACCTCCGCATCGGCTATCGTCTGTTCAAATTTTTCAGCTTCCTGCATTTGAATATGTTCATCAACAAGATTTTTCAGAGCCGCACGCTGAATACGCCGAATTGACTCCTCATCCCGTTTAGCCCCGGTTGTGGCCAACATAAAGAGAACCCGCTGTTGCAAGTCACGGCTTGTAACAATGTCATCATTGATAACGGCAGCAATACCTTGGGCCTGTGCCAAAGCAATTTGCGGCGTAGTAATTAAACCCATTATGGATGCAGCAAGGCAAAGTATTTTTTTCATAACGATCTATAAATCCTAAATATGGCAACAAATATACGCATATTACACATTTAAACAATAAGGCTTTATCAGCCTTATGTCCCAATATTACATTAAAAATTGGTCAGCTAACCATCTTCAATCTTTGACAGATAGGCGATTCCTAAAAATAAAACAAAAAATGGAATAGTCCAAGCCGCAATATTGACCGGCAAAACGCCAATTTTCCCGAAGGCCGAAATTATACTATCCGTAAAAAACACGGCAAATCCCAAGGCGGCTCCAAAGATCATTAAGCGTAAAGTTCCGCCTTCGCGGGTTAAATGCATTGATACCCCTGCCGCAATAAATGTCATGGCAATCAATGTAAGTGGCAGCGACAAAAGGCGGTTAAATTGTATAATCAACTCAGTCGTTGAAAACCCCGCCTTTCGGGTTTTTTCAATTTCTTCAGGCAGGGCCCAAAAAGATGGTAAACTTGCGGATTGAACGACGCTTAAAAGGTCCTCGCTTCCCAAGACGGTTGGCCAGCTTTGAAAACTATCACGTTTGCCATCTCCGTCCGCCGTATGTTCTAAAACACCTTTTAATTGCCAATAGCCTGTTTGTAGCAATACTGCTGTCTCGGCATCAAATCGGCGTGCAAATTGCGCTTCGCCTTGTTCGGAAATATCAAAGACATAAAATGTCACGGTATTAAGGCGGCGATCAAGCAAATCTAGGCTTTTTGCGTAAATAACCGTTTGCGATATATCGTCGCCTTCGCGCAACCAAACCTCGCCACCTCGTAAAGCGGTTTGCGATTGCTGGCTGATAGTTTCTACCAATCGGTCATGAACCGTCAAAGCGCGCGAGGCCAAAGGGTTAAACACACAAGCCCAAATAACACCTAAGGAGACAGATACAAAAACAACAGGTGATAAAAACCGCCAAGCCGAAAGGCCTGACGCCCGTAATACAATCAATTCACTCCGCCGGTTAAGACTATAGAGAGCCCCCATAACGCCAAATAGCACAACAAACGGTATTGTTTGTTCAATAAGAGCCGGGGTTTTCAAGGCCGTTAATGTCAGAATATTCAAGGTTGAAATATTGCTATCTGATCCGTAATTCCGGGTCCCTTCTACAAAATCAACCAACATGATGACGCTTGTTACAATAATAAATGCCAAAATAATCGAAAGGAAAACACGACGCGCTATATATCTATTCAAAGTCCCGAGTATCATGATGGTGCTATCCGTGGTCTCTTGGGCGAAACGCGCCTGCGGCGACCCACCATACGGGTTAGGCGCTGGGCGCGGCGACGATTAAGCAGATACCAAGTACATCCGATACAAACGAAAAACGGCAAACCATATTGCCATAGATTAAGCGCCGCATTCGTCTCAGCGCCGGAGGCTAAAGCAAATCCACCGAGCCGAATGATAAACCCCGTAACCGCACAAACCGCTATCCGGCGACCATAGCCCATGCGTTGATATTGCCCCCGAATAAGAAAGGCCAAGGCTAGCATAACAAGGGCTAGATTATAGAGCGGCGTCGCCAAGCGGGCATGGCCTTCAGCCAAAAGTTCATTCCGAAATTCCCGATTGCTATATTCCCGCCGGTCAGGACGTAATAATTCATGGAGATATCGATCCGATGTTTTAAGCCTTAAAACACTATCCATAGCCATGACATCTGTCAGATCAATTTCATCGCTATCAAATTCAAGCACTTTGAGTGTATTATCACTATCGAGCCGTTGATAACTACCGCTCTCTAAAGTTAAACGGGCGTAGTGATCGTTTCGGCTGACATATCCGCTTTGCGCAATATAGGTCAGCGGTGTGCCGTCATCGCGCTCGTCATAAATCAGCACATCTTTCATACGGCCATTTGGCAATATTGAACGGGCATAAAGGGTTAATCCCGGTGCCGGCGTTACAAATTCGCCAGCCCGAACCATTTGCGAGGCAATATCGGTGCGTACCTCTAACAAGGCTTCACGCATCTGCCGAAACGCAAAAGGTTGTAACACCAGATTAATCAATAAATGGGCGATAATTGCATAGGTCGCAAGCCGAATGGCCGGGCTGGCTATTTGCCATGGCGATAACCCCGAAGCTTTGGCCACCACAAGTTCGCTATCCATATTAAGGCGATTAAGCGCATAAATCATTGAGACAAAAACCGCGAGCGGCATAATAATGCTAATCAACTGCGGTAAGGCCAAAATTGTAATATAAAAAAATGTAAGAGCCGATTGACGGTTTTCTACAATTAAATCCAGCGTTGAAAGACTTTGCGTTAGCAACGCCAAGACCGCAAGAGCCGTTAGCGATAGGAATAGCGGCCACAAGGCCTGCTTCCAGAAATATCGCTGTAATAAACTCATTTATGTCCCGTTTGCCCCTCATTCGAAAAAAATGCCCCTATGGCGACTCTCTCCTTTTAATGCAACGCAACACAGTTTACCACAGCAGATACAGGGCATAAGCCTTAACCTTATTTAATTCACCTCGTATTGGAGTTTTACGTGAAAGTCAGTTTTGTAGCCGATAAACCGGCCGTATCCGGTATTGCCATTGTCCCCATATTTAGCAACCGGAAGGCTTTTGGTGCGGGTAAGCTTATTATCAAAACTTTGGGCGCGGATTTCAAAAAAATGGCCGATGCCGCAAAATTTACAGGTAAAACAGGTCAATTTTTGACGATTTTTGCACCGAAGGGATTGGAAATGAACCGCCTTATTCTTGTTGGCGGCGGTGATATAAAAACCTTTGATGCAGAAATGTTCGGGGCCAATTGTGCTAAAGCTGTACGGACATCAGGCGAAAAAACACTTACATTCCACATGGGCGGGGCGGATATATCCCCCGATAGTGCCGCGCGGGCGGTTATCGGCGCCCGCCTTGCGTCATATAGCTTTAATCAGTATCGCACAAAATTACCGGCTGATAAGAAACCTAGTCTTACAACCCTTAAAGTCAGCCATACTGAACCTGCCAAAGTACGGGCGTCTTATAATAATTATTATGGCCCGGTCTGTGACGGTACAATTTTGGCCCGTGACCTAGTTAATGAACCCCCGAATGTCATCTATCCCAAAGCCTATGCCGCACGGATCAAGAAGTTAGAAAAATTAGGCCTTAAGGTCGAAGTTTTGGGCGAAAAACGTATGAAAACACTGGGCATGAATACATTACTCTGTGTCGGCCAAGGGTCTGTGCGTGAATCGCAGATGGTGATTATGACATGGAACGGCGGTAAAAAGTCTGACAAACCCGTTTGCCTTGTTGGCAAGGGCGTAACCTTTGATACGGGCGGTATATCCTTAAAACCAGGCGCCAATATGTGGGATATGAAGGGTGATATGGGCGGCTCAGCCGCTGTTGTTGGTGCGATGAGCGCCCTTGCAGCCCGCAAGGCCAAGGCCAATGTTATTGGTATTGTCGGGTTGGTCGAAAATATGCCAGACGGAAATGCCACATTACCCGGCGATATTATAACCTCGATGTCAGGACAGACCGTTGAAGTGCAAAATACAGATGCCGAAGGCCGTCTTGTTCTTGCCGATTGTCTTCATTACGCTGTTACAAAATATAAGCCCCGCGCTATGATCAATCTGGCCACATTGACGGGAGCAATTATTATCGCTCTGGGCCATGAACATGCAGGCGTTATGTCAAATAATGACAATCTTGCCGACCAACTTGCGGACGCATCTGAAACATCAACTGAGAAAACATGGCGGCTCCCGCTTTCACCCGTTTATGACAAATTGATCGATAGCCCTAATGCCGATATGAAAAATATTGGTGGCCGCGGTGCCGGTTCTATTACGGCGGGGCAATTTCTACAGCGGTTTGTCGGCACAAACACACCATGGGCCCATATTGATATAGCCGGTACAGCCATGAAGCCATCAGGGCGGCATGATCCGCGCGAAACCACATTTGGAACCGGATTTGGCGCACGCCTGCTCAATCGTTGGATTGCTGATAATTTCGAAGGTTAAAAAATGCGGGCATTCTCTTGATAGATCATTGGTTTTACCATCTTGAATCAGCGACAATTAAAGGCGTTTTACCCGCTCTTTTAGAAAAATCTATCGCGCGCGGATGGTCTGTCTTAATCAAGATGGACGCCGCGGACATGAATGACATGGATAATTTCCTATGGACCTATCGCGATGATAGTTTCCTGCCACATGGCCGCGATGACGAACCCCAAGCCGACACGCACCCCATTCGTCTATCCGCAACCGCTACGGCTGCTGATGGCGCGGATGTTGTTTTTATAATCGATGGCAGCGAGGTTGATGAACTAAAAGGTGTAAGCCGCTGTATTTTCTTGATAAATGGCCGCAATCAAGAGGCTGTAACACAGGCACGTCAACGGTGGTCCCGTCTTAAAAAAACCAAAGCTTCCTTGTCATATTTCCAACAAAATGAACGCGGCGTCTGGGAGAAAAAAGCTTAACATCTATTAACTATTTTACGGCAATGTTTAAAAATGATTCGTTGCCTTGTTTTATCTACTATATTTTTAGCGCTTTGCGCCTGTGCGCGCGGCCCGGGGGCGAATTACAATTACCAACCACGTCCAGGCCAAGGGCAATATGTCCGTCCGGTTTATTTAAATGCTTTGGCTACGCCGCGCCTACCGCCAACAGATTTGTGCCGGTCACAGCTTTATCAAGGCCTACGCGGCCAGCACGAAGGGGCTGTCCATTTTGGGGCCATGCCGGGACGCAAACGCGTTTTAAAACCGGGACAAGAAGAAAGTTTTGAAACTGATTTTCTTGTCGATCTGAATCCCGACCCACCCTTTATCGAGGTTCGCGAATATATAGCAGGACAGACATTATATGCCCCGTCGGTTCGTACCGTTATTGATGACAGGCAGCTTGGCCCTATTGATGAAACCCGTCTGACCATTGAACTGGACCCCGGCGGATATATCACAGAAATTCGCTGCGGTTGATATGGCTTATTATTATTTTGAAGCCTTATCTATTTTTCAGGAAATATCTATTTTTTAAAGTGATATATATTGGCATCGCCGGGAAATTGTCGTGCTTTTACCTCTTGGGCATAATCCGCAGCTGCGCCTTCAATCAATCCTTTCATGTCGCGATATTTTTTCACGAATTTAGGAACACGATCAAATTGGCCCAGCATATCCGGCGTCACTAAAATCTGTCCGTCACAATTTGCCGAAGCCCCGATACCAATGGTTGGAATCGAAACAGATTTGGTAACTTTATCGGCTATATCTTCGGACACCCCTTCAACAACCACAGCAAAAGATCCCGCTTGATCGGCTGCAATCGCATTTTCAATAATTTCATCAGCCACAGCCTTGCGCCGGCCGCGCGCACGAAACCCGCCTAATACATTCATGCTTTGCGGCCGAAGGCCAACATGGCTCATCACTGGAATACCGCGTTCAACCAGATAGGCAATTGTTTCAGCCGCATAGGAACCGCTTTCGATTTTCACAGCCTGACACCCTGTTTCCATCATTACACGGGACGCATTACGAAAGGCCGTTTCCGGACTATCTTCATATGACCCAAACGGTAGGTCCACAACAACAAGCGCTGTTTTTGAACCGCGCATAACCGCTTGGCCATGTAAAATCATCATGTTCAGTGTCACGCCCACAGTTGTCGTCAATCCATGCACGACCATTCCAACACTATCCCCCACTAAAATAAGGTCGCAATAGTCATCAAGAATAGCCGCTGTTGGCGCATCATAGGCTGTGAGGCAAACAATAGGCTCACCCCCCTTGCGCGCCGTAATTCCCGGCGCCGTCATTCGAGATATGGATTTTTGTGCAGACATAAGCCCCCTATATATCTATCTGTATAGGCAGGTTTATATGACTTTACAAATCCCCAAGCTGTAATTCTGGAAAATTAAATATCGGAGTTGATCCGCTGCGGATCGCATCCAGCCTCGCACCAGCTTTTGGCATTATGGATGCGGCATGATACCAAGCTAATGTTTTCATATTTTCGGCCAGATCATCGCCTGCATCCAATCCGTTACAAACGGATTTAATTAGTAAAGCCCCGCTAATAATATCGGCGCATAGCTCCAGATAATCAGCCGCAGCACTCAGCGCGTCTTTTTCACTGGCATTTAAGATAATATCCGTTGCAGTGCGTAAGGTCTCAATGCCAGATGTTACGGCTCTATTCATCATACCAAGGGCAGCATCATCACTATTACGATTTGTGTGTAGTTTTACCTGCTCCGAAATTGCGTCTAAATCAGCAATCAGGGCCATCATAGCCGCCCCGCCATCCCGGCGTAATTTACGGCCAACCAGATCAATCGCCTGAATACCATTAGTTCCTTCATAAATGGGTGCAATACGAGCATCCCGATAATGTTGCGCAGCACCTGTTTCTTCAACAAACCCCATACCGCCGTGAACTTGCACCCCTATAGAGGCTGTGGAAACACCTGTATCCGATCCATAGGATTTCGCAATTGGCGTCAGCAAAGCTTCGCGGGCATGGGCTGCTTTGCGCCTATCTTCATCACTCTCACACATGGCCATATCGCCCGCTGCCGCAGTTGCCATTGTAATTGCCCTCGCCCCCATTAGGCGGGTTTTCATATCGATCAACATACGGCGCACATCGGGATGGGCAATAATCGGCGCGTCTGCTTTTGCATCAATCGCACGGCCCTGCACACGATCATTCGAAAAATGCAACGCTTGCTGGAAAGCTCGCTCACCAATAGCCACGCCTTGCACGCCCACGAACAGGCGCGCTTCATTCATCATGGTAAACATACAGGCCAGACCCCGGTTTGGTTGCCCAATAAGCCAACCTGTCGCCCCGTCAAATTCCATAACGCAGGTTGGACTGCCGTGAATACCAAGCTTATGCTCAAGACCAATGGGTTTGAAATTATTACGATCCCCAATACGGCCCGTCTCATCGACGAAATATTTCGGACATAAAAACAAGGATATACCTTTTGACCCTGCGGGTGCATCAGGTAGACGGGCCAAAACCAGATGAATAATATTATCGGCGCAATCATGGTCGCCCCAGGTTATATAAATCTTCTGACCGCTAATCGAATAGGTACCATCCCCATTATCAACGGCTTTCGTTCGAACGGGGCCAAGGTCAGAACCGGCTTGCGGCTCGGTTAGGCACATCGCCCCTGTCCATTCGCCAGTCACCATTTTCTCAAGATAGCGCGTTTTTAAATCATCCACAGCATGGGCATCAATGGCTTTGACCGCGCTGCTGGTTAGCATGGGGCAAAGACCAAAAGCCATATTCGCCGCATAAATCATTTCATTCGTCGCTGTGCTAACAACTTGCGGAAGACCCATGCCGCCAATATCGGTAGAGGTCGACAAGCTCTGCCAACCTGATTCAACAAAAGCGTAATAAGCCTCTTTAAACCCCGGAGACGCTGTTACATCTCCGTCTTTAATCTGTGCCGGATTTTGATCTCCGGTCCAATTTGTTGGCGCTAGGACATCTTCGGCAAAACTTGCAGCCCCGCCTAAAATATCACCAATTAATTCGTGATTTATATCCTGATGCGGCTCGCACGCCATAATGGCGTCAATATCTACTGCATGACGCAGTAAATAATGCATAGCTTTAACAGGGGCGGAATATGTCATGGAATTACCTCTTTATTTTCGCGGCATATGACACAAATTTGGCGATATAAAAAGGTGAAAATCGCCGCAGGCAGACAAACTTACCCTCTGACTAAAATAAAAGCCCCCTCAATATGAGGAGGCTTCAATACATTCAAATTTTGAGGAAACCTATCCTTTATTTCCCATAACTTTACCAAGGATAGCGGTTAGTATTGTTCCGCCAACACCGCCAGATACCACGCCGCCCAAAAGAGAGCTAACGTTTAAACCGGCCCCTGCCGAAGGTGATGCGAACAAGCCATCCAGTCCCGGAATCATAGGCGCGAGAGCCGCAAGACCTGTACCGCCAACAATACCTGTCAAGCTACGTCCCATTGTCCCCATACTGGAATTCATCATTTTCCCGGCCACATTGCCCCCGGCTGCGCCGGACAAAAGACCTAACCCTAAACTTACAATATCCATATGTATTCCCCTATATAACGCTTCATCAATGAAGCTTTGTGAATGAAAAGGTCTAAACGACACCTTTCATTTACATTTTGTTTAGATTATCTGTCGGATGCAAGCACATTTTTGACCAAAAGGACACGTCATGCCCCGTAAAACGACTATACTTTTAATCACCTTACCTGCCATATGTGCCTTATGGGCTTGCTCGGATACGGGTTCATCAGAGCTGGTAACCCCTTCTGCATCGCAATCAAATGCAGTAAAATCTAAAATAACACCAACAAAAGCAACTACTAAAACCCTAACGCCTATGGAAAAAGGCGCAAAATTATATAAGCGATGTAAAGCCTGTCACACATTGGACGACGGAGGACGGCATAGGGTGGGGCCGAACCTGTGGAATATTTACGGAGCAAAAGCTGGCAGTAAAGAAGGGTTTGCATATTCCAAAGCCATGTCACAATCTGAAATTATTTGGGATGAGTCCTCTATAGATGGATATATTGCAAAGCCCCGAGACTTCATGCCGGGTAACCGCATGTCATTTGTCGGCATCAAGCGACAAGAAGACCGTGATGCCATTCAGTTATATTTAAAAGCCCAAACAACCCCCCAATCTCCCTAATAACGCCGCCAGATAGCTGCAAAAACGGCTTGTTCCCGTACAATATTTTTACCGGCAACAGTTTGAAAAGCTCCTAATTGCAATGATGTCTTTTCAGACCACTGATAGACAAATGACCCTTGGAGTTTCAGACTCCGATTGGGCAAAATAATATCCCTATTATCAAATCGTCCGCCATTATCCGCATAAAAAACCTGCCCAATGACAAGAATTGGATCTATCGCTCTAATGCCTGCGCTTGCATCAATTCGCCATTGATTGGGTTCTTGATTGCTCCGTAAGTTCACCGCTGTCTGGACATCTAAAAACCCGGGTTTATCGGCGATCGTAAAACTGCGCCCAACAAGCGCTCTGAGTTCAATATTATTTCCGCCATTCCCCAAATCTGCATCCGGAATATTTTCCCCTTCTCCGGCTATAATAAAACTGGGCTGAACGGAAAGCACCCATTGAGGGGATCGAAATATTTCAGCCCTTACCCCGACTTTTGTATCGGCCAACCCATTGACCTGGGTCTGGCCGTCAAGAGCGGTATAATTGACATTCTGTAATCCCGCTTGGCTAATCCATGTTAATCTCTGCGTTAAGCCATGTTCCCAGAAAATCTGGCTTTCGGTTTTTTCAAAAGCAACACCGCCAATCAGATCCCCGTCATTATCATAGGCCTTGGAGGCCGTGTCATAGAGTGTAGTTGAAATAATCTGACCCGATTGTGCCGACAAGTTCCATGCGCCTGCCATTGCATCTGAGACCATGAAAACCCAAACACCTAAACTGACCATCAAATGGTAAAAAAACATATCCCACATTGCCCCCCCACTTGATATTTAACCTTTGATTGCGCATTTGGTCAAATGCTATAATGAAAACTCACAAAGGGTTGAACGTGAAAAAAGCATCGAAAACATTTGAAAAATTGGCTTTCATTGCCAGTGAAAAACCCGAAGCCAAAGAGGCTCGCCGGGTCCTTGTCGCACGATATGGTGATTGTGACGCGGCAGATGCTGACGTTATTGTCGCTTTGGGCGGAGATGGTTTTATGCTGGAAACATTGCGCAGGCACTTCACGCTTTTACGCCGCGGCCTTCCTGTTTACGGAATGAACAAAGGCACAGTCGGGTTTTTGATGAATGAATATAGTGAAGATGATTTAATACAGAGATTGTCACAGTCTCAGGGTGCCCAGGTTAGCCCCCTCAAAATGACAGCAACAGGTGCTGGCGGGACATTTGAGGAACGCGCCTTTAATGAAGTCTCTTTATTTCGGCAAACCCGGCAAGCGGCTCATTTGAAAATTTCGGTTGATGGGAAAACACGGATTGATCGTCTTATCGCTGATGGTGTTTTACTGGCCACGGCTGCGGGGAGTACCGCCTATAACCTGTCCGCACATGGCCCTGTCTTACCCCTCGGAGCAGATATATTGGCGCTCACCCCGATTAGCGCCTTTCGCCCCCGCCGCTGGCGCGGGGCTTTGCTCAATGCCAAGGCTAATGTAACATTTGAAGTGCTCGATTCCGATAAACGTCCCGTTAGTGCGACAGCCGATAGCCGCGAAATTCGGAATGTCACCCATGTTAATATTGTAAAGGACCGTAAAACGGTTTTAACCTTATTATTTGATGCCGATCATGCATTAGATGAAAAAATCCTTCGCGAGCAATTCGCGACATAAAACCGCTTTACTAGGCTGCCATTTGATCCAGACCATCAAGACAGTCCATTAGGTAATCTTGCTCAGATTGCGGCAATTCAAGGGGTAAACTTAAAACACGTTCGATCATTTTCTTTTGAAACTCTTGCGGAGAGTTAAACCCCATATTGATTTCCAGATCGCGGAAAATCGCGCAGGCCGCCCGTATAATATGAGTATCAACGGCATTAAGTCCGGCCCGTGCACATAAGGCTTTGAGGCCGAAAGGGCCGCCGTCATGGATCATTAAGGCTGACTTGGAGTAATTAACACCGGAAAGCCGAGCCAGCGCATGTTCAACAAACCGGATTTGTCCGCGGCCAGCGCTACGCAAAATCAATGTAGAGGTTAACCGCCCTTCATCATGGATGGTTTTAACAAACCCCTTATAATCTTTGGATACCCATCCTTGATCAATTAAATCGAGACTTGCGCGCTCACGCGTTTTGACCGCCAACTTCACAGCTAGTTTTGGCGGCAATTTATGCCGTCTATGCAGACGCACAGCGACCTCTTCAGACACCATAGTAACAAGACGTTCGGCAATCCCCGGCGGCAAATCCCGGCGATCTATAAACCCCTGTTTTATTAGATCATTATCATGATAGCTGCGCAAAACGTCTTTTGCTGTTTCTTCGCTGATCAAAGCCCCGTCATTAGCCGCAACAGCCGCAACAGCCTTTGAATCGCCAAACCGTATGATGGCCCTGACAACAACATCACTTAAAGTTTCACGGCGGGCGACCGCACTAATTTTTGCGGCCGCTTTTGACTTTAAAATTTCAACTAAATCTTCATCCGTAAATACTGGTGAATGTGTCAAAATTGGTACGGCAATATTGTCAATATCGCTAGCCAGTTTCAATGCAATTTCACGGGGTAATTCGGGTGAATTTTTCAATGTTACAGCCAAAGCCCGCCGGACCATAGAAACAGTATCATGTGCCATAAACTCTAATAATTCGATAGCAAATTGGCGATCAATATCCGATAATTGTGAAGTCCTAACCTGTCTGCATATCCGGGTAGCGGCATTGGCACGGACGTCAGGATCATTATGGCGAATAAGCAAACGAATGTCGTCTTCACTTATCGATGGTTGTTCGGGCGGTGTTTGCGAAATAATAAGCATAGCTGCCTATAGACAAATATGGTAAATGAGCCGTTACGATATGGACCATTAGCCATAGATTACCCGCCTGCTTATGAGGTTGAATTTATGGTTTTCAGATTACTTTTGCTAACCAGTTTGTATATTCATTTAAGCGAGGCTACCAATCTGATCCAAATCACCGGTTTTTTTACATCCAATTGCCTATTCCGGCAGGGAGACAGAATCATAAAATTGCTTATCTCGATCACTATTGGCCTCGGCAATTACATAATGGCGAATAGCCTCAGCTGTGTCCGCATCTAAAATGCCGCCAAAATTCGGCATACCATTTTCAATCAATGCCCCCTCCAGAACGACAGATTTCCACGCCTCAGCATCTGTTGTAATAGCCGAAAACCGTAAGTTTGGCGTCAAAGTTGATGAATAAGCCTGATCACCATGACACACCCCGCACCCATTGGCATAGGCCACAGCCCCCGTCTTAATAACCGCTTCAGATGCCGTTACTTTTGGTATCTCAGGAACATAAACTTCAGCTACGGGCACGTCCGGTAGTGTCGCCTCTGCCCCTATTTTAAAGGTCAATACACGGCCAAGCTTCATCGCACTACCCGTTGGAAACACACCGCCAAACCCGAGGGCAAAAGACCCACCCCACCCCGAAGCAACCGTGACATATTGTTCGCCATCTATTTCATAGGTAATGGGCGCAGCCACAATACCCGTCTGGGTAAAATAGCGCCATAAACGCTCGCCCGATCGAGCATCATAGGCGGCAAAATGTGCATCGGCTGTACCTTGAAAAACCAGCCCGCCCGATGTCGATAATATCCCGCCATTCCAAGGGCCATTATGCTCAAAAGCCCACGCTGGTTCTTGTTTTACCGGATCCCATGCCAAGAGCCGGCCTTTAACCAAAGCTTTAAGTTGACGAAAGGTTGGTTTATCCGTTGGCAACATCCCATAGATAAAATCGGTGCCCGTATTCCATTGTCCGTTTTTATATTCGTAATCACCCTTATCACCATAAACCCAAGGGGCTTCTTGGGCGGGAATATAAACAAAGCCCGTATCATGACTATATGACATAGGGTGCCAATTATGCGCGCCCAGCGGCCCCGGAAGTTGGAAAAATGGATCTTTGCCTGAATAACGCGCTGCCGGATTTTCAACAGGGCGGCCCGTGGCAGGGTCAATATGGGTAGCCCAATTGACTGGAACGAAGTTCTTACCCGAAATAAAGGCACCCGTTTCACGGTCAATAACATAGAAAAACCCGTTTTTTGGTGCCTGCATAATCGTTTTACGCATCGTCCCTTCGATCTCTAAATCCGCAAGAATAAGATGCTGCGTTGCCGTATAATCCCATGTCTCGCCCGGTGTTGTCTGATAATGCCAAACATATTCACCCGTATCAGGACGTAAGGCGACAATAGACGACAAAAAGAGATTATCCCCTCCGCCAGGACTGCGAATAGATTGATTCCATGGGGATCCATTACCAACACCAATATATAGCAGATCGAGCTCAGGATCATATGCCATAGCATCCCATGCTGTACCGCCTCCGCCCGCAGTCCACCATTCCCCGTTCCACGTCTCGGCAGCCATTTCCATTGTAGCGTTTTCAAAACCGTTAGCGGGATTTCCCGGCACCGTATAAAAGCGCCATAATTGATCACCCGTATTCGCATCAAAAGCCCCGACATAACCCCGCACACCCAGTTCGGCACCGCCATTGCCAATAATAACCTTGCCCTTAATAACACGCGGCGCACCGGTAATAGTATAAGGCTTAGACTTATCAATCGTCAGTTTATCCCAGACCACAGCGCCCGTCTTTGCATTCAGGGCAATAAGGCGCCCATCAATAGTTGCTGTAAAAATTTTATCACCCCAAATCGCCACGCCTCGGTTTACAACATCGCAGCAAGCATAGCTGGCTTGTTTTTTATCAACCTCGGGATCAAACGTCCAAAGCGGCTGACCCGTACGCACATCCAATGCATGCACAATATTCCATGTCGATGTCACATACATAATACCATTATGAACAATGGGTGTGGCCTCTATACCGCGGCTTGTGCCCAAATCATATGACCAAGCCAACCCTAATTGATCGACGTTTTCAGTTGAAATTTTTGCCAATTTTACAAAGCGATCCTCGGCATAACTACCGCCATGGCTGCGCCACCCGTCAATATCGCCAGCCATAATTGTATCTTCGGACACAGCCGTATCGACAACAATCGTATCAATACTAGACGTTTGCGGCCCACAGGCTGTTATAGTCAAAGCCGCAAGGATGGACCACATCCATAATATTATTTGGCGCATGATATTCTCCCCGAGATCTCTATTGTTGCGGCTCTGGTTTTCCAGATGCCGGCTATTATAGGCCTATTTGTATTTTAATAATCGTGCCCCGGATTACTACGCGCCAGTTTCCGCATCAAACCCGGCCACACAAGATTATCCCCCATACCCGGTACAAAGGCAGCGGCCCCTTGTTCATACACACGGTTCCCCATAGCTTCGGGTTCTTCATGCAAATGTTCTTCGCCGCCAACCGATTGTGCGAAAATCTGCGCTTTGCAGGCATTTTCGAGGAAATACATTCGCAAAAACGCTGTGCCGCACGATGGCCCTAACGTCAGCGTACCGTGGTTGCGCAACATCAAAAGAGATTTTGACCCTATATTCGCCACTAACCGCTCACGTTCATCAAGATCCAGCGCAATACCCTCATAATCATGATAGGCCAGATCATTATAAACCTGCATCGACATTTGCGTATACCGGCGCAGACCTTTTTTCTGCGCTGACACGGCCATACCGTATGGGGTATGAACATGGATCACACATTTCGCATCCTCGCGCGCATGGTGAACAGCACTATGAATTGTAAAGCCAGCGGGATTAATAAAATATGGTGTATCTTGACAGATTTTTCCATCCAGATCGATTTTAACAAGACTAGAGGCCGTCATTTCGTCAAACATAACCCCGTAAGGATTAATGAGAAACCGTTCCTCTCCATCTTCATCGGGCAAGCGTGCCGAAATATGTGTAAAGACTAAATCCGTCCACCCATATATCGCACACAAGCGATAAGTGGCAGCCAATTGTTTCCGCATATGCCATTCTGGATCACTGACCTTACCCTCTAAGCGGTCAATGGATGATGGATCTGGAATATTAAATCCGCTGTCAACCTGCATGTTGGATGGATCGGCTTGTGCATTCATAATCGGCTCCTGCGTTATATATGCAATTATGCGCATATCAGAGCAACTGGCAAGAGCTTGCATGGTTATGTCTGTTTGCTATGCGGTTATGCATGATTTCGGAATATATATTTGGTAGATTATCAAGCGGTGATATTGTGATGGCTTATGAACTCACGGCAGAAAATGGACTAAGAGCAACCCTTTTAAGCTATGGTGCAACCTTGCAAGGGTTGCACTTCCCTGATGGCTTTAACTGCGTTCTCGGTTTTGAAGATTTGCAATCCTATCAGGATCAAACCCATCACATCGGCGCTCTTATCGGTCCTATCGCCAATCGAACCGCCCATGGTCAGCTTTCAATATACAATCAAACCTATCAAATGCCGCAAAATGACGGCCCGCATAATCTCCATAGCGGGCCAAATGGCTTTGATAGGCTAAACTGGAAACGAGAGCCCAGTACCGATCCAACCATATTATGCCTAAGCTGTATATACCCCGATGGTCATCAAGGCTTGCCCGGTCCCATCACAGCAAAATTAAGGTTTGAAATAACAGAAAGCGGGTTGAGCCTTGATATACGCGCAACCCCGGCCCGTTCGGCTTATATCAATATGACCTATCATCCCTATTTCAACCTGTCAGACGAACCGGTAATCAACACCCATAAATTAACCTTAAACAGTGCATCATATCGCGAAAAATCGGCTAAGGGTCTCTGTAAGGATAAATGGCTGGATGCGTCTGGGTCAGATTTAGATTTCACCACACCCCGCCCTATCGGGACAGCGCGTATTGATCACTTTAATCACTCAACACCGGATAAACTCTGGTCGCCGAACACTCTACGCCCAATCGCTATAGTATCAACAAACGATCGAAGTCTTACCTTATACAGTAACCAACAAGGCGTTCAGGTTTATACGGGTGACGACCTGCCCTACCCTCGTTCCGCTATAGCCCTTGAACCTCATGCCCCGCCCAATAGTCTCCGCCATGGCGACAACAGTCTCATTTTGGAACCGGGCGCGGCTTACACCAATACAATATTATACCACCTTACAGAGACTGGCGGATAAAGTCATAGAGCTCATCAGATGCCGGATAGGCCTTCTCTTTCGCCTGAAATACAATTTCACGCTTATTCTGGATTAATGGGCGACGACACGCCATCTGCGCCTTTAACTATCGCTTTTATAAAGCCAATCCGCTAGCGCAATGGGCTGCACACCCCGCAGGCGGGATTGACGAGAGTCAAGCCACACTTTTACCGATAAAGACGAATTCAGAATCATTTTGCCAGATTGTCCCAGACCTTTTAAACTGTCATGACTACAGACATAAACCGATAATAAATCAACGGGGATTTATAATGAAAGCCATCTGGATATTCCTTTTATGCACCGTATTAACGGCCTGTCATTCCTCCGAAACAGTCAAAAACAAAGAGCAAACGGGCTTTAATGCTGCTCTGGCTTCTGAATTGGGTGCAGATGATTACGGCATGCGCAGTTATGTCATGGTTATATTGACAACAGGCCCCAATGATAAAACTATTACCGATGCCGAAACACGTAACACTATATTTGCAGGACATTTTGCCAATATTAGAGCTTTGGCGGCCAATAAAACACTGGTTTTAGCCGGGCCTTTTAACGATCCTGATAAAATCAAACGCGGCCTATATATTTTCAATGTCAAAACCGTCGAAGAAGCCAAGCGCCTTGTTTTAACCGACCCCGCTGTCGAGGCCGGTATTTTCAATGTAGAATTCACGCCCTATTATGGATCGGCCGCCCTGTTAAAAGTCAATGATATACATGCCCAAATTGCCAAAGAAAATCCTAGTTAAAAAAAATCCCGGATCAGGGAAATCTCCGTTAAAGACAGCTTTCAGCCTCAACACTTTCAAGCCCTAAAGCCTCGCCAACCGCAGCATAAGTTAATTTACCTTCGCAAACATTCAAACCATTGAGTAAATGCCGATCAGCTTTAAGCGCGGCTTTCCAACCCAGTTTCGCGATATTTTTAGCATGGCGTAATGTCGCGGCATTCAGAGCATAGGTCGATGTTCGAGCCACGGCTCCCGGCATATTGGCCACACAATAATGCACCACCCCGTCAATGATATAAGTCGGCTCAGCATGGGTTGTTGCTTTTGATGTTTCAAAACACCCGCCTTGATCAATTGCAACGTCAACCAAAACAGATCCATCCAGCATCGTTGGTAACATATCCCGGCTCACAAGTTTGGGGGCTGCTGCACCCGGAATCAGAACCGCGCCAACAACCATATCTGCGCTTTTCAATAACTCTGCCAGAACAGCCGGTGTCGAACGGATAACTTTGGCTTTGGAGCCAAAATAATAGGATAGGCGTTCCATAACACTATTACTCCGTTCCAAAATTGTAACATCGGCTTGCATACCAACGGCCATTTGCGCCGCATTAAACCCAACATCACCGCCGCCAATAATTATGACTTTCGCAGGTGCTACCCCCGGAACACCGCCAAGCAGAACTCCCCGTCCGCCGCTCTCTTTTTGCAGCGCCTTTGCTCCCACCTGAATAGCCAAACGTCCGGCCACTTGGCTCATCGGTTTGAGTAAAGGCAGATCACCCGCATCATCCGTCACCGTTTCATAAGCAATGCAAATTGCGCCCGATTTAATCAAATCTTTGGTTTGCGCAGGATCCGGTGCCAAATGCAGATAGGTATATAATATTTGACCGGGACGCAGCATCGCGCGTTCCACCGCTTGCGGCTCTTTGACTTTTACAATCATTTCAGCCCGCTGAAAAACTTCAACCGCAGTTGTAACAATCTCGGCCCCGGCCGCCACATAATCAGCATCCGATGCGCCAATACCGGCGCCAGCCGCTGTTTCAACAATGAGCGTTTGACCAAAATGGACAAGCTCAGCAACACTCTCGGGTGTCAGACCAACACGATATTCGTGATTTTTAATTTCTTTTGGTACACCAATCAGCATGAAATTCTCCCATATTGCTAATCGAACTCTAACAAACTGGCAGTCTTAAAACATACGATATTGACCTCTGAAATGCATGTATTTATGTATATTATTCGTATTTTTCCTTAATTTATAGAATATAGTTTTATGATAGATGATATTGATCGCAATATATTAGGCATTTTACAAGACAATTGCCGACTCTCGATTGCCGATATTGGAGAGCATGTTGGTCTCTCGGCATCTGCTTGTCACCGCCGTATTGGCATTCTTGAAAAAAACGGCGTTATAGAACGCTATGCAGCGCGGCTCAGCGGAGAAAAGCTGGGATATAAAATGATGTTTTACGTTGAAGTTTCACTTGAGAGCCAAAGTGAAGCAGTTCTCGCAGCCTTTGAAAAAGCAGCTCTAGCCCATCCCGAAGTTCTAGAATGTTACCTCACAACCGGCTCCGCGGATTATCTTATCAAAGTGGCCGCACCTGATACAGAAAGTTATGAAAAGCTTTATAAGCGCACCATTGCCGCTCTACCCCATGTCAACCGTATTCAATCATCTCTCGTTATGAAAACCGTAAAACGTTGGTCAGGTTATCCGCCTAAGATTTTATAAGAAAAGCCATATTATTCTTCACGGCCAGCCCGGCGCATAGCATCAACAACCGGTTTCATAAGATAGCTCCACGCCGATCGGTTTTGCGTTTGCATAAAAGCTTCGGCTGGCATACCGGGAATAAGGTCTAGACCATCTAACAAAGCCAATTCATTGGGCGGAATTATCACAATCACTGTATAATATGGAAGGCCCGTAATGGGGTCCATCAATCGATCAGCCGATATAGATTTAACAATACCGCGTAATTGTGGCGTTGTGCGTTGATTAAAGGCTGATAGGTTCACCCGTGTTTCTTGGCCGGTATATATCTGATCAATATCGCCGGGTTGCACTTGTGTTTCTATGATCAAATTATCATTTTGCGAAATAATAGACATAATAGGTTCGCCAGCGGCTATAACGCCTCCTATGGTGGCGATTTGCATATTATGAACAAGTCCGGCAACGGGGGCTTTTACATCCACGCGCCTGCGTTGGTCCGCCGCTGTTGTCAATTGTTCCGATAAATCACTGAGGTCTGTTTCGGCTTGTCGCAATTGCGACAAAACCTCTTCTTCGCGTTCGCGGCGAATAAGATTTATCTGAATTTGTGTTTCTCTAATTAAATTCTCCAATCGGCCAATTTCAGATCGTCGGCTCGCCATGTCCCCATTCAAACGCGCTTGTTCACGTTCCAAAGCCAAAACACGGGTTTTAGATGCAAAGCCTTTAGAAACCAACTCCCTTAGCCCTACAAGTTCTTGAGAAATAAGGGAAATTTGAGATACATTTGAAGTAACAAGTGACCTTAAACCCGATATTTGATCGCGCGATTGCGCAATTCTCTTATCCAATTGATTAACCCGCCCTGTTGCCGAGCGTTTACGCGCTTCAAAAAGATTTTGCTGGCCTTCCATAGCTATTTCCACATCCCGCAAGGTCTTATGTTTTACTAGGCTTGCGGGCCATAAAATAGTATTGGCGTTATCGCGTTCAGCCGTTAAACGTGCAACAAATGCTAACATCTCAAAACGGCGGGTTTCAACCGCAGACCGGTTAGCTTCAATCGCTGTCGGGTCAAGACGCATCAAAACATCCCCCTGTTTCACAGCTGACCCGTCACGAACAAAAATTTCACCAACAATACCGCCGTCAACATGCTGAATAACTTGCGGTTTTCCTTCAAGCGCCAAAGCTCCCGGTGCAATCACCGCACCTTTAAGCGGGGCTATCAAAAAGAACAAAAGAACTAAAATCAATGCGCCAATACCGCACCACCCCATAAGTAAAAACTTATCAAAAGATTCTTTTTTTTGCGCCGCATCACCATCCTCCATGGCTGGCGGCATAGCAATTTGCATCTGCCCAAGGGGTTGGTTCATGATACGCCCCCAGCGGGCTTCTTACCCAAAGGTTGTCCCATAAACCCGCCTGCCGGACCTGTTTTTGGCCCTTGAATTTTAACCGCCTGCGGAGGATTGGCCGTCTGTGATTGACGCGCTGCAGGCTGTTTCTGGTTTTTTGCAGCCTGTTCATTCATCTCTTTGAGCACCGCTTCTTTCGAACCAAAGGCAATTTGTTTACCATCACGCAACACCAATAATTGATCTACAGCCGAAATGGCACTAGGACGATGCGCCATAACAATGACAGTTGCACCGCGTTTTCGGGCATGGGTAATGGCTTGTGTGAGAGCCGCATCACCATCAGCATCAAGGCTCGCATTCGGTTCATCCAATACGATTAGAACCGGATCACCATATAAAGCCCGCGCCAGACCAATTCGTTGGTTTTGTCCACCGGATAAAACCGTTCCACCCTCGCCGATAAGCGTGGAATAGCCGCTCGGCAATCGTAATATCAAATCATGAACACCGGCCATTTTTGCCGCTGATACGATCGCTTCATCCGTAGCATTTGTAGCAAATCGAGAAATGTTTTGCCCAACAGTTCCATCAAACATTTCAACGGCTTGTGGTAAATACCCAATGTAAGGCCCAAGAGCATCACGGTTCCATTGATCAAAACTGGCTCCGTCAAGACGAACAGCCCCTTTTTGGGGCAACCATATGCCAACAAGTAAACGGGCCAAAGTTGATTTTCCAGATGCGCTCGGTCCAATCACGCCTAAGCCTTGCCCCGGCTTTATCGTAAAGTTTAAACCATGCAACGTCGCCTGCTGTACGCCGGGCGGCGCGGCAATCACATTTTCAACAGATAGGACACCAGTGGGAGCCGGTAAGTTGAGCGTATCTTCATCTTCGGGAATAGCATCATAAAATTTGTTCAATCGGTCAAATGAATCCCGCGCGGCTGTAAATCCGCGCCATTGCCCAATCGCCATTTGAACCGGTGCCAAGGCCCGGCCTAAAATAATGGATCCCGCAATCATCGCGCCCGGCGTAATAATCTGCAAAACAGCCAAATAGCCGCCCAGCCCCAAAGTGGCCGATTGCATAAACATGCGAAACGCCTTAGTAATTGAACTGGCGTTACCGGCTTTGTCAGAACTGGCTAGCCCTTCGTCCCGCCCTTTAGTATTTAATTCCGCCCATTTTTGCCCCATAGCAGCCCCCATTCCCATAGCGGCAACTGTGTCAGCATTACGATGGGCTTGCTGCGAAAAAACTTGCTCTTGGCGGCGATATTTAAGCGATTCTAATTGCGGCTTTCGCGTGGCGAATTCATTGTAAAGTGCAACGGCTAAAATTATCAAAGTCCCGATAATTGCCAAAATACCGATAGACCAATGCAGGATGAAAATAACGGCGATATAGATTGGCACCCAAGGGATATCGAAGAAGGTGCCCGGACCATTACCAGATAAAAACTGCTTTAATGTTGATAAATCCGTCATGGGTGAATGCCGTGGAGCTGATTGGCCATACAACCCTTGTTTAAGCCATATCTTAAACGTTCGCCCCCCTAAACTTTGTTCAAAACGCCCAGCAAGACGCGTTAAAACACGCGAGCGACAAAATTCCAAAAATCCCATAAATCCATACATGGCCGCCATAAGGATAGAGATTGCAACCAATGTCGAAACGGAACTGCTGAGTAGGACGCGGTCATAAACCTGCAACATATAAATCGGACCCGTCAACATAAGTATGTTAACAAACATAGAGAATATCCCCACGCCCCATAAAGCGCGCTTAGCCGATAAAAGGGCGCGACCAACAGTGGATCGCAACCCTTGAGTATCGGCCTTATCTATGTTCGCCCTATGTTTGGCCATATAGTTGTCTTTTCCACTGCTGGAATGTTGCAACAGCGCAATCCAGCCTCAAACCGCCCGCATTCCCGATTATTTACCTATAGTTTAGTTAATCTAGAGTTTCATTTGACTGTTTTCCACTCTGGATTAGCCATATCATGGACGGACTGTATAGATATATTACATGGAGGCCGCACTCTAACCAAGAATTTATGCAAATATTATAGACCGATAGAATAAGTTTCGGTATTCACTTATATGAGTAGGGCAAAGAATCAGGGCGAAAAAGGTAAAACCATTGACACCAGCGATTTCAAGACGTGCCCTAACCTTGTTTTTTACATGCAGTGTTAGTTCCTTAGCACTTCTCACAGAGGCGCAAATCCCGACGGCGCAAACGGCAGCCGGTACAAATCGTCCCTTGAAACTGGATAAAAACAGTCCTTTTCAGGATCCCGATATTATATATCTTGAGGCGGATAGCCTTATCAATGACGAAACAGCCGGCATTATAACCGCAGAGGGTGAGGTTGAAGGCCGCTATCAGGATAGAACCTTACGTGCCGATAAAGTTGTTTACACCCTATCCAATGGCCGGGTGATTGCCTCTGGCAATGTCGCCTTGATTGATGCGACTGGCGCGACACAATTTGCCGACAAGCTTGAGCTATCCAATGAACTGGAAGCGGGTACAGCCTCAAATTTCACAGCCCGATTCCCTGAAGGCGGCATAACGGGGGCTGCATTTGCGACGCGCGGTACAGATGAAGGCGTAGAGCTTTATAATGCCTATTACACCGCCTGCGAGGCCTGTGTTGAAGAGGACGGTAGCACCAAGAACCCAACATGGCGCATTCGGGCCCGTAAAGTGACACAAAATAAAGATCGCAATATGATCCAATATCGCGATGCCGTGTTTGAACTGGCCGGTCTACCCGTTTTCTATACCCCCTATCTTTCTCATCCCGACCCAAGCGCAGGACGAGCCAGCGGCTGGCTTAACCCCTTTATCGGCATATCAAATAGCAAAGGCTTTAACGTTCGCGCACCTTATTTTATTGCACTTGACGATTATTCTGACCTCACGCTAACGCCGCGTGTCTTTGCAAAGGTCAATCCTTTATTAGAGCTTGATTATCGCCGCCGTTTTTACTCTGGCAATATCAATATCAATAGCAGCCTAACCTATGCCAGTGCCTTTGACCGCCGCGGCAATGCCTTTACCGAAGATGACATTTTCACCAATCCAGACGAGGCAACGGTTGGCCGGAAGTTACGATCACATTTTTTCGCTGACGGTTTATTTTCACCCAGTGACACATGGGACTGGGGTTTTGGCGTACAACTCGCAACAGATGATTTATTTTTAAACCGATATGATCTGGATGAGCGCCCATCAAGCCGCGGAATATATACCGCAGATGGCCGCCGCCTTATTTCCCAAGCCTTTGCTGTTGGACAAGATGATGATTTTCGCTTTGTGACCGGCACGTGGGGCTATCAAAGCTTGCGCACCCAAATCACAAGATCTGAAGATGCAGCCGGCATAGAGCAATTTACGGTTAACCGAGAAGACGATAGTATTTTGCCGATTATTGCTCCTAAAATAGAACTCGAAAAATATTTTACCGACCCCTTAGGTGGTCGGTTAAAGCTCTTTGGTGATGTGACGGCGTTAACCCGCAAAATAGGGTCCGATTACACCCGCGCATCAGGTGGGGTAGATTGGAATAAAACCTTTATCGCCCCTGCCGGTATTGAAGTGAAACCTTTTGCTAATGCCCGCTATGACTATGTTGACCTTGAAGACCGGAATGGCACGCAAACCGATTTTTCCCGAACCATTGGCCAAACGGGCGTGGATATTCGATGGCCTTTCATTCGCTCTGGTAATAATGTTGATATTGTCATTGAGCCACGCATACAGCTAACCCAAAGCTTTGGTGATGGAAAATTAGATAACTTTACAAGCGGTTCCACTTTGGATTTACTTCAGGACTCAACTGATATTGACCTCGATAGCGCCCTATTTTGGGCGTCGAATAAATCAACAGGATTTGATTTTTGGCAAGAAGGCTTTCGCGCTGATGTTGGCGGCTCGCTTACGGCTGATTGGGGCAATAACCGCGCCTATCTCTTTGCAGGACAAAGCTATGCAAGCGGGTTTGATGATGATTTTGGTCTCGGGACAGGTCTAGCAGGGGGAACCTCCGATATTGTCGGTCAATTCGAATTATATTTAGGCCGCAACCTGTCATGGTCAACACGGATAAGATATGATGACGATGATAGTCGTTTTCGCCGTATTGATACCAGTTTTGGATATACGCATGACCGGTTCAATGCCAATCTACGATATTATAAATTGGACAGTGCCGCCCGGCAGTTACTCACCAATCCAAACGCTCCACCCGAAGAAATTTCAGGATCATTTGGCCTCAAGCTCACAGAAAACTGGAGTACGCGCTATTCACTCTTCCGCGATATTGATCGCGATGTAACCCGACGCCAAGCCCTGTCGCTTATTTACGATGATGATTGTACGCGGATTGAATTCATCTATGATAGAAATCGAAACAACCTCGGTGTTGTAGGTAATTCAGAAGGCTTTGGCGTACGAGTCTCGCTCTTAACTCTCGGAGATTTTGCTCCAGAGTAATATCCGCTGGCTTTATTATCCCACAAATGACTTTTCGACGACAAATTCAGCCGGATTTGAATTGGAGCCTTCCGTTAAACCGAAAGTTTCCACCAAAGCTTTTGTATCATTAATCATATCCATTGATCCGCAAATCATCACACGATCTTCTGCTGGATTAAGCGGCGGTGTTCCGGCATTCTTGAAAAGATCGCCAGATTGAATAAGCGTTGTAATACGGCCCTTTAACGGATATTCTTCGCGCGTAAGCGATGTCACATGTAAAAGTTTGTCACCGATCATTTCGCCGACTAACGGATCATCACTCAAGCTCTCAACCAAACGCAATCCATAAGATAACTCTGCCTTTTGGCGGCATGTATGGGTCAAAATAATTTCATCATAGCGTTCATAAGTCTCGGGATCGCGAATAAGCGAAGCAAACGGCGCGATACCTGTTCCTGTAGAGAACATATAAAGCCGTTTTCCTGGTAATAATGCATCCAAAACGAGTGTCCCAACCGGTTTTTTACCAAGTAGAACCGTATCCCCCTCCTGAATTTTTTGTAGTCGTGATGTTAAAGGGCCATCAGGCACTTTAATCGAATAAAATTCCAGCTTTTCATCCCAACTTGGCGAGGCTACCGAATAGGCGCGCATCAATGGTTTACGCTGCTCTTCGGTTTTGGGCAAACCTATCATAACAAACTCACCCGACCGGAAGCGGAAGCTCGCCGGACGTGTAATTTCAAACCGAAATAAACGGTCCGTATAATGCTCGACTTTGAGTACGGTTTCTTCCGTTGGCGCATTAGGATTTACAGCAGTCATATCAAGCCCTTAATGGTTATACCGCGCACATAAGCCTTCAGCCATAAAATTTCAATAACCTATATAAAAAACATACGTTCTATATATCAAACACCTGCTTTTAGGACATCACAGATATGATTTACGCCGATTATGATCGAATTTGACCTAAGATAAGTTGAACTCTGGGGGACAAGCCCTAGTATAGTCCTATGACCAATTTACGATTAACCGATAACTTTCCTGCCATTTCTCAAGACGATTGGCAGGTGCTTGTGGAAAAGGGATTGCGCGGGGATAGTTTTGAAAGCCTCATACGCTATACGGATGATGGCTTACCGCGCGGGCCTCTATCCTCTGCTTCGGATCGGCCCGATGATATCAAAGCGATCCCCCGTGCCGGTGCGCCGCTGCAAGATGACCGACCGTGGCACATTGCAGCGCCAGTTCGAGACCCTGATATCGCTCATGCTAATCATCAATTAAGAGAAGATTTAACAGGCGGCGCCAGTGCAGCCCGGATTACATTGGGCGATACCGGTATAACAATAGGTCGTAAAAACGACCTCAAGCGTTTGTTTGATGCTGTTCATATGGATCTTATTCCCATTGCAATAGCACCTAATAATGATCATCAAAACATAACGCTTTTTAACGAATATCATACATCCCATATCTATTTCGGCTTAGACCCTAAAACAGAGAACCTGCAATCCCTCGCACGGGAAGCCCCAGAGAATTGGCGCATGATTACAATCAATGCGACCCGCGTTTCGGAAATGGGTGGTACAGCCGTTCAGGAGCTGGCTTATTTCGCCGCAAGCACCGCTTATACTATGCGCACATTAGGGCCAGATCTCGCAGCGCGTCATATCGGCGCTGAACTGACAACGGATCAAGATAGCCATCTCTCAATTGCAAAAATACGCGCCGCTCGCAGGATTTATGCCCGTATTGCAGATGCCTTCAGTCTCAATGACGTCACCCTTCCCATACATGTCATAACCGCGAAACATATGATGCAAAGCACCGACCCTTGGACAAATATGTTGCGTGTCATGAGCGCTGGCTTTGGCGCTGTGATTGGCGGAGCCGACTTTATCACAACACGCCCATTCACGGATGCAATCGGTCATGCGACTGGGTTTGGGCATCGCATTGCCCGCAATATGCAATTAATGATGATGAAAGAAAGTCATTTAGGTCAGGTCAATGACGCCGCCTTCGGTAGTTATTTTCATGAGACAATGACAGAACATTTAGCCCGTGCTGCCTGGACTGAATTTCAACAAATCGAAACAGAGGGCGGACTAGAGAATACAGCCCCGTTTAAAGCCCGTATTGAGCGTATGGCCAAAGCCCGCAATGACCGCAATGACCCCATTCTCGGCGTGACATTGCACCCTTCTCAAACCACTCGAGCGGCGAAAACGCGGAGGTCAGCCCCATGACGCCGCATAAATCTCCTGATTTCACAAAGCTTGACCTTGGTCTTTCCCCCCAGCTTCCGCAAAGCGGGGCTGATTGGGTCTCGCCAGAAGGCATCACACTTAAACCGGCCTATACGCCAGCAGATATAGCTGGTCTTGATCATCTGAATAGCTATCCCGGGTTTGCCCCCTATATTCGAGGCCCCTATCCAACCATGTATAGCCAGCGGCCATGGACTATTCGCCAATATGCCGGATTTTCTACCGCTGAAGACTCCAATGCTTTTTATCGTCGTAATCTGGCTGCAGGGCAAAAAGGCCTCTCGGTTGCTTTCGATCTGGCCACACATCGCGGCTATGATTCTGATCATCCGCGCGTGCCGGGTGATGTGGGTATGGCTGGCGTCGCTATCGACAGCCTTTACGATATGCGTATTTTATTTGATCAAATTCCTCTGGATAAAATGAGTGTGTCTATGACAATGAACGGCGCAGTCTTACCCATATTGGCCCTCTATATTGCGGCGGCTGAGGAACAGGGCGTCAGTCAAAGCCAACTGTCCGGAACTATTCAAAATGACATTCTCAAGGAATTTATGGTACGGAACACCTATATTTATCCCCCAAGACCGTCCTTGCGCATTATTGAAGATATATTCAAACACACTGCGGCCCATATGCCAAAATTCAACTCTATCTCTATATCGGGATACCATATGCAAGAAGCAGGGGCCTCAGCCGACATAGAACTGGGCTATACTCTCGCAGACGGACTTGAATATGTCCGAACCGGTATCGCAGCCGGTATGGATATTGATCGCTTTGCTCCGCGACTTAGCTTTTTTTGGGCTATAGGTATGAATTATTTCATGGAAGTCGCCAAATTACGCGCAGCACGTCTGTTATGGGCCAAATTGATAAGCCCTTTCGGACCGAATAATCCTAAATCAACGATGCTGCGGACGCATTGCCAAACGTCTGGCTGGTCACTCACAGCACAAGATGTTTTTAACAATGTTGGGCGCACCCATATCGAGGCTATGGCCGCTGTGGATGGACATACCCAAAGTCTACACACAAATTCACTGGATGAAGCTCTTGCACTGCCTACTGATTTTTCCGCGCGCATTGCTCGTAATACGCAAATTTTTCTACAAACCGAAGGTCATCACACAGACCAAATCGATCCATGGGGCGGAAGTTTCTTTGTTGAACGGCTAACCCATGATCTGGCAAGCAAAGCCCTCACCCACATTCAGGAAGTTGAAGCCTTGGGCGGCATGGCAGCCGCTATTGAGGCTGGTATACCAAAATTGCGTATTGAAGAATCGGCCGCCCGGATTCAAGCCCGCATAGATAGCGGCGCGCAAACAGTTGTCGGGGTTAATCAATATCTTTCGGATGAAAAAGACGATATTCCGATTTTAAAAGTTGATAATGACAAGGTCCGCAAAGGCCAAATAGAACGCCTGCATCAACTCAAAGCTGATCGCGATACTGAGGCAACTATGGCCGCTCTGGACGCACTGACCCGATCGGCAGATACGGGCACTGGCAATCTATTAAACTTGGCCGTTGATGCAGCCCGCAAGAAAGCAACAGTTGGCGAGATATCATCTGCATTGGAAAAAGTTTATGGCCGTTATGCCGCCAAACCCGCCGGCATTACAGGTGTATATTCTTCTGCATTTGATCAGCGCAACCCCAGTTATAATGAAGCGATACGCCGCATTAAAGCCTTTACAACACTTGAAGGGCGCAAACCCAAAATTCTTATTGCTAAAATGGGCCAAGACGGCCATGACCGCGGTCAAAAAGTTGTCGCAACCGCCTTTAAGGATATCGGATTTGATGTGGTTATTGGCCCGCTCTTTCAAACACCGGAAGAAAGCGCAGCTATGGGAATTGATAATGATGTTGATGTTATCGCTGCCAGCTCATTGGCAGCAGGGCACCTAACCTTGATCCCTGCCCTGCGCAGCGCCCTCAATGCAGAGAAGCGCGACGATATTTTAATCATTGTCGGCGGGGTTGTGCCGCCCGAAGACATCGAAACCTTAAAAGAGATGGGCGCCAAGGCTGTGTTTCCGCCGGGTACCAATATACCCGACGCAGTATTATCTGTTCTGGATGTCGTTAACATGCGGCTATCACAAGGCGGATAATATCAATATCGCCATATCCGCTATAAATATTAAAAACACAATTACAGTTAAATATTTCTTCATATGCCCGCATTATAGAATAATAAAATGAGCTAAAAGCTTAAGAGAATTACCAAATGGGATGGTAAAATGAGGGGTGAAAACATTACGCGATCTAACGCTAAAAGCCGTGAGTTTGATACACAAAAGATGAAACTGGCGATAGCAGGTTCGAAACTTGGGTTGTGGGAAGCCGATGTGGAAACCGGGGACATGCAGTGGACTGACCGCATGCTTGAGATTATGGGCGCCCCCCCGAACAAAAATATAAATCTGGATTATCTTAATAGCATTATTCATCCCGATGATACAAAAAGAGTTAAAGATCAATCTGCGTTGCATATCACCCAAAACGAACCCTTCGATATTGAATATCGAATTATTCGGGAAATCGACGGCGAGACACGCTGGGTTTATATAACAGGCGAAGCTCTCTTTGATGATAAAGGTCGTGCGCTTCGCATGTTGGGCTCAGGTTATGATGTAACCCATCTAAAAGAGGCCGAATTACGTGCCGAAGCTGCTGATCTCGCCAAATCGCAATTTTTAGCCAATATGAGCCACGAAATCCGAACACCCATGAATGGCGTCATGGGAATGACCGAACTGCTTAAGGGCTGTAAACTTACAGCAAAACAATCTGAATTCGTCGACGTCATTCATCGGTCCGGAAATGCACTTTTAACAATAATCAATGACATTTTAGATTTCTCGAAAATTGAAGCTGGCCAATTACAACTCGCTCCGGTTCCGTTCATATTGCGAGATAGCATCGAAGATGTGATGGCCCTTCTCTCCCATAAAGTTTCTGAGACAGGTGTTGATCTTCTTTTGAAAATACAAGCCGACCTCCCTTTACGATATCTTGGTGATGTCGGACGCATTCGGCAAATATTAACAAATATAATTGGTAATGCCACGAAATTTACCAAGGAAGGCCATGTGCTTATAAGCGTCAGCGGCCATTCCGAGGGTGTAATCACGGCCCTGACTATTAAGGTCGAGGATACAGGGATTGGAATTGAGCCTGAAAAATTTCCAAAAATATTTGAAAAGTTTAATCAGGCCGATGCCAGCACAACACGAGAGTTTGGCGGTACAGGACTGGGCCTAAATATCGCCCGTGAACTCATCCGGCTTATGGGCGGCGACATAAATGTTGAAAGCGAATTAGGTAAAGGGTCCTGTTTTACATTCACCATAGATTTGCCCCATCTGAATGTTGAACACGTACCATCGGAAAAAAAATTCAATATAAAGGGCGCTAAAGTCTTAGTCATTGATGATAATCCCAACAACCGGAGTATACTTGCGGAGCAATTAAAGTTTTGGGGATGTCGTTCCGCATGTGTTGAATCAGCCGATCTCGGCATGGCTGTGCTTAATAGCGCCTCTCAAAAAAACCTTATGCTGGATCTTATAATTGTAGATTATCAAATGCCGCAAAAAAATGGCGAAGATTTTGTCCGTATGGTTATGAATAACCCACATTTTAAAGACATCCCTATAATAATGCTCTCCTCTGTTGACAAAAGTGAGTTGCAAACGCGCATGTCTGGTTTGGGTATCGCCCAATTTTTAACAAAGCCAACACGGGCGGCAACCCTGAGACGCACAATCGGCAAGGTTTTACAAAAATCTTCCCGAACAAAGACAACTCCTGCATGCACGTCCCCAATTCCCCCTAACAGTCCATCAAAAACGCTGTCATCGCCAGCCAGCATATCTCCAATCAAAGATAAGACGCCCTCAAATATTGATGTTCTTATTGCCGAAGACAATGAAGTGAACCAGGTATTCATCCAATATCTCATGGATGAGCTCGGACTAAGCTATAAGATTGCTTACGATGGGGCCGAAGTGATCAAATTATGGGAGAAACTCTCGCCGTCTGTTGTTCTAATGGATATATCAATGCCCAATGTTAATGGATTTGAGGCGACCACTGAAATTAGAAAACTGGAAAAATCTTTAGGTCGCTCCCGGACACCTATCATAGCCGTAACCGCCCATTGCCTTACGGGAGATAAAGACAATTGCCTTGATAATGATTTGGATGACTATTTATCCAAACCCTTATCAATTAAAAAGTTACAAAACTGTCTGGAACTCTGGAATATTAACACCAAAGATAAGCTATATTTAAAAAAGGCCTAAACTTGGCGCTCACTCACTCGTCTAAATATATATCGTAAAATATGGCGAGGCGCTAATCGACTAACCGTAAAAATTCGGCCCGTTGTTCGGCTTGATGAAATTTACCAGATAGAGCTGAACTGATCATACGGTGCGGGGTTTTAATACCACGCATTGTCATACATAAATGCTCGCCCTTCGCCATAACAGCAACATCATCTGTTCCCAGTATCCCCTTCAAATGATTAGCAATATCGGAAACAAGCTGTTCTTGAAGCGTTAATTTATGGGCATGTTTATGCGCGATCCTTGCAAATTTTGACAACCCTAAAACCTTATCATCTGCAATGTAAGCAATCGAAACATCACACCAGAACGGTAACATATGATGTTCGCACATTGACCAAACTTTCATCCCCGTCACAGCAACCATTTGATTATGCTTTACCGCAGAAAATGTTGTGTCCAGCTTTCCGGCATCATATTCAATAAACTCCTGCCAGAAATTGGCAATACGCCGTGGCGTTTCCTGAAGACCTTCACGCTCCGGATCCTCCCCCAAAGCTATCAAAAGCTCTGTCACTAATGATTTGACTTTATTATGATCAATTTTACGCGGGGTCTCATTATAACGTGTCGGCATGAAATTCTCTATTTTAACGGACTTTCGTCCTGTTTATCGATTGAAATGACTGGAACTTTTATTGAATAGCGTTGCGGATAGCTTCAACGCGTTTTCGGTTAACACCCTGGTCCGAATACCCCACACGCGAAGCGGATCGAATATGGTGCAATGTTTTATCTGCGCGGCGGATTTCAACATCATCAATAAATTTAAATATTTTCGACATATAGGTTGCTGATAGATAGTGATCGCTTTCAGAGGTAATAATACCGCCAGTCGCCGTAATGGCAGCCTTGATTTGCTCAAGAGTTCCAATCAGAGGCTGAACATATTTTTCAGGCTGAACACCCTCTTCACTGGATACGGAGTTTGGAGTCGATAATGGTTCTGCCAGTTTTCCATTTAACACCCCTTTTGCCTTACCTTTTTGTGACTTAAGCCCAAGTAAAAAGAACAAGGTTGCCACAGCTATAATTAACCCGAGAAAAATATTCATAGCCAATCCAATATCACTTAACCCAATATAATTTTGGTTATGTATTCATCATACCATGTTGGACCGGTCAAGCTTTGAAAAAATCCGTTATGACCACCATAGGCCAAACGGATATCTCGGCACGTTTCAGGTAAGTTTAGATCATCAATATGGGCCGCCGGCACAATCTGATCATCATTCGCCATAATTAGGCTAATCGGCGTTTCACAATCAATCAAGTCATCCGACCTTATTCCATAAGCCGTAAAATAGCTCTGTAAATCCGGATAGCCTGAATATTTCGGTAAAATATCTTGAGACATTTCCATGATTGTGTCGCAGCTTAGAGCATAAGAAAAGTCATGTAACTGCGGGTAAAGCTGTTGTTTTTTTGTCATTGTTGCGATGAGTTTCTTTTTAAAATATCGCTGAATCAACCACCCACTTGTATCAACCAAAGGAGCCGCCGCCCATGGATCGATTACAGGGCTGATTGCAAAAATATGGACTAGATTATCGATAGATCTATGTTTCAAGGCACGGGCAACGCGTAAGGCGAAATTCCCGCCTAACGAGAACCCTGTAAGATAAACGGGGGCACCATCGGCCAATTGAGCCGCATGGCGCACGCCTTCGAAAACTTCATCAAAACGCGTTGCCAAAAAAATATCTTCATTAAGGTGATGCGTATTACCATGGTCACGAAAATTAAGCCGAAAAACCGAACAGCCCTGATCATATAATAGCCGAGCGGTCGAAACAATATAGGTGCTGTCTTGTGACCCTTCCCATCCATGAAGAAATATAACCAAAGCTTTATTTTCAGCAGCCTGCGAATAACTGCCCATCAGCCGCACACGTGATCCCTTTTCATCATGGCCGCAGCTCAAAACCAGCGCCCGCGCATTTTGCTCCATCGGGGATGTTCCGCTTTTACGAAATTTCAGCGACGCCAACCCTGTTTGCGCAAATGCAGACCGCATCCAAAACGGGGGTTTGAACGCCGCAATATCGTCAGGCTGCGCCATGTCTATTTAGCTGCGCGGGCTCAAGGTGACGATTTCTTCTGCCAAGGTTGGGTGAACAGCACAGGTGCTATCGAAATCAGCTTTTGTTAAACCCGCTTTGACACAAATCCCTAACGCTTGAATGATTTCAGGACTGTCATCGCCAACGATATGAATACCAATAACCTGTTCCGATGGCCCTTGTGTAATGAGCTTCATGAAGCATTTTTGTGGCTTTCCAGCCAAACCATTTTTCATGGGCCGGAATGTGGTTGTGTAAATTGTAATATCATCGCCAAACTGATCACGCGCCTCGGCTTCATTCAAGCCAACAACACCTGCCGGAGGACGGGTAAAAACAGCACTGGCAATGTTACTATGGTCATAAGCGCTGGGATTACCCTTATATACTGTTTCAATAAACGCAGCCCCTTCACGAATAGCTACCGGCGTCAGATTCACACGGTTCGTGACATCTCCGACAGCATAAATATTTTTTGCGCTTGTCTGTGAAAACTTATCAACTTTAACAGCCCCGTCAGGGGTTGTCTCGACGCCGGCTGCCGCCAAATTCAGCGCTGGTGTATAGGGTTTACGCCCTGTTGCCATAAAGACCATATCTGTCCCGACTTGTGAGCCATCATCGAAACTGACTTTCAACCCCTTACCGAGCTTTTTAATTGCGGTTGGCGAGATATTATAGCGCATCTCTATACCGGCTTGTTCCTGACCTTGCCCCACACACTCTCGAACGTCATCATCAAACCCTTTTAACAACTTTGGCCCGCGATAGGCTTGTACAGTCTTGACGCCTAACCCAGCAAAAATTCCAGCAAATTCACTCGCGATATAGCCGCCGCCAATAATCAAAATACGTTCAGGGAGTTGATCCAATAAAAAGGCATCATCCGACATAACCGCATGTTGTGCGCCGGGAATATCCGGTATCCAAGGGCGCCCCCCCACAGCAATCAATATGGTTTGCGCCGTGACTTCACGGCCGCTATCTTTTAGTTTAACCGTATGAGCATCAACAAATTCTGCGCGTTCTGTAAAAAGTGTCGCTCCGTTTTTTTCCAAAATATTCGTGTAAATTCCGGATAAACGCGTGACTTCTGTTTGAATTGTATCGCGTAAAATCGCCCAATCGAATTTCACATCCCCGACAGACCAGCCATAACTTTGCGCGTCTTTAATCGCGCTGCCAAATTCTGCACCATAAACAAGAAATTTTTTCGGTACACATCCCCGTACAACACAGGTTCCGCCCGGACGGCTTTCTTCCGCAACGGCAACCCGTTTACCCAATTGCGCCGCTAGGCGTGCCGAACGCACCCCACCAGATCCCGCACCAATAACAAAAAGATCATAATCATATTTACTCACGCGATAGCTCCATAATTTTAGCATGATCCGGTTCGCCCACAATAATCATATCGGCAAGATCGACAAAAATTCCGTGTTCCATAACACCCGGAATTTGTGAAAGCCGGTGCGCTGTTTCAATCGGATTCGGAATTGTTTTGCACTTACAATCCAGAATATAATGCCCGCCATCGGTTACTAAAGGCCCCGAAGCGTCCTTTTTTTGCCGTAAAACCGTTTGTCCAGCGGAACAACCACTTTCCATCAATGCGGCGTAAATTTGTTCAGCCGTCAAAGCCATACCAAACGGGTCCACCTCTATAGGCAGCGGAAAAGCACCAAGGGTTTCAACCAATTTACGACTATCAATAATAACAGCCATACGGTCAGAAGCATGGGCTATTATTTTCTCACGTAATAGACAGGCTCCGCCGCCCTTAATGAGATTAAAAAGAGGGTCAACTTCATCAGCGCCATCAATCGTTAAATCAATTTTACCTACCTTATCAGGCTCCACCAGCGGAACACCGTTTTCAATCGCACAATTGGCTGTCGCCTGTGAAGTTGGAATGCCACTAATATTTAATCCGCCAGCAACCCGTTCGCCAAGACGTTCAATAAAAATTTCAGCCGTGGACCCCGATCCTAATCCTAAAACCATACCATCTTCAACGAGATCCAATGCCGCCATGGCCGCATTTTCTTTTAATTTTGACATGGTTAGTCTTTCTTTTTCTTTTGGGCCGTTTTTCGTTTAGATTGAGCCGCGTGGTAACGCGTCGCCCAACCTTCTTTATTCACTTGAGAAGCGCGTGCCAAAGCCAAAGCATCATCCGGAACATTATTCGTTATTACGCCGCCCGACCCTAAAAAAGCACCCTTACCAATTGTCACAGGGGCGACTAAAGATGAATTCGTTCCCACAAAAGCTTTTGCTCCAATTATTGTCTTATGTTTGAAATATCCATCATAATTACACGTAATGGTTCCGGCCCCAATATTCGCCTCTTCGCCAATTTCGGCATCGCCTATATATGATAAATGATTGATTTTACTGTTGTCCCCGACAATCGCTTTTTTCGTTTCAACAAAATTACCGGCTTTACTGCCTGTCCCCATAACTGTACCCGGACGCAGACGCGCAAAGGGACCTATTTGCGCCCCCGCACCGATCTCTGCGCCCTCAATGTGACAAAAAGGATGAATAATAGCGCCAGAAGCAACCTTGACACCCGGTCCAAAAACAACATTAGCCCCAATATCCGCGTCGCGTTCTATCTGTGTATCATATGAAAAATAGGTACTATTGGGGTCACGCAAACTGACACCGGCGTCTAGCATACGACCTCTCATACGTGCTTGAAAACACTGTTCAGCATCTGCCAAATCTTTCCGTGAATTGACCCCGAGCACCTCATCGCTATCGGCGCGAACGGCCACGGCTTTTTTACCATCCCCGCGTAAAATCTCGATAATATCCGTAAGGTAATATTCGCCTTTCGCATTGTTATTTGTCACACGGGCGACCGCCGAAAACATATCTATCGCCGATGCCGCCATAACCCCGCTATTACACAGCCTCACGGCGCGTTGAGCAGGACTCGCCTCTTTAGCCTCGACAATCGCTGTTAATTCCCCCTCTTCGACAATGAGCCGCCCATAGGCAGCAGGGTCATCAGGTTCAAACCCCAATACACACACATCAGCCCCGCTCTCCAATTCAGAAAAAACAGAATCAACGGTAGCAGGCTCGATCAGAGGCGTATCCGCGAATAATACGGCCACAGGTCCTTCAAAACCGGCCAAGGCGGCCTGCGCGCATTTAACAGCATGCCCCGTGCCAGCTTGAGGCTCCTGTATGGCAATATCAAGACCCAACTCTTCAGCCGCCTCGCGGACATCCTGATTATCCTCGCCAACAACACAAACAATCCTATCGACACCAACATCACGCGCCAACGCCGCCACCCAGCCCAACATCGAGCGCCCCCCTACCGAATGCAGCACTTTGGATCGCGCCGATTTCATCCGGGTACTTTTTCCAGCAGCGAGTATAATTGCAGCACGGGCCATACAATATCCATTCATTCCCTCAAGTTTTATTTCACTTGAGACTCAGGGTTTCATTTGAAACTCTCTTAGCGCAAGACTTTGCTGCACGCACGATTCGATTTAGGAAATCTCATGTCATCTTTCCATAATTTATCCCTTTGTTTTGATCTTGACGGCACTCTTGTCGATACAGCCCTTGATCTTGTTCGTGTTTTGAACATTGTGCTGGCTGAAGAAGGCTTACCACAAACAGATTATACCCTTGCACGGGCCGAAGTCGGTTTCGGATCACGGCGACTTATTACAAGCGCCCTTAAACGCGCTTATACCGCTCTGCCCGAAACGCGTATTGATACATTACAAAAATTATTTTTAGAGCTTTATGCCGCAGATATAGCTCAATGCAGTATCGTGTTTCCCGGGGTTATGGATACGCTATGCGCGCTTAAAAAATCTGGTGCATCCTTATCCGTATGTACCAATAAACCCGGATATCTGGCTCGCCCGCTTTTAGACATCCTTGGCATGACCCCTTTATTTGATCGTATTGTTGGCGGCGATGATGTTCTCCATAATAAACCAGCCGCCGCCCATATATATGCCGCAGCCGGTCACAAAGGACGATCTCCAATCATTATGGTGGGTGATAGCTATCCGGATGTTGCTGCAGCCCGAGCAGCTAAAGTTCCTGTCATTATCATGGAATACGGATATAGTCCCGTCCCTCCCATAAAACTTAAGGCCGATAAAATGCTTCGACAATTCCGAAACATTCCATCGGCCTTAAAGACTTTAGGGTTTTGATCCTGAAGGGTTCAACAAAGCGTTAGGCGAAGTTTTCCGTTGATCGCGTGGGAACACCATTAATCAGATTTGACCGAACATCAGTACGAGCAGATCGCATAGATGCTAAAAACCCACCTTGAACCAGATTAACTCGAACATCATGTCCGCGTTCGGCCCAATAAGCCTCTATCTGTTCTTTTAATCGTTCGGCACCTTCTTTTGTGCAAAAATCGCCTTTCATATTAGACCTCTATTTTGAGCCACTTCCGTCCCTGAAATTGGCCAGTGAAATATTCCACCCTTAAGATTAAATTAGGCCTTAAGCAGAATATTTCAAGGAAAATAATAGGTTTTTCTAATAAACTTTTTGTAATATTGAAGATTTTTATAAATTCAGCTTACGTTCATAAAGGCAATGATAACAAGATTATACAGTAAATTTTACTATCAGAAGTGTAGAATTCTAAAACCATATCTGCTTTCTTCTGTTATTTCTCTCGACATTTAATAAGTTTAACTTATAAATGCAATATGGCGAACATACATAACCGTATCCGGCAATCCCGAATTGCAAAAAAACTATCCCAATCCGATTTGGCAAGCCGCACAGGCGTTAGTCAACCAACTATTGCTAATTGGGAAAATGGCAGCCACGTTCCCCGCCCTGCGGCTTTAGAAAAAATAGCGTCCGCAATGAATCTAGACAAACACTGGTTACAATCGGGCACGCAAGTGCAACCTCGGCGTTATCTTGGAACCCCTATACGGCATATACCTATTTATGAATGGCCGGAAAATACATCAAATTTTGATACACTATCGGCAACTGATTATCTGGCGCTTTCGCTTAGCCATGAGGCCGCCTTTGCTTTACAAACGCGGAATATTAAAATCAGTCATTTTCTGCCGAATACTCTTTTAATATTCACACCTGATTTAGCGCATATAACAGATCATAACCTCTGGCTTATTGATGAAAAAGGACATTTCACAGTAGCACCCCATAAAACCCCTCCAGACAATGCCAGGGGCCGCTTAATTTTGTCCATGGTCAGCCACTAACGCTTCACCTCATGATAAAGCGCGGCGTGTTTTTGCGCATTTGGTATATCCCCTTTCGCCTCAGCAATTTTTGCAAGATAAAGATAAGCCTCTTTCTTCGGCCCTCGAGACCGTAAAACCGCTTTAAACGCTCTCTCTGCCTTGTTTAAATTACCTTTTTCAAATTGGGTTACACCAACTTTATAATAAAACATATGTGTTGAAGCGTTAGAATATATCGCACCTTGGCCGACAATATGTTGTCCTGAAAAATTACCAGAACGGAAAGAGTGCCCACTCGAGGACGTTGCATAGCTATTTGCCATAACAGGAGAGGACATCATGCTAATGACTGTTACCAAAAAGGTTATTTTTAAAGCGTTCATAAGCCTCTACAATCTTTCCGCGTTATTACAAATAATCATTAACACAAGGTTGTGCTCGGATGAAATCACAAAGCCGAGAGCCGCTTATTTGGCGGGTTCGCTCATTTTTTCAAAATTTTCATCATTACGCCGGATAGCGGCCTCAAGCCGCGCTTCAGCATCTGCAAGGTTTTTCTTGGGATCCTGATAAAAGGCCGTTAATTTCATGACTTGTAAAAAGGCAGAATTTAGAAACCGGCCCCAAAACTTCATCGGGCGATCAAAGTCATAAAGCAAAATGACCCGTTCTTCATCCGTATCATTCCAGACTTCATGCTCATAAGTATCATCAAAGACAAATATTTCGCCCTCTTTCCACTCTGTAATTGTATTATCAACGCGAATGCGACATTTTTCCCGTTCTTTTGGAATGATTAACCCCAAATGCGAGCGCAAGATACCTTTCGTCACGCCCTTATGCGCCGGAATATGATAACCGGGGGCCAAAATAGAAAACATAGCGGTTTGTAAATTGGGTACCTTTTCTAGAATATCTGCTGTTTTCGGAGCCAAACTCGCGTTCTTCTCCAAGCGTTGGCCAAACCCAAAGAGAACAAATGTTTTCCAATTATTTTCTGTTGCAAGACGATATTGATCCGGAGAAATGTCCTGAAACCCCGGAATATCATCGCGATATTCCAAAACATCTCGCGCTTCGCCCTGAATAATCTGCCAATTATCAGTAAAATCTTTCAAAAATGGAAAATGAGCATTATCGATTTTGGGCGTGTCAGGCACCTTGGATTGCCCCGATTGAAAGGCGGCAATTTTGCGCACCAGCTTTTTACCCGTGCGTTTTACAAAGGCCCGGCGCCGGTTTTGCAAGCGTTTTGGTTTTTCAGCAGCAGAGGCCATAAAATTATTCTCAGCTTATTTTTCGCTCGCCGTCTATCATATAGTCTCGTGTGATTGGCAAGGCGTCGACGGATTTTGAAAGCTGGATTTGGAAATTCATGTGATTGCCATATAGGAAAGAAAATTCGCTGATAATCAGGTAAAACTCCCACATCCGGCAGAACCGGGCATCAAACATAGCTTCGGCTTCGCCCCGGCGAGCCTGAAAGCGTTTATCCCATTCCGCCAATGTATAAGCATAATGCAAGCGCAAGATTTCGCAATCCGTTGTCCATAACTTGGCTTTTTCAATTTCAGCAAATGTTTCCGATAAAGCCGGGGAATACCCCCCCGGAAAAATATATTTCCGTATCCAAGCCCCGGTTGTCCCCGGCCCGCCTTTACGGCCGATCGAATGAATGAGCGCACATCCGTCATCTGTCAGCAATTCATGTATCTTGGTAAAATATTCGCCGTAATGCGCCACGCCAACATGTTCAAACATACCCACAGAAACAATAGCATCAAATTGCTCGTCAATATGACGGTAATCTTGAATACGAATATCAACCCGTCCATCAAGCTCGGCTTCTGTTACGCGCTTGCGGCCCATAGCATGTTGTTCATCCGATAGCGTAACCCCAACAACATCGCATCCATAGGTTTGGGCTATATATATCGCCATACCGCCCCACCCACAGCCAATATCAAGGACTTTCATACCCGGTTTTAAATTCAATTTAGACGCAATATGGGCTTTCTTGAACGCCTGTGCCTGCTCAAGCGTGATATCACGTTTAGGCCAATAGGCACAGCTATACTGTAAGTCTTCATCCAGAAACAGCCGGTAAAAATCATTAGACAAATCATAATGATGTTGCACATTTTTCCGCGACGCTGTTGTTTTATTGCGCTGATGCCATTTCCGGATCTTCTTCAGTGTCTTTTTCAACACTTTCTGAACGGGATGCCCTCGCAACCCATCACGGTTGTGGGCAAAGACCTCTAACAGACCGCGAATACCACCCGCCTCGCAAATCAATGTCCCGTCCATATAAGCTTCGCCGGCTTTTAGTTCCGGATTTAAAAATAAAGTCCTGTATAGCTTTTTATCCGTCAGGCGAATGGTTGCCGATGGCTCGCCGCCAGGGCCGTGAATATGGGAGCGTCCATCCACGTCAATAATAGTCAATTGACCCACTTTGACAAAGCGAGTCATCATAGAGTTTAGTAATTTCATACGGCTGTCTTAAGCGTTAGTTGCGCCTACGCAAGTCACATCTCACGAAACGACGGCAAATCTTTTGCGGGCCATTTCGCTATTACCAAAGAGCGACCGGCACAATTCATAATCCTCGGGCGTATCAAGTTCGGCCCATGTACTGCCTTTAATATTGATTGTATCAATAGGCGTGTCGTGTTGAGCCAAATCATGGATTGCACTGAGAAACCAGCTTTTTGTGCCGTCTTCATGTTTCATAAGGGCCTTAAGCTGGTTACGGAAAATATTTGTACCCTCTCCCATAAAGCGCAACATGCCAATCGATTCGCCATGTGTAACCTGAGGCGCGAGGGTTTTACCTATAGCCGTCAGACGCGTACCGTCCAATGTAACCTTCATATCATCGCCATCATATTGATCTTTTTGATCTATGGTTACCGCGATAGGGCTTACGGGCGCGCTTAGTACAGTTTCGAGGACGTTGGGACTAAAGAGCGTATCGCCATTAATCAACAGAAAGTCTTCTTTCATTGACTTGCGGGCTATCCAGCAACTCGCGAGATTATCCGCCACTTGAAAAAAGGGATTATATAATGTTTTTGTGCGCGGGCCTGACTGGCGGTTATCCAATTCATCTTTGACCAAATGCGCGTTAAACCCGGTGACTATAGTCGCCTTGGTTATACCATGTTTGAACAGCGTATCGAGTTGCATTCCCAAAACGGTTGTCATGCCAATAGGCAGCAGGCACTTTGGAAGGTCCGTCGTCAATGGTAATAGGCGCGACCCGCGTCCCGCACTTAAAATAATGGCTTGCATAACAGCCCCAGCGTTGCGCCCCTCAGGGCTATCAATTCCAATCTTCAATCTTTATGCCATGGATTGCTGCAATCTTGCGCAGCTTAGCATTCGGATTTACTGCGACACCTACATCGGCAAGCTTAAAGCTTTCAAGGTCAGAATGACTATCTGAGTAAAAAGTGATAACTGTGTGACTATGTTTCAAAGATGGATTATTACGGATAAACTCTTGAATTCGTTTTGCTTTTTCCTTTCCATAGCAATTATTAGAGGCAAATTCGCGTGATAATTGACCTTTTTCATTCCAGTGAATGCGCGTTGCGATAACATGGTCAATATTCAGTAATGCAGCAATTTCACTCGCTATCAGATCAACAGCAGCACTTGCGACCAAGATATGATCACCCGCTTTTTGATGATTTTCGAGGGTTCGAATAGCGCCAGACCGCAAACCACTCGCAACTTCTTTTTGGGCAAACCTTTGGGCATGTTGCGTTAAGACATCGCGATCTAACCCTCTCATAGACCAGCGCATCATGCCCTGTTTCACAGCAATACGCGGTAAAATACCGGCTTTATACAGGATTTGTCTGAGGCCGGCTGACAAGGCAAGTGGCACCCAAACCCACGGGCGGTATTTTATAACACTGATAACAAACCGACCCCATGTGCCCCGTTTTGTCAGTGTATAATCCAGATCAAATATAGCAATATTGGGCGAATTCATCCACCGTCCATCCATGAAGTTACAGGGCCGCGCCAAACGCTAGCCACAATAATAACGCCAATATTAAAGCCAATACAAATCCATGTCCAAATCGCAACAGCATGAAACCCCCAAATAGCCGCCGATGGCCAAATAGTCATCAGCGCAATGCCAATCATGAAAATAAACATATTGGGATTTCGTCGCGCTGTTATAAAGCGCAACCCAGAATTTATCGGCTTCCAGACATGAATATGGAACCCATGTTGAGCAATGAATATGCCTTCAATAATTCTGTCAATGATATAGCCTGCCAATATGGCAACCAATGATAGCATCAGCGGGTCACTGCCGACCGCCGTCAAGCTGAACACACCCCCAAGTCCAATAAACCAAGCCCAATACCAAAAAGGTGGATGGATTAAGTCGATACCATGGTCATAAATATTGCCCCACCAACTATAGGTCATAGTCGTCCGGGCTAATTTACCATCTACTGTATCTAAAAATGTCATGACCCAACCGGCCGCAAACCCTAGCCACCATTGTCCTTGCCAAAACCAGTAAAGTGCGGCTAACATTAAAACAAATCCGATAGTTGTGACCATATTCGGCGTCAGGCGCATAACCGCGCATAGGCGCGTGACATGATAGGCTGGTATAGGCCAGAAAAATTTGGTCACGAAATCCGTAATACCTTTATAAGAACTGGCAAATTGTCGCCGCATGATACTGTCGATATTCGTTGTTTCAATATCCAGCGCATAGGGGGTTTCGGTTTTCCGCAATGTCTTATCGTAGCTACCGGCTAAATCTTCAGGGCTTTTAATGGGGTGTCTGGCCGCATTCGCTGACTGTCCTAATAAAGTTTCATCGGGATTATCTGCGTGAATAGCAATAATATGGCCGTCCTGAACCAGAACCGTGTCTCGTGTCCCGACTAAAGCTTTGGCCAATGTAGATGATAGCACCCATTTCCGGTCCATGATTATACGTTGCGGATTATCTCCATTGAGAATAGCTCCATTTTTCTTAAAAAGCCGCGTTTGCCATTCTATGAGCGGCATACCCCATATCCGCGCCTTTGCGTTGCCCGTTAATTTTACGGATGGAGCCTCTACAAAGCTGTCTGCACTGCCTATGTTTTCATCCATCGTCGCATGAGCACCCTGCTCTAAAGCAACTGCATTATTAAGGGTCTTTTTCGCCAAGAACACAACCAATATGACGGCCGTCGCATTCCCGAATATCGCAGCCCAAGCCGGCGCCATCTTCCCGATTGTAAAGGCAAAAATAAAGAAGGTAATAATATAAACCATGACCCCAGCCCCGCGCGCATAAATCGCGCGATGTGGTTTATCCGCAGCATAAAATATCGGATAGAGCGGCGCTGCTGTCGCTAATAAAGCCGCAGCCAGTACTAATAACGAAGCTAATGGTGCAGCGACAACGAATTCTTCGGAGGCTAATAACCATAATATTGCCGGGCCAATAAAAACAAATATTGCAGAAATAAAGAGGCCGAAACTGAGTAACATTACGGCAGCCCGCGATACGAGTTTCCAGATTTTATCAGCTTCGCCATTAGAGATCATTTTTGCTAATTCGGGATAAATCACCTGATCAAGCAATCTAAACCCTTCGGATAACAGTTTGGCGACCTCTTCTGCGATCTTATAAATTCCGGCCCATACCTGTCCAAACACCAATGTTACTAACAATAATGGGAGATGAAGATTAGCCGCAGATAGTGTCGAATCAATATTAGATTTAAAAACAAATGGCCATACGCGCCCACAAGCTCTTGGCCGTAAAAAATTGACCCTTGCCCGTATAACGGCCCCTAAAAGGCCTCGCTTTTTAAGTTCTAATATGGCCATGGTTGGCAGAAAAATATAGGCAGTCAAAGAGCCTAAAAACCATGCCCATAAAAATCCTTCAAATCCTGCGCCGCTGAGCGCAGCGATAATAGCCCCGATGCACCGCACGACGGGCATAATGACCGCCTTAATGGCTAAAACATGAAACTTATCAAACAGCCTGAAAATGCCAATTGATGCGCCCCTTTGGCGAAATAGAACAAGAAGACAATAAAGTGCTGCATAATTTTGTACGCTCGCTGCGCTAAATCCTTTTTCACCACTGACTGCTGCTTCTGGCCCTAATCCCGGAAAAAATGTAGCTAAATACCCAATAATTCCGAAAATAGCCAATGAGGCTGAATAGGCTACAATAGCAGCAATTGCATCAAGCCTTATGCCGAACCCAATCAGTTCAGCCAGTCGTTGATGATTTCTTTCTTTTACATCATCCGTCCCATAACGAATAATCGATTGCCATGATTGAAAGGTTCCCACTTCAGAAAAAAATAACATATAGCCATGCAAGAAAACCAATGTTCCGAATTCAAAGGGCTGGAGCGAATTGGTTGCGATTTTAAGTGTCAAAAGACCCATCAAAACACCAAGAACCTTAGCTCCCACCATTAGGCCTGTATTAGCGGCTATACGCTGACCAACCGTTTTAGTCGATGCTGTAGACAAATCGATACTCATGTCTCGCGCGCCTTTAATATCGTTTCGACCAAAATACGGTCCGACGGCTTATCAACATCAATCGCGGCTTCAGCTATCGGAATAAAAACCGGTTTAACGTTTATTTTCAACTGCTTGGAAACATAATCAAAAGCCCCAATACAGGATAAGCGGCCTGTCGCATAACGCCAGAAAACTGAAAAACCCAAACGCCGCGCGAGCCGCATTGGGTGTTTACGGAAATGCTGTGCATCAGACCAAAACCGGATCGCCTCAAGACCCGTTTGATTCGCTATATAAAAAAGATTACACCCAGATACGGACATATCCGAAAACTTTATATATGTACGTTTTACATGCGGATAAGCTGGCTGAATACATTCTTTTTGCGCCAAACCAACGCAAAAATCTGCACCGCTGCTTTTAGCGCCAGATATAAAATGGGTCAGCATTTGCGAATTCAACAAGGCATGATCAGCTGTTGTCAATAAAACCGGAAATTTTTGTATATGCTCTAGTGCAGCCAAAGCACTATCAGCCGGCCCCGCCTTTTCAGGGGCTTGCGCTAAGCGTCTATCATAAGCCGCTCCAAAGCCGCTGACATAAAAAGGGAGTGTTAAGCCAAAGGCCTCCAATGCGTCCAATACATAATCTAGCATAGGGCGCCCGTTCAGCGGTATAATAGCTTTTTTATCTACATTGGCCTCGGCGCAAAGTGGATCAACCACACCTTCACGCTGTCCGGCCAAAATAAGTACAGAGGTAGACATTATAGTGCTTTCTCATACATGCGATAGGTCTTATATGGCACTGCACTCGCCTGTTCGCATATGCGGATCATCGACTTATTCGTTTCTAAAATCCAAGATAATTCGCAATGCGTAAATCCGGCTACACGGCCAGCCGCAAAAACATCCTCGCATAACCGGGCAACAATCGCCAACCCTTGCCGACTATTTTGATATTCTTTGCGCAAGCCCATCAGCGGTATCCGAGAGGTTTTAACCCCGCTCACCTTAAGACGTGTTACCAACTTTGCCCAACCAAACGGTAAGAGCTTACCATTTAAATCCCGTGCGGCTTCATTCACATTGGGTAGCATAGCAATAAATGCGACGGGCTCTCCGTTAATCATGCCAATCCGGAATCCTTCGGTAAAAAGGATCGGCTTTAATTCCGCAGCCATATGGCCAATTTGTTCATCCGTGAAGGGAATAAATCCCCAATTTTCTGACCATGCATCATTAAAAATACGCATAGCCAAACGGACTTCATCCTCAAAACGCGACTTATCTAATATACGGAAACTGATGGCCGGGTCTTTATGGCTCATCGCCACCATGGATTGGGTCATCTTGGGGCGTGGATATCCAGCAGCCAATTCAGCCTTAAACGCCAGTAAATCTATCGCTTTTTTATAACCGGCCTGTTCCACCATCTCTTGGTAATCGGCGCGTCCATATGGCATCATCAAAATCGGGGGATATTCAAATCCATCAACCAACAATCCACTTTCTTCGTTAACACTGTGCGATGTCGGGCCAATTATTTTTATATAGCCCTTTACCCGCAACCAATCTTCGGCCGTTTTTAAAAGGGCCAAACCCGTTTCAACATTGGCTTCACAATCAAAAAACCCGAAATGTCCGGCTCCATCATTATGCCGTTCTATATGGACGGCATTAATGAGTGCTGCTATCCGTCCGACAGGCTTACCCCCGCGCCGCGCGATAAAAAGCTCTCGCTGTACGGATGCTGCGGATGGATTTTTAGCTGGATTAAGATGGTCTGCGCGCTCAAACCGAAGCGGAGGATGCCATGCCGCCTCTCCTTTATAGAGCCTATACGGCAAATCCAGAAAAGTTTTTCTGTCAGCTTTAGAGCGAACCGGCGTAACTATTAGGGGCTGTGACGACATATTTCCTCAGCCGTTCACATATAGCGACCAGCAAAATTACTTTTTCCTGTTGTTTTTATCCTTCGATTTTCGCAGGTCAACAAGATTGATAATTATATCGGCCCCACTTTCAGACACAGGAAAGGCTGATTCAGAAAATTTTGGAAAGCGCCGCTTCTTAATTTTCGGGTTGTTTGATAGGCCATATGGCTCTTTTGGTGTGAAATCCCATTTTTTATCCAATTTTCGATCACCATCTTTGTCATGATATCCGGCAATCGCATATATTCCGGGTGATGGAACGTCGATACAAATCAATTGCGGCCCGTCCAAAGCTTCTACGCGAACCTTCCGTAATCGGCCTTTTTTCTCAAGAAAATCGTCTTCTTCGGCATAAAGTTCCAATTTCATAATGCCCTGATGGGTCACATGATTGACAGTCGCGCGGACCTGCAAACGGCCCGGAACACATGCATCCGAAGCATCCTCCGGATAGAGTTCCAACTCGCTATCATGATTGGCAACAGCCGATCCTGTTAAAAAAGCAAAACCCAACATGAGAAAAAAGATATGTTTCAAAGTGATATGAGAAATTGATTTCAACAAGGTGTCCCTTTATGTGGTTATTCAAACATTCATTTCTGTATCCGTCATATGGTTGCAGGCCCTCGTTTTGTAAAGGAATTATTGCAGCCAAATATGGGACGCCTTAATCAATATCTAATGAAGCGGGCTGCGATTAGCATCGGCGGCTTGATCATCTTCGCCATCGTTGTGCTCTTACTGGAACGGCTGCTGCGAATTTTCGAAATCGTCTCTAATTCTACCAATCCTGCCAGTGATGCCTCATCTATGGTTATCAACTTGTTGCCTCATTATTTGGGCATGGCCGTCCCTATGGCTCTGGTTCTGGGTACAATCATTACAATAGACCGCTTTAGCCGGACAAGTGAATTGACCGCAGCCCTTGGCGCCGGGGTTTCTCTCTTACATTTAACCAAGCCTTTTCTTTGGCTCGCGGCTGGCCTTGCCATCGTCACCCTCTTTGTCGAAGGCTATATGCAGCCCATTGGCCGGTATAATTACCGCCAAGTTGTGCATGTTGTAAAACAACAGTCCTTTACCGCCGCCTTACGCGAAGGCACTTTTACTGAAGTCGGCAATACAACGTTTTTTGCCGGAACTCAGAAAGAAGGCGCAGCCATAGGTCCGATTTTTATTTATGAGCGTCTATCCCAAAAAGGAAACCCCGCTGGCATTCGCCTAACAAGCGCGGCTGAAGGTAAATTAATCGTACGCGACACCACAAATGAACCCGTTTTGCAACTCGCAGAGGGGCAAAGCTATCAAATCATTGAAAAGCGGCAATTAAACGGAGACCTTAGCTTTCAAAGCAGTGCCATGGCTGGAACCCCAACAGATCAAATGTTTCGAGCGCGCGGGGATGATGAACGGGAACTCACATCTGTTGAGCTATTTCAAAACCGGAGAGGCGCAACATTTACCAACCTACCTGTTGAAGTTAACAATGCTGCTCTACATTTGCGAATCGCACGAGCAATGTTGTTGTTTATTTTGCCCTTCATAGCTGTCCCATTTGGACTGAATTACGGGCGCAACCCATCTAGTGCTGGCATATTCATTGGTGTTGTCATGTTAGTGTCTTTGCAAAAGGCGTTAGAATTCGGACAAAGTATGGGGGCAAAAGGCATAGTGCCGCCTTGGGCAGGAATTTGGCCTATTATTATCGGGGTGGCTTTGTTTGCTTTCTTTATTTTCCGCAAAAGCGCCTATAAAATGGGTCAACCGCCGTTAACAGCCGTATCCTTTTATATTACAAGCCTACAAGAAAAAATCCGGACAGCCTTTCAATCCCTTCTGCGTTTTGGGGCGGAAAAAAGCTAATGTGGAAATTTTGCACATATCTCTCTAAGAGTTTCATATTTATCTGGCTGACAGTTGTTTTCGGTTTTTTAGTCTTGATCGGCTTACTTGATTCGCTCGCAAATGGTGGCGACATCATCGGAGAAGGCGGACAGTTTTCAGATACATTCCGGTATATGCTATATCGCGCCCCTGTCATTTTTGACCGTATCTTTGTTTTTACACTCTGTGTGGCTATGTTGCTCACATTTGTAAAATTAATCCGTCAACATGAACTCGTTGCCCTGCTCGGTTTTGGCATCTCTGTTCCCAAACAAATTGGACTTTTATCGCCAGCTGTTATCGGTGCCAGCATTTTCTCTATCCTTGTCATCAATACAGCGATGCCGCCCGCCGTGCGTGCCCTGCAAGCTTGGGGCATAGGGGAATATAAAACGCGGAATATCACCGATACAAAGCCTTTATGGATGGAGGATGGCCCGCGTATCGTCCGCGCAGCGCGGCGCACGTCCATGGACACACTTGGGAAACTTGAAATATTTACGCGCAACGCCAGCGGCGCCGTCATTTCCGTTATATGGGCCGACAGCGCCCAATATAAAGATGGTAAAGGCTGGATGCTCAGCGGCATTCAATCCTTGCCTATTGAAGGGGCGGATGGAGAGCCACGCTTGGCTTTACGTGATCCCAATCCAATGATGTGGGAAACACAACAAACACCGGCCAGTATCGCGCGCCTCGCAGCGGAACCTCGCGATCTTTCATTAGCAGATATGCGAACGTTTCGCGTTGAGGGTAATTCAGGATCAAAACCCAGTTTCGCCTATGGCTTTTGGTACCTACACCGCATAACGCGCCCTATAGCGGCCTTTATTCTATTGCTATGCGCAGTTCCAATCATGCAGCAAACCGGACGCGAAGCAACAGGGGACAAAGCGCTGATTACAGGTATTGCTGGTGGATTTTTGTTTCTAATTATTGACGGAGCTATGGCGACCTTTGCCTCAAGCGGCGGCATTGCCATTGGGGCTGCTATCACGCTTCCTCTCGTCATTTTTGGCCTGTTAGGCGCTTTCCTTTGCGTAAGAACGGAAAGCCTGGCCTAGAGCCATGACGGCGCTATTTATCGTCAATCCGCTAAGCGAACGTGTCGCCCGAAAAGGCTCATTGCTGGAATTATATTATAAGCGCTTCAAAGACAGTCAAACAATCAACATTCACATAATTGATGATTTTAGGGCTATGACCGATATTGTCGACAGAGCTCTCGCGCAGAATACAATATCCCATGTTTTTATCGAAGGCGGCGACGGCACAGCACAAGGCGTTTTAACGGCCTTTCTAAACGCCGTCCCTGATAATATGCCGCGTTTTACTTTATTGCCCGGCGGCATGACCAATCAGGTTGCCAAAAATATAGGCCTCAGGAAAATGACGTTGACTGCGGTACGCGCTATAATGACCAATAATAACACGCAAAACACAACTACCCCTTTAATCCATATTACGAGCGAATTTGGGCCGGACACTTATGGTTTTCTCTTTTCAACCGGCGCTGTCCCTATGATCACACAATATACCAAACACCATATACATGGCAAAGGTATCGGAGGCTCCCTCGCCGTATTGGGCGGGATTTTAAAGGGTATATCTGGACATGCCCATGATATCATGCATCCAACAGATATAGATTTGCAAACGCCAGCGCATAACCACAGCGAGAAGCACTTGGGAACATTGGTCACAACATTGCCTAATTTAATATTAGGCCTCAATCCCTTTTGGGGAAATCAAGGGTTTCCGCTACGTATTCTGTATGCCAATGCAAAGGCGCGCCGGCTTTTCCGTAATGTCATTGGCCTCTGGCTCGGCTTTAAAAACAAAGATCGCAGCCATGATGGGTTATATAGTTGGACGGCCCATCATATCGACTATAGCTATACCGGACCTATTGTTCTGGACGGAGAACCACTAACGGCGATAGGGCCGACATTTTCGCTCCGTGTCACACAACCCTTAAAGTTTGTCCGGTGAGCCCGATTCAAACCATATTACAGGCTGAAAACCCTAAGCCCAACCCGCGCGTAAGCGCCGTTTGCACTGCTATTCATAAACGTCATCCCGATCGCATATTGGGATTTCAATATTATGGGTCTAGCCTTCGGGATTTGGATAACCCTGAAAAAATGCTCGATTTCTATGTGATCGTCGATAGCTATCGCCGCGTCCATAAAAACCCTCTGCGAGCGGCCCTTAACAAAATTATCCCTCCAGCTGTCTACTATCTAGAACATATGGATAAAAAAGGCGTTTTAAGCACCTGTAAATATTCAATTATATCAATAAATGAATTTGAAAAACGTTGTAGTTCACGCGGATTTTTATCAATGGTTTGGGGACGGTTCTCACAACCTTCAGCCCTTTTATTCCCGCGAAATTCAGATGTTCAATCCCGCCTTTTATCTGCGCGGGAAGCTGCTATACGGCATATTGCCAATCAAACAGCACCATTATTGACCAGCCCTATCAATGCTACCGACTTTTGGGCGCAAGGATTTTATCAGAGCTATCGTACGGAATTACGTCCCGAAGGCTCGGTCGAACGATCTGCTGAAATTGTAAACCGATACCCAGAACGTTATAACGCCCTTATGTCAGCGCTATATGAGCCCACAGAAAACGGATTATATACCCTGCCCTCTACATCAAAAAAATTACAGGCCGCATGCCGCCGCCGCTGGTTTTTCCGCCGCCTTATAGGGAAGCCCATGTCGGCTATTCGTGTCATTAATAATGCGGCCACATTTGACGGTGGTCTCGATTATGTTTTACGCAAATTGCATAATCATTCCGGTGTTACAATAAACCCTACGCAATCGCAGCGTAAACATCCCGTTTTATGGTCTCCGGTTCTTGGCTGGAAACTGTGGCGAAAAGGAGCCTTCCGTTAGGACTATTCAGGCCTAAGGTTTAGATACATAGGATAACCCATAGCCAAATTCATAGCGTGTATCGGCTGGAACTGATTGTGTTGCCCCTGACTGTGGCCAAGTAAAGGGCAGCTTTCCTTTAAAATCATAATTAACCTGACCATTGGATTTCGCCAAAAGTACATCAGCTAATCCACCACCTTCACTTCCCGGCAGCCAAGCCGTTACAAAAGCATCAGACTGATCAATTACCGGATCAATACCGCGCGGACGCCCAGATAGGAAGACACTGACAACGGGAATATTGCGCGCTTTTAACTGCTGTAACAGGGCATAATCTTTATTTCCCTGTAAATCAAAATCCGTTGTCGCTATATCCCCTTCAAATTCAGCATAAGGCACTTCGCCAAATACAAGGATCGCGACATCTGGTTTTTCGATCGTTTCGTCAAAGCTATCACCGCTATGAATGATGGTCTTCCCGCCAGATTTTTTCACCTGTTTTACCAGGCCTTCATATAAGGATGTATGGCCCTTATAATAATGGGGCGGGTTGATTGCCCGCGTTTCTTGGTGCCGTCCTTGCCATGTCACGGTCCAACCGCCATTTTGAAAAGCCAGATTATCGGCCCCTGATCCAGCCACCAGAATGTGAGCTTTCGGATTAATCGGCAATACCGAGTCGTTTTTTAGTAAAACAAGCGACTCTCGTACGGCTTGGCGCGCGACGGCCCTATGATCAGCATGGCCCATTAATTTCGCTCGGCCCGCTAAACGATGATTAGTCGGTTTCCCGTGATCAAACATCCCCGCTCTGAATTTTACCCGTAATATACGGCGAACCGCATCATCAATACGGGCCATTGGGATTTCGTCATTTTTAACCTGCGCAACCGTATTATCAAGGAATGCTTTCCAGTCTGTTGGCACCATAATCAAATCAATGCCGGCATTAATAGCCGCTGGACAGGAGGTGACATTACACCCCGGAATTTGGCCATGCCCATTCCAGTCACCTACGACCAATCCATCAAACCCCATTTTATCTTTGAGAACATCGGTTAGCAAATATTTATGTCCATGAATTTTCTTTCCGTTCCAACTGTTAAAGCTGGCCATAACCGTTTGCGCGCCAACGCCTAAGGCTTGCACATAGCCTTTGCCATGAATTTCAAACAAGTCACTTTCTGAAAGCGTTGTTTCGCCCTGATCATCACCCGCAGCCGTCCCGCCATCACCAACAAAATGTTTGGCCGTAACAACGACTTTTTGCTGGGACAGGAAGTTATCCAAAGCGGGATGCCCTTGAAGGCCCAGAATTATTTCTTTGGATAAGTTGGCGACAATTTCCGGATTTTCGGAATAGCTTTCATAGGTTCGCCCCCAACGAATATCCTTGGCGACAGCAACCGTAGGCGCAAATGTCCAATCGATGCCTGTTACTGCAATTTCCCGTGCGGTAACCGTACCAATATCACGCATAAGACCAGGGTTATTAGCCGCACCTAAACCAATATTATGCGGAAATACGGTTGCGCCGATCACATTATTATGTCCGTGAACTGCGTCTGTTCCCCACATAATCGGAATAGCAAGGCGGTTATCACCCGTATCCATGGATGCCCCATAAAACAAATTCGCTAAAGATAGCCATGCCCCCAAGGGGCCATCAGCTTTATCGGTTGGCCAAGATCCACCACCGTTTAAAATCGATCCAATATGATATTTTGCAGCATCATCAGGCGAGATCGATTTAATCTCGGCTTGTATCATTTGACCGACTTTCTGCTCGATATCCATCTGGCTTATGAGAGCATCAATCTTGCCCTCAATAACCGGGTCTTTTTTAACAGGACTACGTACAGACGGCCACGGCGAAGCCTCGGCCTCTACAGGACGTAGGCCACATCCGGCCACACCCACAAGGCCCATGACCGCTATCAGGCCTGATACAATAAAGATATTACGCGTCATAAATGTTCCGTATAAAAAGCTTAATCATTCAAACTTAATTGAATTTTGCGCGGACACGAATGCCGTAAGTACGCGGCGGAGAGAAAAAGCGTGTATTATCAAATTGTGTAATAATAATTGCTTGTTCGCGTTCAATACCCGTCAAATTATTGACATAGGCTTCAATACGCCATCGGTCATCTGTACCGTGGGAATAGCCCAAACCCGCATCTATGGTCCAATATCCATCAACTGTATCATCCAGGCGTGCAGCCACATTATCATTCGGATTGAAATCTACACCATTAAACAATGTCTGGTGCTGTGATGAGCGATATCCAAATGATACAATACCATCTACGGTTCCACTTTGGATATTATGGGCCTTAGAAACCGATCCATTAAGCTGAACTTCTGGTGTCCGTATAAGGCGATTACCTTCAATAGATCGGGCAACAGCATTAACGGGATCCACATCGGCCTGGAACCGAGAATCTTGAACCTCGATTGAGTCAACTATTCGGGCCTCGGGCAACCAGAGTAAATTGGCTTTAAGGTTCAAATCACCCGGCAGTTCAAGGCTACCTTCGAATTGCGCTCCATAAATTTCAGCATTAGCCGCATTGAAGTTAAAGGCAATAACAGACCCACCTATACTATCAGCAATATCAGCCGGTATAGTCAGCCCTTCCGCATCAAAAATCTGTGCTGTCGACAGCAAAGTTTGCTGCTGGAGATCTTTATAATCATAATAAAAGGCTGTTAAATTGAATGTAGCTGGATTACCGCCAAGCTCAAATTCATTTTTTGATCCAACTTCGTAAAGCGTCAATGTTTCAGGATCAAAGGTTGGAGCCAAAGTATCAATATCAAAACCCACGGGTGCATTTTGAGCAGCATTAACAGCAAACCCTTCTGTACCCGGAATATTATCATTAAATCCGCCAGACTTATTACCAGTTGAAATCAAAGCATAAAGCAAATGATCATCGCTAAGATCATATTCAGCCCGAATACGCCAATCGACGAAATCATTTTGCAACCGTCCATTTTGAAGGGCAAATGTCGAATTAAAGGGCGCTAAAGAGAAATCAACAACACCGTTGAAAACAGGTACAAAATTGTCACAACTACCAACAAAGGCAAAATCATTACAAGACGGGCGACTGGCCGGATCAGGAAACGCATCCTGAATTTGCTGCCCATTCGGGAACACATCATCAAAGCCGTCACGGGCTCCGAATTGGGCAATGCCGTCAAAGAAGAAAGCAATCGACTCATTCGCATCAACTACGCCGTCGCCATTTGTGTCGGGAATAATGATAGTGCGGTCAAGGCCGGCAAATTCAAATCCTTCTGTACCCGATGCAATACCATTGATAAAGCAGCATGAGAAATCGGGGCCACCGACACCGAAGGCATAGCGAGCATTAATACCAAACCGGCTTTTATCATCATCTGTATAGCGCAGACCGCCCGTGACCCGGAATTTGTCTGTGACATTAAAGGTCGCATCACCATAAATTGAATAGCTCTCAGTCGTCGTGGTCTGATTAAACTCAACACCTTGGAAGAACGGATTTCTATCACCCGTTGTACCCAAAAACGTGCGTTGATCCTCTTTGAAATAAAACCCGCCTAAACTCCATGTGAGCTTTTCATCATTATCGGAAAACAACCGTAATTCATGGACTTGTGACTCTGAATCCGTTGTAAACCGTACTCTTGAAAAATCATCAAAAACCCGATCAAAAGGCTGTAAGTTAGCAAGTGCACCCTCATAATCCGGCGATGCAGGCGTTATAAATTCGTAATCATAAACCAAATCCCGATATGATCCGATATATTCAGCATTAAAATCGCCAAAATCATATTCAACATGGCCTTTAATACCGTAATGTTCCGTATCTTCATCCGGTGTTATCCCCCGGCCAAAAACATCGCGCGGATTATCAATATCATCAGGATCTATACCGTTCCCAAGAGGATTGGCAAAATTGATGCCCGTATAGCCTGTACCCTTTTGTTCAATATAATCTCCGGTTAAGGTCAATTTTAAATTATCTGTGGGTTTAATCAGATAAGCGGCCCGAATACCGAAATCATCCGTCTCTTCGGCCACGCCAACGCCTTCGTCTTCCGATGTCGGAAGGTTCAACCCAAGTTCAGAGCTATCCGGCGTTATATTGTTTAAATAGCTGTCATGCCCCCCTTTAAACGCGGACAGACGGAAGGCAGAATTTTCTGTTACAGGGACATTAACAACACCTTCAATCCGGTAGTCGTTAAAATTACCGTAAGAGGCTTCAAGCGCGGCATCAGTTTGCCCAATGCCTGGAGCCCATGGAATAATATTCACCGAACCCGCTGTGGCATTTCGCCCGCGTAATGTGCCTTGTGGACCGATGTTAACCTCTACCCGCTCAATATCAAAAAAGGCAGCGCCAAAACCTGACGGGCGGGGTACATATACACCATTTAAATGGGTCGCCGCTGCCGGGTCGCCCAATTCTGTATTATTGGATGACCCCACACCCCGTATATAAACTTCGATATTCCCTTGGTTATTAGCAACTGACAGGCCCGGAATTTTACCGTCCAATTCATTGATATTACCAATTCCCAATAATTTTAGATCTTCGCCGCTAATCGTAGCCGCCGTCCCAGCATAATCCTGCAAGGATTGTGCGCGCCGCTCAACGGTGATAATGACTTCCGATGATCCATCGTCATTATCAATAATTTCACTGCTTTGGGCCTGTGCAACGCTAACAGATGACATAGACATTATTGTCGCTAGCGCCGTTGCTGTTAAAAACCGGCCATTACTATTTATATAAAAGGTATGATTAGGCATAAATCCCCCTAAGATGATAATTTGATATTATTTTGCTGCTGCTCTAAAAGAGATAGGTTTTCAAAAACAAGTGATTTGCGATGAACAGGACTTTTGACGCGGTAAAAGGGAATTTTATCGAATTAAGACCGTAATTCAGATAACTTTTCCCGCAATTGATTCCCGTAAAGCCGGCTCGCCTTTAAACGGCTACCATCTGTCATGAGCACCATAGCTTCTCCCTTTTTCTGGGGAATAATTTCTTTGATATTATGCATATTGATAACGGTCGAACGGTGAATGCGCTGGAACTGATTACCCCGTAATTTCGCCTCGATACTTTTTAATGTAGTCCGCATGATGCGGGTTGAACCATCGCAGTGAATACACACATAATCCCCCGCCGCTTCCAACCAGTCAATTGTTTCCATTTCCAACAAGGCAATACGATCACTTTCCTTGACAATAAGCGTTCGGGGTTGTTTTTGCGCAATATCAGACTGAACCTCTTTTGAAATATCCTGCAAAACAGATAATAGCTCCGGCTTTTTACGGTTAAGCCCTCCAGTCTCAATCAATGTACGCGCCCGCATAACGCTTTCGCCGATATTTTTCTCATCCAATGGCTTCAAAACATAGTCAATCGCTTGCACCTTAAAGGCATTAACTGCATATTCTGCATAGGCTGTCGTAAAAATGACCATCGGCATAATATCAGCCTGAATGGCAGCTATCACATCAAAGCCGTTCATTTCCGGCATTTGAATGTCCAAAAACATAACATCCGGCCCATAATCCAAAACGGCCTTAACGGCGTCTTGACCGCTTTGGCATGTGGCGATGAGTTCTATATCGTCAATATCCGCCAAAATCGCGGAAAGAAGGTCAAGCGCTAAAGGTTCGTCGTCAACAATTATAGCCCGCACAGTCATGGCTGGCTCTCCAGAAATACCGGATTATCTTTTGCGGGTTCAAAAATTTTATTTTCAAAAGGTATTTTTATCTTTACACATAATCCGCCTAAATTTGAACGGGAAAACCGAAAGTCGACATCTGAACCGTAATGCGATTTCAAACGATCGGCAATATTCTTCAACCCGACCCCATTTTCAAATATTGTTTTATCTGGGTTTTTATAAAAAGCACGTTCCAAGCCCGGCCCCGTATCATCAACGCTAATATGTAAGGCACCTGCTCGGATGTGTGCCTTCATATGAATAGTGCCTCCATCGATTTTACCGGCAACTGCATATTTAAGAGAGTTTTCCAGTAAGGGCTGTAAAATAAGACTTGGAATATAGGCTTTCTTTGCACGCGAGCTAATTTGAAAGACGACATTTAACCGGTCTTGATATCGAACTTTTTCAATATTGAGATAAAGCTCCAAGGCCTTAATTTCATCTTCCAAAGTTACTTTTTGATAAGCATCATTATCAAGTGAAAATCGTAAAAAATCACTCAATTGCGATATCATTGACCGAGCTTGATCCAACCGCTTCGTCTTTACCAAAGCCGATATAGAATTCAGTGTATTAAAGAGGAAATGCGGATTCAACTGATAACGCAGCATTTTAATTTGTGCTTCGCGGGACCCCGTTTCCGCCGATAGACGCTTTAACTGTTCATCTTGAATTTGCTGTGTTGCAATATATCGCTGCTCTCGCTCTAGCTGCAACAATGAAAAAACTTTTGATCCGAAATACAGCGAGGTCCAACTAAGAAAAACCATGAATGAGCCAAAATACCACCCGCCAAAATCTTTCCAAATATCATATTCTTGCCCCAGCCATAGAAAGGCTTGCATACGTAATAGGGTCCAAAGAACGCTGGCTCCAATGATCGACCCGCCAATAATGGCGGCTTGTTGCCAAAATACCTTTGTCCATACCTTACGATAAATATATCGAAGCGGCACACATAACATAACCCCTAATAAAGCTTGAACAATTGTATGGCTGATATGGGATAAATTGGGGGTACCATACCACACTGTCAAAGACAGGAATGTTATAATGCAAAGACCGCCCCAGCCCAGAAATTGCAACCCCCAAAACTGCGCTTCCCGGCTCTGTTCAAACTGTTGAAAAACTGAAGTTAATTGCCAATGTTTGGATGTCATAACACGCAGGTATCATAGCCCTACCCAGATTACCAGTATCACAAATGACACGATAAGAGGGCAATTATACATCACCGCAGATAACCTGCCCAAAACCAGTGTCATCAGCAATGACGTCAGATAATTTTTAAATATAGCTGATACGGTAGAAATAGGCGCTCTGCCTGTAATAAACGGGTTAATCAGCGCGTTTCATAAACCGTGTATTTTAATACTGTTATTTATAATGATTTGATTAAAAACCCTCAGCATCAAACCGATGTTTTAGCTCATACAATTCTAGTTGAAAATACACGCGGCGCGCTGGATACTCAGTTTATCTTACCAAAGATGAAAACGCACATATAGAGGTGACAGAATTACGCAGTTTTGTCTCTGATACAGTGATGGGAGCACTTTAAAAATTATCTGGCAGCCCTCAATTGACCACATGTATATTCTATAAAACTCGGATCACTGGGCTGAAATTCTGATAAAGTTTGCATCACGACGATCAACTTTGACTTGATTTGTAAATTCAAGAAATTCAATTAGAGAATTGGGATCATCCGCATTAAAAACCCCTGAAAATTCCGTTTCAGCCAATTGCTCATCTTCAATGGCAATATTAACGTGATTATATCGGTTAAATTGCTCAACTATATCATCAAGCCTTTCCCCTTCAAATATCAACTGACCAACACGCCATGAGGATATGGCTTTAATATTTGCCATTGCGACCCGGACGGTTTCTTCCAAGGGTACAATATTGGCTTTCTGGCCGGCTGTAAGTAAAATTCGCCCGTCATCAATTTGATCTATTATAACATCGGTGTCGTAATCAATTGCCGGGGTTTCTTTATTGGCTTCAATCGTGTCGACAGCTACTTTTCCGTCGATAACTGCAATCGTTGTTTGAGTCTTGGTTTTATAAACATTGAAGGTCGTGCCGATAGCTTCGGCAACCGTGTCACCTGCTATAACACGAAAAGGCCGATTGGGGTTATGCACAACCTCAAATAATGCTTCCCCACGAAATAATTCCACAGTCCGAAGGTTTTCGGTAAAGTGAATGGCGACTTCAGATTGGGTATTGACATGAATGAGGGAGCCATCCGTCAAAACCATTTTGCGTTGTTCACCAAGTTGAGTTGAAAAGCCAGATGATTCATCGGAAACAAATTTATTATTCGTGTTTGTGATTTCTTGAGACGGAGGACTAACACTATTATTCACCCATATAAAGACGGCCAGAAAAACGGCGGCAATGCCGCCCCAACGAAGCCAAAAGACTTTATCGTGAGGGGTAATCAAAGTCTTGACATTCCTTGGAGCGGCACTTTCAGGAGTCTTTTTCGACCCCTGATTCAGAAATAGCTGCTCGTCCGGTATAAGCGGGATAATCTGCGAAGACGCTTCGGCAAGGATAGTTTCTATAATACGCGACTTTTTCACATCAACGGTTTCAAAGGCATCAAATAGGGATGTTGCCATAAGTAATTCTTCAACATGACGGGGCGATTCTAATAGCCAATCCGCAAGTTGCCGTTTCTGGTCAATTGTTAATTCACCCGCATCCAAAGTTACAGCCCAGTCAGAAGCTTCTTCAACAATTTGTCGGTTTTTAATTCTATTTCCTTTAGACATGTTCTTACTTAGCTCCGGCAGACCGACAATGGGTAAGGGCACGTTTTAAATATGTATGCACCGTACTGGGGGCCAGGTTTAGCTTTTCAGCGATTTCCAAATGCGAATAACCATCTCTTTTGCGCAGGAGGACGACAGCGCGGTAAAACGGGGGCAAATCATCAAGAAGAGTTTCAAGACGTACAATTTCTGCACGGTGATCAATGATCCTTTCAAATGCTGCTCCGTCCCCGTCTTGCCCCGTGTGTTGGATTTGATCCAAAGTAATGGTTGCAGGATCCTTTGCCTGTTTGAGATAATACTCATTGACCAAATTACTAGCAATTCTGAACAAATAGGCTTCGGGCTTCTTGATAAATTCCGGCCGTTTGACCCGTATTAAGCGCAAATAGGCCTCTTGAGCTAAGTCCTGAACATCAGATCCATTGGCGATACGTGATGCAATATAATTCCGTAATTGAGGCGAATAGCGTTCAATAACGCTTTTAAAACGCTTATTATCCGGATATGTCTGTTCACTTTTTTTCAACGAACATTTTCCTTAATTGCATCCTAACATAGTGCGATAGGTGGAATTGAATATAGGCCTTATAAGTAAAGAGTGGTTTTTGAACCAAATTGGGGACTAGTTTTCTAAATTAAGTGTGATCAATTTACCACAAAATCTAGATTTGTTAGATAATTCATTAAAAAATAAAATATCCAATCCCCAAAACACCAATAAAATCCCCTCTTTATAGTATGGGCCTCAATTTGTGCTCAACATAAAAATAATATTTTCAGAGCTGATCTGAGAAGAACCTAGGATTGGGAGCCAGAGTTAACATGCCTCACATTATCAACCCAAAGATTGTTGGAAAAAAAATAAAAGATGTTAGGGACAGAGCCAAATTTGGACTCTTTTCTGTTGCCGCCCTGTCACTTATGTTGGCCATGCCTGCAAATGCGCAGGCGGAAATTTCGAAAGTTTCCGAAATTTCCATTGAGGCCCAGACAATGGAAACCGCGCTCAATCAACTTGCTCAAACCTATGACAAACAAATAATTGTGTATTCCTCCGATGCGAAAGGGATCTCTGCCTCAAAGATTGAAGGCGTTTTTACTGAAAAAGAGGCCCTAGATTATATTCTTAAAGGGTCAGGACTGACCTATAAATATATAAATGAGCGGACTATTGCTGTAGGGTCTATAAATCGTCTCACCACTAAGGCCTCTTCACCAAAAGAGGTGTCCTCCTTTCGTGTTGCTCAGGTGGTTTCGGAAAATGCTGAAAATATAAATGTACCGGAAAGCGAGCGTATCAATACCCCAGTTGCCAATGCGGCTGAAAGTGAGTCCGTTCCAATAGATCTTGATGAAATCGTCATAACCGGCACCCGGTTCAGAAACCCTAATCTGAGCGCCCCCCACCCGGTTACATCGGTTACAGCCGCTGACATTCAACACAGTGGCCGCACACGTATAACAGATATTTTACAAAGATTACCGGCACTAAAACAATCCGAACAACTCGATGACTTTGATGACGGACGACAAAATCTTGATCTACGTCATCTCGGCTCATCGCGGACATTAACTTTGGTTGACGGCAAGCGTTTTGTGCCGGGTTCTGCCGGAAATTCGGCTGTTGATGTTTCGGCTATTCCCGTCGCCTTAATTGACCGGATTGATGTCTTAACCGGAGGAGCATCGGCTATTTATGGCGCAGATGCCGTGACCGGAGTTGTAAATTTCATTCTCAAAGATGATTTTGAAGGGGCTTCACTGTCAGGGCAACATGGTGGTGCAAGTGATGAATGGGATGCGGAAGATACATCATTAAATCTATTATTAGGGCATAATTTTGACTCAGGCAAAGGTAATATTACGGCGAGTTATTCCTTCTCACGCAGCTCTCAATTGCTAGCATCTGAGCGTACATTTTCATCCCCTGAAGGACGGTTTGACTTCGAAAACAATCAACCGGGCGAGCTGCCTGAACTGATCCCGGCACTCGGAACGCTTTCAGGTTTCTCGCAAAGCGGGGCCGAAATTTTGCCTAATTCATTTTTCACAAATCCCGGTGGATCGCTAAATGGAGACGGAACACCTTTTACAAATGCTGACCAGTTTTTGAATTCGGAGGTATTTGCTTTACAGTTGCGCCCGGAATCTGAAAGTCATAATTTATCTCTTAGCGGAAAATATGAGTTTTCACCCGCAGTTAATTTTTATGCCCGCGGAATGTATTCCAATACTAATAACGAAGCGCGCACAGACCCTGGACAAGTTACATTTGGCCAGGCAATCGCGGTAGATAATCCTTTTTTGCCGCAAGAAGCGATTGATGCATTTTTCCCATTCCCCCCCTTTGTAACTTCGCCGACATTTAACCGGCTCGATAATGACAGGCCTATTACAACTTTCACAGATCCCGAAACATTTCAGATTACGGCGGGCGTCAAAGGCGATGTTAACGCACATCTACGCTATGATGTTTCTGCAAATATTGGCCGAAACGATGTCACAACACGGTCAACTACAATTCAACGTGATCGATATGTTGCAGCAATTGACGCTGTGAGTGTCGGTGGTAATGTTGTTTGCCGGGATGTTTCTGTTTTTGCCAATTGCGCCCCGCTTAATCCGTTTTCCAGAGATGAAGCGGTAAATGGAGCCGCCTATGATTTCATCTATCAAACAGGTGAAAGTGTAGAAAGCATAGATCAAAATATAGTATCAGGATTTATTGGAGGTGATTTTGAGCCCCTTGGTTTGACACTCCCTGGCGGCGCTGTTGAATTTATTTTAGGTGCGGAATATCGCGAAGAATCGTTTGAGACAAGAGCCAATCAATTTTCCAATACAACAGAAATAGCCGAGCAAAAAATTAAGGTTAGCGAAGTCTTTGGCGAAGTGGCTTTGCCAATATTTAAAGATGCGGGACCTGCCTTAGATGAGTTGACTCTAACGGGAGCGTTTCGATATTCCGATTATAATACTTCCGGCGGCAGTTCGACATATAATGGCGGACTTGTGTGGGTCCCATCTTCGGATATTACCCTTCGCGGAACTTATGCCCGTTCTGTGCGCTCTCCGAATGTCACGGAGCTATTTCGCGCGCCGACCACCTTTTCGCCTTTGTTATTTGGTGATCCCTGTGACGATCAGACCCTTAATGACGGATCTGAATTTCGAGCTGCAAATTGCGCCACGGTTTTAACAGCAGCGGGAGCTGATCCGGCAACTTATGATTATGATAATTTTGCATTTGGGGGCGGGTTCTTACCTATTGCTGGTCAAATATCTGGAAATCCAAACCTGACGCCTGAAAAAGCAGACACTTTTACGGCTGGCATTGTATTGACGCCGAGTTTTATTGAAAATTTATCGGTCACAATTGACTATTATGACATTAGTATTTTCGACGCGATCGGTGATGTTTCAAATGGGTTTATTCTAGAACAATGCGTAGATGCGCCGACGGTTAACAATCAGTTTTGTGACTTAGTTACGCGAAATGCAGATGGTGTACCGTCCTTTCTTGCGACAAATCCTGTCAATATTGGCGAGTTCGAAACTGCCGGATTTGAATTTGCCGTAAATTATATATTCCCGGAGTCAAATTATGGCTTATTCCAAACAGCGCTCACAGCAAATTATCTAGATAAGCTCTCGGCGCAAACGACTTCCGATCCTGCCTCTGCGGTTGATGAGCGTGGTATTGAAGGATCTGACACATCTTTCTTCCGAGGCATATCTCCGACATGGACGGTGAATTTTGATCTCAATTGGGCCAAGGATAACTGGGATAGTAACTTTGGTGTAAATTACCATAATTCAGTGCTTCGCGTTCCAAATCAGGATCGTGAACGCGCCAGAGAAATTCTTGATGACCCCAATCTTAAACCGCTATGGAATTTGAGATATCAACTTGGGTATACTATTAACGACAATGCCCGAATTTATGCCGGTGTCGATAATTTACTAAACCAAGAGCCAGATATTGGATCCAATTTCCAGCCTGTCGACCCCATTGGACGGTTTTTATATTTCGGGTTCAAGCTTGATTTTTCGTCCTTCTAATAAATGCAATAAAGTTTGCCAACTCGAATTTTCTTGGCCAGACAAACTGACATATAACCCGCATATATAAGGGCAGTAATAATCGAGGATTTGCCCTCATGTTTTAAAATTTTATATAACGAGACCGTCCATGTGGAAATATATATATATAGGTTTTTTGTGTACTGTCCTATTTGCGACGCCCCACGCTTTTTCAAGTGAGTCAAAGACATCCGCATCAGATATAAATTATGATTTATTTGTCTCCATAAGTCTAAACGATATTCTTAAGCCGTATTCCTCAACGCGTAAAACAATCGCAAAGTCACCCGTTCAAATTTCAATCAATGATGTCAATGAGCAGTTAATTGCCGATATAAATGATAATTTTTTCGGGCAAGAAAATCTGTTTTGGCCGATGTGGAATACGGAAACGCTACAAGCCTTATTGATCGATTTTTCTCATGATCGTGCATATTTATTAAACAACCAAAATCCGGAACTCGGTGAAATTGGAGCCCGTCTTGACTATGCTTTAAATGATTTAAGTAACGGCCCTTATATGTCACGGTCAAATCGGTTTGGCCGAACACAATTAAACGGATATGATACATATTATTTGCATTCCGGCGCGCTGGATTATCCCCTTCCCTCCCAAGAAGCGGTTTATGCAAGCCGAATGAAATTATTCATTCATGAAAGTGCGCATGTCATCTTTCAAGCGGATCATGACTTTAAGGGTAAAGAACCCGAGACCGGCATTACCCGCGGAGAACGCTTCCCGATTGATATTCTCTCTCGCAAATACAGAAATGAGATATATCATTATTTGAAATTATCCATTTTGGCAGACACCCAAAAAGAGAAGAAAAAGCAAATCTGCCGGGCTATGTATTTTCATGCCTTATATTTGGAACACAATCCGCTCAATGCGTTGTCGGCTCGGTTGGATTATTTGGAAGGACAGGCAACATTTATCGAATATTTATTTTTCGAAATTTTACGCGATGATAGCCGCAGCCCAAAAGACTTATATGAAGCAACTGCACGCGCTATTCTGGATCGATCTGTCGACAAACAAGGCCGTCAAGTAACTATTATTCAAGAAACCGAAGTTTATGATATTGGTGGTGTAGCTTATGCAGCGGCCATGCTTGCAGGCGAAACCGGTATCATTCGCTCTCAAATATCACCTTTTACCTTTTTATCGAAACGGTATAAACCGTTGAAAACGCCACCGTCCGAGGTGATTAACGCGCGCCTGAACAAATATTATGACCCGCTGCAAGCAACCGGTCTTACCAAAGTGGCTGACATTCGGGGCGTTCTGGATAATTCTCAGACCGCTTTTTTAAGTATACAAAAAATTCCAAAAGCCGGAATGAGCATGTGGGCAAACCCTATAATTCTAGATATTGACGGAAAAGAGCGCGCGCTTCAGATTCGTTCGCAATCCTTTTCTTTAGGTCAAGGTGAAGTCAAACTTGTGCAAAAAAGTGTTATTTATTCTGCAGATAATGCGCTCACGAAAACTGCTAATAGCGATGACACATTACCAGCTGGTGAAATGGTACTGCCTCTCAATAAGAATGCTATAACTATAGAAGGTGATAGGATATCTGTTCAAACTGACCGGCTAACGATTTCCAATGTGAAGTATAAAAAAACCGGAGATCATTATATTCTTCTTCAGGATTAAACCTCTCAACTTTATAGCCCATATATAATTGAAAAAATATATAAATATCCGTCAAAACCTATAGGGTTTGATACGAACCGGCCATTATGCGCATGTTGCTTGAACCAGATTATCGGAAAAGCACGTTATTACTGGTGCCGCGAGGGAGAATTGAACTCCCGACCTCATCATTACCAATGATGCGC
>CAZZKV010000006.1:0-111710 GCA_964654665.1 uncultured Caulobacterales bacterium | reverse complement strand
TTAACTGGATGGCCTGATGCTCGCATATTGGTTTACCAAATGTCTTACGCTCTTGCGCATAACGCGTCGCCTCTTCGAGCGCCCGCCGCGCAATTCCTACAGAGCGCGCCGCAATATTGATCCGGCCAAGCTCCAACCCGCCGACAGCCATATAAAATCCTTTGCCTTCAATGCCGCCAATGAGGTGCCGTTTGGCATCAATTTTATAATCATCAAAAAACAACTCACCAGAATCGATGCCTTTATAGGCGAGCTTTTGCATTTTATTACCGGTCGTATAGCCCGCATATTTTTCGCCCGTATCCGGGTCGACCTTCGGCGTTATGAACATAGACATACCGCGATAACGCGGATCGCTATCCGGGTCGGTTTTAACCATTAAGGCAACAGCACCGCCCATGATCCCGTTGGAAATCCATGTTTTAGAGCCATTAATAATATAATGATCACCGTCTTTTTTTGCTGTTGTTTTGATAGCTTGGAGATCCGTTCCCGCATTGGGCTCGGTCAACCCCAGCGCACCGCGCACCTCACCGGAGCAAAATTTGGGTAGCCAATACTCTTTTTGAAAATCCGTACCATATTTTTCAACCACAGTCGCCATCATCAAATGGGAATTAAATATACCCGTTAGGCTCATCCATTCTTCGGAAATGCGTGTCACAATTTTGGCATAGGTCGAAGCATTTAACCCCAACCCACCGTAATCTTGCGAAATCGTGGCGCCGAACAGGCCAAATTCTTTCATCTGCTCAACAAAATCATGCGGATATTCATCAGCATGTTCCATTTCCATAACCTTCGACCGTACATCATCTCGACACCATCGATCAATAGTATCCAGCATCATGGTTTCATCTTCAGCTGTCCAAGCATTAGGGTCAGGCATAGCGTTCATGATTATCCTCATTTCAAATTTAATGATAGACCTACGCTTTTCAACGCCCAAGACTATGATTTGGCGCAAACCCAAGATTTGAAGTCGACAATTTTATCATATATATCATACCGACCTTCTTATCAAAACGGAGAATTATATGCCCTATGTCGATGGATTTGTTCTAGCGGTTCCCACCACCAATAAAGACGCTTTCATTACTCATGCTAAGACAGTTGACCACCTCTTCATAAAGCACGGGGCTTTGCAAATATTAGAATGCTGGGGAGATGATGTTCCAAAAGGCGACATTACCGATTTTTACCGCGCCGTAAACGCCAAGCCAGACGAAACCATTATGTTTTCATATGTACTTTGGCCAGACAAAGAAACACGAGATATTGGCAATGAAAAAGTATATGCTGATATGCAGGCTATGGGCCAGACCGGAACGGATATGCCATTTGATGGAAAACGCCTCATATATGGCGGATTTAAATCTATTGTCGAATATTCTGCTGGTTAATAATGCTCAACCTTATCTTCAACGGCATTACCTTTGCCGGGAATAAGCATATTGCGCTCAAATATACAGACCATTGTGCCATCCTGTTTAAAGCCGCGCGTGACAATTTTAACAATACCTTGACCGGGACGAGACTTGCTTTCGCGTTTTTCCAAAACTTCGCTTTCACCATACAATGTATCCCCCACAAAGACGGGCGCAGTGAATTTAACCCCGTCCATGCCCAAATTTGCAATCGCTTTTTGCGAGCAATCTGACACAGACATACCAATCAATAAAGCCAAGGTATACGGGCTAACGACAAGGCATTGTTTAAATTCACTGGCAGCGGCAAATTCATTATCAAAATGCATGGGATGTGTGTTCATCGTCATCAGCGTGAACATATGATTATCATATTCCGTGACCGTTTTACCGGGTCTATGCTCATAAATATGACCAACTTCGAAATCCTCATAATAGCGCCCGAACGTTTCGCGGAACCTATTCGGCCCAACATTTTTGACTGATCCAACCATTAATTTTGTTTCCTATAAGCCAGAACACGCTGAGCCTTTTTGACCACAGGCGCTTCGATAAATTTTCCGTCGAGTAACACAACATTGCCGTCTGCGGCTTGATACGCAGCAATAACGCGCTCTGCCTGCGTAATATCTTCATCACTGGGATGTAATGCAGCATGAATACGATCAATTTGCGCTGGATGAATGGCAGAGCGGGCGTGAATGCCCAACGCTTTAGCCTTCCGTGTTGTCACTTCGCAATCGTCCAAGTCACGCACATGAATATGTGGGACATCAAAGAGATGCACATCATAAACAGCCGCGGCAGCCACAAGGCGCGAGCGCGCATAAAGATGGGTTTCCCACGCCAGATCGCAATCGACTTCACCAGCATAATCAACGGCGCCATACATACCAAACTGCACACGTCCATTGGAAAAGACCTCTTCACAATTTAGCAAACCCTCCGCACTTTCGATAATAGCGAAGAACGGCCCCAATGCATTTGGCAGTTCATCATCCAGATCGTTCATTTCAGATTTGGAAGCAACTTTCGGGATCATTAAAAACGGCAGTGTTAAACCCGATGATTTAAGCGCCGCTATATCGGTTTGGCCTTGCGGAGTATCGATAGCATTAATCCTTAAGGAGACATGTTTATACGATGTTTCCGATAGCCATTTTAAAACCGTCTTTCGAGCTTCATCTTTTTCGTTTGGGCCGATAGCGTCTTCAAGGTCAATACAGACAAGATCAGCCCCCGCCTGGCAGGCTTTTTCAAAGCGATCAGGGCGATTGCCGGGTACAAAAAGTTGAGAGCGATAAAGCATGACGGCGATTTATCCTGTGATACGGTGTAGGAGTTGATGTGTATCAACTCGGTAACCTTCTATACTGGCTTCACCTGACTTGCAAAGTGATCGGCAATATCCTCTCGCCGTGCGATCCAAACATCGTCACGATCTTTGACATAATCCAGAAATTCTCGCAGCGCCCATATACGGCCCGGACGACCAATAATACGCAAATGCAGACCAAGACTCATCATACGCGCGCCTTCCTCTGCTGCTTCGGCTAATAGTTCATCAAATGTACGCTTGGCATAATCGAGCCACATCTGGGCTGTAAAGCTGGGATCAAGCCAAAATTTCATATCGTTGGAATCAATGGCGTAAGGCAGAATAATTAACGGTTTAGTGGCCCCTTTCCCCATATCCACCAACTCCCAACGCGGAAAATCATCGGAATAATCATCCATGTGATAAAGATAACCCTCTTTAATAAGGGAGCGGCGAATATAATCGGTATGGAGATAGCGCGAGAGATAGCCAACGGGCTTGCGGCCACAAGTTTTTTCAATCGAGGTTGTTCCTTTGGTAATAAATTCACGTTCATCTGTCTCGCTCATAAAGGCCGTAAACAGCCAGCGATACCCATGAGAGCATGGTTCATCCCCGCGCGCTATAATGGCCTTCGCGATCCACGGTACTTTTTCCAAAGCTTGCGCGCAGACCGTCCATGTTGCGGCCACGCCTGCGGCGTCAAGCAATTTCAAAATACGCGGCGCGCCACGATTTATCCCATATTGATAATTGCTTTCATTACCATGCACGCGAATAGGGGCTTTCAGACCGCTAACCAATTCATCAACCGGTTCATTGGCTTTATCACCTTGCAGGATACCGCGCTCGGCCCCCTCCTCGACATTGACAACAATAGAGAGCGCAAGTTTAGCGCCATTGGGCCACGTAAAACCTTCCGGGGCGGGCTCGGGAACATATGAATCAAGCATCTAATGTGGTTCCTCTCCGCCTGACACATTCATGGACTCCGCTGTGATATATTGCGCCTCGTCTGAACACAAAAAAGCTACAGCATTGGCTGTGTCTTCGGGCAAACCCGGACGTCCCATCGGGATACGCGCCGCCATGGCGGCTAGATAATCCTCGACGCTGTCCGCGCCAACGACCTTGGCGAAATATTCGTTCTGCCATGCGCCCAACCCTGTCGTAACATGGTTAGGGCAAACATTATTGACGGTAATTTTATGCGCGCCAAGCTCGACAGCGGCTGAACGCGCCAATCCAACCAGACCATGTTTGGATGATGTATAGGCTTGGGCGTGCGGAAAGCCGGACTTTGCCGCTTGAGAGGCGATATTGATTATGCGCCCGCCTGTACCTTGAACGACCATAATCTCTGCAGCGGATTTAACTCCAAAAAATGCACCGGACAAATTAACATCAATCACAGCCCGCCAATCGTTCTCGGTGACATCCAAAAGCGGTTTCATAATATAACCAATTCCCGCATTATTGATCCAAATATCCAGCGAACCATGTTTGTCTCTCGCATGCCGAGCCAAGCCGCGAACTTCTTCAAGCGAGCGCACATCACAAACGCAAGTACTCGCCTGAACGTCCATCCCGCGCAATTCGCTGGCTATTGATTCCATTTCATCCGTAGAGCCAATATGCTCGGCTCCAGTGGCTGCATCACGCGATTGACCAATATCCGAGATCACAATATTGGCTCCGTCTTTGGCAAGACGCAAAGCAATGGCTTCACCCAGCCCCCCGCGCCGACCTGACCCTGTAATAACCGCTGTTTTACCTGAAAAACGCTTCATGGTTAGAGCTGTTCCGTTGTGATAAACACTAAATCATCCGCCATAGCCTGAAATTCGGCCGCAACTTTCTGCATCGTTTCGCTTGCAGCCTCTTCGCCGAATTTATCCATATCTAAAATATCAATAGTTTCGAAATAAGCATAAGGTGGTGTGTCCTCAGAAAATAAAAGCCCCGTCGTTTTGAAAACTTCAAATTTTTCAATTGACCCCAAGCCATTTACTGTCGGGATATCGACCGTCTTGGCCCAGTTTTCATAATCGGCGACACTGATGTCGGCTTTGAGATTAAAAAGTGCTAAAATTTTTGTAGCCATGCTATCCTCCGTTCAACCTCACTCTTTTGTGTAGAGAATGAACAGTTCGCCTTGACTTTCGTCAACTCTTTTCAAGGCTCTTTTCTTATGTAAGAGGAGATTTGAGGATTTTATCATGCCCGAGACTATATCTAAGATACAAAAATATAACGGACCGCCTGATTACCGTAATGTCGGTCTTCATGGCTTATCGCCTAAAACCAGTCACGACGAGAAAGCGCGGTTTAACTTCCTTGCGCATATGAATCGGCATTTGGCTTCCAATATTTTACCCGGAATAAAAACGGCTTACGAAACACGGGTAAAGCCAAAACATCCAAAACCCAATCATCGCCATCAAGTCCGCAAAGCCCTATTAGACGATCCTCTTTTCCAACATTGGAGCGCACTGCGCCGCAGCACAATGGAACTCCGCCAGCAAGCTGGCCGCTGGGTGACATTACGGCAAGCCCACACACTTAATCAAAAAGCACAAGAGCTAACCGAAGGCGATCCACGCCTTCTGCTTGATCCTAATCTTGAAATTCCGCGCTATCTCTCGGCAATTGATCATCACTGTATGCCCGGTAGCTATCACGACGAGATTGTTCCCGGTGATGTTACTGGGGCCGCCAATTACGATGTTGGAATATTCGTCACGACAGGCGGCGGGCTAGGTCGGTTCTCCGATGGTGGCGGCACGGCTGTTGTCGCATGGATGCAAAAAAACCGCCCCGACTTTGCTCCAAAACGCATTCTCGATATTGGTGGGGGATTAGGCCAAAATGTTGTCCCGATTGCCAAAGCCTATCCCGATGCTGATATTATCTGCGTCGATACAGGCGCACCTGTTCTACGCTATGGTCTGGCACGCGCTAAATCTATGGGCATAGAAAACATTACCTTTGTGCAGGCCAATGCCGAAGACCTATCGATGTTTGAAGACGAGTCATTTGACTGGGTACAATCAACGATGTTTTTACATGAAACCTCGGTCAAAGCGATGCCCCGTATTATGAAAGAGAGTCACCGCTTGCTCGCGCCCGGCGGCCTCGTTTTACATGTCGAACAGCCTCAATATGGCCCTGACATGCCACTTTATGAACAAGCTATTCGGGATTGGGACGCGTTTTATAACAATGAACCGTTCTGGACGAAAATGCACGAATTGGATTTAGACCAATGGATGATCGATGCCGGATTTGCGCGTGATGAACTCATTCATGGCGGCGTTGCAGCTGTTGTTGACACGGCACTCTTTCCTGACCATTCTAATGATGATGTTGAAGATTATGGCCGCAAGGCCGCTTGGCATATTGTGGGCGGACACAAACTTCTTGCAGAAAAAGCGGCATGACCAAACCTCTCGATCCTCTCAAGCTGGCCGGTAAAAAACCAAAGGGAAAGCGACCTTATTTCCTCAAAGACCCGGATGTTGAACGTGTCTTGGCTGTAACCATGGCCATTGCACAAGAACTTTCTGTTATGCGTGAACGGCTTGATACTGTTGAACGTATTCTAGAGGAAAAAGGCACGCTCACCCGTGCCGATATTGAAACCTATAATCCGCCTCAATCTGCCGCTCATGAACGCGGGGCTTGGACACAAGAATATCTCGCCCGTATATTGCGTATTTACCAACAAGAAATTGAGGCTTTAGACCTATCGGACGAACCCAGTTCTGAAGATATTGGGCATGAATTGGCCAAAGATGACTGATATTCGCCGTCAATTTATCGATTCTGATTATGGCCAAATGCATATACGCAAGGCGGGACAACCTTCTGATATCAACCCCCTTATTTGTCTACATCAAAGCCCGAAATCATCGCGTGAATTTATAGAATTTATGAAAGTGGCGAGCGATGACCGATTGGTTATTGCGGTTGATAGCCCCGGCCATGGCGAGTCAGATATACCTGAAATACAAATGGATATTGAAGGTTTTGCACGTTCTATCTGGGCCGTTATTGGAGCTTTGAAGTTAGGAAAAGTGGATCTTTTGGGACACCACACCGGCGCAAAAGTCGCCACAGAAATGGCCTTTCAAAAGCCCGAAAGTGTCGGCGGGATTGTTATGGTTTCAGCGCTTGTACTAACCGAGGAGGAACGTGAAAATTTTAAATCGCAATTCCAACCTATTCCGCTTGATGAAACCGGCACACGGTTTAAACATATGTGGGCGCAATCTATCAAATATCGCGGCCCCGATGTGACGTTAGAACAACTCGCAACCTCTATGGCAGAAAACCTACGCGCAGGCGAGGCTTATGAATGGGGACATGAAGCTGCTTTTGAATATAATCTGCATTTCCCTGATCGTATCGCCGCCTTGCCACACCGTATTACCGTTTTAAACCCCGCCGATATGTTATTTGACTATACGCCGCGTGTTGGAAAACTCTTGCAAAACGGAACTGTTAATGACCACCCGGAATGGGGTTTTGGATTTATGGATACAAAAACAGACGCCGCGGTGAAAGCGGTGAAATCCGCTCTCAAGACGTGTTAGCGCGTAGCTTTGGGTAAACCGGCATTAGGCACCATGCCGTAAATAGGCTCACCGGGTAAACCTTCTAAAAGATATTTCCGACATTCGATTAACGCCGCCAAATCAATGCCCGTATCAACACCCATAGCATGAAACATATATACCAGATCTTCTGTCACAATATTTCCGCTAGCACCGGGCGAAGCCGGACAACCACCAAGCCCGCCTTGGGAACTGTCAAATACCTCGATACCTTCCTCATAAGCCGCAAAGGCATTGGCTATCCCAAGACCATATGTATTATGTAAATGTACGGATTTTACCTTATCAGTCCCTGCGATTGCCCGTGTCTTTCGGATCAATCTTTTGACCTGTTTAGGATTGGCGTAACCGACCGTATCCGACAGGCCAAGCTCGTCAACACCGGCTTCAATAAGACGTTCTGCTAGATACAAAACTTGGCGCTCCGCGATCACGCCTTCAATTGAACACCCAAAAGCGGTACTAAGCGCACCTTCGAATTCTGGACGCATAGCTCGGGGTTGTTCTTTAATAAGCGCGGCTATCGCCGCCACTGTCTCTAGCGCCTGATTATGGGTCTGGCGTAAATTTTTAACCGAATGAGTTTCCGAAACGGACAGCGGAAACCCTATAGAAGTCACACCGGCTGAAATTGCAGCCTGTGCCCCGCGCAAGTTTGGTACCAAGGCCAAGACCCGCAAACCGGGTAAAGTTTTGGCAAAGGACACAATCTTTGCTGTATCCGCCAATTGGGGGAACAGTTTTGGCGGTACAAAAGACCCAACCTCTATTTCGCGTACTCCCGCATCATATAGCCCCTGTATCCAGAGCTTTTTGATAGCAGTTGGCATCACACCTTTGCAATTTTGCAAACCATCACGAGGGCCGACTTCGCTGATTAAAACTTTATCTGTCATATACCTGACATTCTATTAAATTCATTTTCCATTGTTGAGGTGTATCAACTAAGTTAGCATAAATTGATTGATAGAGATAATTATGAATCCTGAATCCACAATGATTTTGTCCGATAAGACCGCCCGCGAAATTTTCGAAACGGTGCGCGCCAATCCAGCGCGAAAACGATTTGGATTTGGAGAGCGTTTAGCCATTGTTAATGTAGATCCGCAAAAATCCTATACACGGCCGGATTTATTCAAAACCGCCTATGTCACCGACCCGCGCCAGATGGAACATATTAATACGATTTCCAAAATTGCCCGCACCAAAGGCCTGCCCGTCATCTGGACACATGTCGCCTATATGGAGAATGCCGCCGATGCTGGTGTTTGGGGTACACGCACAGATACGCCCGATAGTCTCCAGAACATTAAATATGGCAGCAAACGCACAGAATTCGATGACCGTCTCGACATCGACCGTGCTGTAGATGCGGTCTATACAAAACGTATGCCCAGCGCTTTTTTTGAAACGCCGCTTAAATCTTTTCTGACATGGCATAAGGTCGATACGGTTATCGTCACAGGCGGATCTACATCCGGCTGCGTGCGGGCTACCGCTGTCGATAGCCTGTCTTACGGGTATCGTACCATCGTCCCGATTGAATGCGTAGCCGATAAACATGAGAGTTATCATTTTGCCAATCTCACCGACCTTCTGATTAAATATGCAGATGTTGTGGATGTGGCCGAAGTTTACGATTGGTTGGATGCTTATGCAGGCTGATCCTAACCTTTATGATTACTGGCCCTATGCAGGACGCCCCAAGATAGACTGGCCGGACGGTAAAAAACTCGCCTTTTGGATTGCGCCTAATATCGAATTTTATGAATTTATGCCGCCGAGCAATCCCCAACGCCAACCTTGGCCTAATACTATTCCCAATATTCAACAATATAGCCAACGCGATTTTGGCAATCGTGTCGGGCATTTGCGCCTCATGGAGTTGCTGGATAAATATAATCTACGCGGTTCAGTCTCGCTTAATGTAGCCTTATGTGACCATCACCCCGAAATTATCGAAGATTGCATAAAGCGCGATTGGGAGTTTTTTAGTCATGGTGTCTATAATACGCGCTATAGTTACGGCCTTACCCCCGCACAAGAACAGGCGATTTTGGATGATAGTATCAATACGGTAGAAAAAGCGACAGGCCAACGTATACGCGGCTATCTCGCCTCGGCCTTGACACATACAGAATCTACGCTCGACCTAATCGCCGAGAATGATTTCTGGTATAGCTGCGATCTGTTTCAGGATGATCAACCTCAACCCCTAAAGACCAAGACGGGTAAACTCGTATCCCTGCCCTATTCACTCGAAGTCAATGATGTGATCACCTATTCTGTTATGGGATTTGACCCAAACCGCTATACAGATATCCTAAAACGCCATTTTGACCAATTACTGCTGGAGGGTGAACGTTCCGGTACGGTGATGTGTATCCCGCTCCATGCGTATCTGGTCGCCCAACCACACCGGATGCGCCCTTTTGAAGAGGCGCTCAAACATATAATGACACACCGTGATGATGTGTGGTTTGCTACAGGCAAAGAAATCGCAAAGCATTTTATTGATAATTATTGGGATCAATCGTTAGCTGACATTAAAGCCCGTGGTGTTACAAGCGGCGGTACAGGATTTCACCCGATAGGCGACCAATATGGATAAGTCCTATCTCCAATACCCCAAACGCGGTTATGGCCAAGACCATGATTTTTATGATTGGCGGATGGCAAAAGACCGCCCCAAATTAATATGGGAAAATAAAGCAAAAGTCGCGGTTTGCTTTATTATACCGCTCGAATTTTTTCCGTTAAATCCATCCACAATCCCTTTTAAACATCCAGGAGCTATGGTTACGCCCTATCCCGATTTACGGCACTTTACGGTGCGGGATTACGGCAATCGGGTCGGTGTGTTTCGGATTTTGGATGCTTTGAATAATACGGGCATAAAGGCAACATTTGCCGTGAACGGCGAGGTCGCGCGGCGCTACCCTCCGCTAATAGAAATGATTATATCTCAAGGTCATGAAATTGCCGCTCATGGCATGTCTACAGACCACATTCATTATGACGGGCTGAAGACCACTGAAGAAAACACGCTGATACAAGACAGTTTGGCTTCTTTTTCACAGACGCCTAAAGGCTGGTTATCGCCAGCACGCACACAATCGTCTAAAACATTAGAATGCCTTGCTAAAACCGGTGTAAAATATTGTCTGGATTGGGAAATGGATCAAAATCCTGTAACGGTTAACATGAAAGACGGCGACATAACCCTTATTCCCAATAATTATGAATTATCCGACTTTACTCTTCTCCACACACGCCACCAGACTGAAGAAAGCTGGTTGTCACAAATTCAAAACGCCCTTGATCTTTTGTCAGAGGAACACACCCGCTTTGGCGGACAAATGCTCGGCTTAACGCTCACACCTTATGTTCTCGGACAACCCTTTCGAATTTGGGCATTGCATAGTCTTTTGGCCCATATCAAAGACAGAGCAGAGATAACCGTCTTTACAGCCGCCGAAATTGATACACAGTTCAGAGCGCAAATATGAGCCTTCCGCAAAACCTTCCTTTGGCTGGACTTAAAGTCATCGAGTTTTCCCATATGGTCATGGGACCAGCTGCAGGATTAATGCTCGCCGATATGGGGGCTGAGGTCATCAAGGTTGAACCCATTGGCGGAGATAAAACCCGGCGGCTGCGCGGCGCAGGCGCAGGCTATTTTCCGATGTATAATCGTAATAAAAAGTCGCTTGCGATTAATTTAAAAAGCCCCGAGGGTAAAGCCGCTATACTTCAACTCATTAAATCAGCGGATGTTTTTATTGAAAATTTCCGCCCGGGCGCGTTAGACAAATTAGGGTTTGGATATGACAGGTTGGCGGTGCTCAACCCGCGTCTGATTTATTGTTCGGAAAAAGGGTTTCTCGATGGCCCCTATGCCCATCGAACAGCCCTTGACGAAGTAACACAGATGATGGGCGGTCTGGCTTATATGACCGGTCCGCCAGGACAACCTTTGCGCGCGGGCAGTTCTGTCATTGACGTAACTGGTGGGATGTTCGGAGCTATGGGCATTCTCGCTGCATTAAATGAACGCCATAGCACAAATAAGGGTAAACGCATCACTGCCGCCTTATTTGAAACTACCGTCTTTCTGGTTGGACAACATATGGCGCAAATGGCCGTAACGGGCGCGCCTGCCGCGCCTATGCCCGCTCGCGTATCTAGCTGGGCTATTTACCAGCTATTTGATACTCGGGATAATGAACAAGTCTTCATCGGCGTTGTCTCTGATGGGCAATGGAAAATTTTGTGCGAAGCTTTTGGATTGAACCACTTACTCAAGGATCCCGATTTGGCAGAAAACCGAGATCGCGTCATTCATAAAGATAAATTCCTGCCGCAAATCATTGAGAAATTCAAATCTCTAACAAAAGCGGAGTTAATGAAAAAAATTGAAAATCTTGGTCTGCCTTTCGCGCCTATCGGGCGGCCCGAGGATATGTTTGATGATCCGCATTTAAATGCAGGGAATGGATTAATCGAAATGGAAATGGAAGACGGGGGACACTGTAAACTCCCTGCGCTGCCCATTAGCTTAGATGGAGACCGCTTAGGATTGTTATATGACCCGCCTAAAACTGGAGAACATACAGACAGTATTTTATCGGGGCTAGGTCTCGACGTTAAGGCCCTCAAAGATAAAGGCGTGATTTAATAAGCCCAAGGTCGTTCAGCCTTATCGCGCCGAAAATAATCTTTAATATCGGCTTCATGTTCAAGTGTAAGTGCAATGCCGTCCAACCCTTCCAGCAACATCCGCTTATCCCCTATAGCTATTTCAAACGAAATATAATCCGCGGTTTGTTCTGGCAAGTTAAGCGTAACAATGTCACCAAAATTAGTAATGATATCCTTATTTAACGATATACATAAAATTCCGTTGCGCACACAATTATTATAAAATATTTCACCAAAACTTTCAGCAATGATCGCCCGGACACCATAATCTTTAAGGGCCCAAACCGCATGTTCGCGCGAAGAGCCACAGCCAAAATTCTTCCCTGATAGCAAAATGGTAGCGCCGCTATATATTTCCTGATTCAGGACAAAATCAGGATTTAATTCACGCTCAAAAATATAGCGTTGGCTCGCAAATAATCCATCGCCCAGACCTGTCTTGGACACGGTTTTCATTTCGCGAGACGGTATAATTTGATCCGTGTCTATATTGTCGAGCAGCATTGGTGCCGCCGTACCAGTATGGGTTATAAAAGGCTGCATTATAAATTTCCCGAAACAATATCGGGAGCGCAAATATGGCCTGCAACTGCAGAAGCGGCTACAACGGCAGGACTAGCAAGGTGGGTACGTACACCGGGGCCTTGGCGGCCTTCGAAATTACGGTTTGTTGAACTGATAACGCGTGTATCCGGTGCAAAGGTCTCGCCACCGGCATAAAAACAAAGCGCACAACCTGCCGCTCCCCATAAAAATCCCGCAGATTTGAATATTTCATCCAAACCTTCCGCTTCTGCTGCCTGCTTAACCGTCATCGATCCAGGCACACATATCGCCTTAACACCGCTCGCCACTTTACGGCCCCGTAAAACCGCCGCCGCTGCGCGTAAGTCAGATAAGCGTGCATTGGTACACGATCCAATAAAGGCTCCGCCGATTTTTAGATCAGATAGCGATGTCCCTATGGTTACACCCATATAACGTAAAGCTTTAGTATCAGCATTTTCGGGTATAACTTTATCAATAGCTATCGCCTGTGCTGGCGATATACCCCATGTTACGGTTGGTTTTACGTCTCCTGCATCAAAGCTATATTCATAATCAAATCTAAACTGACTATCAGTTTTCAAAGTCTGCCAGTTTGAAATCGCCTTGTCCCATAATTCACCTTTTGGCGCATAGCGACGTGCCGCCAAATAATCAAAGGTCGTTGCATCTGGCGCAATAAGCGCCGTAAAAGCCGCAAATTCTACGGCCATATTACACAAGGTAAGGCGCTCCTCTATGGACATGGTATCAATAGCCTCGCCCGCATATTCCACTGCGCATCGCATTGCTCCGTCTGCGCCATATTTTGCAATAATGTGCAACGCTAGATCTTTTGCTGTAACACCCGCATTTAACTGCCCATGGATCATAATCCGCATTTGCGGTGGCTTTTTGACCCGCAGAGTTCCTGTAACAATCGCATGTTCAGCGTCTGTTGACCCTATGCCCCATGCTAATGCACCTAACGCACCCTGCGAACAACTGTGACTATCAGGGCAAACCAATGTCAACCCGGGCTGCGCGATCCCAAGCTCGGGGGAAATAACATGGACAATACCCTGATCACCATCAAGTACATCAATAAGGTTAATCCCTGTCTTTCGGGCCGCTTCGCGCGTGGCAGTAATAAAAATATTACCACCGGGCATACGAGCATCATTTTCTTGACGGGTCGTTTTATTGGAAACAATATGGTCCATCGTCACAAAGACATGGTCTGGATTAAGCGGAATATGTCCATTTTCAATAATAGATTCAAGCGCAATGCTGCCTGTCCGTTCATGTAAGAACACACGATCAATTGCGATTAAAGACTCGCCACTTTCAAGCTGTTTAACGCAGTGGTTGTCCCATAACTTATCAAAAAGCGTTTTCATGATTGCATAGAATATAAAGGCAGCCGTATAAATATGGCTGCCTTAAATCAAATTCAATATGGTGGCTAGAAATTAAACCCAATATCGATACCATATGTTGCTGGCTCTGCAGCAAACACCGCATTCGCCGTTGCTGTTCCCGCACGGAAATATTCTTCATCCGTTAGGTTTTTAGCCCAAAGCGCAACGTTCCAGAAACTATCATCGGGCGTAAAGGCCACTCTTGCATTAATGAGTGTAGGTATGCGAGAAAAAGCCGATTCAGGCGAGTTTGCAACAAGTGTGAAATGATCATCTTCAAAACTAACATCACCGCTCAGGGTAAGGTCTCCTGCAGAAAGCGGATACGTATATATCGCGGCAATATTGGCTTTATAATCCGGTGCATTTTTTAAATCCAGATCTAACGCACAATTGATCAAAGCCTGCCCTGCCAAAGGCGTTGTACCGGGGCACCCCGCGCTGGCATTTGTCAAACCGCCCGCTTGTTGTTCGGTTAGTTGTGTGTATTCCGCATCTAATAAACCAAGGTTGGCTGTTAATTCAAAGCGTTCATTCGGTCTGAACCGTAGATCAAATTCCAATCCCTGAATTTCAGCTTCATCGACATTAAAGCGGGTGAAACCGAGGCCCGGCACAGTCGCCCCTATTTGCAGGTCATCGTAAGTGTTAAAGAAATAAGTACCATTGAATTGAACGCGGTCATTAGCAAATTGAGATTTAAATCCAACTTCTATGGTTTGTACCTCTTCTTCATTCACAGGTAAGAAACACGCCGTTGGACCAAAGCAATCCGGTGAAAATCCACTCCCTTTAAATCCTGTTGAATAAGACGCGAAAAGCAGCACATCATCGGTTGCATCATAGTCAATTTTACCCGTAAAACTAACGTTATCAAAATCATTATCAACCACAGTGTCACCATCATCCGGGTCCGTACTGGTTAAACCGGATGTGAAATTAATGCCTTCAAAATCACGGCTTTCTGTTGTGTATCGGATTCCACCAGTTAAACGAGCGCGGTCTGTAACATCAACAGTCGCTTGCCCGAAGGCTGCAAAACTTTCTGTATCCGCCGCCACCCGAAATGGGAAAACAAAGGCAGAGTCTAGGTTTAAATCTTCTCGGAAATAAAACCCACCGACGACATATTCAACCGCATCACCCAAATTCGAACTTAATGTAATTTCTTGGGAAAATTGCTCTTGATCTGTATTTTGTTGAAACGGGAAACCAATATGAGAACTTAAATCATCATCCAACCGACGGAATGCGGTAATAGATTGAACCGTAAAATCCCCTAAACCTCCTGTTATAGTCCCTGAAATACCGCGCGATTTGGTTTCATTACTAAATCCATTAAAACACCCTACAGGACGGGTAAACTGGAAAGGGCCCGCAGGCGCGGTTGCATTTCCGGTAAAACAAGATGTCCCCGGGGCAGGTTCAACAGTAAAAATGTTATTGTCAGCATCTAGTCCCGGCAGGATGGAGCTTGGGATTGGATCGGAATCATCATCCGTATAATCCGCCGTAATCAAGACATTCCAATCCCCAATATCTTGGCTAACAGACCCGCGAAACGCGAGGGTTTCAACATCTCCAACATCTTCGAGCGAATCACCCGTCGCTGCGCCATTGGGGGTAATATCAAAAAATCCATCGCGCGACTTATAAAGGCCGGATACACGCACAGCTGTCGTGTCTGTCACTGCAAAATTCGCTGTGCCCTTGGCGTCAAACCGGTTGGAATTGCCATAAGTAAACTTGCCTGCAAAAGCAGTTTCCTGTTGTGGTTTAATTGTCGTCACTTTAATTGCGCCGCCATTGGAGTTACGGCCATATAATGTACCTTGTGGACCTCGAAGTACTTCCACCTGTTCTAAGTCAACCAGATCAAACAAAGCGCCGACAATCCGCCCAATATAAACCCCGTCAATATATGTCCCTACCGCAGGTTCAACGGCCCCGCGGCTTTCATCTTCGCCTACACCACGCAAGAATATCCGAGCCGCGTTCGCCGTACCCGTATTCGTACCAATCGTCAGATTGGGAACAAAACTTTGAATATCGAGCGTATCTCCGATTTGCTTTGTTTCCAACTCTGCCGTTGTCAATATCGTCACAGCAACAGGAACATCTTGGGCTGACTGTGTCCGGCGCTGTGCCGTCGTGATAATTTCATCGATTTGTGCTTGGGCCACTGATGGCGTTAGAACTATCGTTCCTATTGCCATGAGGCTCAATATAGAAGCACTGTTAAAAATTTTACGGGTTTGAGGTCTCATAACATATCTCTCCAAAATACAGCCATTCGCTGTTAAATTACATCAGGGTGCAGTGTTTACTGCTGCGATTTTTCGCATTTGACCTTAATTAGAACTTTTCCAGAAACCGGCTCTTTGATTTGCAACAAACGAAAAACACTTCTCGGAAGAGATGATGTAATTATGACACAATTCAAAGATTTTCATAAAAACATGCCGGCAATGCAAAATCACGCGGGTGTTTGGAAGGGAGTCTATACGCATATTAATCATACCTTTGAAATTATTGATAAACATGAGGCTAAGGTCACATGCAGCTTTCCAGCTTCAGGGGATTACGCCTATATTCAATATAATCATTTTACATGGCCAGACGGGCGAGAGTATAAAGCCCAACTCCCTGCTATCTATCGCAAAGGACGTCTTTGGTGGAATACACATCATTTTCACGGTTCGGCTTGGCAGACTAAAGATGATATTATTGTGCTAAATCTTGAACGAAAAGATGACCCGGGAGCTCGGTTTTTTGAAATGATTACAATGGGTGAAACCATGACAAACCGCGCCCGAACATGGCATTGGTTTAAAGATGGGGTATTGTTTAAGCGAACACTCTGTAACGAATGGAAGATTACCTAACAAATTTAACTTCATTATTATTATAAAAGGCCTGTTCTGACAAACAGATATTGACCAACCGCAAAGGCCAAACTCCATACCAGCCATAAAAACTGTAAAGATAAAAGGATGGCCCATGAATAAACCGATTAAGACCTCTGATATTAAAAGCCTGAAGCAAATATTGGGTCATGAAAATTATACAGATGATCTATCTACTCGTATACTCTTTAGCCAAGACATATGGGCCAAAGGCGAAACAGCTGATTTCATCCTCAGCCCACAAACAACACAGCAACTATCTGAAGCCGTTACGATCGCTGCTCGGGGACAGATATGCCTTAACCCACGCGGCGGCGGCATGTCCTATACCAAAGGCTATACCCCCTCCAAAGATAAAACCGGTATTCTGAATTTCTCCCGAATGGATAAAATTCTCGAAATCAATACTGATGATATGTATGTTACTGTACAGGCAGGCTGCACTTGGAAGACGCTTTATGAAGCTTTGACCCCTTTAGGTGTCCGAACCCCGTTTTGGGGACCTTTATCCGGGTTTAGTTCAACTATTGGCGGCGGCCTATCCCAAAACAATGCCTTTTTTGGAGCCGGTACATTTGGCACTTCCACTCAAAGCGTCACAGCTATGACCGTTGTCTTGGCGGATGGAACAATTGTAAAAACCGGAACAAGTGGAACCCAAAAAGCAAAACCTTTCTACCGCCATTATGGTCCTGATTTAACGGGTTTATTTCTGGGTGATGCGGGTGCTTTAGCCTATAAAGCCGAAGCCACTTTAAGGCTGATACCTTTTCCGCAAGCCGAAGACTGGGCCAGTTTTGAATTTACTAACCGTGATGATTGGTCTGTAGCGCTTCAAGAAATAGGACGACTTGCGCTTGCCTGCGAGTTATTTGGCTTCGACCCTAATCTTCAGGCCGTGCGCATGAAACGCACCGGATTAGCTGCAGATGTAAAAACACTAGCGAATGTTGTTACCAAACAAAAGGGCGGGCTACTAAAGGGGATTAAAGAAGGCGCAAAAGTAGCTATGGCCGGGCGGAGCTATATGGATAATGTAGCCTATTCGATACATTTCATGATCGAAGGCCATTCGGTGGCTGAAGTCGCGGCGAAAATGGGCACACTCAAGACAATTGCCCACAAAAATAATGCCAAAGAGATTGAAAACTCCATTCCAAAAATCATGCGCGCTAATCCCTTTGGGCCACTCAATAATATTCTAGGTCCGCAAGGTGAGCGCTGGGTTCCTATCCATGGTATTGTGCCGATGGGAGATGGTCCTGCCTGCCTGAAAGATATCGATGATATGTTTACTGTGATGAAGCCGGAATTGGACAAATATGATATTACAACCGGCTATTTGCTAACTACCCTATCCACAAATGGATATTTAATTGAACCTGTCTTTATTTGGCCTGAAGAAATTTGGTCTATTCACGAAACTACGGTGGAACCGAGCGTCTTGAAACGTATCGAACGGTTTGACCACAATCCCAAAGCCACAGAATGTGTAATGAAAGCCCGGCAAAATATTTTGGATATCTTTAGCCAATATGGCGCAGCACATTTTCAAATTGGACGCAGTTATCCCTATAAAGATAACCGCGAAACCTCTGCTTGGACACTTTTAGATAACATCAAAACCCTGCTTGATCCGAACCGGACGATTAATGCGGGTGCATTAGGTCTGGACTAAAGATGAATTTGATTCGGGCAGCAACACTAACAATAGCGGATATTCAGCGCTCAACGGCGCTCTATTGCGACTGGTTAGGTTATAAACTTGCCGAAAAAGGATTAGTAAGTAAAACGCTTGCCGCCAGTTGGGGTGCCCAAAAAACGGCAGGTTATCCTTATGTGATCTTGCAGCCTGCCTCGGGCGCAGAGGTTTACATTCGCCTTATCGAGCAGCCCAAAACGAATAATTATAAGCCGCTGCGCAGCTATGGCTGGGCCGCGATTGAAATCTGCAATCAAGACACCATCGCGGTTAACACCCGTATGGAGCGCTCCCCTTTTGATATTATTGGGCCGCCAAAACAACTCGATAGCATGCCCGCAATTTTCCCAATGCAAATCAAAGGGCCTGATGAGGAAATTATCTATCTGACAGAAATTCGCGGTGATTTGGATACATATGATCTCCCACGGGCTCAAAGCCCGATTGATAAATTATTCATCCTTGTGATGGCTTGCTCGGATATGGAAGCCTCTGGCGCGTGGCTAGAGAACCATATGTTAATCGAAAAAGGACGTTCAATGAACATCCCGTATTCTATGATCAATAAAGCCTTTTCCTTACCTCTGGATACGCAGCACACGATCGCGACACTAAAACATGAACGCGATGTTTTCCTTGAAATTGATGCCTATCCTCATAGTACTACCCGCCGCCCTCAACAAGATGCCATGTTGCCGCCTTGCATAGCTATTGGAAGCTTCATTCATCCTGAATTTGATAGGCTTGTAACGGTCAATAAAGACAACTGGATTACACCGCCAGCTATACAAGACGGGGTAATCTATAAAGGCAAGCGCGCCGGGACGCTACGCGGACCTGACGGAACATTGATCGAAATTATGGAAAAATGACTATGCAACAAATTGTTCTTAAACAGGCTTTGAAAGCTAAACCTCAAGCCGCAGACTTTAAAGTAATCAATGCTGAAAAACCCGAATGTCCGGCGGCGGGCATCTTGGTGAAAGTTAAATATATCTCTCTAGACCCTTATATCGGAACTCGGATACGCGGTAGTCATATGGGTGAAGACGCGCCAACACCCAATCTTGACGTCATTCCTGGAGCCATTGTTGGCAAGGTCATTGAAAGCCAATCTGATAAGGTTAAGAAAGGTGATTATATTCATGCTATGGACGGGGGATGGGCTGAATATGTCGCCTTATATGCCGATGAATTTACCTGTATAGATCCTAAAGCCGCGCCATTATCCTCCTATATCGGTGTTCTGGGAATGCCGGGCTTAACAGCTTGGGCTGGCGTTACGCAACTGGCCCGCGTGCATGACGGCGATATATTTATGGTTGATGCAGCCGCTGGGCCCGTGGGCGGTACAGCTGGACAAATTGCGCGTATGAAAGGTGCAAAAACTGTGATCGGCATCGCAGGTGGCCCCACCAAATGCACATTAGTCAAGGAAACTTACGGATTTGACGCGTGTTTGAATTATAAAACCAAAGGCTGGCACAGTAAATTATCAGCCGTCGCGCCGGATGGAATAACTGTCCATTTTGAAAATGTTGGCGCTGATATGCTAAATTTTGCCATGCAGAATATCCAGCTTTATGGTCGTGCGGTGCTTTGCGGTCTGGCCGCACATTATCATACTGATGGCCCTCCAGCCATGACATCTATCGGCATGGTTGTCGGTAAACGGGCAACATTGCATGGTCTTGTCGTCTATGATTTTTATTCTCGCTGGGATGAATTTCGATCCGAAGTGGCCCCGTGGGTTAAATCTGGCAAGATCGCATTCGCCGAAGACAAGGTGATAGGCCTAAAAAACGCTCCCAAATTGATGGAAAAACTCATGAATGGTAAGAACATCGGTAAATGCGTCGTTGAGCTTTAGGAACGACCATGAAGCATAATACCATTCGCGGAAAAATTCTCTACACATCCAAACAACCGGACCGGATGAATACCGAACGCGGCCGAGAATATTTTACGCTAACGCGGCAAACCGACGGTCTCTCCGTTTTACACGCCCATTGCGAAATTGATGATGCTCCGGATGTTATCCGCGATGTAACCAGCAGCTTTGAAACTGCTACAATGGCCCCGGTTGATGGGTTTGTACGCCTCTCGGTCGGGTCAAGATTTGAAGGCTGTGGATGGTTTCAATTTGATGAAAGCCGGGCACGCTGCAACAGTTTCAATGTTAATGCCGGTTCTGAAACGGTGGAATTGGAAACTCAAATTCGCACAACATGGTTTGGGCATCATGCAATTATAAACGATGGTTTTCTTTCCCGTTTTTTTCCGTTAGATGCCCCACCTTCAAAAATTTGGATGAACTCAGTCATGATGTCATCACCGGATCACCGCGGCGCAACAGGACCGATGTTATTTCCAATGCGATTTGGTCTCGTCTATGTCGGCAATGAGACTATCACAGTCAAAGCCGGTAAATTTGAGGCCCGTAAATTCCAAATCACAGACACCGCCGGCAATCTGCCTCAAGAACACCCTCCATATGCAATGTGGTGCACAGCAGATGAGGATGGCTTGTTTCTCAAAGGCGGCGTTGGCGGCTATATGCAAACCTATTATGAACTAGTGGAGCTTGACCGATGATAGAGCTTTATTCTGTCTTGGTCTTTTTCCATATTTTACTCTTTGTATTTTGGCTGGGAGCCGATCTCGGTGTGGCTATCCTTGGAGAACAATTTCGCCAACGTGAGTACTCCATACAAGAACGGTTAACACTTTTAAAAATCCTCGTCATAACAGATATGGGACCGCGCACTGCATGGGCCTTGATGATTGCCAGCACAATTTCGTTAGTAGCTGTAGGAGGGTATTGGGCCGTACCGTTCTGGGGAATTCTATTGTCTTGGGCGATAAGCTGCTTTTGGCTCTGGCTGGTTTGGGCGGCCTATAAAGCCGGACAAACTCCAAAAGCAACAAGACTTAAAAAAATAGAGATGCTCTTAAAATGGGGCTTAGCGGCTTTTTATCTCAGCCTTGGCAGCATTTCCTTAACGATGAATACACCGCTTGAACCAAATTGGCTTGCCAGCAAAGCGCTTTTATTTGGATTTATTTTTATCGCGGCCATTTTAATTGATGTTATGTTTAAACCTGTTGGCCCTGCCCTCATGGAACTTGTCGAAAAAGGCTCGTCTGATGCTACCGAAGTACCGCTACTCACTATTATGAATCGTTCACGCGTCTGGGTCAGAGTAACTTATCTCTTACTTGTTATTGTTGCCTTTATTGGAACAACAAAATTTTTCTAATTTTTATTGTAATTATCGCGATCCAGAACTTTATTAAGTTCAATGAAATAGCCATCACGGTCAAAAAGATAACACGTTCGCACAACAATAGGATCACCGCCAGCACGTGCCGGATATGTCGTATTACTTGCAGGTGCCGTTATATGTACCCCGTCAAGCTCAGCAACACCTTCGCAATGCTCATCTACTTTTTCCGTATTAAACACCAATAGAGCATCCCCAATACCCATACGCCGACGCGGCGTAGGCGGGGAGGTGAGCGCAGGATCAAGCCATTGTAACAAGCCAATCCAACCGACCCAAGAATTATTAGTATTGATAAGAACGAGGCGCGCCTTCGCACCGGGTTCTCCAGCAGGCAAAGCAACCCCCGACATGGTTACTTCAGTATCGTAATTGACTTCAAAACCTAAAACGTCCCGATATAATTTCAGGCTTTCATCAATATCGGATACTATCAAAGAGGTTCGGCGTAAATCAGTCGCAAATTTTTGCGCGGCAACATCGGGCGCCGCGACGCGTGTTTGTTGTTGGACTGCTTTATCGAGACTAGGCGAGGGTGTTGTCTGACACGCTAAAAGGACTATGCTTAAAAGCAGTCCCGAAATAGGTGTAAAAAACATGTGACGCATCAGATAACCTTAATTAATAAATTTTAGTGTAATAACGCTGAACCTTACCGAATCTCACACCTAAAAATCTACATCCAAACGGACACCAAATTGACGTCGCGGGCGCAAAGCGACATGCACGCTTTCACGAGAAAAATCGAAAATTTGGGCTGCATTAAACGGATTAAACCCACGAACATCGAGCGATGTATCAGCAATATTATTCGCCCCTAATACGGCATCTTCATTAAAGAGATTTGTAACAAATACTTCCAAACTGATATTATCCCGCTTTATACCTGTTCGAAGATTAACGTCGACTGCGGATGGTGCCTGAGCCAGATTAGTATTTTCGTCAAAAAATTCACCTGTATAAAAAACATCACCGCGTGTGTACCAACTAGCATCACTTGTTCCAAAAACACTGCCCGGCAAATCTCTTTCATAAGTTCCGCTAAAAGAACCAGCCCATTCCGGGAAACGCGGAGCTGTTTGCCCTTGAACATTAGCTGTAGGACCGAAAACAGCCGTAAAATCACCAGAATTTACACCATTGGGGAAAGAGTCAATTGACGCATCAACCCAAGCTAGAGACCCTTGTAACGTTAAGTGCTCGCTGGCTCTAACTGTCCCGTCCAACTCAAACCCTAAAATGTCTGTTGTCGCCCCATTATTGGTGAAAGCAACGGTTCTAAAGGCATTTCCATTTTGAGCAAAAAGCTCAGGTGTTTCGCTAATAAGCTCAAACCCTGAAAAAATTTGATCTTTTCGATTCATAAAAAATGCAGCTAAATTAAAGGCTGCTGCACCATCGAATAAAGACTGTTTCCAACCAATTTCATAATTTGTGAGTGTCTCTTCCCCAAATGTCAGACCTGTACCAGGAACACGGGCATTTAATTCCGCCAGTTGGGTTGCATCTAGTTCTGAAATTTCCGGGTTAAACCCACCTGATAAATTACCCTCACTAAAATTCGCATATACAGTTGTATTATCTGTCGGTTGATATTGTAGCAAAACCCGTGGCAAGAAATTTGTGAATGTCGTTGGGGATGTACCAACAAGTTCCGGTGCGCCGTCAGAAATTTCATCTTCTTGGTAACGGCCTTCAAAAATAACCGTAAGTTCATCCGTTAATTTATAATCCAAGGTTCCAAAAATACCGAATGTTTCAGATGCTGTCTCAAAACGATCACCAAATAAACCGGGGAAAAAGAACCCACCAAACCCAAATTCATCGCGGAAACCACCAACTGTTTCGACATTAATATCGAGATAATTACCCCCAAAAGACCATGTTAATTTATTCTTGAACGCTGTCCCGGAAAGACGCGCTTCAAGGCTCAAATCTTTGGCTTCCTGACCAATACTATTCGTAAAAGATAAGTCCGAAGTGGCATCAAAATCCTGCAGTAATAGAAATTCATTTTCATTATAACCCACCAAAACATCCAAAGACATATTATGGCTAAAATCATAGCTAAGGTCGCCGCTTAAACGCAGCCCTTCGCTATTCAAACCAAAACCATCTAGATCTTGATAGGTAATGCCAATTGTTTGAATACCGGCCCCATTTACACCAGCCCGGCCATCAGCCAACGCCGTTGTTAAAAAGCGATCAAAATCCGCTTGTCCTGTATTGGTACCAATTTCCGCAGCCGTTGGCGTCCGGATGGTCCCTCTAAAGGCAGTTTCAGTTACAGAGTTTGCTCCTGAAATAGGGTCAACAAAATTAAAGCCCCCAAAATTATGTTCAGCTAAACCGGCCACCCGTATGACAGCCGCAGGACCATCATCATTAGCATAATAGGTACCACGTAACTTGACTTTAAAATCGTCAGTTGGCGAATACACAAGCGTACCATTTACATTCCAATCTGTTTCCTCGCCCAGTTCCTGCTCTGGCGCCGCGGCATTATCATAATGCCCCCCATTGAAATTATATGCCCCGCTAATACGGCCCGTTAGTGTATCGCCCAAAATTCCACCTTCAATGCTGCCATTGACACGATATTCATCACGAGTAGCCGCCAAAACGGATAAATTCCCGCCAAATTCAACCGCAGGGTCCTTGGTGACATAATTAATAGCACCAGAATATGTATTACGTCCAAACAGGGCAGATTGCGGACCTTTAATGATTTCAACTCGGTCAACCTCATTAATATCAACGCTCTGGATACCACCCGACGTTAAAATACCGTCAATAAACACTGTCGCTGTCCGTTGTAGTGGACTGTTTGCATCAAATGTAACGCCGCGAAATCTGGGTTGTGTTTGAACCCGAGCACTCACTCCATTAATGGGTTCAATAAAAAGACCCGGCGCCACTTTTGAAATATCGATAATATTTTCAAACCCACCGGCTTCCAGTTCCACTGACCCGAGAGCCGTGATTGCCAAAGGCACATCTTGCAAACTTTGTGACTGCTTTCTAGCCGTAACAATAATTTCATCCGTCGATTGTGCATGAGCAGCGGGCGTTGTAACAAAAACCGATATTGCCAAAACCGATGCTGATAAATTCAAAATATTCTTTTGTACAGATAACGTCATGACAATCCCCTACAGTTGTTTCGTTATCACTTGATAATGCTGAAAACCCCTCCCCATTCTTGATTTATATCATGCCCGTAAATTCACGAGACGGAATTCAACCCTATAATTCACTCTATACAGGTTAGGCGTGGCAAATTTATCACTGTAAAACCCTGTATTGCTAAAGACGTAAATAGATTTATTAAAATTGACTCCATTCTTTATTAAACCGATGTCTCATTTCCAATCGTTGCAAATATATAGCCTTAAAATGTCCGTCGCTGATGGGTTGAAATACTATAATAGGGTAGGCTAAGAAAAACTATGACAGCATCAAAACCACCGAATAAAAACGATAAATCCTTGCGCACCGATCGTTTAGCCGAAAACCTCCGGGCGAACTTACGTCGCCGCAAACAAGCGACCCGTAAAACAAAGATACAAACCGCTGATCGTGAAAGTTAAAATCATATGTCCAGTGAAAACATAGCCATTCTCTCAATCGACCAAGGAACGACTAGTACCCGGACTTTAGTTTTTGACATTAGCGGGAAAATTCTTTTCACAGCTCAAGAAGAATTTCCACAAATATACCCTGATGACGGCTGGGTTGAACATAACCCAGAAGCTATTTGGAACACCGCATTATCAACCCTTAAAAAAGCCTATAATTATACTAAAACATCTGGTCTGACCGTTATCGGTGTCGGAATTACAAACCAACGCGAAACAACACTGGTTTGGAACCGCAATACGGGCAAAGCTATTTACAATGCAATTGTGTGGCAAGACCGTCGTACCGCTAATATTTGCCGGACTCTCAAGACGCAATTTGATGAAGACAAACTGACTGCAAAGACAGGGTTGTTGATGGATCCTTATTTTAGCGCGACAAAAACCGCTTGGATTTTGGATCATGTGGGCGGCGCACGCACGCTCGCAGATAGGGGCGAACTTGCTTTTGGAACCGTCGATAGTTTTCTGATATACCGCCTGACTGGACATAAAGTTCACGCAACAGATGCAACCAATGCATCGCGCACAAATATGTTTAATATACATACCCAGCAATGGGACCCGGAATTACTGACACTATTTAACGTTCCGGATTCAATCCTGCCAACTGTCAAAGATTGCGCTGATAATTATGGTGTCCTATCTAAAGATATAGTAGGCGAAGCTCTACCTATCTTGGGTATTGCCGGGGACCAGCAAGCTGCTGCTATTGGCCAGTGTTGTTTCAAAACCGGGGACATTAAAAGCACATATGGCACAGGATGTTTTGTCATTTTAAACACAGGCAATACGTGCGTTACTTCTAAAAATCGCCTTTTATCAACAGTTTGCTATCGTATAAATGGCCAAACAACCTATGCGCTCGAAGGCTCTATCTTTATCGCTGGAGCCTCTGTTCAATGGCTGCGTGATAGTGTCGGACTTGTAAAGGATGCTAAAGAAACCGAATATCTAGCGAAATCAATAGAGACAACAGGTGGCCTTTATCTCGTTCCGGCTTTTACCGGTATGGGTGCACCATATTGGGATCCTGATGCACGCGGAGCCCTGCACGGTATTACGCGCGATTCTGGCCGAGCTGAAATTGTTCGCTCTGCTCTGGAATCTGTTGCCTATCAAACCCATGATCTACTGGCTGCTATGACCCAAGATGGCATTAGCCCAACCTCTTTACGCGTTGATGGCGGTATGGTTGTCAATAATTGGTTTACACAGTTTTTGTCTGACATTGTTGATATTCCAATTATTCGTCCGGCCGTAATGGAAACAACAGCGCTGGGTGTTGCCATGCTGGTTGCTCTTAAAACAGGGTATTATAAAAATTTAGAAGATGTGGCTGCAAACTGGCGACAAGACGCAATCTTTAAACCAGATATAAATACTGACAAACGAACCCAATTATTATCGGGGTGGCACAATGCCGTGAAACGTACGTTATCGAACTATCCTAGCCAGTAACGCACTCATCTACCTGATATACAGTTATACCTAATCTCACATATCATTGTGAACGGACGTTCTATGTGTGATCATATTACAATGTAGCTTTTTTATTGTATGACTACCGGTGTTTTTAAAACAAGCTGGAATAATCCCATGTATGCAACAGGCTATTCCAGCTATAATCATCTTTAGTCCAAAACTATTGGCCCGTACACAATGTTGTCCATATGACTCACCTACACTTCTTGGATGCTCAACAAAAATTTTAGTAATCACGGCAATCTCCTTAGTATTTTTTAGAGTCGCACGAATGAGAAATCTTCACTTTAAATAGTTTTTTTTACTCTTGTTTCGATATTTTTTTTGAATATATTGCCAAAATGTATAAAATTAACCCAATAGACTGCAATATATTAGAAATAATTCAACACGATGCTGCATTGAGCATTGCCGAAATAGCCGACAGAATTGGCTTATCTCATAACGCTTGTTGGCGGCGGTTAAAATTACTGGAATCAAGCGGCATTATTGAAAAACGCGTTGCAATTTTAAATCCTGATAAAATAGGTGGGCGACAGGACGTATTCGTTACTCTAAAAACCAATCAACACACACAAGATTGGCTGACCATATTCTCAGCAGGGGTAAAAAACATCCCCGAAGTTCTCGGGTTTTACCGTATGACAGGCGACATTGATTATATGCTTAAATTGAGTGTTAAAAATATGACCGATTATGATCGTGTTTATAAAAAAATCATCGCTATTGCTCCGCTTCATGATGTATCGGCCTCATTTGCAATGGAACGTATAAAAAATACAACCGCCATTCCCATCACCTGACCAAACTGTCTATTAAAGTTAGCGCTTCCTTAACATAACCTAGAATAGATTGGATCGGATTAAGGAAAGTGGGATAATGCACGACAGTACAACATCCAGTAACGATGGTGATACGAAGTTTTTAAAAGCCTTCGGAACATTGCTTGATGCCGGAATGCTTGTTATTTCACCAGATTTGGAAATCATACACTCCAATCGTCTGGCTCTTGAATTTTTTGAACTCGAAAATGTGAAGATCCGTACAGAGCGATCTTACTTAAAATTTATCCGCTTCCTAGCTGAACGCGGCGATTTTGGCCCCGGTCATGCCGACATGATATGCAATATTATGGAAAAACGCATCCTAGAGCACATTCGCCCTGACAATAATGAAATTTTACGCGCCTCACTGTGTACACCTTCTGGTCGACGCCTTATTGTTCAGCAAATTTCTACACCAGAAGGCATTATCACCTTAACAGCACAAGATAAAACGCAGGAACTCCGCCAAGAAGAAATTTTACAGTCAGCTATGCAGATGGGAGGTTCCGGATATTGGTTCTATAATGTTAAAACCGGTGAGCTTGAACTCAACAGTGCTTATTTTGAAAATTTTATACCCCCTGCAGAGATGGAAAAAATAAAGAAAAAAGGACTATGGCATATTATCCATCCGCAAGATTATGAAAAAGCAAAATCAATTCTCACTTTTTCTCCGATCAGCTTAAATAAAAACATCATCACATTACGAATTAAACTTCCTGGCACGGAAACAATTTGGACGCGAAGCCATTTGCGTGTCATGAAAAATACTGTCGGACAAATTATCGGTGTAATTTGCTTTTTTTGTGATGTTACGAAAGAGCTAAAAGCCGAAGATAAAATCCGAAAAGCTCAAAAACGCACTCAAGAATCTTTAGAAGCTAAAAACACATTTTTGGCCAAACTCAGCCATGAAATAAGAACCCCGATGAATGCAGTTATTGGCATCGCTGATGCTCTTATACATCATCATCATGATGAGACGATTAAGCCAAAACTAGAACTAATAGAAAGTTCAGCCGCAGGCATTCTCCATATATTAGACCGAACATTAAGTCATAGCCGGCTTGAAAGCACGGAAATTGCATTAAATAAAAAGCCCGAAAACATAATAGAATTAGTGGAAACAGCATGTTTGTTCTGGACTGAAAAAGGGTTAGCTAACAACACAACACTTGAATTTCATGCTCAAGGCGACATACCGGAAAAACTTCTCATAGATAAATTTCGTTATGAGCAATGCATCAATAACTTACTCTCAAATGCGATAAAGTTTACAAAAAATGGGAAAATAAAAGTCATCCTAACGGTTCAAACAACAGCTACAGGCGTAGAACAACTTGTTTTGGCCATTAAGGATAGCGGTATTGGAATGACGCAAGATCAGATGAAACGTATCTTCACACCTTTTACTCAGGCCAGCGGGTCTATTGCCAGTCAATATGGTGGCACGGGTTTAGGCATGAGTATAACAAAAGAAATTATTGAAGCTATGAACGGACGAATATCCGTGAGATCTGAAATCGGAAATGGATCTATATTTTTAATTACATTACCGCTTGAAGTAGAGGCTTCGGAAAACCATATATCTCTCCAAAGCTCATCCCTTGTCGGGCAAATGCTGGAAAAGGCTACGCCCGAACCAACCTCCTATGATTCTTTAAAAGTACTCGTGGTTGATGACAATTCAACTAATCATCTTGTTGTCCGGTCTTTGCTTGATGCTGTTGTCAGCGAAATTTATACAGCCAATCATGGGCGAGAAGCTCTTGATGTGCTCTCTGTTCAAGATGTAGATGTCATATTAATGGATATTCACATGCCAATCATGGACGGTATTGAAGCCACGCTTGCCATTCGTAGTAGCGGCAAACCATGGGCTAATGTCCCTATCATAGCGTTGACAGCAGACCCCGAATACCAACAGCGGCGTGTCTGCGTTAACATTGGAATGGACTATGCTTTAGCCAAACCTATTAAATTGGTGGAAATATTAGAAGCCCTTGATATTGTTCAACAGGTCGAGAGGAAAAACGCATATCTTGAGAAGGCTCCAGCCGGATAAATCATCAAGTATCTTAATATATATTTGTCAAAATTTAAATTTCCTCTATCCTCTCTTGCAAAACAAATAAACTTTGAAGGTTGAGGGTAAAGTGACACTATTAAGAATATTACTCTCCTCAGCATTATTGTTAGCGGCCTGTGCCAATGAGAAAACATCTGAACCGTCTCTATCCCACACTGGGTTTTGTTTTAGCGGTGGCAAAATATATACCGCTAATGATAATCAAGCCCGAGCGGATGCAGTTGCGGTAAAAGGTAATAAAATCACCTATGTTGGTGCAGCCAGTAACCCTAACTGGTGCGAAACTAATGCTGGGTCTCACCCTGCAATTATCAATCTTAATGGTGCTGCTCTTTATCCTGGTTTAACGGATGGTCATGCTCACCTTATCGGTATTGGCCTGCGTGAATTGACCCTTAACCTTGATCAGGTAAAGTCCATTACCGAATTACAGTCCATTTTAAAGACGCAAGCTGATAAAACGCCACCGGGTGAAACTATTTATGGTCGCGGCTGGATTGAAACACATTGGCCAGAAAAACGCTTTCCTACACGTCTTGATTTAGACACAGCGGCACCAAACCATCCTGTCATATTGGAACGCGCTGATGGCCATGCCGTTGTCGTCAACACAAAAGCGCTACAGCTTTCAAAAATTACGGCAAATACACCATCTCCGTTTGGTGGTGACATTCGCAAAGACACAGCTGGACAACCCGATGGTATGCTCATTGATAATGCGGCTAAGCTTGTCGAATCTCTCATGCCTAAATTAACGCCCGAACGGCGCGAGAAAGCCTATGTAGTCGGGGCTGATGTCTATGCGAAACGCGGCTGGACCAATATTCATTCTATGTCCGTAGACCCTGACGACATACCGCTCATCAATCGTTTAGCGAATGAAGGTCGCATTAAAATCCGTATCTATAATTCTATTGATCTATTAGAAGGCCGCGATATGCCATCAATGATCAAAGGTACACAGCACAATAATCTGGTTACGACTCGCGCTATAAAACTATATGCTGATGGCGCTTTAGGGTCTCGCGGCGCAGCTCTTCTACAACCCTATTCTGATGACCCAAATAACTCCGGCTTAATGACGTTAAAAGAAAGCACAGTCGGTCCGATCCTCGAAGCCGCCTTATTGAATGGTACACAGGTCAATATTCATGCCATTGGCGATAAGGCTAATCAACGTGTTTTACACTGGTATGAAAAAGCGTTTAAAGCTGTGCCTGCACAGGAACGCCCGCACGCCGATCCACGATGGCGGATAGAGCATGCACAAATCCTGTCACTAACCGATATACAGAAATTTGCGCAGCTGGGTATTATCCCCTCAATGCAACCCTCTCATGCCATCGGTGATCTTCACTTTGCTATTGATCGTCTTGGCGTAGAACGTTTGAAAGGCGGCTATGCATGGAATAGCCTTGCCATATCAGGGACAATCATCGCTGGCGGTTCTGATGCTCCTGTTGAGGTTGGTGACCCGCGTATTGAGCTTTATGCCGCGATTGCCCGCAAAGATGCTAATGGTTTTTCGACTAAAGGTTGGTATCCGGAAGAGGCTTTATCACCTGAACTGGCTTTAAAAATGTTCACCGCATGGCCCGCCTATGCATCATTTCAAGAAAAAGACTTAGGAACAATCGAAGTTGGAAAATTGGCTGATTTTACAATCATGGAAACTGATTTCATGACAGCTATCCCAAAAGACATTCTAACCTCGAGCATTCTCATGACTATTGTTGATGGAAAAATTGCTTATGATGGACGATAGGAAATCTGCCATTACACGCATTTTTGGCAGCCTCCTCGGAGCGTTCTTTGTGACGACCAGTCTTTTTTTATTGATGGTAGTTCTTATATCCACTCAATTTATCCCTCCGCAAAACCATGAATTAAAACAATTTACAGAGCATAATGAAAGCATCACTATATCAACAAGGCCTAAACGCATATTGAAACCAAAACTAAAAAAAGCTACAGCCCTACCTCCAGCACCTGCACTGAACAGTTTTCATGTAAAAATAAAACCAGTAGAAAATTCACAAAATCCGGAAATTCGCAAAATTACGTCCCCATCAAAGCCTCATTTTCAATCCAATTTTACAGCGTCTTTGCCAAACCACCGCTTAAATATAGACTTAAGAACCTACCCGGGACACCATTCTGGACGAGGTGCCGGGACAAATGGAAACGGAACAAAACATGGTGGATTAAATCAATGCACCATCGCGTTCACATTACTTCCCAACAATGATATAGAAAACGTATTTTGGCAAAACTGCATTGACTCAAACATTGCGAATAAAGCCGAAGAAGAATTATACGCTTGGATAGCCCGCCGGGATGAATCTTTTATACGCCTCAATGCCAAATCTGGCGACACACTCGAATTTACATTTGAACAGCGTTAATTCAGTCTCGAAAATTGTTAAATTGGACAGGTTGTTCATGCCCGAGATCTTTAACAAAGCTCATAACGGCCTGTAAATCATCACGTTTTTTTCCTGTAACTCGAAGACTATCACCCTGAATAGTAACTTGAACTTTAAATTTTCTACCTTTTATACTTTTAACAATCGCCTTGGCTAATTCTTTATCAATGCCTTCCTTTAAGATAATGTGTTGGCGTACAGACATACCCGCCGCCGGTTCTGTTTTTTGGTAATCCAGCTGTCCTGGCTCAACGCCCCGTTTATGTAAATTACCTCGCAATATTTCATGCATTTGTTTTAACTTCAGCTCATCGTCAGCAAAAACTTTTATGATACCATCCTTATGTTCAACAGTAGACTTTGAACCTTTAAAATCATACCTAACAGAAATTTCGCGCATAACATTGTGCACGGCATTATCAACCTCTGACACATTTACTTCAGAAACAATATCAAATGACGGCATAATATCCTCACAATTCACTTAACAGTAAATAAGAGAATTATCCTATTCTGTCGAGACTGTGAGAGCCGTATCTGTTGGTAAATTTGGGACTGGACCAGCTTCACTGCGGCGATGGGATATCAATGTCGAGACTATATTTGTATAATCATCAGACCATAGTTTGACATTCGGGCTAGCCCGAAACCGTGTCCATTGTGGATCATCTGCGATAATACGGTTTATATTGTCTGCTTTACCAACCATTAATGCGGTGCTCGGGGTAACAAATTCTGCATAGGGTTGATCTTTAAAATCTTTTTTCAATTTAATAATATGTCGAACGGCGAGATCTGCATCCTCTGCCAAACGAACAATTACAGAGTCAACATCTGATACACGGTTGGATGTATGGAAAAATAAAACACCATCGTCTTTCAGACGGGACATATAAATGGCTAAGGCTTCACGTGTCAACAAATGCGAAGGAATAGAGTCAGATGAAAAAGCATCAACCATGATAATATCTTGTGAATTTTTCGCCAATTCCAGAATTTTAAGCCGCGCATCCCCTAAACGGATATCTGATTTTTGAGAACATTGGCTCATATAGGAAAATATCTCCGGCGTTGTGGCGGCTCGAACAACGACAGGGTCAATTTCGAAATACGTCCATTCATCACCCGGATGTTCATAACACGCCATAGCGCCGGCCCCCAAACCAATCATAGCCAGTTTAATATCTTTCTTATCCCGGCGCACAGCAGATAAAGCGATATCAAATGTATTACCCGGTGTATAATAGGCTAGCGGCGTTGTCTCATAATCAGCTGATCGAATTTGGTAATTATGGATTGTATCCCCATGCGCCAAACGATGCACAACCCCTAACTCTCCCGGTAGGCTTTGAACCTTTATAACTCCAAAAAAAGAGCGATCCTTAAATACATAATCAGGTATAAGACTAGGTAGAACAAAGGCAACACTAGCCAATATCGCTAAATCAATTATGATTTTGGAACCTACTTGGCGCACATAACCAAATCCCAGCATGGCTATACTACCACCTATAAAAATATTAATCGACATAGCCATACCAAGACCGGATATAAGTTTAAATATAACAAAACCCAGAATGGTTAGCAGAGCCGCAATAATAACCCGGCGAAAGCCTTCACCACTGCGCAAGGTAAACCGAGGATGGACTAGAACCGAGAGACCTAAGATCATTAAATATTCATATGTGCCATTAAACAAAACCGGCGCTATTAATGCATTAAAAACACCCCCTAAAACTCCACCCAAGGACATCCATATATAAAACTCAGTCAAACGCGATACATCGGGACGAGCTTCAGCGAGACGCATGTGACACATTAAGGCAATTACAAAGTAAGTTCCCAAACTAATGGACAGATCAGTTAAAATACTGAGCTTAAGGAAAACCCCGGAAGCAATAGCAAGCGTTAAAGCCGCTATAAAGGGCCATTTCAAATTTTGGGAGTTCACCCAAGGGTTTTTGGCGAAAACAATAATAAAAGTAAGCAAATAAAGCGCGAGCGGAATAATCCAGAGAAAAGGTGCTGCCGCAATATTATTCGTCATATGGGAGGTAACACCCAACATAAGCGATGATGGTAAAAAGGCTAAAAATATCCACCAAACACGGTCTGAAAGATGCAAACTTTGTTTGGTTTTAGCGGTAATCCCTACGCTCTCAGACGATACGTTTCTACGGCGTATAAAAGCAAACAAACCCGATATAACTATGCAAACCAAAAGCAGCCGATATCCGGTAGCCCATAGAGATGTTTGCTCATTAAGCCGCATCATGGGTTCAAAATAAATTGGATATAGCCCTAGAGATATCAAACTCCCCAGATTACTCGCCGCATAGAGAAAATAAGGATCGTTCGCGTCTTTATGATCCGTATAGCTGAACCAACGCTGCATCAATGGCGCATTAGCCGAGATCGCAAAAAAGGGAATGCCAATAGAAACCGCAAATAGGCCAATTAGCCAAAAAGCTTGAAATCCGCCAGTTGGCGGCTCCCATCCGGATGCAAGGGCTAAAGGAAGAAAAATAAATCCGGCCGCTAACACGCATCCATGAATAACAATCTGCGTACGTAACCGAAACCGGTTAGATATTAAATGTGCATAAAGATAACCACCCAATAATGTACCTTGAAAGAACACCATGGCCGTATTCCAAACATTGGATGATCCGCCTAATAACGGTAAGGCCATTTTAGCAAACATCGGCTGGACCGAAAACAGCAACATCGCGCTAAGAAAAATAGACAGCGTAAAAACACTAACTATGGCAGCGCTAGAGCGCAGCGCAGATGGCATGTTATGAATAATATTCGCTAAATTTGACATTGCCATCCCCGTTATTCTGGGGATGATTAGCAAAAAGCCCTAAAATTAAGGTTAAAAATGTACCCTATTTTATCCTAAATCTTGGTGTTTGTATAAGGCTTTAGCTCTTTACGTGCAACCTGCATGCGGTGGACTGCATCAGGTCCATCGGCGAAACGCAACGTTCGCATTTGTGCATACATCGTTGCCAAAGGTGTATCTTGTGACACTCCCGTACCACCGTGCATTTGCATAGCTTCATCAATCACTTTTAAAGCCATATTGGGCGCGGCGACTTTGATTTGGGATATCCACGGCGCAGCTGCACGCGCATCACCCTGATCCATCATCCATGCCGCCTTTAGACACAATAACCGCGCTTGCTCAATGGCTATCCGACATTCTGCGATAATATCGTAATTCTGACCAAGCTTTGCCAAAGGACGCCCGAAAGCTGTCCGGCTTAAAGAGCGTTCGCACATTAGTTTCAGAGCCCGTTCGGCCTGCCCGACCGCCCGCATGCAATGGTGAATACGGCCCGGACCCAAGCGACCTTGCGAGACTTCAAATCCACGGCCCTCACCAATGAGCAATGCATCAGCCGGAACCCGCACATTTTCAAACCGCATATGCAAATGACCGTGTGGAGCATCATCTTGGCCAAAAACCTGCATAGCGCGTAGCTTAGTAATGCCGGGTGTATCGGCCGGAACGACAAACATAGAATGTTGTTGGTGACGGGGCGTATTCCCATCGCGTGATGCAGTACGGCACATTAAAATATAAACAGCACACCGCGGGTCCCCAGCCCCCGATGACCAATATTTTTCTCCATTAAAGACCCATTCATCGCCGTCCTTAACCGCTGAAAATTCAAGATTTGTTGCATCTGATGACGCCACATCTGGCTCCGTCATCAAAAAAGCTGACCGAATTTCACCATCCAATAAGGGGCTCAACCATTTCTTTTTATGCTCGTCTGTACCATACCGTTCCAGAACTTCCATATTTCCCGTATCGGGTGCCGAACAATTAAAAATTTCCGGCCCAAGTGCGCAATATCCCATTTCCTCAGCCAAATAAGCATATTCAACAGTTGATAGTCCGTAACCCCGTTCAGAGTCAGTTAACCAGAAGTTCCACAAGCCCTGCGCACGGGCCTTTTTTTTCAACGTCTCGCGAATATCAGTTTGGCGAGCTGTAAAAGCGAAGCGATCCCCCGCCTTACCGACTTCATGATGATATTCCACATCAGCCGCCATGATTTCTTCTTGCATTAATTTGCGTACTTTTTCAACGAGCGGTCTTACGCGCTCACTCATACCAAGATCCATCGTCATTTTAAAATCCTTTTGCTTTAGCAATAGCATCCATATGGTAATGGGCATCGCCAAATAATTCCTGCGCAACCCGTATGCGTTTCATATAAAGACCAATATCATATTCATCCGTCATACCAACGCCACCATGCATTTGCACGCCTTCTTGTGACGCTAATTTGGCAACAGAGCCAAGTTTAGCTTTTGCCATCGCCACAATGAGGTCGCTATCAGCCGCTTTGTCATCCAAAGCCGATAACGCGGCAAGAACGGCAGAGCGCGCAATCTCTAACTCTGCATACAAATGGCTAGACCGGTGTTGCAGAGCCTGAAAACGGCCAATTTCTGTCCCGAATTGTTTACGCTCGCGAATATAGGCCGTGGTATCTTCAAAAGCTTTTGAACTCGCGCCTAAAAGTTCGGCAGCAACAATAGCACGGCCCGCATTCAAAATTACATTGAGAATGCCTTCACCTTTATCAACTTCGCCAATGACAGCATCAGCCGTGACTTCAACATTTTCAAAATCTATCCGCGCTGCATTTCGCGCATCCACCATAATGGTACGCTCCGTAGTTATACCCGTTGATTTCGGATCAACCAGAAAAAGCGTTAGCCCCTCTCCTGTATGGGCTATAACAATAAACTGATCGGCGACGTGGCCATCCACTACCATGGTTTTTGAACCGTTGAGCTTAAACCCATTACCAGACCGTTCCGCTGTCATTGCAATATGCGCCGGATCATGTTTTCGGCCTTCATCCACGGCTACCGTCATAATAGCCTCGCCTGAAGCTATTTTAGGCAGCCAGTGTGTCTTTTGATATTCAGAACCACCCTGTTTTAGGGCTGTGGCCGCTAGAACAGCGGTCGAAAGAAATGGTGATGCCGTCAAATTACGGCCCATTTGTTCAGCGACAAGACCGGCAGCCATATGGCCCATATCAACACCGCCATTAGCTTCATCGATTATGATACCGGCAAAACCCATAGCAGCCATTTCTTGCCATAAACCTCGATCAAATCCGGTCTCATCACGTTTATCGCGCAAATCACGCAGCGCTTTAACTGGCGCTTTATCGGCAAAAAAACCTTCCGCGCTTTCTTTTAGAAGCGTTTCATCTTCATTGAGTACAAGCGCCATTTAAGCCCCCGGAAGCTGGAGTATATGTTTAGAAATTATATTGAGTTGGACTTCAGAGGTGCCGCCTTCAATCGAATTGCCTTTGGTTCGCAACCACATCCGTGCCAATTGTCCTTCGTTAGAGCGCTCACCTTCCCACTCCAATCCCTCATGACCCGCTGCATCCATCATCAGTTCATATTTACGTTTATTCAGCTCGGTACCATAATATTTCAACATGGAGCTATCCGCACCCAGGCTTGCTCCCGCTTTCGCTTCGCCGAGCTTACGGGCTATAGTCATATTAAAAGCCCATTCATCAATTGACGCTTCGGCCACTTTGGCCCGCAACATGGAGTCGACCATACGGCCATCTTCTAGCCCCGTCATGCCGACAGCAATTTCATGCAGCGGGCGGGTAACATCATTCTGTCCACCAATCATTTCGCGTTCATGAGTCAACAGATATTTAGCAATCGTCCATCCTTTATTAAGTTCCCCGACAAGGTTTTCTTTAGGAACTTTAACATCTTCGAAAAAAGTTTCGCAAAAAGGCGACTTCCCCGAAATTAGTTTAATCGGACGCGGCTCAACGCCCGGCGTTTCCATATCAAATAATACAAAACTAATACCATTATGTTTCTTGGCATCAAAGTCAGTCCGTACCAGACAAAATATCCAATCCGCTTTATCGGCATAAGATGTCCAAACTTTTTGACCATTTATAAGAAAATGATCGCCCTTATCTTCACATTTCGTCGCCAAAGCCGCCAAATCAGACCCTGCATTCGGTTCTGAATATCCTTGACACCATCGAATTTCACCGCGAGCAATTGGCGGTAAATATTCAAGTTTTTGCTCTTCTGTTCCAAATTTCAACAATGCAGGACCCAACATCCAAATACCAAAAGAAGAAAGCGGGCTGCGGGCATTTATCCGGCGCATTTCTTTAGCGAGAATTTTTGCTTCTACCTTAGATAAACCGCCTCCGCCATAAACCTTTGGCCAAAGCGGAACTGTCCAACCCTTTGCAACCATACGGTCCAGCCATAATTTTTGGGCTTCGCTTTGCGGCACATAATTACGCCCGCCCCAGCATATATCTTTATCACCTTGAATAGGCTGACGCATTTCAACAGGACAGTTATCTTCCAACCATGTGCGCGTTTCTAATTTGAATTGTTCCAAGTCACTCACAATCTTACTCTCCTGCAAAGCTTGTTAAAGGGCGCCTGTTTTTATTTTATACCGTGCGAGTTGTCCCAAGGCGTTCGTCATTTGACCATAGCCTTTGAACCGTTGATTATCATTTTGTCCGCGATAAAACCGAGCGTAAATTTGCTGTATAATTACAGCAAGACGCCAAATTCCGTAAATATAATAAAATTGGAAACCAGAGGCATCCACCCCTGTACGCTCAACATAAAAATTAAGGATATCTTGGCGCGTCATCATTCCAGCAGCCATACTAGGTTGGCGAACCGTCATTTTCATAAAATCTGGATCATCGGCCTGTATCCAATATGCCAATGTATTCCCCAAATCCATCATAGGGTCACCCAAAGCTGAAATTTCCCAATCGAGAATAGCTTCAATTTGTGTTGGGTTATCACGCTTTAAAATACAATTATCAATGCGGTAATCTCCATGGATAATCGCCGCCCCACGCTCACGTTGAGGCATGTTATCAACGAGCCATTGCTGCACATCTTCAAATTTTTCAATATCCTCTGTCCATGCTTTACCAAAGCGACGGTTCCAACCCAATATTTGGCGAGATACATATCCTTCGGGTTTGCCAAAATCACCTAATCCAACAGCTTTATAATCCGTACCATGCATATCAACGAGCGTTTGGAAAAAATTCTCACATAATTGGCGGTTTTGTTGAACATCCCACCCCCAATCTTTTGGAATTTCAGTATGGATGAGATACCCTTCACTTCGATCCATCACATAAAATTCAGCACCAATAATAGAGCTATCATCTGTATAATAAATAGTCTTAGGAACAGGAATATGGCCCTTAAGCGCCGTCATCACACTATATTCGCGGTGCATATCATGACCAGATTTCGGTTTATCCCCGAAAGGTGGACGCCGCAATACCATACGGCGTTCCGGGTAATCCAGCGCATAGGTCAGATTAGAAGCTCCAGAGGGGTATTGCGTTACGGTTGCCGTCCCGCTCAGCCCCGGAACCGCAGCTTTTAACACCGCATCAACGGCCACTATATCCAGTTCTTCACCTTTACGAACTGCGACTGTCGAATTTTCGGAACTCACTAAATTAATGCCCCGCCATCAACAATCATATTTTGACCCGTGTAATAACTTGCTTCGTCCGACACCATATACAAAACAGCTCCTACCATTTCCTCGGGTTGTGCCATTCGCTTTATCGCCAGATTCATTTTCATATATAAATCCATCGCCGGATTTTCTTTTAAAGCACTCGCCAGTTTTGTGTCAGTAAAACCAGGTAAAAGGGAGTTTACGCGAACCCCATATTGGGAATATTCCTTAGCCAACCCCTTAGTCATCGCAATAAGTGCCGCCTTGCTCATAGCGTAAATAACACGAAATTCAGCCGGAGAAATTCCGTCCACAGATGCAACATTCACAACAGAACCACCGCCGTCAGCCTTAAGCAGCTTAAACGCCTTAGTGGTCAAGAAAAATGGCCCCCGTGAATTGACTTCAATTGTTTTATCAAAAGCGCCAACATCAGCACTATGCGCAGGACCGAAATGCGGATTTGTAGCCCCATTATTAATTAAAATATCCAAACGTCCGAATTCTTTTTCTATCATTTCCAGAACGGAATCATGATGACTTAAATCACCAAGATGTAATTCTGCCGATATAGCTTTTCCACCTTTTGCACGAATGGATTCGGCCACTTTCTCACAGTCGGCCTGTTTGCGGCTGGAACAAATAACGCTTGCCCCGTGTTCTGCCAAGCCATGGGCAATAGCTTCGCCAATACCCCGACTAGCGCCAGCAACCAAAGCAACTTTGCCGCTTAAATCAAAACGTGCCATGCCTAAATCCTTTTACTGAAATTGCCTAAACCTTAAAGCGGCAGGTCTTCTTTTTTTACTTTGCTTTTCAATTTTGCCATTCCATTAATGAAGGCTTGATAATCCATTGCTTTATGTTTGAAATACTCTCCAACAATCGGATGAGATAAAACAAGGAAGCGGTCATCTTCAATGGCATCCTTTAAGGCATTAGCCACATCCGAAGGTTCTAATAATCCATCCTTACTCTCTTCCGCAAATTTTTGTCCCTTAGTCATATTCGTCCGGACATATTGTGGGCAAATACAATGGACGGAAATACCATCGCCTTTATGCATGATCGCCATATTTTCGGCAAAACCAACGGCGGCATGTTTCGTAGCCGAATAAGATGCACTACCAATTTGGTTTAAAAGTCCTGCAGCGGATGCCGTAATAACAAATCGACCCGAACCGCGCTCTATCCAACCCGGCAGTAATTCACGTGCAGCATAAACACTAGCCATAACATTGACCTGCCAACTTAAATCCCATTGCTTATTCGAGGCATCCGCTGCATGTGCAGGATCGCCAAAACCAACCCCTGCATTCGAGATAAAAACATCAATGGGACCGTTCGCAGCACTCGCCATATCAATAAATTCAGCCATCGCCTCTGGGCGAGTAACATCGCATGCAAAAGCAGCCGCGCCAATTGCATCTGCAACAGTTTGTGGACGCTCACGGTCGCTAATCGCAACTTTCGCCCCTAATGCAATAAACATTTCTGCTATTGCACGTCCAATTCCACCTGCTGCCCCTGTGACAGCTACGCTTTGTCCTGTAAACATCTTCATAACATAGCAAGTTGCGACCACAGAGCAATGACTTTATGCAAATAGTTGCATATATTTCGAATATATCATGCCTGTGCTAATAGTAAGAAAAGGTTCCTTATGTCTGAAACAGACCCAATAGCTTTAGACCATATAGCCCCCCTTCAAGAGGATAGTATTCCTGATGGCAATCAAAGCCATTTTTGCTTTTCATGTGAAGAGCCTGTTACAGGTTTATATTGTGCTGCCTGCGGTCAAAAAAATGACGATTACCGCCGGTCAATCTTAAGCCTGATAAAAGAAACCTTGGCTTCGATTACCGCCATAGAAAGCCGTATTTGGCGCACATGGGCTGCTCTCATTTTTCAACCCGGCCGGGTTGCACGCGAGTTTTCCAATGGACGGCGCAGCTATTGGTCTTCCCCCGTTCGAGTCTATCTTGCAATGAGCATTATTCTCTTTGGGTTTCTAAGCGTCAGTCAAACGCAAATATTTAATCTAGATGTCGATGTTGCGCCAAAAAAAGGGGTTACAAAACCCGGAAACGCTTTAACGATAGACGATGTTGTATTCGATCTCGATATCGGTTTTTTCCAAACTCAAAGAGCTATTAATGCTCGTAATGCCGAGAAAAATTTTGATCTTATCCGCCAAAAAATTACCAGTTTTTCAGACTTTGATATTACAGTCACCAATAACGGGATTACATCTCAAAAGACACCTTCCGAAACGACTATAATTGAAAACCCAAGCGACCCAATAGAGACTGTAGACACAGGCTCTATTGATGAGGGGAATAGTAATGATCCGCTAATAATAAATGGCCAGCCTATCGATAGTGAATCATTTGCTGATGTCGCTATTATGATCATCCAAGAACCGGGCCGCCTCAATAATGCTTTAAAGGTTTTTCTGCCCCGCATCATGTTTGCTATGATGCCTTTCACCATGTTAATCGGGGCTATATTCATACGTGGACGCGGAAATGCACTGTTATATGACCATCTTGTTCATGCCGCTTATATTCACGCCTTTATGTTTTTTCTTCTTATTCTTGGAATATTTCTCTCCCGGATCACATCAGGCGATTTTATTATAAAAGCCATTTCCCTTAGTTTACTTATTTATCTGCCCCTTAGTTTAAAACATATGTTTAAACGCGGCTGGATTAAAACATTCTGGGCAAGTTATGGCGTCGGCCTGATTTATCTAATTTCCATTCTAACCATAATGTCCATAATTATTCTGCGACAACTTATTCGCCAGTTTGGGTAGATCCATGAGGTTTAACAGGGGGTTTAGGCGCCCGATCCCCAAACCACCACAAGGTGGCAGCCGTGGCAGCAAAAACCGCAGCCTCAACAATAGATCCATTTTGCGTAACCGCAAATATCCAACCTGTAATAAGCCACAACAATAATGTTAATGTTGGCCGCACAAGCCGCAGAATGTTAATGACCCAAAGTGAAGCTTTGCCGGTCGTACGATCTGCCTGAATAGAGGCTTTTAGACCATCCCAAGACCCGCGTTGTGCCGTAATGGCTAGCTCCATTTCTGTTTCATGTGCCCGCGCCTGCATCTGCAATTCATGTAATTTATATTCGTGAATCCAGCGCGCCTGCTCATGCCGAAACTCTTGTTTGCGCTCAAAATAGCCTGCGATTCGACCCAATGCCGTCCCGATAATTCCAAAGGCGCCCCCTGCCGCAGCATCCAATCCTAGTCCAATAATATTTGCCATTGCGTCCTCGCTATATCGCCGCCATACCAAAATCGACGTCGTCCCATATCAATATGTAAAAATGTCTGATAAAAACCAAAACCCGTAAATCCAACCGCTTCGCATGCCTTATAAAGACCTTTTGGGTCATGTTCCGCCAATGCAATGTCGCACGCTAAACGTAAATGTTGCGAGAGCGGTGCGCCGCCTATACGGGCATTGTGCAAACTACAGCGATGAGCCGACAAAATATGAAAAGCTCGTCCAACACGCCAACGCGCCGCCTGTAAAGCATCTAAAAATTCGGGCCAAATATAAGATTCACCACAATGATTACAGGATAATTCCGCTATTGTGAAATTTGGCCACCGAGCGGAGTTCCAGAATAATTCTAAAGGATGATTTTTTTCTAATGCTTTCACATATCAATAATATGGCGGCTTGAAATAACGGGGATAGAAAAAAAAAGACCCGCATAAAACGGGCCTTATTAAGGTTTTAAAATGAGGATTAACCCTGTGTGTTACCCGCCAAAGATACTCATTTTACCAGCCTTTTTCGCGGCTAAATAATAGAATGTCACACGGCTCTTAAAGCGTTCAGCTTTCATTTGCTGACACACATCAGACACAAGTTCTGCTTGGCCGGTTTTCAGTTCTAATTTCTTGGTTGCAAACCCTTTAGCAATACGGTCTTTTTCAGCCTCATCAGAACAGGCAACCAAAGAAGCGTCACGGCTCCTTAACGCTACACCACAATATTTTACAATGCTCTGAACAACATCGCGTTTCGCACGCGAATCATATTTCTTCACATTAGTATAATATTTTTCAAATGCCGCTTCTGCAGCGCTCATTTTAGGCGTTGTAGACTTTTTACTCCCTGCCTTCGGTCCAGGTTTTTTGCGCGGTGCACCGGATGCGGTTAAAGCACTCCGCTTAGTACCCGGCTTTGGCCCCGGCTTCTTCTTACCCGTGGCAGGAGCACCTTTCATTGCACGCGGCTTGGCGCCTTTGGCAAGCCCTTTAGCCTGCTTCACCCATTCATCACGTTTGATACGTCCAGGAATGGAGTCAATAACACCTTCAACCATTTTAACATCAGCCGCTTTCCAAGAACCGATCTGGCGGAAATAATAAATACCTTTTCCGTTCAAATCTTTCTCAAATTTTGGACCAATACCTTTGATTAATTTAAGATCATCCGGAGCCCCATCTGTTGGACCATCCGTATAAAGAACTTTTGGTTTGGGTGCTGCTTTAGCTTTTGGTGCCGCTTTTGGTTTTGGTTTTGGAGCCACTTTTGGCTTTGGAGCCGGCTTCTTCTTTGCTGGCGCTTTCTTTGCAGCCGGCTTTTTCGCCTTTGGCGCTTCAGCCACGCGGCCCTCAAGATATTTCACTCGGGCTGCAAGATACCGATTACGCCACTCAAGTGCATATGTTTCATCATCATCACCACCGTCATCGGCTTTACTGGCCGCTGCTGATGCTGCACTGGCAGCAGCAGCGCCCGCAGCAGCGGCTGCCAACTTACCCTTAAGGTCAGAAACCTCACCATCACGCTTGGAAACATTGCCTTCCAGTTCACGCACCCGCGCGCGCAGGCCATCAGCTTCAGCGCGCAAAGCCCCTTCACCTTCAATGGTCAGATCGCCTTCGGTCTTATTACCCCGGAAAAGCCACCATCCCAGCAGCAAACCCAAAAGCCCCATAAGGAGCCCAAACACCCAACTAAAACATAGGATATAGGAAATTATATTGCTCATATTGTCCTCCTTATTCGGACTGTGTAACTGTAAATTCAATACGGCGGTTAGCGGCCATACCTTCGGGATTATCATTACTCGCTATGGGACGCGACTCGCCATAACCAACCGCTTTCATACGATCAATCTCCACACCATTATCCGCTAAATAGGCGACAACCGTATTTGCACGCGCTTCAGATAGCCATTGATTATAGCTATCTTGGCCATCGGCATCCGTATGGCCAGCAACCTCGACGCGGAAATCACTACATTGTTTTGCTGCAGAGGCTAGATTATTTAGCAGATCAAAGCTCCCTGCTCCACGTAATTCAGCTTTGTTATAAGCAAAATTAATCTTATTACCGGCTTTCAAATCATTTAGAAGTGCCTGACAAATCGTTTCTGATTTGATCTCGCCAACATTAATGGCTTCAGTATCTGGCACGGCAATATTAGCAGCGCCATTATAACCCGATGTCATTTCACCAACCATTGTGTTAATCTGATCTCGAACATCTTCTGATGCTGCTTTCCCTGTAATCACAAATTGATTGTCTTCCATATTAAATCTGCCTTGATCTAAAAGACTTAACCGTTCAATACCTGAATGAATGACGGTAGGCCACTCTGCATTAGGTTCACCGCGAGCGATCCGAATACGGTCATTTTTGACATTACCTGAAAATGTATTCCGCGCTTTTGTCATAACCCGACGGCGTATTTTAGCATTTTGAACGTACCCGCTTAAAACGACATTACCATTTTCATCCTTAACGGCAGAAAATACATAAGGCGATACGGATTTGACAGGCGGAGCTTTTTTGACGGTCATTTCATTTTTAACGACATGCCAGCGTTTCTTGCCTTTACAGGCTTTACATTCCGCATTTTGCGCAACTGTAACGGCCTCATCTAATTTGGCTTGATTTGCCATGACGCCGCGGAGCGTTGCGACATTCCCGCTCATATCAACTTCAGCCCCAAGCCCGTTAGCCGCTAGAGCCTCTTGAACAGAAACTCCCATGTTTTTAGAATTTTTTATCGCGCTAAACGGTCCAACAATAGACAATATAAGCGATACTATGGCGAGGACTACAATCCCCCAAAACCATTTGGCTCCCATAATATTCTCCCCTAGAAAGATTGGAAACGTTAATAGAGTTTAATCCATAACCCGCACCGTTGCAATAAGGCAACAGTAAAGTTTAATCTTAACTGCTAATTCTATTTAACAGGACTGTAATTTTGCGCAAGCGTCTTCATATCCGGCTTTTAATTGATCAACAATATCTTGAACGCTAGGCGCGTCATGAACACTCCCCACACCTTGCCCTGCCCCCCAAATATCCTTCCAGGCTTTAGCATCTGTATTCCCGCCCGAACCAAAATTCATGGATGACTTATCCGCTTCAGGCAAGTTATCAGGATCCAGTCCAGCCTTTACAATGGATCCTTTTAAATAATTTCCATGCACACCGGTAAAGAGTGATGAATAAACGATATCCTCACCTGAGGCATTGATGATTTCCTGTTTATATCCCGCATCTGCATTCGCTTCCTTGGACGCAATAAACCGTGTACCAATATAAGCTAAATCTGCGCCCATAGCGACAGAGGCCGCGATGGCTCCACCCGTAGCAATCGAACCGGATAACAATAATGGACCATCGTGAATTTCGCGCAGTTCAGGAATAATAGCAAAGGGCGAGAGCCGTCCCGCATGACCGCCTGCTCCTGTACAGACCGCAATCAATCCATCTGCGCCCATTGAAAGCGCTTTACGAGAATGCCGCATATTTGTGACATCGTGTAAAACAATGCCGCCGTAACTATGAGCCGCATCATAAACATCCTGATTGGCCTGCAAACTGGTAATAATAATCGGAACCTCATGCTTCACACAAACTTCCATATCATGTTGCAAACGGTTATTGGATGGGTGGCAAATTTGATTAACGGCAAATGGGGCCACTTTTTTATCTGGATTATCTTTTTGAAATTGCTCAAGTTCCAGCTTTATTCTGATAATCCACTTCTCCAGCTCTTCTGCCGGACGCGCATTCAATGCTGGAAAAGACCCAACAACCCCCGCTTTACATTGCGCTATAACCAGCTCAGGACCGGATACAATAAACATAGGAGCACAAATTACAGGAATTTCAAGATTCTGCAGAATTTTTGGTAACGACATAAAGGTTCCTCACATAAGGTTAAATATGCAATTATATGCATATCTCCGAATGTCTAGGCTTTTCTACTATTCCTGTTTGTTATCGGCTTAATAAATCCAGTGCTGCTGCCGTCATAGTTTCAACACCGGTTTCAATAGCGGGCGCCGCATCTGGCTTAAAGAACGGAGAATGAAGTGAAGGCATTTGCCGCCCTTCTTTTTGAGCAGCCTTTACTTCGGCGGGGTTAGCCGCGCCGAGCCAGTAAATCAAGCTCGGTATTTTTGCGGATGTACGTCCAAATTGCCCAAAATCTTCACCGCCCATAACAGGGTCCAGTTTCAACACACGATCATCACCAATCACATTACGAAACACCGCCATTTGGCGCTCGGCTAGCTCTGGATTGTTATAAGCTGCGGGTGTGAATTCATCCCGACGTGATACAATCGGCAATTTGTCATCTGGCAAACCTGCCGCACGGCCCAATCCATCCGCTATGCGCTCGATGGTTTTAATCGTCTGATCACGTACTTCATCCGTATAAGACCGTAAGGTTAATTGCAGCCGCACCTCTTCACCAATAATATTATGTTTTGTGCCGCCATGTATAGAGCCGACCGTAACAACGGCTGGCTCTAGCGGTGAAATTTCGCGTGACACAATTGTCTGAAGCGCCAAGACTAATTGCGACGCCAATACAATAGGGTCTTTAGTTGTATTAGGATAGGCTCCATGACCGCCAATACCTTTAATAAGAATATCAACAGAATCAACATTAGCTAATGCATATCCGGGCACCACTCCAACACGGCCTGCCGGCAAATTAGAATTAACATGAAGGGCAAGGTTATAATCAGGCGTGCCAAACCGCGTAAAAAGCCCATCATCCAACATCTGCCGGGCCCCTTGCCCCAATTCTTCAGCCGGTTGCAGAATAAGCATCAAAGTTCCAGACCACTGATTCTTATTTTCGGCCAGCATTTCGGCTGTCCCTATCAAGGTTGTCATATGAATATCATGACCGCAAGCATGCATAACTGGCCATTCTTTACCTTCAGCGTCAAGGCCACGGACCTTTGATGCAAAAGGTAATCCCGTGTTTTCTTCAACGGGCAAAGCGTCCATATCTGCACGAATCATAACGGTTTTACCTGGGCCATTCTTTAATAGAGCGACGACACCCGTTCCGCCAACTTGTTCAGTCACGGTATAACCCAATTTTTCAAGACGCTTAGCCAAATAAGCAGCCGTTTGAACTTCCATATTGGAAAGCTCAGGATTACTATGGAGATGCCTGTAAACATCCATTAAATTTTCCGCATGCGCAGTTGACCCAAAACCAAAAGCCGTAGCCATTACAATGATCGGCGTTAGTCGCTTCATTCTCTACTCCCTAAAATCCGTATCGGCTTCGGAGGCCATCCACGCCATAACGGCAAAAGCGGCAGTATTTTGAGCCATATCATCTTTATTAATTTTATCAAAAGTATCATCGGGTGTATGGTGTAGATCAAAATAATCTGTACCATCCTGTTGCAAACGTATGGCGGGCACGCCTTCAGAGAACATAGGCCCAATATCGGGTCCACCATTTGTCCGGCCTCTCCCCATGGCTATATCCAGAGGCGCTAAAGCCTGAGCAATATCACGTATAACTGCATTTCCATCTTCCCCTTTTACACCAGATTTCACTTCGTAAACTTTACCAGCTCCGAAATCCGATTCACTTGCCAACATATGTTTCGCCAACTCATCCTTATGAGCCGCTACATAAGCGCGCCCACCTAGCAAGCCAACTTCTTCAGAACCAAAGGCGACCACACGAATAGTCCGTTTTGGTTTAAGTCCGCTTTCAAGAATAACCTGAGCTGCTCCAGCCGAAATTCCAACACCGGCGGCGTCGTCAATTGCGCCTGTCCCAAGATCCCAGCTATCCAAATGCCCCCCAATCAAAATGATTTCATCCGGTTTTTCAGAACCAATAATTTCTCCAATCACATTCCCCGATGGCAATTTACCAACGGCTCTTGGAGTCAGTATTAATTTTACGGAGATCGTTTCGCCCTTACCTAACAAACGTTCAAGCTGATCAGCATCAGGGGCAGATAACGCCCCAATAGGAATTTTTTTGACGTCATCTGCATAACGCATTTGTCCCGTATGAGGAAAGCGGTGCGAATCTGTTCCAACTGAACGGATGATGACTGCGGCCGCCCCGCGCTTGGCCGCTTCAGTTGCGCCCGAGCGTCGCTTCCGATTTGCCGGGCCATAACCTGCACCGTCTGGCGCTTTTTTCATCCGGCCCGAAATGAAAACAATTTTTCCGTCCAAATCATCCAACGGCGCTTTTTCTAAATCTTCGAAAGTTGGAAAATAGGCGATCTCAGCCGAAATCCCTGCAGCTGGCGTACCAACAGATCCGCCCAAAGCTGTTACATATAAATCTTGTTCTCTGGGTGATATAATTTTCGCGGTTTCCACCCCGCGTTCCCAACCAAATATTGTAAATGGTTCTATACGTACATTTTGCAAACCAATTTCTTTGAATTTATCAACAGTCCAATCTCTCGCCCGCGCTTCTGCGGCACTGCCGGCCAATCGCGCCCCAATATCAGTCGTTAAACCTTCGGTGATTTTATATCCATAGTAATTCTTTTGAGCAATTTGGATTAGCCGTCCAGCCTCAGCCGGGCCTTGCGCCCGGATCACTTTGGGGGTCTCTTCGGCAGGCTGTTGAGAGGCGTTATTCTGCGCTGTGCAACCTAAAAGCATGGCCGTTGCCAATATCGGTAAAACTGTTTGTCGCATGTTCTATCACCTTGTGCTTATTATTTACTCGGTATTTTTTACAATGTTAAGGTCGCTTACCGTCTTTGCAAAGAGATAAATTATAAGCATTGCGATTTTGCCCTCTTTCTATTTTCTAGCTGATGTGGTTTCTTATGCCTAATTATAGACTTGGTCAGATAAATGGGGACCTTATGAACCGTATTATTTTAACAGTATTGGGAATCGCCGCAACGATGATGATAACAGCTTGCGAACCGACAACCACAGACCCTACGCCAAAAGCCGACGTAATTATCGCCTCTGCGGCTGACATTGGTCGGCGGATTGAACGTTTGGCCTCAGATGAATTTGAAGGCCGAGCCCCTTCTACAAAAGGGGGTCAATTATCGACACAATATATTGCCGATGAGATGAAAGCCGCTGGCCTTGAGCCTATGGGGGAAAATGGGAGTTATTTTCAAAGCGTCGAATTGACTGCGACCGAAGTACTGCCTCATTCTTCTATGACTTTATCTGCAAATGATAAAACCATCTTAACAGCCGACCAAAAAACCAATGCTGTTTACTGGACAAAACGACTTGATAAAACCCTATCTGTTAAAAATAGCGATGTTATTTTTGTTGGTTACGGCGTTGTCGCACCCGAATTTGGATGGGATGATTATGCTGGTCTTGATGTAACCGGAAAAACAGTTGTCATGCTCGTGAATGATCCCGGATTCGCGACTCAAGACGATGCCTTATTTAAAGGTAATTCCATGACCTATTACGGACGATGGACTTATAAATATGAGGAAGCCGGCCGTCAGGGTGCTGCTGCTGCCATTATTATTCATCAAACTGAACCAGCCAGTTATGGTTGGGACGTTGTATCCGGTTCATGGACAAGCGAGCAATATGATCTTGTTCGTCCAGATGGCGGGGCCTCACGCACAGTGCTAGAAGGCTGGATACATATAGATACAGCCAAAGATCTCTTCAACGCAGCGGGCGTTAATATGGATACGGCCATGAAAAATGCTGCAAGCCCTGATTTCGAACCCATTCCTTTTACTGATATCACACTGGATGCAACGATTAACCAAACCGTCAAAACAACTAAATCACGCAATGTCGCCGGCGGTATTAAAGGCACGGAAAATCCGGATGAATACGTGCTATATATGGCGCATTGGGATCATCTGGGAATTAACCTCAACGCGGAAGGCGATCAAATTTTTAATGGTGCGGTTGATAATGCTACAGGCACCGCTGCGATTATTGAAATTGGCGAAGCTTTCGCTGCCATAGGCGCGCCAAAACGCTCTGCGATTTTTATCGCTGTTACAGCTGAAGAGTCAGGTCTCTTAGGCTCGGCTTATTATGCCGAAGATCCCCTTGTTCCGCTCAATAAAACTGTCGCCGGTATTAATATTGATGCTATCCTGCCAACAGGCCCAACTAAAGATATGATTGTTGTAGGTCACGGCGCATCGCAACTTGAGGACCGCTTAAAAACTATATTAACGCCGCGGGATATGTATATCGTTCCTGACCCCAAACCCGAAGCGGGTTATTATTACCGCTCGGATCACATCAGCCTCGCCAAAAAGGGCGTTCCAATGCTCTATGCCGATGGGGGAAATGATCACATTATTAATGGCCGCAGTTACGGCGAAGCCTTTGAGGTCGAATATACCAAAGAACGCTATCATAAACCCGCTGATGAATATGATAATAGCTGGGATTTATCTGGCATCGTTAATACCACAGAAATATTGTTCGAGTTGGGTTATGGCCTTGCTGATTCCAGTGATTGGCCGAATTGGTATGAAGGCACGGAATTTCGCGGCCTTCGCGATACTATGTTAAAATAGCCCCTTATGCGATTGTTAACCACAAAAGGGCCGAAAGGCCCTTTTTCTTTTCCCTGTTTACGCGAATTTAGTATGATTTTGCCATGCGCTAGGCCTAGTATACGGTAAAATATAGACGGCAGGTGTTTTATGCGAGCTTTTTCAAAAGCAATCTCTCTTGGTTTCATTGTTTCAGGAGCTTCACTATTCTCAATCATGGCAGGGTCTCTTGCATTTGCTGATGGCCCTGCTGGCTCGCCAACAGATCAAGTAGCCAAATTTCGTCAGCTTGGCACAGAATTGCCAACCCCCAACATTTACCGTTCAGCCACAGGCGCACCCGGGCCTGCTTATTGGCAACAAGATGTCGATTATGTAATCGATGTTGCTCTCGATGAAGATAACAAACGTCTCATTGCATCCGAAAGCATTAGCTATACAAATAACTCACCCGAATCTTTAAACTACCTTTGGGTCGCGCTTGACCAGAACCGGTTTAAAGATGGTTCTTTAGCGCGCGAATCCGGTGTTGCCTCTGCGGCAGGGTCACGCCGGGGTCAAGGGGCGGGCGGGGCAGATCGCTATAGCTTTAATGCCCTGCGTTACGAACAACATATGGAAGACCGTGAATACGGGTTTGAGTTTACTTCTGTCGCCGATGAGAATGGTGCAGACTTGGCTTATACAATCAATGACACCATGATGCGCATTGATCTGGAAACGCCACTCCTTCCAAACGAAACCTTAAATTTCAATATTGATTGGGAACATAACATCATCGACGAAGTTACAGTTGGCGGACGCGGAGGGTTTGAGCATTTCGAAGATAATGACACCTATATTTATGGTCTTGCACAATGGTTCCCGCGCATGGCTGCCTTTACAGATTATACTGGCTGGCAAAACAAGCAGTTTTTAGGCCGCGGCGAATTTACTCTGGAGTTTGGCGACTATGAACTTAACATTACGGTGCCATCCGATCATATCGTTTCGGCTTCAGGTGTATTACAAAACCCACGTCAAGTCCTAAGCACCGAGCAGCGCGCGCGCCTTGATAAAGCAAGCACAGATAAGCCCATCTATATTGTTACGCCCGAAGAAGCCGCAGAGAATGAAAAGTCCAAAGCCAAAGGCACGAAGACATGGCGATTCAAAGCTGAAAATGTCAGGGACGTGGCCTGGTCTAGCTCACGTAAATACATTTGGGATGCAATGTTATTTGAACAAGATGACGAGAAAAACCCAGTTGTTACAGCCATGTCGTTTTATCCTAATGAAGCGGACCCGATCTGGTCTCAATATTCCACACATGCAGTCGTTCATACCATGGATGTCTATAATAAATTCGCTTTCAACTATCCCTACCCCATAGCGCAATCTGTCAATAGCTGGGAGCGCGGCGGAATGGAATACCCCATGATTACCTTTAACGGATACCGTCCAAGCAAAGATGAAAAATCAGGTAAAACAGTCTATTCCCGAAATATTAAATATGGCCTTATCGGCGTTATCATTCATGAAATTGGTCATATTTATTTCCCAATGACTGTAAACTCGGATGAACGGCGCTGGACATGGATGGATGAAGGCTTGAACAGCTTTTTAGAATATATGGCGGAATATGAATGGGAAGAAAACTTTCCTATTAGCCGTGGTCAGCAAAACCCGCTTGATGTTATATCCCGGTATATGACAAGTTCTAACCAAGTACCGATTATGACACAATCGGACAGTGTTTTGCAATTTGGCCCAAATGCTTATTCCAAACCGGCAGCCGCCTTGATGGTTCTGCGCGAAACCGTTATGGGCCGTGAATTATTTGATTTCGCTTTCCGTGAATATTCAAACCGTTGGAAATTTAAACGACCAACGCCAGCCGATTTTTTCCGGACAATGGAAGATGCTTCAGCCGTTGACCTAGACTGGTTTTGGCGGGGATGGTTCTTTGGTACAGATCATGTTGATATGGGTATAACCGATGTGCGCGAATATCAGATATCTTCGCAGGATCCGGATAGGGAATTTGATCAAGATCGCAAAGACGATCTGGAACAATATCCCGAAAATATCGTCCAAAAGCGTAATCGCGAGGAAGGTATCATTCCCCGTCTCGAACGATTTAAAGATTTGAACGATTTTTATAATGAAAATGATAAATTCACGGTATCAAATAAAGACCGCAATAAATTTACAAGCTTCCTAGACGGTTTGAAAGATTGGGAACGCAAAGCCTATGATCGCGCGATGGAGGATGGTAAATACCTTTATTTCATTGATTTTAAAAACAAAGGCGGGTTGATTTCACCTCTTCCCCTAACTCTAACCTTTATGGATGGATCAACCGAAGATATGATGGTGCCTGCCGAAATTTGGCGGCGCAATACTAAAAAAGTCACGAAACTTATTACCCATTCAAAACGGATTAAATCTATTGCGCTGGACCCTGCTCATCAGACCGCTGATGCCGATTACGGTAATAATACCTATCCGCCTGTCATTATGCCATCGCGTCTGAAACTCTATAAATCATCACGCAGTTCCAATAATTTAATGGCTGACATGCTGGTCGAACTTATGTCTGAAGACAAAGACAGCATGGGTGATGAAAAAGACGTCCCATTATCTGACGCCAATATGGATGATAAAAAACCGATGAAATCTAAGAAAAAGAAAATGGATAAAAAAGGACCATCCAAAAAATCTATGACATCAGATGAGGATAAATCCACATTACGCAAAACACTTGATCGGCTCATGGGCAAAAAATGACCTATAGACGACAGTTTATAACAAGCGGCATAGGGTTTGGCATTATGGCGGCGCTGCCGCAAACTGTTAAAGCCCATAAAGAAGCAACGACATTAAGCCAGATCGAATGGAACGCAATCGATAATACTTTGGAAGTCACACATGGCTTTCACATTCACGAAGCCGAAACATATCTGGCCAAGATTGGTATTTTAGGGCGTTCTGATTTAACGAAATTACGAGAGCGCGCAAAACTTGCACTTTATACCGCAAAACATTTCAAGCTAATTGATGCGGGAAACAATATACCTATAGACTTAGAATTAATTGGGGCTGAAATCGATGGACGAACAGCCTTTGTTTATCAGCAAGCAATCTTACAAAACCCGCCACACTCGTTAATTATCGACTGTCGCCTCTTGCGGCGACTTAATCCTATGCAAATTAACAATGTCGATGTGAAAATAAGTGGCCCTATTCGGTCGTTAAAGTTCAAGGGACAGGACGGCCCTAAAAAGGTACTTGCCTAAGCCGTCTATGCACTGCAAAATGGTTTCATGCTAACCATACATCATCTCAACAATTCCCGGTCTCAACGTATTTTATGGCTTCTTGAAGAACTCGGCATTGACTATGATATTCGGCATTATCAACGTGATCCGGATACTGGCCGGGCTCCCGCTGATTTGAAAGCTATCCACCCTTTAGGTAAATCTCCTGTCATTGAAGATGGTGATAATATTGTGGCTGAAACAGGTGCGATTATTGTTTATCTTTTAGATAAATATGGAGATGGGAAGCTCCGTCCCGAAATTGAAACACAGGAATATATCGACTATGTCCACTTCCTGCATTTTGCCGAAGGTTCAGCTATGTTGCCTTTCCTACTCGCCCTTTACACGGGTTATCTTGGTGACGCTGCCGCCCCCATTACCCCACTGATTATGAAAGAAATTCAAGGGGTTCTCGACTATTGCGAATATCGTCTTATTCGCAATGACTATTTTGCGGGAGATCGATTGACAGGAGCCGATATACAAATGATCTTCCCGCTAGAAGCGGCCAAAGCCCGCGGGCGCCTAAAAGGCTATGAAGCCTGTGAAGATTATGTAAATAAAATTCACAAACGCCCAGCCTATCTACGCGCCTTGGAACGCGGCGGTGATTATGCTTACGGCCCCAAATGACACCATGACGGCTTTCCACCTTGCATGTCCAATTAAAGATAAAGAAGAAACACGGGCCTTTTACACCCATATTATCGGATGCACTCAGGGGCGCGAAGCCGATAGCTGGATCGATTTTAATTTTTTTGGTCATCAAGTCAGCTTCCACATTAAACCCGAATGTTTTGTCATACCCGAAGCGGTAAATATTGTTGACGGCAAACATGTTCCTGTTCGTCATTTCGGGGCCGTTCTAGGTTGGGAAGAATGGCACGCTTTGCGCGACCGCCTAATAAAATTTGAAATTCAATTTATCATCACCCCTTATATTCGTTTCAAAGGCGAGATTGGCGAACAAGCAACAATGTTTTTCCGCGATCCTTCTGGCAATGCATTAGAATTTAAAAGTTTCAAAAATAAATCACAGATATTCGTAATGTAAAACTTTTTCCTCAACCGCTTTTTTACCCATCCACATTTCCAAACCGTCCCTCAGCCCAATCCTGTTTTGCTTGTTCTATACGCTCTGGCCGCGAAGAAATGAAATTCCACCACATGTGGCGATATCCCAACGGTGCACCGCCGATGATAACAAGCCGGGTATGACCTTTCGCTGTTATGGTTTTGGCATCCCTAGATAGAACCGTCATTGTGTTAATAGTCGCAACACCGCTTCTCCCAGAATAGCTGCTCACCTCTGCCTCCCCTTTGACAATATACAAACCACGTTCATCGGCTTTGGGGATATCAAAATACGCGCCGTCTTCCATATCAGCGTCAATATATATGATCGGGGAAAACGATTTAACGGGTGATATATGTCCAAAACTCTTCCCCATTAAAACACGTAAGACCGCGCCATCAGACTCAACGATAGGAATGTCATTTGCTGATGTATGGTAAAAAGCCGGTTCAATTTCTTCATACTCTTCCGGTAATGCATGCCAAAGCTGTAAACCGTGCAGTGTATAACCAGTGGCCCGTAAAGCCTCCCGTGTCGTTTCGGAATGGGCGATACCCCGCCCGGCCACCATAAGGTTGATAGCCCCCGGATAAATAGGCACAGCATGGCCCAAACTATCACGGTGAAATATTTCACCATCAAATAAATAAGTGACAGTAGCCAAATTAATATGCGGGTGGACGCCAACATCTATCCCTTGCCCCGGTTTGAACCGAACGGGTCCAAAATGATCGAAAAACACCCATGGTCCAATGGCTCGTTGCTGAATAAATGGCAGCGCTCGCCGAACATTAAGGCCGTTAATATTTTTTTCTTTTGGCCGTAAAACGGCTTTTATTGCCCCTGTCTCTGTCATAGTCTCTCCATCAGATACTAATTTAGACGAAGGACAAGCCGATGCTCAAGCTTTATGATTGTAAAACAGCGCCTAGTCCGCGCCGGGCCCGTATGTTGCTGGCAGAAAAAGGAATTGATTATGAAAACATTCAAATCGACATCAGCACAAATGAACAAATGGGTGAAGCGTTTCGCGCCATAAATCCGCGCTGCACAGTCCCTGCCCTTGTTAATGAAAACGGGTATGTCATGACTGAAAATGCAGAAATCAATGCCTATATCGATGCCGCCTACCCAGACAATCCTATGCTGGGAACAACCCCCGAAGAAAAAGCAACTATTGCAAAATGGAATTGGCGCATTGAGTTTGATGGACTTTCCGCTATAGCTGAGGCGTTGCGGAACGCCTCTCCACGCATGAAAGACCGGGCAATTACCGGCCCTCGGAACGTCGCCCAAATTCCTGACCTCGCTCTACGGGGGCGACAACGAATTGCTTGGTTCTTTGAAGATATTAACGCACAATTACAAAACAATGATTATGTTGCCGGTCCAAATTATTCAGTTGCTGATATTACCGCCACAGTAGTCATTGATTTTGCACGTTGGGTTAAAATTTACCCGCTCGAATCGCAAACTGCGCTTTTGGCATGGTATGAACGCATGAAAAAACGTCCTTCCTATACTGCGTAAGCGAACAATACTCTCGACTTCATTTTCGAATACGCATTGACAGCGATGTCTTGATAGCGCTGTCATATTAAATTATTGAAATATAAGGAATTTTTCTGCATGGTCCATTGATGTTGGCACTATATCTGCTAGGTCCCGCTTCATAAATTCGGGGAACATAGTGGGAAACATATGACTTCTAAAAATCGTAATCTGGGCGTTGATGGTTTTCATAGAGATTATAACATCCAATGGAATTGGGCTCCGGCTCGCTTTTATGAAATGGCTGTATGCCACGAAGATGCAAAGGTAGCCAAAGGCGGAGCCTTAGTCGTCAAAACGGGTAAACATACGGGGCGGTCTGCAACCGATAAATTTGTTGTACGTGATGCTGAAACGGAAAATACCGTATGGTGGGACGGCAATGCGGCTATGACACCGGAACATTTCGCGGTTCTCAAAGCCGATTTCGAAGCCCATATGATCAGTCTTGATACGCTTTATGGACAAGATACATTTGGCGGTGCCGATCTTAATCACCGTCTACCTGTTCAAATTGTAACCGAATTTGCATGGCATGGTCTATTCGTGCATCACCTCTTGCGACAACCTACGACTGAAGAACTGGAAACCTTCGTTCCGGAATTCACAATTATAAACCTACCCTCTTTTCAGGCCGAACCAGCCAAACACGGGACACGCTCGGAAACAGTTATTGCAGTGAACATGAGCGAACGCTTGATCCTGATTGGTGGCACCTCTTATGCCGGTGAGACCAAAAAATCTGTCTTTTCGGCTCTGAATTATTTCCTTCCAACCAAACGCGTCATGCCTATGCATTGCTCGGTTAATGTTGATGACAATGATAATGCTGCTATTTTTTTTGGATTATCGGGCACGGGCAAAACAACACTCTCGGCCAATCCTGATCGCACCTTAGTTGGCGATGATGAACATGGTTGGTCAGAAAACGGCTTGTTCAATTTTGAAGGTGGCTGTTACGCTAAAATGATCAAATTATCGCAAGAGGCAGAACCTGAAATCTTTGCAACAACCTCACAATGGGGCACGATTCTTGAAAATGTCGTCATGGACCCAGTGACGCGTGAACTTAATTTTGATGACAATACACTCGCAGAAAATAGCCGCGGCGCTTATGATTTAACCGCAATCCCCAATGCAAGTCCTACAGGACGTTGCGGTCAACCGAAAACGCTTATTATGTTAACGGCAGATGCTTTCGGGATTCTACCGCCTATCTCCAAGCTAACATCGCAGCAAGCCATGTATCATTTTCTATCCGGCTATACAGCAAAAGTTGCAGGGACAGAAAAAGGGGTTACAGAACCGACCGCAACATTCTCCGCCTGTTTCGGCGCACCTTTCATGCCTCGTCATCCAGCTGTTTACGGTGAGCTTTTACGTGACCTCATAGCGGAGCACAATGTTGATTGCTGGTTGGTTAATACCGGCTGGACAGCTGGTCCTTACGGTACAGGCTACCGCATGCCAATAAAAGCCACGCGAACAATGCTGAACGCAGCATTAGATGGCTGCTTGGCTAAAAGTGAATTTCGCCGTGATAAAAACTTTGGGGTTATCGTGCCAACAGCAATTGAAGGCGTTGATAGCACATTATTAAGTCCGCGTAACACATGGTCAAATCCGGCTGCATATGATGCACAAGCTCAAAAATTAATCCAAATGTTTATAGAGAACTTTGCTAAATTCGAAAACCATGTTAGTGATGATGTGAAAGCTGCTGCTCCGCAGGCTGCCTAACAAACGGACTGAATTATGTCACAACCCGCGGCCCTGATGTTCGATTTAGGCGGCGTAATTGTTCCATGGGTTGGCATGGATGGTATGGCTAAATTAACGCAGCGCAGCCGTAACAATATCCTATCATTTTTTGGCTCTGATAATCCAAATACTCTGTATGAGACTGGTGAGATATCTAGTGAAAATTTCGCAAATAAAATGATAGATACATTTGCTCTGGAATTAACCATCGAGGCGTTTTTAAATCATTGGAATAGCTGGGTACACCCGCCCTTTTCGGGTGTGATCGATGCGCTGCAAACCCTTAAAACCCGTTATACCACAGCCTGTCTATCCAATACAAATGCAAGCCATTGGGCCTATTTAACTACCCATCTAGATGTAACGGAACAATTCCACTATCCAATGGCCTCACATATTATGAAATGTGCAAAACCCAGCCACGTTATTTATGAAAAGGCAATCAAAACAATCGGAGTCCCGCCCCAAGATATCTGGTTTTTTGATGATTCATCTGCTAATGTAATAGCGGCTAGAGACTCTGGCCTGATCGCACATCACGTCGATAACCGCTATGGCGTTTTACCTGTCTTACAATCACTTGGTCTAATCACCTAAGCGCAGCGCGCGCTATATGCGCCAAACTCTCCATTTCAAGGCTGGCTCCCCCAATAAGCGCACCGTTTACATCTCCGATTGCTAAAATCTCCACTGCATTCCCGGGTTTGACCGAACCACCGTAAAGAATCCGGGTCATCCCGCCGATTTCTGCCCGAATAGCCCTGTGCATAGTATTAATATCATCCACTGTCGCAACCTGTCCCGTACCGATAGCCCATATCGGCTCATAAGCAATAACGACGGTCCCATGATTTGGTAAGCTTGCAGCTAATTGCCTTAAGACCACAGATTGTGCCTGCCCCGCATGGCGTTGATCAATATTTTCACCAATACAAATGATGGGTGTCATATTATGACGTAAAACCGCTTCAGATTTCGTTCTAACCATATTATCGGTTTCGCCAGTAGCCCGGCGCTCGGAATGCCCGACAATAACGTAAGAAACACCTAGTTGCGACAAAAGCGCTGGACTGACTTCACCTGTATGCGCTCCATTATCTTTTTCATGACATGTCTGAGCGCCCAGCAGGATGTCCGCGCCTTCGCAATCAGGAAGCATCCCTCCCAAAAGTGGAAAAGGTGGACAAAGCAGAACCTCGATATTTTGCCGTTGGGAAGCGGGTAAAAGAGCATCAAATTCCGATGGTTTGGACAACCACCCCGGCGTTCCGTTCATTTTCCAATTCGCTGCAATCAACGGCGTCATAACATCTCTTTCAATTTGCAAGGCTATACAGTCAATTTCATTACTATAATGCGGTTCTACGGCGAACTGGCAAGCTAGAAATCGCGCAAACATCTCTGTGATGGGACTTGCGGCAAAGCATAGGCAAAGCTATGTAACCCTCAAATCAGTTAAGAGGCGAATATGTCCAAAGGTATTGGCGGTAAAATTCAAAAAACAGCAGTGGGGATTCTCATTGGTTTGTTAGTTATCGGTTTTGCCGTTTGGGGAGTCAGTGATGTTTTCACACCTCAAGTGAAAAACGCGGTTCTTTCTGTTGGGAAACAGGATATATCTACCCGTGAATTCAACGATAGCTTCCGCCGAGAGTTGCGCGTTATGGGACGGGACTCTGGTCAAGTTATGACCAATGAAGAAGCCTATAATCAAGGCATCCATAATCAAGTTCTGCAATCCCTTATGACTGAGGCAGTTATTGGACTGGATGCTGATGAATTGGGCATTGGTGTAAACCGCAGGACAGCTCGCGATGTCGTCAAGGATATTCCCAGCTTTCAGGACGAAATAACCGGAAAGTTCAGTGAAAAAAAGCTAGATGAGGTCTTGCGTAGCAATTCCATTACGCGGGAAGATTTTGAAACCGACATATTTCGCTCTCTCCGCCGTCAACAAACGATTCCGGCCATTATAGGAGGGCTAGAAGCTCCATTTAAATTTGCATCTCAACGATATAAATTTTTAACTGAGCAACGCAAAGCGCAAGTTCTCACAGTCAACGCTAAAGCCATAGATGCCATCCAAGATCCTGATGACGAAACATTGAAGTCATATATTGAGAACAACGCTGGGGATTATACAGCTCCACAGTATCGTCGGGTTACGCTTTTAAGAATTGAACCCTTTGATATCACTCCCAATATTGAGGTCACTGAAGACGAAATTAAAGCGGCATTTGAATATAAAATTGAACTAGGCGATATTGGTTCTGGCGAAACGCGCTCTGTTACGCAAATAACGGCAACAGATGAAATTACCGCACAAAAAGCTGTAGACCGTCTCAATGCCGGTGAAAGTGCCGCCACTATCGCTTCTAGTCTCGGGCTTGTTGAACCTATTGAATATATTGATTCAGTCCCCGATGACATTATCGATCCTGAAACATCAAAAGCGAGTTTTGAGATGGCCGAAGGCGAAGCCCGGACTCTATTAGGCAGTCTTGGTAATTGGTATGCTATTTATGTTCCAAAAATTAATCCTGCTATCATTCCCGATTACGACAATCAGCGAGATGAAATCCAGACCAACCTTATTAACGATAAAGCACAAGAAAAATTATTCGATTTAACAGGCGAAATTGAAGACGCACTCTCTGACGGCCTTACATTGGAAGAAGTCGCCGAAAAAACCAATCTGCCGCTTTCATCACTGGATTTTATAGATCGTTCAGGCACAACAGAATATGGTGTGAAAATGAGCGGTATTTCCCGCGTCCCCGGCATTGCCGAAGATGATATTATTTTACGTGAAATATTTACCAATGACCTCGGCTATGAAACCGATTTATTTGAAACCAGCGCTAAAGGATGGGCAGCTATTCGAGTCGATGACATTAAAGACTCTGCAATGCGCCCATATGAAACGGTTAAAGACACAGCCACGGCGAGTTGGAAAACACAGCAAATAGATGAAGCCTTGACAGAGAAAATTATAGCCCTCTCAAGACGCATTGATGAGGGAGAAACGCTCGATGGATTAGCCGTAGAACTTGGCGCGGGCGCCACGCTGGAAGATGTTATTTTAGTACGCTCAACCCCCGGCGATAAAATTGGGCCAGCTCTTACAGTAGGTCTTCTGGACGGGGCGATTGGCGATATTGAACGCGGCGACGGCGTCACCCTCTTAACCAAACAAATAGCCGTACTCACTGCTATTGTATCTAATCAGGACGCTCTAGCTGGGCGATTTGCTGATGTTGTCCGCGAACAAGCTACAAATGCAATCAGCAGCGACCTTCAATTTGCCTATCAACAAGCAATTTTGAAAAAGAATCCCTTGCAAGAATATCCTAATAATGTTCGCCAAACACTCGGCATAACGACCCCCTAATGCCGCTTGATATCATTCCCAGTCAGGCAGATTTTGTTGCAAATTCAGCGCAATCACAACTTGTCTATACACGTGTCATCAATGATTTGGATACGCCAGTATCAGCCTATTTAAAGATAGCCAAAGGCAAGCCCTATACTTTTCTTTTTGAATCCGTTCAAGGCGGAGAAATTCGCGGCCGCTATTCCTTTTTAGGATTCTCGCCAGATGTAATATGGCGCGCCAAAGGAGATGTCAGCGAAATTTCCCGAAATGGAGAACCCTTTCAAGTCTTAGATGGCAAACCCTTGGATACATTGCGCGATCTACAAAATGAAAGCGGCTTTGATCTGCCTGATGGTATCCCGCCAATGGGTGCAGGCTTATTTGGTTATCTTGGTTATGATATGGTCCGGCAAATTGAGACGCTTCCTTCCGATTTACCGGATCCAATTGGGACACCAGACGCCATTATGGTACGTCCCACGATTGTTTGTATCTTTGATGCCGTAGCACAAGAAATCATTGTGGCCTCACCTGTTTATCTCGGTGGGAGTTATGATAAAGCTGCCAGGCGCATTCAGACTGTCATTAATGATTTAAGTCTGCCTATCAGCAATAATGTCATTGAAGATATTCAAACGCCTGAAATTAAACCCGTCCTTGGAACGACGCTTTCAGCTTTTTCCAATCGGGTAAAAAAAGCGAAAGACTATATTTTATCAGGCGATATTTTCCAAGTTGTAATCGGGCAGCGCCTCTCAGCTCCCATGCCCGCCAGTGATTTCGCACTCTATCGTAGCTTGCGACGTATGAACCCCTCGCCCTTTCTTTATTTTCTTAACTTTGAAGATCATTCCATCATCGGCTCCAGTCCAGAAATCTTGGTACGTTTACGAGATGGTGTTGTGACAATACGTCCGATCGCAGGGACACGGCCCCGCGGCAAAAGCTACGCCGAGGACATTCAAAATGAGGCAGATCTATTAGCAGACCCCAAAGAATGCGCCGAACATCTCATGTTACTCGATTTAGGGCGCAATGATATTGGCCGTGTTTCCAAAGCCGGAAGTGTAAGGGTTACAGAACGGTTTACCGTTGAACGTTATAGCCATGTCATGCATATAGTCTCTAATGTTGAAGGCGATATTTTAGATAAATATGATGCACTTTCAGCGCTTTTTTCCGGTTTTCCGGCTGGTACAGTTTCGGGAGCCCCCAAGGTTCGGGCTATGGAAATTATTGACGAGTTAGAATCTGAAAAACGCGGTATTTACGCAGGCGCTGTCGGTTATATTTCGTCAAACGGCGACATGGATACAGCTATTGCCCTGCGTACCGGCATTGTCAAAGACGGTACGTTACATGTTCGGGCGGGCGCTGGTATTGTGATGGACTCTGTCCCTCAACTTGAATTTGAAGAAACACTTCATAAAGCCGCGGCTCTGTTTCGAGCGGCGGAGCAATCCGTGAAATTTGACAGGAATTAGTTATGTTACTTGTCATCGATAATTACGACAGCTTTACATATAATCTTGTCCACTACGCGCAGGAACTAGGCGCGAAAACAACCGTCATCCGAAATGATGATATGGCCGCGGACCAAGCACTGGCATTGGGTGCTAAAGCCGTATTGTTATCGCCGGGTCCTAAAACACCGGATGATGCCGGCATGTGCCTTGATTTGCTCGCTCAGGCCCCTGAAGATTTACCTATTTTAGGCGTGTGCTTGGGCCAACAAAGTATCGGGCAAGCTTTTGGCGGCAAAGTCATTCAAGCCAAACAGATCATGCATGGCAAAATATCCGATATATATCACGATGGTACCGGATTGTTTGAAACTCTGGACAGCCCTTTCAAAGCTACGCGATATCACAGTCTATCAGTTGAGCGCGAGAGCCTGCCTGACTGTCTGGGTATCAATGCTTGGACTGTGGATGATGAAATCATGGGCCTGCACCATAAAACACGCCCTATTCATGGCCTGCAATTTCATCCCGAAAGCATTGCGTCTGAAAATGGTCATACCCTCATAAAACATTTCCTCATGATAGCCGGTTTGACATGAATGATTTTGCTAATATCATGCGTATGATATTACGCGGAGAACAATCCGATGCGGAAATTCAAGCCTTTCTTATCGCTCTTAATGATTCTGGGCTGACATCAGAACATATTCGCCTCGGTGTTGAAATCATGCGTGAAAACATGACCCCTGTCGAGATTGACGGAGCAATCGACATTGTCGGCACGGGCGGAACAGGGCTGCATACGCTCTCTATATCGACAGCCTGCGCCATTGTTTGCGCGGGCGCGGGCGCCCGCGTAGCCAAACATGGGAATCGCGCAGCCAGCAGCTTAACCGGCACAGCTGATACATTATCCGAACTTGGCGTTAATTTAGCTATTAGCCCTAAAAAAGCGGCTCGATGCGTTGATAAGGCTGGTGTAGGCTTTCTTTTTGCCCCTAATCACCACCCGGCCATGCGCCATGTCGGTCCAGCCCGCAAAGCCATTGGAAAGCGCACTATCTTTAACCTGCTAGGCCCTATGAGCAATCCGGCTAGTACAAAACGTATGCTTGTTGGGGTTTGCGACGATAGCTGGCGCCGCCTTATGGCCGAAGCGTTTGCTAACTTAGGGGCCGAGCATATTTGGATTGTCCACGGCGCAGATGGGTTAGACGAAATTACAACAACAGGACCAACATTTGTCAGCGAGGTTAAAGACGGTGTTGTAACGGAAATTAAAATCTACCCTGAAACCTACGGTATTGACCTGGCAACCATCGAGAGCTTGCGCGGGGGACATCCGGCAGAAAATGCACAAGCTTTGACAGCCCTGCTAAATCGCCAGCCCAGTGCATATCGCGATATTGTTCTGTTAAACTCAGGTGCTGCGCTGATGATTGCCGGATTAGCTGGCGATATCCCCGCAGGCATTGATATGGCGACCCACAGCATCGATAGCGGCAAAGCCCTGATAACGTTGGAAAAACTAATCGAGGTAAGCCATGGCTAATCTTATGGATGCTCCGGATGTCCTTAAAAAAATTGCGGCGTATAAAGCGGATGAAGTTGAAACCTTACGCAATGAAATTTCGCCCGAAGAACTACGTATTAAAGCCAGAAACCAAGCCCCTACCCGCGGATTTGCGAGAGCTATTAAAAGCGCAAACAAAGCCGCACTTATCTGTGAAATTAAAAAAGCTAGCCCGTCCAAAGGCATCATTCGCACCGACTTTGATCCGATAGAAATTTCACAGGCCTATGAATCAGGCGGAGCAACCTGTCTCTCTATCCTAACCGATGGACCGGGATTTGGTGGCAGTAACGCAATTTTCAAAGCTGTGCGCACCGTTACAAATCTACCGCTTCTGCGCAAAGATTTCATGCTTGACCCCATCCAGATTACTGAAAGCCGTGCCATGGGAGCTGACTGCGTCCTCGTCATTCTTGCTATGATTGATGATGATAGCGCCAAAGCCCTGATGGATGAAGCCACAGCTCTGGATATGGACGTGCTTGTCGAAACTCATAACGAAGCTGAAATCATGCGCGCACTAAACTTGGGCGCAACATTCATTGGGATTAATAACCGTGACTTGCGTACTTTCGAAACCTCGCTTGATAATTTTGCGCGCCTCGCTCCAAATATACCGGACAGCGTTACTCTCATCGCCGAGAGCGGCATTTTCACTCGTGCCCATGTTAAAACCCTCACTGCACAAGGCGCGCAGGGCTTTCTCATCGGCGAAAGCCTGATGCGACAAGACGATGTGGCCGTCGCGACGCAAGCATTATTATAGCGGCACAGCTATAACAACGACGCTATAAAACTTTCAGCCTTACGTTCGGATGGTTTCAAAGTTTGGATATAAAGCGCTCAATAGAGCGCGTCTCTGTGGCCCAAGACGTGACAAGACGTAAAACCGAATGATCCGCATCATAAGATTGCCAATTATAAAACTGAAAATGAACGCCTAGCCTCTCAATTAGCGCATTAGGCAAAACTGGAAAGACCTGATTAGTTTCAGTCGGACTTAACAATGCATATCCCGTCGCCGTAATTGCCTGAGATAGTTCTCCCGCCAGATCATTCGCCTTTCGTGATGCTGTAAAGAATAAATCCTTTCCAAATAATTCTTGAAATTGCAAGCCCAGCAATCGTCCCTTCGCCAATAAGGCACCGCGTTGTTTGATATGAAAATCAAAGTCTTTGGAAAAATTCGCGCGATTAATAACTATAGCTTCTCCGATCAAAGCTCCCGCTTTAGTGCCGCCAATCCAAAACACATCGGTCAACCGGGCCAAATCAGCCAAAGATACATCATTGACAGGCGACGTAAGCGCCGCGCCCAACCGGGCTCCATCAAGAAAAAATATCAAATCATTATCCCGGCAACATTGAGATAATACCTCTAATTCGGATTTTCTATAAATTCGGCCTGTTTCCGCCGCATTAGATATATAAACAAGCCGCGGCTTTGCCATATGCGGGGCATGAGCATTATCCATAATGATACGTTGAACATCCTCTGGTGTAAGTTTTCCATCTGGTTTATTAGCCGTAATAATTTTATGACCTACGGCCTCGATAGCCCCCGTTTCGCGCGTAGCAATATGACCGCTACTCGCTGATATCACGGCTTCATGAGACCTTAACACGCTGGATATAATGATAATATTGGCCATCGTTCCGCCAGCAACAAAATAAACCGAAGATGAATGGTCACCCAAATGATTTTGAATTAATTGCCGGGCATTGGCTGAATATTCATCCGCGCCATATGCCGTTTGCTGGGACATATTCGTTCGCATTAAAGCTTGTAGAATATCTGGATGGCATCCCTCGCTATAATCATCCAAAAAACTATATCGTGTCATATCACCTTGTCTTTTGATTAGCCATTCGCCTGACTATACATAATCATATTGCTTAAATGCCGAGCCTATAACAAAGGCACGACAATTATCTAGCCCCAATTATTCTGAATACCTATACTGATGATAAAAGGAGCAAAACACCTTTACGCATATGAAGGGTTCACGCTTAAATAATTGCCGCCCTAATCAAGATATCTCATAAACAGTATATGTAAACTCTCCGTCTTCAATGGCAAAAAGTAATATCTCAAAGATTTGAAAATACGTCTCACATGCTATCCTCACTTATCAAAAAGCGCCTCTTATCATTCCGGTCTGTAACCAGCTGATAGCCGGACTGTTCGTTCAAAATCAGTCAATGGGTTAACGTCTATTGATACACCTGCCTATAGGGCTTGGTTTGTTAGATCTATCCTTATCTCCTCTACAAAATTACATCGCTGCCAAACTTGTGTTTGTGATAAATAATCAATTCTTCGGTAGCCGTCACAAGATCTAGTTTCGCAAACTGTCCCTTATGATATGGGAGGTCTGATCAGTGGCGGATCAACACCCGGTCACAGACCATACCGCATCCAACTTGACACAACCATGAACATCTGTAGAACAAACATCTATGTTGCCATTTTGTTCAAGGATGATTCGATGTTAACACAAAAACAAAAAGACCTTCTATTGCTTATTGACAAACGTATTAAATCCGACGGTGTTCCCCCGTCCTATGACGAAATGAAAGACGCTTTGGGCTTGGCCAGCAAATCGGGTATCCATCGCCTGATTACAGCGCTGGAAGAACGCGGCTTTATCCGCCGATTGGCCAATAAAGCGCGAGCTTTAGAAGTAATAAAACTGCCTAGAGATTATACAAATTCCAAGGCTACACCGATCTCTGCGCCGCCCATAGCTCCTATAGCTGCGAATGATACGGAGATCCCTTTTGTTGGCAAAATTGCTGCGGGCAATCCTATCATGGCGCTGGAAGATAGCTATAATATGATTGCTGTGCCGCCTAATATGATGGGTGGCGGAGATCACTTCGCTTTAGAAATCGAAGGCGAATCTATGGTGGGTGCTGGAATTTTAGACGGTGATATCGTCATTATTAAAAAAGCCAATACAGCGCGAAATAATGATATTGTCGTTGCCCTTGTTGACAAGGATGAGGCCACCTTAAAACGGCTTCGCAAAACATCAGACGGAATTGAGCTTATCGCCGAAAATCCCGATTTCCCAACCCGTCGCTTTGGGGCTGACCGTGTTGATGTTCAAGGCATTTTAGTAGGGCTTATTCGTCAATATTAAAAAGAACGAGGTGGTTTGAACCCCGAAGACCAGGGGCGTGCACGGCGAGCCTTTGTTTTTGCCGACTTCAGATGGATTGCCGAATCTGAAAGATAAATATCCATAGCGCCAGACAAAGCTAAATCTCGGGTATCGATCAAAACAGACCGACAATTACGCCGAGCGCGAGGACCAGCAAAACGCTGCGTGAGAATGACAATATCGCTAACACTGCACTCTTCCGGTACTTCAGATGGAACGGTAACAATAGAAATTTGATATCCTTTTATTTGACTCCGGCAGGCTAATACATCGCAAAAAGCGGCCGTATCCCGATAAGATTTAAGGATTACATCAGGACGCCCGGCCCGCTGAGTAAATTGCCCGCGTCCATAACGATCTGCGTTTTTTCGGCCAACATAGAGTACATCACGCGTCTCTTCTGCCCAAAAGGCAACATGTCCATCGTCAGAAATCCGTATATCTGGTGACGGATTCATACGCCATGTAATCAAACAGAGAGTTATAATACCAATAGCGGATATACGTAAGAGTTTTGGCCCTAAACACAAACCGGCAAAACCAAGGCCATATAGGCCAAGCACGCCCATAGGCGCGGAACTCACATGCATCACCGCACCTTTAAGATTCGCAACCCATTGCGAAACCATCAGAATTTGCATAAGTCCCCAACTCATGATTTTCAAAGGCCAATTTTCAAGCCCAAAAGGCATCAGAATAAGGCTTCCGAGGGCCGCCGGCATAACAATAGCCGTAAAAATCGGCATTGCTAAAACATTGCCGATTAAACCAAATCGCGCCCAACGGTTAAAATGCAACATCGCGAAACCACCTGTAGCCGCCCCAGCCACAAAACTCGTCACTGAAATACCGAAGATATTTCGCAATAGTTTCATTGGCCACCGCTTGGGATAGCTAAACACGTTTCGGTCTCGCCAATAACCATAAAAAGCGACGAGAGCAGCCGCGGCGGCAAATGACATTTGAAATCCGGCCGATATTAAACTTTCGGGATGAAACATCAATGTTACGCAAGCCGCAATACTAACAGAACGTATGGAAAAGGCGCGCCGGTCCAAAATAACCGCGAGAAACACAATAATAGCCATAATATACGCGCGCTGTGTTGAAACACTTCCGCCGGATAAAACCAAATATGCTGTCGCCGCACAGGCCCCAATAAGAGCCGCTATTTTCCGAATGTCCATCCGGCGCGAAAGCGGCGTTATCATAGCTAACAATAAAGCCCCTATGAAATAACTTCCACCGGATAACAGGCCCATATGTAAACCTGATATCGCCAAAACATGAGCAAGGCCCGCGATACGCAAATGATCAACCTGTTCGTCAGGGATATGAGTACGAATGCCTGTTAACAAAGCGGCTTGCAATCCAGCTGTTTGCGGCGGTGCCTTATTCATAACCTGCCGCGCAAGACGATATCGAAATTGCGCAATAGCCCGCAACCCACTTTCGGCTATAGTCCTGTCTTGCCCTTCATATTTTTCTGCCTTGGAAACGGCAAAACCATAACCGCCTACGCCGCTAAAATACGCACGCCGCGCCGGATCATATCCGCCAGGAACAACGGGACCCGGCGGCGCCGTCATGAAAGCTCGAAGCGATATATAATCCCCGGCTGTAAAACTTGGTTTATGAACTTTCACCCGTATTTTTTTAGGTGTCACCGATAACCGCCGCCCATCAATATTATGAACATTAATACGCCACCGAATACCCGATCCTGAACGTTCTTCGGCTTCGATCCATCCAGAAATATCATAAACCCGGCGCTGTTCGGGTAAAAACTCTGTAGCAATTGATCGGGTATGCCACGCTGCGCGGGCTAAACCGCTCGACAACAACAGGAATATTAATCCAAAAGTTTGAACCTGTCTTGCAAACCGATAGATTATAGCAAAAAATACGACTATCAATAAAGCCGCCCACCAAAGTGGTTCCCATGGAATTGCGAAGTAAAACGCTATTCCCGCCGCAAAAACAATGACACCTTGATCGAAACCGAGATGAAATTCAGAAAACCATCGCTTAAATATCGACAATAGCGAACCGGAACGGGGCGCGTAAAACTCATCCCCAAAATGTGATCCACTATCCGTCTTTAGTCTTTGAATTTCACCCGTCCTATGAGATAGACCCTGCAAGTAAGATACAGCCCTATGATAACATAGCAAGACAAGAGATATGCGTTCAAAAACCATTACCCGTTTTGCCCCTTCTCCGACGGGGTTCCTCCATATTGGAGGGGCACGAACAGCTCTGTTTAATTGGCTTTTTGCAAAACATATGGGCGGGGAGTTTCACCTTCGTATTGAAGACACAGATAAGACCCGTTCTACACCCGAAGCCACGCAAGCCATTCTAGATGGAATGGATTGGCTAAATTTAAACCATGACGGCGAGATTGTTTATCAAAGCCATAATGTCGATATGCATATTACAACCGCTCATGCCTTGTTAAAAACGGGAGCGGCCTATCGTTGTTATTGCACCGCGCAAGAACTTGAAGCAATAAGGGCCCATAACCTTGAAAATAATTCAGGCGAAGCCTTTCGAAGTCCCTACCGCGATACAACAGAGATTCTAGATAAGCCTTACACCATACGGTTTCGTGTCCCTGACGGAGAAACTGTGATCACAGATCATGTTCAAGGTAAAATTAAATGGGACAATAAAAGTTTTGATGATCTTGTCTTACTTCGAGCTGACGGAACGCCGACTTATATGCTCGCTGTCGTCGTTGATGATCATACAATGGGCATCACACATGTGATAAGAGGGGATGATCATCTCATCAATGCTGGCCGACAAACTTTAATCTATCAAGCGCTGGGATGGGATATTCCAGCCTGGGCGCATGTTCCTCTTATTCATGGACCCGATGGAAAAAAATTATCCAAGCGGCACGGGGCTTTAGCTGTTCAAGCTTATCGGGAAATGGGTTATTTACCGGACGGATTACGCAACTATTTACTCAAACTTGGATGGTCACAAGGCGATCATGAAATTTTCTTTGATGATGATGCCGTCAAGCTATTTGACTTAGAGGGGATTAACAGTGCACCCGCCCGCTTGGATTTCGAAAAAATGGACTATATTAATGCTCAACACATTATGGCATCCGATGATAGCTATATAATGAATGTAGCCAAACCTTTCCTAACGAACGCTATAGGTTCTCTAAACCCGCAGCAACAAAAAACACTTCTCACCGCCATACCAACCTTGAAGCCGCGGCTTAAAACCTTAAAGGATTTACCCATCCAAGCGGCCTATCTATTTTTAGAACGCCCCCTAATCATTGAAGGAAAAAAAGCCAAGCCCCTGCGCAAAGATGGCGCGATAGATCATATCAGGGCTTTGACTTTACGCTTAAAATCCTTAAACAGTGCCTCATGGAACGCTGTAAATATTTATGACGTTTTTAAAGACTATGCAGCAGCGCATGATGTAGGTTTTGGTCAATTTGGACAACCTCTTCGTGCTGCACTCACGGGCGGTCATCCTTCCCCGGATTTGGCAGATGTTCTCGCCTTGTTAGGGCGCGAAGAAACATTAATCCGATTAGATGACGCGGTGAAAACAGATTGGAAAAAGGATTAGACACTTATGGAAAATAAAATCAAAAATACTGGTTCGGCTAAAGTAACCATTGGTTCAGAGACCTATGACCTCCCAATTTTTGAAGGATCCCTCGGCGCCCCCGGCATTGATGTTCGAGCCCTTTATAAACATTCAGGTCATTTCACTTTCGACCCCGGTTATACATCCACTTGTTCCACAGAATCACAAATTACATTTATTGACGGCGGCAAAGGTCAACTTTTATATCGCGGTTATCCGATAGAACAACTTGCTGAAAAGTCAGATTTCCTAGAAGTCTCTTATTTGCTCATTAATGGTGAATTACCGAATAAATCCCAAGATACAAAGTTCAAAGACACAATCACACAACACACTATGCTGCATGATCAAATCGAAAGTTTTTTTCATGGATTTCGCCGTGATAGCCACCCCATGGCCATGATGTGCGGTACGGTTGGCGCTCTATCCGGATTTTACCATGATGATGCTCATACGACTGAAGACGAAGCCCGCAATATGGCTATGCATCGTCTTATCGCAAAAATTCCAACAATTGCAGCCCGCACCTATAAATATTCTATCGGACAACCGCATGTCTATCCAAATAATGAAATGTCCTATGCCGAGAATTTTTTACATATGTGTTTTTCGGTTCCAGCTGAAAAATACAAAGTCAGCAAAACGATCGTTGATGCTATGGATAAAATTTTTATTCTACATGCTGATCACGAACAAAACGCTTCAACGTCCACAGTCCGGCTTGCTGGTTCATCGGGCGCAAACCCTTATGCTTGTATCGCGGCTGGAATTGCCTGTCTGTGGGGCCCTAGCCACGGCGGTGCGAATGAAGCTTGTTTAAATATGCTTCAAGAAATTGGCACTGTTGATCGTATTCCTGAATTTATTGCGCGTGCCAAAGATAAATCAGATCCTTTCCGCCTCATGGGTTTTGGGCACCGAGTTTACAAAAATTTCGATCCGCGCTCCCGCGTCATGCAAAAAGTCGCTCATCAAGTTTTAGAAGAACTAAATTTAAAAAACCCTATTTTGGATGTAGCCAAAGAACTGGAAAAAATAGCATTGGAAGACGAATATTTCATCGCTAAAAAACTCTATCCAAATGTTGATTTTTATTCGGGCATTGTTTTATCTGCCCTTGGGTTCCCAACATCTATGTTTACAGTTCTATTTGCATTGGCACGGACTGTTGGCTGGATTTCACAATGGAACGAGATGCTCGAAGATCCAAGCCAGCGTATTGGGCGGCCACGGCAACTCTATACTGGCGCCGCGCCGCGCGATTATGTTGCGATTGGTAATCGCTAAGATATCAAGGTTAGAACGGTCTCGGCAGCACGCTCATGTGCGCTGCCGCCTATTCCCCGCATTTTATCCGTTTGCGTTATAAGTGTCTGTGAAACTTTTTTACGTAAATTTGCATCTATGAGATAAGGCATAACGGCCGCAGACAAAGCTTCTCCATTACAGTCTTTTTGCACAAATTCTGGCATCAAGGACCTATCAGCGGCAATATTGACCATAGAGATATAATTCGGTTTATAAAGCCAGCGCGCAGCCTGATACGTCAAACCATTCAAGCGATATCCGACAACGCTCGGCACGCCAGCACAAGCTAATTGCGTTGTGACTGTACCCGAACAAGCAAGTGCAGCATCAATTGAATCAAAAACATCAAATTTATCGCTTTCTGGCAACATAATTATATCTTGAAGACGCATATCTCCACCCGCTGCACTACGCACATCGGTTGCAATTGTATCTGATAATGGACTAATAAAACTAACATTGGGAATAGCCGTTTTAATATGCTCAATTGTATCAGCAAAAGGTTTTGCCAATGTTTGTATTTCAGATAAACGGCTGCCGAAAAACACGCCTAAAACAGGAGCATCCACTCCTATATTTAATCGCTCACGCAAAACCTTCCCATCACCGCTGCAATAATCGGTTTCAAAGACTGCATTCCCGACATAAGTGACTGGCAGCCCATGGCGTTCGAAATAAGAACCATCAAAACTATGTATCGTCAAAAGGTGATCAACAAAACGCGCTAAAACCTTAGAACGTCCTTCCCGCATTGCCCAAACTTGCGGAGCAACATATTTGATAATTTGACCGGTAAAACCAAGTTTTTTAAGACGTTTGGCCACGCGTATCATAAAGCCCCAACTATCAATCAAGACAACACCATCGGGTTTATGCTGTATGATTTCATCGCATATTTCAATAACTCGTGACAGAACATGGCCATAAACTTTAACCGCCTCAACAAAACCGAGAATGGCTAGCGGGGATATGTCAATATCGCTAGAAATGCCCCGCGATGCCATAGCACTGGCACCAACTCCCGTGATGTGAAGCGATGGATTAGCGTCTCTTAAGGCATCTATCAATCCAGCGCCTAATTGATCACCCGAATTCTCAACAGCCGCAATATAAACAGAACGGCGCACAGCTATTGAATGGATGGCGGCAGGCCAGCAATGAAAATACCTGCCCTATTCGCCGCTTCAATAACCGCCGCTTTATCCATAACAAAAGCCCCGCCGGATTCAGCCACAATGCCAGCAAGTCCGGCTTTATCAACTGCTTGAACCGTGGCAAGACCAATCGTGGGTAAATCGACCCGTTTATCCTGTCCCGGTTTTATCATTTTTGCGAGAACCCCAGCCCTTGCTTGCGGCGTTCCGCATAAGTCCTGAGGCAGGTTTGACAACCGTGACAACATGGCATCCGTTCCTTCTTGTGCTTCAACAGCTAATACCACACCGCGTGCAACTATGGCGCCCTGACCTATATCTAAACGGCCTATCTCAGAAGCGATTCGGCAAGCTTTTTCAGCATCAGCCCGATGTAAAGATCCCATTGTTATACGGCCTAAGAACCCTTCATTTAAGACCAATTCAGCGCATAGATCCTGCGGCGCTATAATCTCAAATCCTTCTTGTTCGAATAAGCCAATCAAATGCCGCAGCAAGGCATCATCCCCGTGCTGAGCCGCTTTAATCACACCTGGCAGATGGCGGATTGCTTTTAAATCAGGTTTAAGGGTTTTAAAATCTGGACGCGTAATATTTCCGGCCATAGAAACATGTGTAACTCTAGATTTTTTAAAAGCCTTGGTCATTTTACCAAATTCAGCCAAACCGAAATCCTGCCCTTTGCCACTAAAGTCCGAAGCTCTCGAAAACCCCGATATAGCTGCAACAAAAACATCATAGCCTAAAGCAGCCGCACCATTAATAACCTGATCTGGCAAAGCACCACTACCTGCTATGAGGCCAATTTTCATATTATGCTCCGCCAGAATGCGGCATACATATAGACCGGCGGTCTTGCTTACGAATAAAGTCGACAATATCCATAACCAAAACATGATCTTTATAAAGCCGGGCAGTGTCTTCTAATCGTTCAGCGAAAGTACCTTCTGCCGCAAACAATAGACGATAGGCGGCCCGCAAATCGCGAATAGCTTTACGGTCAAAGCCACGGCGCTTCAGGCCTATAACATTCAGTCCAGCCAAATAGGCTGTATTACCCACAACAGAGCCATAAGGAATTACGTCTGTTGTCACAGTTGCCATCCCCCCTATAAATGCATGCGCCCCAATACGGGTAAATTGGTGAATCGCGCACAGCCCACCTAAAACCGCATAATCCCCAATCGTTACACAACCGCCAATTTGAGCACCATTCGATACAACAACATGATCCCCAACCTGGCCTTCATGGGCGAGATGGGTACCAACCATAAAATAACAATCATTGCCAATAACCGTATCAGGTCGCCCAGCATCTGTGCCGGGGTGAATATTGACCAGTTCACGGAAAATATTTCGCTTACCAATACGCAGTCTCACAGGACCACCATTATGTTTAAAGTCTTGCGGGGGATGTCCCATTGATACAAAAGGGTAAAGTTTTGAACCCATACCAATTTCCGTATCACCGGCAAGATTAACCTGCCCTATCAATTCAACATTTTTATGTAATTTAACATTAGCCCCGACAACACATAACGGGCCAATTTTAACACCCTCATCCAGCAAAGCTTTGGGGTCCACAAGCGCTGTCGGGTGAATGTCAACGCTCATTTCACGGCCCCAGCATCCATTTGTGACGCCGCAAATTTGAGTGTAGATGCCACATGTTCGCCCACCATAACCTTTCCAGAAAACTTATAAAACGGCAGTCTTATCCTTTCAATCGCAACATCAATAGCAAGCGTGTGACCGGGCAAGACCGGCATTTTAAATTTTGCAGTTTCCACATTAGAAAATGCTATGAACTTTTCATCATCTAGGCCTCGTGTGATCGCCGTTAACAAGGCACCAGCTTGCGCCGCGGCTTCGATAATCAAAACACCCGGCATAATCGGTAAGTTAGGAAAGTGACCTGCAAAAAATGGAGCTTCTTTTTTTACATCATATTCAGCTGTAATGGCATTTTCTGACAATGCCGTAACACGGTGCAACAGTAACATCGGATCTCGGTGCGGCAAAAACGTTTTAATCGTTTCTTGATCCATTGGCAGTTGACATGGTATCATGATTGGCCCTCTTTTTTAGGCTTTTGTACCATTTTTCGTAATTGGCTAATCTGGCGCATATGATCACGAATAGGTTGAGCTGGTATCCCACTCCAAATTTCACCAGCAGGGATATCATGCATCACGCCAGCACGAGCAGCAATTTGAACATTGTCGCCAATCGTCAGATGATCTTTCAAACCAACATTACCCCCCAACATAACATTTTGCCCAATAATACAACTCCCTGACACGCCGACGTGACCGGCGAAAATACTCCCATCGCCAATCTGGCAATTATGAGCAATCTGTACGAGATTATCGATCTTTACATTATTACCTAAAACCGTATCGCCAAGCTGTCCTCGGTCTATACAGCTTTGGCTCCCAATCAGGCAATTATGGCCGATTATTACTCGTCCAATATGGGGGATATCCATCATCCCGGCCTCGTCATGCGCTATACCAAACCCGGCTCCGCCAATAACGGCTTGGGATTTCACCGTACAGCCCTCTTTTAATATGGCGCAGGACACACTCACATGCGATCCAATATGACAATTAGCACCGACATTTACGCCAGGGCCGATAACAACATAGGGTTCTATTGTTACATTTTCACCAATAACAGCATCTGCACATATAATAGCGCTATTATGAACAGAGGCCGATTGAGCTATTTTGGCTTTACCAATTGAACTTAAGGGTCGCGGCGTAAATAATCGGTCTACACACCGCGCAAAATGTGCGCGCGGCGTTTTCGTAATAATTGGAATGATGTGCCGTTCACTCACAAGAGACGCATTTTTTTCCTCAACAAAACACGCTGTTGCGTTAGAGTTTTCCAATTCCGCTTTATTTTTACGGCTACCAAGAAAAGAAATATCGCCACTTTTACCCTGCTCTAACGGAGCAGCAGATCGTATCATGTCTTCTGAAAAGCTCTCTGGCGGCATATCTACCGTCAATCCAGTGAGCAAATCTCTCAAAGGAAAAGGACCACGGGTTATGAAGAAACGATTATCGATCATTCGTATCTTCTAACGCGAGGTCACAAAAAAAGTCATGTAATATGACGTTTCTGATTGTGTAAATTATTATTTACGCGGCAACCGTTCACGAACAACAGAAACAGTACGCATTTCTGCATTTAAGCGAGAGAGCACTGTATCAGTAACATCTGAAGTTTTACCACCATAAATAACTAACGAACGATCAAGAATAACATCTGCCCCCCGTTCAGCGACAAGTTTTTCAAGAATTTTAGCTAAACGTTGATTTACTTGTTTCAGTGCTTTCTGTTCAGTAATTTGCAATTCAGCTTGCTTATATTTTGCTTCAACTTGTGTTTTCTGACCTTTTTGAACAAGGTCTTGCGCCCGTTTTTGCAGATCAGGACGGCTTTTAAGCGCATCGGCATCCATGCTTTTAAGCTCTGCCATCAAACGATCCCGCTCTGATGTCAAAGGGGAGGATGAAGCTTTTAACTCAGCTTCCATAGACTTACCTATAGACTCCATTTGACGTTTAATATGCTTTCCTACTTCGGAGTCACGCAAAACACGATTTTGATCCACGATTAATATTGTACTTTGCGCCATAGCCGTAGAAGACATAGCAATGATAGCAAAAGCGCCAAAAGCAAGACGCCCGATAGTTTTTTGAATAGACATTTTAGAACCTTGTTCGTGTCGTAAATTGGAAAGATTTGCGCTCATCAAAGGGGAATTGCTTGAGCGGTTTGGTGAAATCGAACCGGATAGGTCCGAATGGTGATTCCCAGAAGACAGAGGCACCCAATATTCCTCGAATGGATAAGTCATCGATAACTTCAGTGGTAAACCCACCGGCTGTTTCGCTAAATACAAATTCTTCATCAAGCAAGCCTACTGTTCCAGCTTCGAGAAACACGCTAGCTAATAAATTTGGAATGCCAACCGGAAAACTCACCTCGGCTACAGCTAACCCAAAGGCATTTCCGCCCAAGGCCTGCCCGCGCTGGGTCGCACCAGTTAAATTATTGGTCTGTAGAATACGCGGACCAATACCTGCATTATCATAACCCCGGAAATCATTTGACCCTTTGAAATACCGGTCATTCAACTGAACAGTATCCCCACCCCAGCCTGTGATATAGCCACCTTGCAACGTAGCACTGGCTATAACACCCGGAAATAAGCCGCGATAAGCATTAAACCGTGCATCCGTCCGAAGATATTTTACTTCGCCGCCAATACCCGCTAAATCCTGACTAAACCGAAAGTCAAATCCGCGCGTCGGCGTAATCGGATCATTTCGACGGTCCCATGCAAAAGTATAGCCAAAGATTGAAGAAATTCGATTGCCTTCTTGTAAACATAAATTATTTTGTGATGATTGCTGAGGGTTAGCTAAAATAGCCCGGCAATCCAGCCCTGGAACATCAATACCTTCACGGCGTAGAGAATAACGCGCGGATAGCGAGGTATATTCTGTTAGCGGGAAGCCAAGTGAAATTTGCCCACCTGTTCGCGACTGGCGGAAGCCCGCTTCATCCAAGAAATCTAATGTCACATCAAAAACTTCAATACCGGCGGCCAAATTTCGGCCCATAAAGCGCGGCTCTGTAAAGCGCAAGTCTATCTGGCGGCGATTAGAGGATGCCTGTACAACAAACCGTAATAATTGTCCGCGGCCTCGCAAGTTTCGTTGCGTAATGCCCAAATCCACAAGAAAAGCATCGGCTGAAGAAAATCCAGCAGAGAAAGAGAGTTCGCCTGTCGGTTGGCTTTTGACTTTAACCTCTAAAACGGCCCGATCTGGTGCAGATCCTTGCGTTTCAGTAATTTCCACTTCTTCAAAGAACCGCAAAGCCCGTACTTTATTGCGCGAGCGATCCATCAAAATACGGTTAAAGGCGTCCCCCTCTACTAGCTCCAACTCGCGCCGGATAACATAATCTAAAGTCTGCGTATTTCCAACAATATCAATCCGTTCGATATAAACGCGCGGACCCTCAGTGATATTAAACGTTAAATCGACGGTTTTAGTGTCCCGATTACGTCTGATATTCGGTTGAATATCAACAAACGCAAAACCAGATGTTCCCGCTGCAAAATTAAGAGCATCAATCGCATCTTCAACAATACTGGATTGATAAATATCCCCTTCCTTAATCCGAACCAATGCCCGCAGTAAATCTTTGTTCAGCGTTGTAAGTTCCGTCTCAATTTCTATATTTCCCCAAGTATATTCTTCGCCTTCATCAACTGTGAAAGTAATATAAAAATCTTCCTGATCCGGTGTTAATTCGGCTACTGCTGAAACAACACGGAAATCGGCAAAACCCCTATCTGTATAAAAATCACGCAATTGTTCACGGTCAAATTCCAACCGGCCTGGATCATAATTATCATTTGATCCAAAAAATTTATACCAAATCGATTCTGTTGTCGCAATTTCCTTGCGTAATGCCCTATCCGTATATTCATTATTACCAATAAAGTTAATACGTTTGACCCCCGTCACTGGTCCTTCTGATATTTCAAAAATAAGATCAACACGGTTTTGCGGTTGTTGAACCACTTTAGGAACTACAGTGGCCGCAAACCGGCCTGATTGACGATAAAGTTCGATAATACGCTGTACATCAGCCTGAACATTTGAACGCGTAAATATAGACCGCGGCTCGGCTTCAATCTCATCTGTGATCTTATCTGTCTTAAGAGACTTATTGCCTTCCAATATAACACGGTTGACAATGGGGTTTTCAACCACACGGATCAAAACATTACCGTCACGAGGGTCAATCGCGACATCCGCAAACAAACCCGTTGCATAAAGCGTTTTAATTGATAAATCGATCCTCTCTTCACTGAACGGGTCGCCGCGAGCAAATAACAGATAAGATGCCACAGTATTGGCTTCGACGCGTTGATTACCCTGAACCTGTACAGTCTTAATGACTTCCGGACGTGCAGTTGGCTCTGGAGGCGGTGTATCCTGTGCAACAGCCATATGCGCAAAAACTAAAGCACATGCCATACAGAAAAGCGCCGCTAATCTGCGGTATTTCAAAGGCTGCAATTTCGCCATTTGTCTCATAAAATCGCCTACTTAGGAGAAGAAGCTACGAATGTAACCAATATCATTCCAAGTTAAAATTACCAGTAAAGTCAGCAGAAAGGCAAATCCAATCCGAAACCCCATCTCTTGTTTTGTTTCATCAAGCGGACGACCCGCAACGGCTTCATAGCCATAGAACAGCAAATGTCCACCATCTAACGCCGGAATCGGCATTAAATTTGCTACACCTAACCCGATAGACAGTGTTGCGCCGATGGATAGCAAGCTCAAACTAATGGCTTTTATACGATCGATGGTGGAAATATCCAGCGCCGCGGCCTGAACAGCCGATGACCCAGTCATAGTTGCGATTCTTAAAACACCCCCCAAAGCTTTTCCATCTTCACGGCCTTGGAATATACGCCCTATATAAGTCCCTGTAGCCCCAATAGTCTCCGCAACCTGTTCGGCTCCATACACAGTTGCCTCGACTAAATTATAACGCCGGCGAATTTCCGCATCTTCACCGCCAACGATAACCCCGATTGTTCCAATTGCATTCTTACCACCAATAAAGTCGCGGCGATCTTTGCGTTTTGGCGTAATATTAAACTCTATAACATCTTCGCCGCGCGCAACACGCGCCTGTAAATCAACGCCACTCCGCAAAGAAACATAGGTGATGAGATCTGTCGACTTAGATACATCTTTTCCATTTAGTGTTAAAAATCTATCCCCGACTTGAACTCCGGCTTCCATTGCAGCCCCTCCGGGTGAAACCTCCAAAACAATAGATTGCAGCTCGCGCGTACCATAACCCAGGGCCAAAGCCGCAAAAATGATCATAGCCAGTATAAAATTGGCCATAGGGCCCGCTAATACAATCAACACGCGTTGATAAAGCGGTTTAAAATGGAAGCAATCTTTAACAGTGCGCCCGGCGTCAGCCGCCTCCCCGATTTCAGCCTTCAATGTTTCGAGATGCGCCGCATCGGGGTTACTAGCGGCCCCTGCATCCCCCATAAATTTAACATACCCCCCCAAAGGTATAGCGCTAATCGTCCATTCAGTTCCTGACCGTGCTTTTCGCGTCCAAATCGGTTTGCCAAAACCAATTGAAAAACGGTCAACCGCTACTTTAAAAAACCGCGCAACGGAATAATGGCCAAGTTCATGAAAGAAAACGAGGCTTGAGAGAACAAACAAAAAGCTGATAATAAACAGCAAAATATTGAAAAAATCAGCGATCATTTATACCTGCAATCCAAGCTGTCTTATTCAATGTTTTATACATCGTTACAAGCAGGCTATAATATCTTTTGCAGCCTTGCGAGCCTTAATGTCCGTATGGATAACAGATGGTATACTGCAAGGTTGCGAAGAAAAATCAGCGGATTTTGCCATGACATCCAAACACTCAGATACAATATGGTCAATATCCAAAAATTTGATCCGGTTATTCAAAAAGGCCGCTACAGCAACTTCATTAGCTGCATTGAGCACATTAGGGGCTTGTCCGCCAGTTTCCAAAGCTTGCCGCGCTAGGGCAAGACATCGAAAACTGTCCAAATCCGGCTCTAAGAATGTAAGAGATTTTATTGTTCCGAAATTCAAACGTTCCACCGGGGCATCCATACGGTCAGGCCATGCCATTGCATAGGCAATCGGTGTCCGCATGTCCGGAGAACCCAGTTGTGCCAATACTGAACCATCTAAATATTCAACCATGGAATGTATGATTGATTGAGGATGAATAATCACATCAATTTCAGCAGACGGACGATTGAATAAATAACTGGCCTCAATCAACTCCAACCCCTTATTCATAAGCGTGGCTGAATCAATTGTAATTTTAGCTCCCATACTCCAAACAGGGTGATTAAGAGCATTTTCACGTGTCACCGACAGAAGTTCACCCCGGGTTTTACCGCAAAATGGCCCCCCGCTCGCTGTTAGAACAAGCCGCCGAACACCGGCTGGGCGCTCTTGATCCAAAACCTGAAAAATAGCGTTATGTTCACTATCCACTGGCAATAACGTCGCCCCTGCATCTTTGATTGCCGCCATAAATAAATCACCCGAGCAAACAAGGCATTCTTTATTAGCTAGTGCAATAGTATTTCCTTGTTGCGCAGCGGCCAATGTTGGCTCTAGGCCTGCTGCCCCGGTTATGGCGGCTATCGTGACATCTGCTTCATATTGGGCCGCTTCAATAATACCGGATGGCCCCGCTGCGCATTGAATACCTGTACCTGATAACGCTGATTCGAGGGCAGAAAGATGTGCCACATCAGCTATCGCAACAAATTTTACTCTAAATTCTTTAGCAAGAGCTACGAGTTTATCTACATTAGAATGCGCTGTTAGGGCGGATACAGACCATGTGTCTGAAGGCGTCGTTCGGATAAGCGAAACAGTACTATCACCAATGGAGCCTGTTGCTCCTAAAATAGAAATAGACCGGGTCATTAAGCAGGCCAAAGTCCCGGAAATAAAGATAAGGAAAGAGCTGCAAAAGCAGCCGCCATCATCAATGAATCAAGGCGGTCAAGCAGGCCTCCGTGACCCGGCAAAATTCCGCTAGCATCTTTTACATTCAACACCCGCTTTAACCCACTTTCTAAAAAATCTCCCATCACAGAGGCAATCGCGAGTGGAATTGCAAAAGCAATGGCCCCTATTGGGCCAAATCCTATAAAATGGCCTATAATTGCTCCCATACTAGCTGCAAAAAGTAACCCGCTAAAAAACCCAGACCACGTTTTATTTGGGCTAAGCCGAGGAGCCATTTTAGGTCCCTTAAAAAATGAACCACCAAAATAAGCACCAACATCTGCTGCAATAACTACCATAATTATGAAGCCTAAATGTTGAAAACCTTTAGCTAAAAAGCCGGCTTCGCTACCACGGAGCCAAATCATTAACAATGAAGGAATGATGATATAAAGATAACCTAAGCCAGCCCATAAAAGCCCGCCTCTGCGGGCCCGCTCAATCGCCGCAAATAAAGCCGCAATCACAATAGCTAAAACCGCATAAAGCCGAAATTCCATTTGCCAATAATAAAGCGTTATCAAAGTACCAATAATTGGTAAAATATAAGCCAAGCGCGTCGGGGCAGGATCGGACATACTAACCCATTCCCATGTAACAATAGCCGCAATCAAAGCTACCATAATTGCCCAAATCCAGCCACCGTAATAAAGCGGAAGAAAAACAATACCGGCTAATGCAACAGCCGTAAAAAAGCGTGGACCCAGATTTTTCCAAATAGGCGTCTCTTTTTTTGACGATATTTCAGCATCAATTGACATAAAAATTTATGCCACTTCAATTGACGCAAGATTACCAAACCGGCGTTCACGTTGTTGGAATTCTGCAATGGCAGCAACCAAATCCTGTTTGGAAAAGTCTGGCCACAACACATCCGTAAAGATAAATTCAGCATAAGCTGCCTGCCATAGTAAAAAATTACTGATTCGTTTTTCACCACTTGTCCGAATAACCATATCAACTTCGGGCAAACCCCATGTATCGAAAAACGGTGACAGATTCTCTTCGGATATATGCCTCATATCTAGGCCATTATTGGCGGCTCGTCGTATTGCACGTAATATTTCATCCCGTCCACCATAATTGAAAGCAATATTAAGGTTGAAATCTGTATTGTTACGGGTGGTCGTCTGAACCTGTTCAATCACATCTAACAAGTCTTTTTTAAGGTCATCACGCGACCCTAAAATACGAACTCTTACGCCGCGGTCATGCAGAGTTTGTAAATCATCCTGGACATATTGTTTTAAAAGATCAAACAACGCGGCAATTTCGGCTTTAGGCCGTGTCCAATTTTCTGTCGAAAAACTGTATAAGGTCAAGCACTTCACACCCATATTGGATGCATCTTCGACAATCGTACGAACCGTTTTAACGCCGGCTTGATGTCCAAAAACACGAGGACGGTGACGGGCTCTCGCCCAACGCCCATTCCCATCCATGATAATCGCAATATGTGCAGGAAAGCCTGAAGGATATGACGGTGTGAAGCCCATAATTGGTTTATACCTGCATAATCTCTTCGGATTTGGATTTTAAAACAGTATCGATTTCTAAAATAACAGTATCCGTCGCTTTTTGAATATCGGTTTCATGCGCTTTAAGTTCATCTTCGCTCATACTTCCGTCTTTTTCCTGACGTTTGACTGTTTCCATAGCATCCCGGCGTACATTACGAACGGCAATCTTCGCATTTTCAGCATAACCGCCTGCCACTTTGACAAGCTCTTTGCGGCGTTCCTCGGTCAACGGAGGCATTGGAATACGTAAAGTTTGACCATCCATAACGGGATTAATACCCAAATTGGATTGGCGGAGTGCTTTATCTACGGCCGCAACTTGGGTTTTATCCCACACATTAACCACTAGCATTCGAGCCTCAGGCACGGATACAGACGCTACATTATTGAGCGGTACATCAGACCCATAGGCCGATACCGTAATTGTATCGAGTAAAGAGGCACTTGCGCGACCTGTCCGTAGCCCACCAAATTCCGATTTTAGTGACGAAACGGCCCCGTCCATCCGCTTGCGGAAATCTTTTAAATTAAATTCTTCCATATTTATCTCCAATAGAGGTATTAAAATGGCCAGAGCGGCCGAATTAAGACCCGATTATGGTACAAACGCCTTTTCCGCGCATAACAGCATCAAATCCACCTTCTGTATGCAATGAAAAAACAATAATGGGAATCTTATTATCACGCATAAGTGTAATTGCCGACGCGTCCATTACGCGCAAATCATCAGTCAGGACTTTTTGATAATCCAGTTGATCATATCTCTTGGCCTTTACGTTAGTTTTCGGGTCACTATCGTAAACACCGTCAACCTGTGTACCTTTTAGCAAGACCTGACACCCCATCTCTGCCGCCCGCAAAGCGGCGGCTGTATCCGTTGTGAAATATGGGTTCCCTGTACCTGCTGCGAAAATCACGACGCGCCCTTTTTCCATATGACGGACAGCGCGGCGGCGAATGTAAGGCTCACATACCGTTGTCATTGGAATAGCTGACATAACCCGCGTATCAACCCCTTGCTGTTCCAGCGCACTTTGCATCGCCAACGCGTTCATCACAGTTGCCAGCATACCCATATAATCTGCTGTTGACCGCTCAATACCGCCTGATTGCGCTGATAAACCGCGAAAAATATTACCGCCGCCTATAACAAGTCCAATTTCCAAACCTTGACTATGGGCAGCAGCCACTTCCTTGGCAATGCGTTCGGTTACGGCCACATCTATCCCATAAGCTTGACTGCCCATAAGCGCCTCGCCCGACAGCTTAAGCAAAACTCGGTCAAATATGTAGCTTTCACTCATAAAAAATCCCCAAATCGCGGTTCACAAACGACTCACGTTTCGGGGAATATAACGATTGAGGCTCGGCACGCCAGATAAAGGCATGCCAAATATGTAAATATTATGGCCGACAAGACCGTATAGAGGTTAGACACCTGCCGCAGTTTTAGCCACTTCAGCTGCAAAATCTTCTTCGACCTTCTCAATACCCTCGCCAAGTTCAACGCGAGAATAGCCAACAAGCTTCACATCTGCACCTAAAGATACCCCTTCGTCAGCAACAACTTTTTCAATAGAACGTTCTCCGTCCATCACAAAAATTTGCGTCAAAAGAACAGATTCTTTGAAAAATTTTGCCATACGACCTTCAACCATTTTATCGACAATCGCTTCGGGTTTACCGGATTCAAGCGCTTCGGCTTTAAGCATATCCCGTTCCTTTTGAACAACAGACTGATCCAAATCATCAATTGCCAGAGCCAATGGATTGGTCGCGGCAATATGCATCGCCAATTTTTTACCTAAAGCTTCAAGAGTTGCTTTATCGCCAGACGACTCTAAAGCCACCAAAACGCCTATTTTTCCCATATTAGGCACAACGGCATTATGGATATAACCAGCAACAACGCCCTCAGAGACAGTTTGTTTTGCCATACGACGGAATGACATATTTTCGCCAATTGTACCAACAAGTGTCGTAAAATATTGCGTAACATTTTCGCCCGTTGATGTCGTTGCCTCTTTCAAGGCTTGCGTGTCAGTTACGCCAAGTGCCAATGTCGCGACCTCGGCTACAGCCGCTTGAAAACCATCATTTCGGGCCACAAAATCTGTTTCCGAATTCACTTCAACAACAGCCCCGGTAGTCCCATCCAAAGCTATAGCCACAAGGCCTTCTGCGGCAACACGGCCTGCCTTTTTATCAGCTTTGGCAATGCCTTTTTTACGCAACCAATCAACTGCGGCTTCTAGATCGCCGCCACATTCAGATAAGGCTTTTTTACAATCCATCATACCAGCGGATGTTTTATCACGTAGGTCTTTAACAAGTGCGGCCGTAATTTGTGCCATGGGAATATCTCCTTTTGGAGTGAAGTTCAGTGCAATGAGCCTTCAAATAAGAAGGCCCGGCTTAATTTTAAAGGGGTGTCAAGTCCGAGCTTAAAATTCGCCTAATTTACCTTCGGCTTTGGCTAATAGGTAATAAAATGTTACCCTGTTTTTCATTCGCGTTGGTTTCATAGTTTCGCAAACAGCTTTGACTTTCTCCATAGCAGCATCTTTATCCGCAACACCCATTTTCTTGGCCATAAAGCCTTTTACTATGGTTTCGAGCTCTGTTTCATCCGAACATGCAACATATTTACTGTCTTTATTCGTCAAAGAAGCCCCAAGATGTTTTTCAATCTTGGTTACAATAGCTTCGTCAGCCTCGGTATCATATTCACGCGTCACGCGCAGATATTCAGACATTTCAGCTGCCGGTGCATCCGCAACGGGTGCCGCTGCAACAGGGGCAGCCTCAACGACAGGGGCTGGTGTAGCTGGTACCGCTTCGACAACAGGGGTCTCTTCAGCGGCAGACACAGGTGCTGGTTCTGCAATAGCCATTTCAACAGGGTTGGCCGCCGCACCAAGATCCACACCGGCATTGGCCTGACTTTCTGTCATCCCATCCAAAATAGCATCTGCAATCAAATCACAATAAAGCGAAATAGCACGAGCAGCATCATCATTTCCCGGAATTGGAAAATCAGCAGATGCAGGATCACAATTTGTATCTAAAATAGCGATAACAGGAATTCCAAGGCGGCGTGCTTCTTTAACCGCAATCGTTTCTTTATTGGTATCAATAACAAACATCAAATCTGGCTTACCACCCATATCTTTAATCCCGCCAAGCGCTTTATCGAGCTTTTCCTGCTCACGTGTAAGGCGTAGTAATTCTTTCTTGGTTAACCCGGTTTGAGCTTCCTCGCCTAAAAGACCTTCCAACTCACGTAAACGAGCTATAGATTTGGATACAGTTTGCCAATTTGTCAGCATACCGCCAAGCCAACGATGATTGACATAATATTGTGCGCAACGTTTGGCTGCAACCGCAACAGGATCAGAAGCGGCCCGTTTCGTTCCAACAAATAGGATACGTCCACCTTTAGAGGCCACTTCGCGTGTCTTTACAAGGGCTTGATGGAGCAAAGGGACCGTTTGTGATAAATCCATAATATGAATATTAGACCGTGCCCCAAAAATATAAGGTGCCATCTTTGGGTTCCAGCGATGTGTCTGATGACCAAAATGTACGCCTGCTTCAAGTAATTGACGCATAGAAAACTCAGGTAAAGCCATAGGATATCTCCTTTTTCCGGTTGGCCTGTACGCGGGTGTGGAGGCAAGCCCCACCGGAATCGAAAAACACCTATATGGTGAAAATCGGCACCCACGTGCGATTTAATGCGCGCTCAATAACAGGATTTATATAAAGTGCAAGTCATTTATGCCGCAATCTCTTCAATAAATTCGGTCAGGCGCGTAGCTTTAATAACCGCTTGAATAGAGGGGTCTAATCCGATTTTACCTTCCAGACGCCAACATCCTTCTCTTTGTTCTCCACTTTGTGTTCGGGGCAATGGTGCAATTATTTCAATATACCCCATTTTTTTAGAGGGCGCATTCTTAAGCCCTTCAAGACAGGCTTGCAGCGTATCTAATGATTCAACAGAGGCCGAGCGCAATCGGATTTTCAGCCCCTTTACCACCAAAGCCGGCGCGGTGATATCGAGCGAGCTAATCTTATCTGTGAAAATTTTGATCTCTCCGTCACGCTCATCAACCTTGGCCGTTATTTGGACAATCGCACCGGCTTCCATGATAGCACGGTTTGCAAAGAGTAACTCTTCACCAATAAAAACCTCGAAATCACCCGAGGGGTCAGAGAGGGCAAGATAGGCAAAGCGTTTCCCGCGTTTTGACATACGTTCTTGACGTTTTCTAATCACGCCAGCAAACGTCATGACGCGCGAGCCACGAGCATAAACTTCCTCAATATCAGCAGACAAGACAATTTTTTTACGCGACAGTTGTACAGCATAAGCTTCTAAAGGATGTCCAGCAAAATAAAACCCAACAGCCGACAACTCATGATCCAGTTTTTCAATATGGGACCAAGGAGATGAGTTTGGCAATTCAGGTTCTGCCATCGCATCGGCAGCTTCGCCAAACAAACTTACTTGGGCCGATGCACGCTCTTGCGAAACTCGGGCTCCAATTGATTGTAATAGGTCGGCGGCAGCTAAAGCCTTGGCACGGTTTGGTTCCAATGCATCAAAAGCACCGCTGCGTGCGAGGTTTTCAAAAGCCCGTTTATTAACCATGCGCGATTCTACCCGGCGGGCAAAATCAAACAAATCTGTAAAGGGGCCACCTTGTTCGCGCACATCAACCACATGACGCATGGCTTCAATGCCTACATTTTTAAGAGCTCCCAATGCATATAAGACCTTGCCGTCTGCCACATCAAAATCTGCCATGGAGCGATTTACGCAGGCTGGTAGGATTTTAACCCCCATACGTTTAGCCTCTTGAAAAAATTGCGCCAGTTTTTCAACATTAGCGATATCAAGCGACATGATAGCAGCAATAAATTCTACCGGATGCAACGCTTTGAGATACGCCGTTTGAAACGATATAAAAGCATAGGCCGCAGCATGGGATTTGTTAAAACCATATCCGGCAAATTCATTGACCAGATCAAAAATATTATTGGCCAGATTTACATCTACATTATTTTTCGCGGCCCCTTCAACAAACCGTGAACGTTGACGATCCATTTCGGCTTGGTCTTTTTTACCCATAGCGCGTCGCAACAAATCCGCCTCACCTAGTGAATACCCAGATAAAACTTGCGCAATCTGCATAACCTGTTCTTGATAAATGATGATACCATATGTTTCTTCAAGAATATCTTTGAGACTGGCGTGCGGGTATTCAATTTCGGCACGGCCATATTTTCGATCAATATAAGTTCCAATATTTTTCATCGGGCCAGGCCGATATAAAGAAATCAAAGCCGTCAATTCTTCAATACTATCAGGAGCCATTTTGCGTAAAACATCACGCATACCTGAACTCTCAAGTTGAAAAACTCCGGCAGATAACCCATCAGCCAATGGCCTGTAAGCATCCGGTGTCTGGGTACTCACCGTATTAATATCCAAATCAATGCCCTGTTTAGCCAGATATTTCACACAGCGGTCAATCACTGTCAGAGTTTTCAATCCAAGGAAATCAAACTTCACAAGCCCGGCTTTTTCTGCCCATTTCATGGTGAATTGCGTCGCAGGTATGTCTGATCGCGGGTCTCGGTAAAGCGGGACAAGTTCGGTTAATGGGCGATCCCCAATGACAACGCCAGCGGCATGGGTGGATGCATTGCGGTAAAGCCCCTCCAATTTCAACGCTATATCCAAAAGCTGACGCACGGCGGGGTCTGAAGCGCGGGCCTCTTGTAATCCGCGCTCCATTTTAATCGCCTCGCCTAGCGTCACAGGATTAGCCGGATTAGATGGAACCAATTTAGCGAGCCTATCAACTTGCCCCAGCGGCATTTGCAAAACCCGCCCGACATCCCGCACAACCGCGCGGGCCTGCAAGGTTCCAAAGGTGATAATATGTGCAACTTGGGAATCGCCATATTTCTCCTGTACATAACGTATCACTTCGCCGCGACGTTCCTGACAAAAATCAATATCAAAATCAGGCATGGAAACTCGTTCAGGATTCAAAAACCGTTCGAACAACAACCCATACCGTAGTGGATCCAAATCCGTAATCGTCAAGGCCCATGCCACGACAGAGCCAGCCCCCGACCCTCGCCCTGGTCCCACGGGAATACCCTGAGCCTTTGCCCATTTAATAAAATCTGAAACAATCAAAAAATAACCCGGGAAACCCATCTGCGCAATAACACCCAATTCAAACTCAAGTCGGCTGATATAATCTTCGCGCGGTGCGGCCGGTATATTAGCGGCTAATCGTGCATCCAAACCTTGGCGAGCCTGATCGGCTAAAATATCACCTTCGCTTTGCGAGCCATCGCCAAAATTTGGCAAAATGGGCTTGCGAGTTTGTGATTGATAAGCGCAGCGTTGTGCTATCTCTAAGGTATTTTCAATGGCTTCAGGGATATCGTTAAAAATATCCGCCATTTGTTCAGGCGACTTGAAATAATGCTCAGGCGAGACCTGACGCCGGTCACGCTCTAGGATATAAGACCCTTCGGAAATCGCGAGCAAGGCATCATGAGCCTTATGCATATCGGGGTCGAGAAAATAAGGTTCATTTGTCGCCACAAGTGGCAAGTGTTTGGCATAGGCCCATTCAATTAAATGTTTTTCAGCCTGAATTTCATGGGCTTCGCCATGGCGCTGAAGTTCCACATATAACCGGTCAGGAAAAAATTTAATGAGTTTATCCAACCACCTTTCTGCTTCACCTAAACGACCAGCAACGATCAATCGGTTCAACACGCCATCCGGCCCGCCCGTTAAAGCAATAATATCGGAATTATACGTAGATAAAGCCTCTGCGGTAACATGAGGTAAGTCCGTCGGGTCAACATCTAAAAACGAAGCGCTAGAAAGTGCCATAAGGTTTTCATACCCCGTTTCATTCTGCGCCAATAAGGCAATCGTTCCGTCCACGTCGTAGTGATTAACCCCAGGCTGGTCAGCCAAACCCGCATCTACGGACAGGGTAACTCCCATAATTGGCTGAATGCCTTCGCCGCTCATTATTGCGGAAAACTGCAAGGCCCCGCACATATTATGGGTATCAGTCATCGCCAGCGCAGGCATACGGTATTCCCGTGCCCGCGCGGCCGTTTCCTTAATTTTTAAAGCGCCTTCCAGTAGCGAATAAGGCGTGCGAGAGCGTAGATGTACAAAATCTGTTAGCATAACACCGTCCCCGTTTATTTCGCCAAAGGTGTTAGCCGCCCAACACCATCATCCATACCGTCACTATAGAGACGAATCCTGCCATCACCATACCCGCAGAGATATCCATAACAAGCTGCTTCATTGACTTATCCTCAATATTAATGTTCTCTATTTGTTCTTATCTTTACAAATCAATCATGTCAAGCACACCTGTGGATAACCCTCTGTTATACGTAGACAAATGACATAAATCCCGCCCATAAAAGATATCGCCTGAAAACAGGCAAGGGATATTATGGCTCATACGTTTTATACACCGCGTACCGCAGCAGCGGTTATTATTGCTAATATGGTCGGCACAGGCGTGTTCACGTCATTAGGGTTTCAACTCGCTGATATTCAATCCGTCTTTGCGCTGATGATGCTTTGGATTATCGGCGGGATAGCCTCACTTTGCGGTGCAGCCAGCTATGCCGAACTCGGCGCTGCCTTACCACGTTCTGGTGGCGAATATAATTTTCTAGGACGAATATATCATCCGGTCGCGGGATTTATCTCAGGCTGGGTGTCAACTGTTATCGGGTTTGCAGCTCCTATCGCTGCTGTCTCTCTTGCATTCGGAAAATATAGTATAGCCGCCCTACCCGGTCAGTATCCGGATTGGACAGGCAAAGCTCTCGCTTGTGCCCTTGTTATCCTTGTCACATGGGTTCATGGAAAGAATCGCAAAGCCAGTGGCCAATTTCAATTTGGGTTTACGGCCGTCAAAGTTATTTTGATCTTAGTTTTCTGCCTAGCAGGATTCATCCTGACACAAAATCCGCAACCCATCAGCCCCCTGCCAAAAAGCGGTGACTGGGATATAATGACTAGTGCTGCTTTTGGCGTTTCGCTCATCTATGTATCCTATGCCTATACGGGCTGGAATGCGGCTGTTTATATTTCTGGCGAACTTAAAAACCCGCAACGCGACCTACCCCGTGTTTTAACTTTTGGCACAGGCCTTGTGATGGTGCTCTATGTCTTATTGAACTATGTTTTCCTTTATACGGCCCCTATGGCAGCCATGACTAACCAAGTTGAAATCGGGTATATTGCCGCTAAAGGTATTTTTGGCGAAACAGGCGCTCGAATTGCTGGCGGCATGCTCTCTCTTTTACTGATCTCGACAGTTAGTGCTATGACTCTAGCTGGCCCTCGGGCTCTGCAAGCTATTGGAGAAGATTTCAAAGCGCTCAAATTTTTAGGTAGCGTGAATAAAAATGGCATTCCGCGTAATGCTATCTATTTTCAATCCGCTATTGCTCTGATTTATATTTTAACATCCAGCTTTAAGACAATTGTTGTTTTTGCTGGCGCCATGTTAGCCCTTAACAGTTTTCTGGCTATTCTGGGTGTCTTCGTCTTGCGTTGGCGCGAACCGGAACTGCCGCGACCTTATAAAACATGGGGCTATCCTATTGTGCCCTTAGTTTACCTGTCTATCACGGCGGCCATGTTAACATTTGTTATCATCAATGAGCCCCATAAAGCTATCTTCGGTGCCTGTGTTATCGTGGCTGGCATCATCTTCTATTGGATATCAGAGCGATTAAGTCGCCAATCAGCATAAGCGCAGAAGGCCTGAACACATTCGTTTATAAGATACAGATTAATACACAACACACCTCTTTTGTATGTCCCCAAGATTAATCGCAATTTTCACTATGGTCTTTATGGCATCTTTGATATCAGCTCTAGTATTACATAAGCTATAATTTTAGGCGCGGAAAAACAGTTGAATAAAAGATTGAAACTACAATTAGCGCCTATAAGGGACGACTAACCCATCTGTATTCACGGTTAAAACGCGATCCATATATTGCATCAGATGCATATTATGAGTCGCAACAAGGGCGGAAACGCCTTCTGTACGTGTAAGATCAAACAGGTTTTGAAAAACACTGTTCGATGTCGTTGGGTCAAGGTTTCCGGTCGGTTCATCGGCCAAAAGCACTTGCGGCTGGTTCGCAATGGCACGGGCAATAGCAACACGTTGCTGTTCTCCGCCCGACATCTGACTCGGCTTATGATGCATACGTGAGTTTAATCCCATTAAGCCCAGCAAACGTGCGGCTTCCGCTTCTGCATATTTATGGGGTTTTCCTGCTATCATTTGCGGGATGACAACATTTTCTTGTGCCGTAAATTCTTTTTGTAGATGGTGAAACTGATAAACAACACCAATAGTTTCGCGGCGGATAGCTGTGCGTTGATCATCAGACAGCTTCAAACATTCGCGTCCATTAATGAATACATCACCTGCATTAGGCTTTTCCAATAGCCCTGCGGCATGTAGTAAAGTCGATTTCCCTGAACCGGACGGGCCAATCAAGCCAACCATTTCACCCGGATAAATATCTATATCTGCTCCGCGAAGAACATGCAGGTGTGAATCGCCGGACTTATAAGTCCGATGAAGATTGCGAACGGATAGGATAGGCCGTCCGTTTATCCCGGGCACATTATTCATAACGTAGCGCCTCAACGGGGTCGATACGAGACGCATTGAGTGCGGGGAAAAAGGTTGCAATCGACGAAATCAAAAACCCCCAAAAAGCAACGCCAAAAATTTCGGTCCAGACAATTTTAACGGGAATGCCTGTAGACAGGTAATAAACATCGGCTGGGAAAAGCTCTACGCCTGTAATCGTCTCCAGGACCCGTTGAATACCATCAATATTAAGACAGAATAAAACCCCAAGGATAAGACCAAATAATGTTCCCAGCAATCCAATCGTCGCCCCCGCCATAAAAAATATCCGCAATACCGATCCGCGCGTAGCCCCTATCGTCCGTAAAATAGCAATATCTTTGGATTTGTTTTTAACTAACATTATCATTGCAGCTAGAACAGGAAATGTCGCAATAATAACAACAATCATAAAGATAAGCCGCATAGCAATTTGCTCCGTTCGAAGAGCCTGGGCTGTGCTAGCATTGCGGTCTTTCCAAGTCTGGATAAAAACAGATTGCGCTATGCTAGATTGCACACGTTCTCGCATTAATTCAACAGTGTCAGGGTCATAAAGACGAATTTGAATATTTCCCGGACGTTTGCCATCCTTAAACAATAAAGTAGATTGGTTGATATCCATGTAAATATAAACTTCATCTGTCGGAGCCAAACCCACCTCGAATATTGCTCCAATGGTATAGGTTTTATAAACAGGTTTAGGCGGTCCAAAAGGATTAGCTTGGGTACGCGCCGTTAATAAACGCGCCCGATCCCCCACAGTTAAACCAAGAGAGGCCGCAAGACGGGACCCCATAGCAATTTGATGAGCCTCGCCGTTACCTGATCCATAGCCTTGAAGTGACCCGAATTGAATATTGTCAGCTATCAAAGGAAAATTCAAAATATCTTGTTTTGAGAGTCCGATTACACGGCCAATATTAAGCTGACCGCTGGCTTGGACACCTGTGAAATCTTCCGTAAATTCAAACGCTTTATCAACGCCTTCAATGCCGGAAAGCTGCTGTTGTAAAGCGATAACGGCTTGGGGCGGCGGATTGGCCGTAGACATTACTACATACATATGACCCTCCGAACCAATGGTTAACCGGATAAGTTCTGTACGGAACCCGTTCATAATCGACATGATGATAATCATAGAAGATACAGCTAATGTGATACAAATAAAGGATATAAGCGCGATAACGGCAACGCCGCCGTCCTTTTTACGCGCACCGAGGTACCGCCGCGCAATCGTGCGCTCAATACGGCCAAATGGGGTGTTCTGTTTCCCCGAAAACGGCTTAGAATTTATATCAACGGCGCGATTCAAATGTCTTCAAATTCTGAAATAATGAAATTGATGGCGGCTTGCGGTGACATCTCCCGCCGCTCTCCGCTGATACGAATTTTAACCTCAACAATTCCCTCTTTTAACCCGCGCGGGCCAATAACGATTTGGTAGGGCAATCCAATGAGATCCATACGCGAAAATTTTACGCCGCCGCGATCATTTTTATCATCATAAAGCGGGTCAATATCAGCGGCCGCTAATTTTTGATAAATATCTTCACACACCTTATCGGCATCCACATCGCCAGTTTTTAAATTAATAATCCCGGCCCCAAATGGCGTTACAGATTTAGGCCAAATAATCCCCTTTTCATCATGGCTAGCCTCTATAATACCGCCAACAAGACGCGAAACCCCAACACCGTAAGAGCCCATCATTACCGGCTGCGGTTTTCCGTCCGCTCCCTGTACCGTCGCTTTCATTGGCGTTGAATATTTATCACCAAAATAGAAAATATGCCCCACTTCAATACCGCGTGCCGATAATTGTTTCTCAGCCGGAACATGAGCAAATTCATCAGCATCATGCTTCTCATCTGTCGCAGCATAAAAAGCAGTACGTTTATTGAAAACAGCTTCCAAATCCGTGTCATCCACCCGTCCGGGCGCTGGCATATCCACCAGATCTTTATGGCAAAAAACCTCACTCTCGCCTGTTTCGGCCAAAATAAGAAATTCATGTGACAAGTCCCCGCCAATCGGACCGGTATCAGCCCGCATCGGAACAGCCTTTAGCCCCATACGCGCATAGGTGTTTAAATAGGCGATAAATTGACGGTAATAACTTTGGCGTGCCGCCTCTGAGGACACATCGAAACTATAGGCATCTTTCATTAAAAACTCGCGGCCACGCATCACCCCGAAACGGGGACGGCGTTCATCGCGAAACTTCCATTGAATATGATAAAGACATTGCGGTAAATCCTTATAGGATTTCACATAAGTCCGGAACATATCCGTAATCATATCTTCATTCGTCGGACCATATAATAATTCGCGATCACTCCGGTCCTTTATCCGCAGCATCTCAGGCCCGTAAGCATCATAACGGCCTGTTTCTTTCCAATGATTGGCCGATTGAATGGTCGGCATCAGCATTTCAACAGCGCCCGCTCTATTTTGTTCTTCACGGACAATTTGCTCAATCTTCTTAAGCACTTTAAATCCAAGCGGCAGCCAGATATAAATTCCGGCACTATCTTGTTTTACCATACCAGCGCGCAGCATGAACCGGTGCGATGCTATGGCGGCATCGGCTGGCGTTTCTTTAAGAACGGGTAAAAAATAGTGCGATAATCGCATGGCTGGTCCCTTATTAATCTTTGTATTAAGCGCTAGTGCGCTGCCCGGCAAGTTCTCCTGTCAGGCGAGTCGATGAATATTTCGTAACGCTTATTCGGTCTGAGGAATGATATCAATAAGCCCCATACTAATGACACTACACACGAGAACCCATAAAAGCGTTGCAATCCCCGTTGTAATCATAAACTTTTGCTTGATCCGGCTATCAACTGGGGCTCCGGGCTCCGAACCTTTAACAATATTCCCATCTTCCGCCTGCCCGCGCACGCCCAAAGGTAGAACCGTAAAAAGCGTGACCCACCAGATCAGAAGATAAACAACGAATATTGAAAAAATCGACATTTAATGAGAAGCCTTCGGCGTTTCCATCAGCTCGATTAATACTCCGCCCGCATCGCCGGGATGCAGAAAAATAACTAATGTACCATGCGCGCCAATACGAGGTTCATTTAACACCCGCATACCCCGTTTGACCATTACAGCGCTCGCCTCATGAATATCATCAACTTCAAAACAGATATGATGCTGCCCGCCCTTCGGATTACGGTTCAGATATTTTGTGATCGGAGAATTATCGCCATAAGGCTGGATCAGTTCGACCTGTCCGCTTGGTAAATTGACAAATGCATAGGTCACACCTTGCGGCGGCAAATCTTGCGGCTCGGTTATATCTGTTACGCCAAAAACATTCCGGTACATATCTATCGCATAATTTATATCAGGAACGGCAATGCCGACATGATTTAAGGGTCCGAGTTTAAAAGCTCTCGACATACCGATCTCCTATATACGATGCACAATAACATCAACAATTGTGCGTTTTCCTGTGGCTTGTTTAACATAGCGTTTGACCTTACCGCTAATTTTATCTTCAACCATATCTTCATCTTTCATTTCTTTAGGCCGCATATGGTGTAGCACGGTCTCAACGGCTTCTTCGATTCCGTCCATTAGATGATCAAGATGTTGTCCGTTTTTACCCTCCGGCAATCCTGTAAGACGCATTTCAGGACCGGACATTATTTTGCCTTTTAGATCAATGACAAGTCCAATTGAAATATGACCCGCATAGGCCATTTTGCGGCGCAGCCGCAGACCATTATCATGATTCGATACAATTACGGTCCCGTCTTGATGCAAACGTCCCGATGGCACAATATCAACCACCTCTGGCCCATCCGGTGCAAGGCGCAACATTTCGCCATTTCGGGCTGCTTTGGTTTTGGGCACACCCAGTTTTCGGGCCAATTTTGCATGTTCCAGCAAATGTCGACGTTCGCCGTGAACGGGGATAGCGATATCAGGACGGGCCCATTCATACATCTGCGCTAACTCGTCCCGGCAAGGATGTCCCGAGACGTGAATAGCTCGGTCTTTTTCAGTTACAATTTCAATACCTTCATCGGCTAGTGCATTTTGCAAAGCAAAAATCCCAACCTCATTACCCGGAATAATTTTTGAGGAAAAGATCACCACATCCCCTTTGGAAAATTTTATTGTGCGATGGTCATCATTGGCGATACGGGAAAGCGCCGCTCGCGGCTCACCTTGGCTACCTGTACACAAATACAGGACATGCCCTTGCGGCATTGCCATAGCCTCTTCTTCGTCCAGCAAGACTCCAATTTCGCTAAGTAACCCAATAGACCGGGCCGCCGCGACCATACGATGCATAGACCGCCCAACAAGACATACGTTGCGGTCATTCTGTCTTGCCGCGATCATCACGCTTTCCAAGCGAGCAACATTAGAAGCAAAGCTAGCAACCGCAACGCCGCGTCCCTCATATTCTGAAATCAGAGCCGTCAACTCAGTCCGAACTCCGGCCTCACTGCCTGCATAACCCGGCGTAAAAACATTGGTTGAATCACATATCATCGCGGTAATGCCTTCATCGCCCAAAGCGCGCAATGCTTTGGCATCAACAGGTTCGCCAATTTGCGGTTCCTCATCGATTTTCCAATCCCCCGTATGCAAAACAAGGCCTATCGGCGTGCGTATCGCCAAAGCATTTGGTTCTGGAATAGAATGTGTCAGCGTAATGAATTCAATATCAAACGGGCCAAGTTGGAACCGGTCTTTCAGCGGAATTTCATGTAAGTCTACAAGGTCTAATAATCCAAATTCAGCCAAACGGTCTTTAACCAGATAAAGCGTAAACGGCGTTGCATAAACCGGGCATTCAAGCCGCGGCCACAGGCGAGCCAAAGCCCCCATATGATCTTCATGGGCATGGGTTAAAACAATACCCAATATATCTTTTTTGTAGTCTTCGATAAATTCGGTATCAGGCATAATGATATCAATACCCGGCGTTTCAGCATTGCCAAATGTAACACCGATATCAACGATAATCCATTTACGGTTATGGGCAGGTCCAAAACCGAAAAGATTCAAATTCATCCCAATTTCGCCCGACCCGCCTAATGGCAGAAAGACTAATTCGTCTTGATGTTTCATATAATACTGAGCTTTTCTATGCGTTGGTCTGGCTAGGATATTTGCTGATTGAGACGCCAGACTTCAAGCAGGCCATTAATAGTTAACTGACTATCATAATACTGGATAGTTTCAGACGCCCCTTCAAACAAAGAGGCGACCCCGCCTGTACCAATCACCGTAAATTCGCGGCCATCTTCTTTACGTATTTTTTCGACAAGGCCATCAATCAATCCAATATAACCCCAATATATACCAGACTGCATAGCCGCAACTGTATTTTTTCCTACAATACGTTCCGGTTTAACTATCGCAATACGGGGCAATTGGGCAGCAGCCTCATGTAAGGCTCGAACCGACAAATTGATTCCGGGGCAAATAATACCGCCTTCGAAATACCCGTCTTTAGAAACAACATCAAACGTCGTAGCCGTCCCGCTATCGATAATAATAAGGTTGCCATCATAAACACGGGTGGCCCCTAATGCAGTTACAAGGCGGTCAGCCCCCACTTCTCTCGGATTATCGGTCCGCACCCCAATCCCAACATCCACACCTTCGTCCCCTATAATCATAGGTTCAACGTCAAAATACCGCCGTGCGAGGTTGCGCATATTGAATAAGGATTGCGGAACAACCGTTGAAATAACGCATGCTTTTATATCTTTAAACGTTAAGTTTTGCATGGCTAAAAGTTGATGAAACCAGACAGCAAATTCATCCGCTGTCCGTGTCGCATCCGTCGCAATACGCCACTCAACAGTCCAATTTTCGCCATTATGAATGGCAAAAAGCGTGTTGGTATTGCCGCTATCGATCGCGAGTAACATGTCAACTCTCTCCAACATTATGTCCAGCACCAAAGAAAACATCTCCAGCATGGATATCCCTTATGGTGCCATTGTCTAGCCGAAGTCGCAACTGGCCATTTTCACCAAGACCTAGCCCCTCTCCTGATAGGGTTTCATGGGGCAAGCGCGCAGTAACGGGACCAGGTAAGCCGTAGCCACGCTGTGCCCATGCCTGACGAATAGCAGAAAACCCGTCATTAGCGAGTGTCGTTTCCCAAAGCTGAAACGATTGTGCTAATTGCGGAATAATATGCTGAGGGTGTAAAGCAATAATTTCTGGATCCGATAACTGCGCACCGCTCAAATGATCAAACAAATGCGTCGCTGTATAAAGTGTTGGGTCAGGATGAGATATAAGATTGATTCCGACACCAGTACTTAACCACGCCTGCCCATTTGACGACCCCGCTTCTAATAACAACCCCGCGATTTTGGCAGAGCTGCACATAATATCATTTGGCCATTTCAGCTTGATGATATCAGACGATACGAAGCTTGAAAGAACATCTGCAACAGCTAAACCAGCTACAAATCCAAGCTGCGCAGCATAAGCTGGCTCAAGATTTAATGGCATGAGATAGGAACAATAAAGATTACCTTTTTGCGAAACCCATTCACGCCCGCTTCGTCCGCGGCCTTGGGTTTGTACACCGGCTGATATCCAGACGGGACCATAATCTCCGGTTTGCGCTAGACGGCGAGCCGCATCCATTGTCGAGTCAAGAATGTCGTGATGAATAAAGCGCAAAGCGGCCCTAAAACAAACTTTGAGCTGCGGCTGTAATCAAGCTTTGACCCGGAATCGCAACAAATGGCAATAATAATAGCGGAAACACTAACAGTCCCGCAATTAATGACAGGCCTCTGAGCGCACGCGGCGCTTTGACAAAGCTCTGTGCCTCTTCGTCAAACCAAATTACTTTTATAATCCGAATGTAATAGGCTGCACCGACAACACTGGCGATAAGAGCGACAATAACAAGCCAAACAAGACCCTCGGCATAAGCGGGATAAAAGGCAAAATATTTCCCGAAAAAACCCGCCAAGAACGGAATACCTGCAACGGAGAACATGAACATCGTCAATAAGATTGCAAGGCTACGGTTGCTTTTGGACAATCCACCCAGATCAGAAATGTTCTCAACCATACCGTTGCGAATACGCATCTGTAAAATACATGCAAAAGTTCCGATAACGGTAATGATGTAAATACTCATATAAATCAACATACCGCGCACACCCGCGACGCCTCCCGCTGCAAGCGGCACCAACGCAAAACCCATATTCGCAATGGAGGAATAAGCCATAAGCCGTTTTATATTTGTCTGAATAAGCGCTCCAAATACGCCAACCAACATAGACAGAACCGCAAAGACAATTATCACCTGCTGCCATTGATCTGTTATCCCGTCAAAAGGCACAACACAGATACGGGTTATAAGCGCAATCGCAGCCAATTTAGGCGCTGTTGCAAAAAATCCCGTCACAGGCGTTGGCGAGCCTTCGTAAACATCAGGCGTCCACATATGAAACGGAGCGGCTGATATTTTAAAACCAAGGCCACACAGCATAAAGGCCATACCGGCAACAATACCCGGGGTTATACCGTCTGTTTCAATAATACTGGCAATTGCGTTGAATTGTAATGTTCCGGTAAAACCGTAAACGAGCGAAATACCATAGAGTAACAGCCCTGACGACAGCGCGCCCAGAACAAAATATTTCAACCCCGCTTCTGAAGCTCGCAAGCTATCCCGGTTAAACGCAGCCATAACATATAAAGCAAGTGACTGCATTTCCACCCCAATATAGAGCGCAAGCATATTGTTGGATGACGCCATGATGCTCATTCCCAATACAGAATATAACAACAAAACCGAAAATTCGTAATGATCTAGATTTTCCTGCTCGAGAAAATCTTTCGCCAACAACAAAGCCGCAGCGCCAGAAAGGCCTAAGAAAAACTTCACATAATGAGCAAAATCATCAACAATTAACGCTCCTTTAAAAGCTTGCCCGCTTTGTCCGCCAAGAATGAGCCCCATAAAGGCATACAGGACCAAAATGGCTATCGCGACATAACGTACAACCGGCGCGCGGTTTTCCTGCCGGCTGACACCAAAGCCCAAAAGAAGCGAGGCACAAATAGCGAGGAGAATTTCAGGAATAATCAATTGATACATGGTTTAAGATCCCTGCCCGGTTGCCGTTTGAAAATTAGCAATCAGATTGTCAACAGAGGCAGCTGTTACATCTGTAATCAGCGCGGGGTATATCCCCAGAACAAGTGTCATCACCGCAAGCGGGGCTAAGACAATAATCTCGCTGCGAGTCATATCCGTAATACCTGCGAGCTTTTCATTCACTTGTTCGCCAAAGATCACAGCTCGATATAGATACAGCGCATAAACGGCAGATAAAATCATCCCTAAAGCCGCGCCAAAGGCAATCCATGGATTGACCTGATAAGCCCCTATCATTGTTAGGATTTCACCAACAAACCCAGATGTTCCCGGCAAGCCAACATTGGCCATAGTAAAGAGCATAAGAAAAGCTGCATAAATAGGCATCTGTTTCACTAGCCCGCCATAAAACGCGATATCGCGCGTATGCATACGGTCATAAATCACACCAACACAAAAGAAGAGTGCGCCAGAGATTATACCATGGCTAAGCATTTGAAAAATAGCCCCTTGGATGCCCTGCACATTAGCGGCAAAAATCCCCATAGTCACAAACCCCATATGGGCCACAGAGGAATAAGCAATCAGTTTTTTCATATCGGTTTGGCGATAAGCGACCAGCGAGGTATATATAATCGCAATAACCGAGAGCCAGAAAATCAGTGGCGCAAGACCAAAGCTGGCATCCGGGAAAAGCGGTATCGAAAAGCGTAAAAACCCATATCCACCTAATTTGAGCAAGATACCGGCTAGAATAACCGAACCGGCCGTAGGCGCCTGAACATGAGCATCCGGAAGCCATGTATGAACCGGCCACATTGGCATTTTAACGGCAAAAGAAGAAAAGAATGCAAGCCAGAGCCACGTCTGGACACCTGCTGGAATATCCAAAGCCGTCGCGAGTACCCGCATATCTGTTGTCGGCTCACCTAGAGTTTGTCCACTATAATTATATACCCACAATATAGCGGCCAACATCAGAACGGAGCCCAGCAGTGTATAAAGGAAGAACTTATAGGATGCGTAAACCCGGTTCGCTCCGCCCCATACTCCGATAATAATAAACATCGGTATCAGGACGGCCTCGAAAAAGAGATAAAACAGCACCATATCCAGAGCACAAAACACGCCAATCATCAGCGTTTCCAGAATGAGGAATGCCACCATATATTCCAAAACCCGCGTCTTGACCGATGACCAGCTTGCGAAAATACAAAGCGGCGTAAGAAATGTCGTCAGAACAATAAATAATACAGATATACCGTCCACGCCCATAATATATTGGATACCACCACCCAACCATTCTGTGTCTTCAACAAATTGGTAATCCGCAGACCCGCTATCAAAATTTAAAAGCATCAACAGAGACAGCAAAAATGTAACCAAAGAGACAGCCAATGCCACACGCTTGGAATTTTCTTCTACCTGAGCTTTGCCCTCAGTACGTGTCAGGCCATAAATACCCATCAAGGCCAAAGCCCCGATAAGCGGGATAAAGGTAATAGCCGATAAAATAGGAAGGCCGTCAAACATCTCTATCCCCCCACACTGTTAAAGACGATGACAATAATCGCCGCAACACCCAGCAGCATAACAAACGCATAATGGAAAAGCTTACCACTTTGAATTTTAGATAATTTGCGCGCACCAGCTACGGCTGTCGCAGCCACGCCGTTCGGGCCAAAACCGTCAATGATTTTCATATCACCTATTTTCCAAAATAAATCGCCTAATGCGCGGGTTCCGCGTACAATTGTTGCGTCATAAAGCTCGTCAATATACCATTTATTGAGCAGGAAATTATAAAGCGGACCGCCTTCTTTCGCGAGTTGTTTTTCCGTTCCATTATCTCGAATATACATCATCCATGCGGTAACAAAGCCTAAGGTCGAAACAAAAAGCGGGGACCACAATACCCACCATGGAAAATCATGATGTCCGCCGCCGTGCCCTACATCATCTGCGTGTCCTTTTTCAGCAGCAGCAAAAAGATTATCCGGTGCAAGCATGGCATGATCACCCGAAGGCAAAGCCCCGTTCCAGAAATGCGCAGCACCCGCGCCCATAAATTTCCCGTAAAAAACAAAACCAGCCAACAAAGCCCCCACAGAAAGAACCCCCAGAGGCACCAACATATTTGCCGGGCTTTCATGGGCATGTTCCAACGTATGTTTATCACCGCGGTGATTTCCGTGGAATGTCATAAAGATCAGACGCCAACTATAAAAACTGGTCATCAAAGCAGCCACAAGACCCATGGTGAAGGCAAAAACTGCAGCCCCGTTCCCGCCAGTAGCTCCTGCGGCATAGGCCGCTTCAATAATTGCATCTTTTGAGAAAAATCCAGCAAAGCCAATTTTCGTACCCGGTATACCAATCCCCGTAATGGCCAAGGTTCCGATAATCATAGCCGCATAGGTCAATGGTACTTTATGGCGAATACCGCCCATTTTGCGCATGTCCTGCTGATGATGCAATGCATGAATAACCGAGCCTGCGCAAAGGAATAAAAGCGCTTTAAAAAAGGCATGGGTGAAAAGGTGAAACATCGCCGCGTTATAGGCTCCAACTCCGGCAGCAAAAAACATATAGCCTAGCTGAGAACAGGTTGAATAAGCGATTACGCGTTTAATATCATTTTGCACAAGGCCAACCGTAGCCGCGAAAAAGGCTGTAAAGGCACCGAGCACGGTAATAAAGCCAGACGTCACAGGCGCCATTTCATAAATTGGATAGGCGCGGCAAACTAAAAACACACCGGCCGTCACCATTGTCGCGGCATGGATAAGTGCAGAAACAGGTGTAGGCCCTTCCATCGCATCAGGTAACCAAACATGTAAAACGAATTGCGCCGATTTCCCCATAGCCCCAATAAAGAGCAAAGCCGCAATCAACTCGATCGCGTTAATTTGCATACCGAGAAAAGATATAACTCGCGCCGGATCATTGTGAACGGCTGCAAAAACCGTGTCAAAATCAACAGAACCAAAGACAAAAAACACAGTCATAACACCAAGCGCCAGACCGACATCGCCAACACGGTTGGAGACGAAAGCTTTAATGGCCGCTGCATTGGCGGACGGTTTTTTAAAATAATACCCGATCAAAAGGTATGAAGCGAGTCCAACACCTTCCCAACCGAAAAACAATTGAATGAAATTATCGGCTGTTACCAGCATTAACATCGCAAATGTAAACAGCGATAGATAACTAAAGAATCGCGGTTTATATTTATCATCCGCCATATAACCCCAGCTATAGAGGTGAACCAAAGACGATACGGTGGTAATTACCACTAACATAACGGCAGTCAGCGTATCAATTTTAAGCGCCCAATTGGCTTTTAAATCCCCAATATCTATCCAGCGCAAAAGCAGGATATCATGGGATGTATGTCCAAATCCGATCTTGAATAAAGTAATCCATGACAGACCTGCGGATAAAAACAGCAAGGCAGTTGTCAAAAGCATAGAGGCTTTTCCGCCCAAACGCCCTTTCATAAAACCCGTCCCAAACAGGCCTGCAATTATAGCCCCTAAGAGCGGAGCAAAAACGAGAACTTTATAAAGCATAGCTGCGCTTAGCCCTTCATCAGATCAATATCTTCCACCGCGATATTGCCGCGATTACGGAAGTAGACAACAAGGATCGCCAATCCAACAGCGGCTTCCGCGGCTGCAACGGTTAGAATAAACAAAGCAAAAACCTGCCCTGCCATAGGTTGATTAGATCCTGTTTCAGCCATATGAGCCGAAAAGGCGACGAAATTTATATTAACCGCCAAAAGAATAAGCTCAACGCACATAAGAATAATGATGACATTTTTCCGATTCACGAAAATACCAAAGACGCCGATGACAAAAATCATCGCAGCAATCACCAGATAATGCATGAGACCAATTGTCATGAGCCTACTCCCGCACCCGGCTCTATATCAACATGTTCAACGCCCCCGTCCCGCGTTCGCGCAATCTGATCCATTACATTTTGTCGGCGCACCCCATCACGTTCTCGTAAAGTCAAAACAATCGCACCGATCATCGCTACAAGTAGAACAAGCCCCGCCGCCTCAAAGAAAAACGCATAATCCGTATAAAGCACTTCACCAAAGCGGCGTAAATTACTCATCTCGCTTGAACGCTCAGCCAGACCGGAATCATCACCGGCAAAATAGGCCGCACCAACGAAAATCATTTCCAAAAACAAAACCAAAGCAACAAGACTACCCGCCGGAGCATATTGCAAAAACCCTTGCTTCATCTCGACGAAATCAACATCCAGCATCATGACAACGAAAAGAAAGAGAACAGCCACAGCTCCGACATAAACCATAACCAAGAGCAAGGCTAAAAACTCTGCCCCCATGAGTACAAACAATCCAGCTGCACTAAAGAAAACTGTAATTAAAAACATAACTGAATGCACAGGGTTACGTGCGGCAACAACCATAAAGGCTGCCGCAACAGCAATGATTGCCAAGAGATAAAATGAGATTACCGTTAACACGATTTGTCTTCCTTTTCTGCCGCCGCCTTTAGCGGTATGGTGCGTCCATAGCTAGATTTTTTGCAATTTCGCGTTCCCAGCGATCACCATTTTCAAGTAATTTATCTTTATCGTAATAGAGTTCTTCACGGGTCTCTGTTGCAAATTCAAAATTTGGCCCCTCAACAATCGCATCGACCGGACACGCCTCTTGGCATAAACCGCAATAAATACATTTCACCATATCGATATCATAACGCGTCGTTCGGCGAGATCCATCAGGGCGAGGTTCGGCTTCTATTGTGATCGCTTGTGCAGGACAAATCGCTTCGCATAATTTACAGGCAATACAACGTTCTTCGCCAGATGGGTAACGGCGCAACGCATGTTCGCCGCGAAAACGCGGTGATAAGGGACCTTTTTCAAACGGGTAATTAACCGTCACTTTTGGACGAAAAAAATATTTTATTGCCAGCCAGAACGCACTGGCAAAATCCAGAAGGAGAGCTCCGCGAGCCGCTTGCATGATACGTGACATTTTCGGCCTCCTTAAATCTTATCGCCGAGGAAAACTACAAATGTAGATACAAATACTACAGCCGCTAATGATGTCGGCAGAAACACTTTCCAGCCTAAACGCATTAATTGATCATAGCGGTAACGCGGGACAATAGCTTTGACCATCGCGAACATGAAGAACACAAATAGGCATTTCAGTATGAACCAAATAACAGGCGGAACAAATTGAACGCCTATATCAATCGGCGCATACCACCCGCCAAGAAACAGAATGGTGAACATAGCGCACATCAAGGTCATGTTCAGATATTCGCCAAACATAAAGAGCAAATATGGTGTCGAGGAATATTCAACCATGAACCCGGCAACAAGTTCGGATTCTGCTTCAGGCAGATCAAAAGGCGGGCGGTTTGTCTCGGCCAAAGACGAAATAAAGAATAATATACCCATATAAAACATAACTGGGAAAAGCAGCAAATTCCAAATACCATATTCCCCAACAGGGTTTAACCGAAACAAAGTCCAGTTAAACAGACCGCCTGATTGCATAGTGACGATTTCGGAAAGATTCATAGATCCTGCAAGGAAAATAACCGTCAAGATAATAAACCCAATAGAAACTTCATAAGAAATCATTTGCGCCGCAGAACGCAGAGCCCCCATGAAAGGGTATTTCGAATTCGAAGCCCAGCCGCCTATGATAATACCATAAACCCCAAGTGACGAAATCGCGAGAACATAGAGGACACCAATATTAATGTCAGACATAACCCAGCCCGGTGCGATCGGCACAACCGCCCACGCCAAAAAGGCCATAACAAGTGTGATGATAGGCGCTAGGATAAAGAGTGTTTTATCAGAGCCGGATGGAATAATAATTTCTTTAAATACAAATTTCAACAGATCGGCAAATGATTGCAATAAACCAAAAGGCCCAACAACATTCGGTCCGCGGCGCATCTGCACAGCCGCCCAAACTTTGCGGTCCATTAAGATAAGAAAAGCCAGAATAACCGACAGAATAATGACAAATCCGGCAACTTGCAGCAGTTTAAACCCGAACCAGGCGACAGGCGATAAGTCTGACCAAAATTGAACCATCTCAAACATTATTCCGCTGCCTCTTGCATATCTGCCGCGCGGGCCAGGGCCGAACATTCCGCCATGACTTCGGAGGCTCTCGCAATCGGATTAGTGAGATAAAAATCTGTTATCGGATTACTAAAAGGTGTCGCAAGCATAGCTCCAGATTCGCCGATAGAAGCAACATTAAATTCACTAGCCCCCCGCGCGCCTGCGGCATGATCGATACTGGCAAAGCTCGGATGGTCAATAAAAAGTGTCTCGCGAAGCGCATCCAGAGAATCATATGGCAAAACACGATCAACATGGGCCGATAAAGCCCGTAAAATAGTCCAATCCGCCTTAGCTTCGCCTTTAGGCGCCACAGCAGCCGCGCCCATTTGTACCCGTCCTTCTGTATTGACGTAAATTCCACCCTTTTCCGTATAGGCTGCGCCGGGCAAAATAACATCGGCTACATGCGCGCCAGCATCACCATGGCTGCCTTGATAAATTACAAATGGTTTTTTCAGCTTAGAACTATCGATTTCATCAGCGCCCAACAGATAAACGACATCCATATCTCCAGCCGCAGAAGCCTCCAATATAGCCGATACATCTTTACCGCCTTCGCCCGGCGTTAATCCCATATCCAGTCCGCCAACGCGTGCTGCCGCCATATGCAATATGTTAAAGCCGTTCCAGCCTTCACGAACCATATTAAACTGCGCCGCCAAAACGCCAATATTGCGTAATATTTGTGCACCATCCGAGCGTGCCAAAACACCTTGACCAACAATAACCGCAGGATTTTTTGCAGTTTTCAAGGTTTTAGCAAATCCTTTGCTCGTCCCGGTTAAGGTCGTAATATCAGCAGGAGTTGTTCCTAAATGATCATAACTATAGGTCAGATCAGCCGCCTCGCCAATCATAGCAATGGATAACTCGCCTGTCAGCCACCGCTTGCGGATACGCGCATTGATAAGCGGCGCCTCAAGACGCGGATTTGTTCCAATTAGTAAAATCGCATCGGCCTGCTCTAACCCTTCAATCGTTGTATTGAACAGATAGGATTCACGTACACCCGACAGTTTCGCCCCCTCTTGGCGGCAATCAATATTTTTAACGCCAAGACTGCCCATTAAATCTTTAAATGCCTTCATGGCTTCGGCGTCCATAAGATCCCCAACAATGCCCGCAATCCGCTCTGGATCGCCCTTGAGCTTTTCGGCGGCAACGCCCAACGCTTCGTCCCATCCCGCAACCCGCAGCTTACCATTTTCTCGAATATAAGGACGGTCCAGACGTTGACGAGACAAACCATCCCAAACGAAACGCGTCTTATCGGAAATCCATTCTTCATTCACGGCTTCATTAATGACGGGCATAATCCGCAAGACGCGGCCTGTACGACTATCGACCCGAATATTTGCGCCGACCGCATCCATAACATCAATGCTCTCGACCTTATCAAGCTCCCATGGACGCGCATTAAATGCATAAGGTTTGGACGTCAAAGCCCCGACAGGACACAGATCAATCACGTTACCTGATAGCTCAGACGTTAAGCTTTGTTCCAAATAGGTCGTGATCTCAGCATCTTCGCCTCGCGAGGCTAGTCCTATTTCTTCGACGCCAGCCACTTCGGTCACAAAACGCACACAGCGCGTACATTGAATACACCGCGTCATAATGGTGTTCACCAAAGGCCCCATATTCTTATCATCAACCGCGCGTTTATTCTCTTCAAACCGTGAAGCATCACGCCCATAAGCCATGGCTTGATCTTGCAGGTCACATTCCCCGCCCTGATCACAAATCGGACAATCGAGCGGATGATTAATCAGCAAGAATTCCATCACACCTTCGCGGGCTTTTTTCACTGTTTCGCTATTGGTGCGAATATTGGCGGGCGTGCCGTCACGGTTCGGCCGTAAATCCTTAACTTGCAATGCGCAGCTTGCCTGCGGCTTGGGCGCCCCCACCCATTCGACAAGACACATGCGGCAGTTACCTGCCACAGAGAGGCGCTCATGATAACAGAAACGCGGAATTTCCGCCCCTGCCGCCTCTTCACAAGCTTGCATCAGCGTATAATCCGCCGGCACTTCATATTCAGTACCATCAATATTGATTTTGCGTAGGTCAGTCATTTGAATATCTTATTGTTTCAACAATATAGTTAGCTATCAAAAACGCGACAATCGCTCCCAATAGACCTATGATCGGACCAAGTAACATAGTCGCGAACATACCCGCCCAATGCATCACCCACCAGTAAGTCATGCCGAAAACGAATATTCCGACTATAAATGGAATGGAGAGTAGCACCTTTTCCATCATCTACTCCGCCGCTTGTACAAAGACGGGCTTATTGGCCCGATAATTATCTATGCGGTCTTCAATCTCGTGGCGGAAGTGACGGATGAGACCTTGGATAGGCCAAGCCGCCGCATCGCCGAGGGCGCAGATTGTGTGACCTTCGACCTGTTTTGAGACTTCGAGGAGCATGTCAATTTCAGAGGTTTCCGCCTCGCCTTTGACCATGCGTTCCATAACGCGCCACATCC
>CAZZKV010000005.1:0-113528 GCA_964654665.1 uncultured Caulobacterales bacterium | reverse complement strand
GCGGTTGCAGACGGTCATCCTCGACATGCAGCCGCGACAGACGGGCAATTTTCTTTACATCGTCAGCACTAACAGCGCCTTTAGGGTTACTCACGCGAGTCTCCATACTATCTTGAATGCGCGGGTTAGCAGGGGCGCGATAGGCTCGCAAGCCTATTGATAATGAATAGCCCATTATGACAAGAAAAGTGACCTAAAATTTTCTGCGAACAGACATCACTTTCCCCTCAACATCACAGATAGCTTAGAGTAAGCTTTAATTCCCGCTCTAACAAGGATCGTTATAATCTACCCTATATGCCTTCCCCTGACACGATAACAGTCAAGACACCGTCTCTTTTGCCAAAACGGCGCATACATGTATGTGTTTTAATCCTGTTGACACTAATGATGGTGTTGCCAGGTATTAGCCGCTTTCCCGTTATTGATCGAGATGAGGCCCGCTATGCCGAAGCCAGTCAGCAAATGGTTGAAACGAGTGATTACATTAACATCCGCTTTCAAGATAAAGCCCGCAATAAAAAACCTGCGGGCATATATTGGCTGCAAGCTGGCGCTATAAAAGCTCTATCTTCGACAGATAAGCGCGATATTTGGGTCCAGCGCCTCCCGTCCGTTTTAGGAGCACTACTCGCTGTTCTATCAACATATCTAGCAGGTTTACGCCTTATTGGACGGCGCGGCGCATTTATTGCGGCCAGCCTATTGGCTGTTGCCGGTCTTTTTGTCTTTGAAGCGCATCAAGCGAAAACCGATGCTATGCTATGCGGACTTGCCGCCTTAACATTGGCCAGCTTTGCCCATTTACGCACAGGTGGACGTAAAAATTGGGGTGTTGTTTTTTGGGTCGCCATGGGGCTCGGTGTGATGGTCAAAGGCCCAATACTTCCGGCCTTGGCTGTGCTCTGTATTATTGGATTACTGATATGGGAACGCAAAGCGGATTGGCTGCGTCCGCTTTTATTTATCCCTGGACCGCTTTTATTTTGCGCCATTGTCCTGCCTTGGGTTTGGCTTATTTGGCAAGCAACGGACGGACAGTTTTTCATAGAGGCCTTAAAGGATGATTTTGGTTCAAAATTGGCAAGTGTGCAGGAAACACATGGCGGCCCGCCGGGCTATTATATTGGACTTGTCTGGATAATACTTTGGCCATTATCACTATTTTTATTGCCGGGCATCGCGTTTGCTTTACGAGCTGTTCGCCGTAACCGCGGGTCCGACGCCCCTGTCATTACGGGGGCGCGTCTCTTGCTCATGTGGATTATACCGCTGTGGTTAATTTTAGAATTAACACCAACAAAATTGCCGCATTATATTCTGCCGCTCGCGCCTGCCCTAGCCATAATATCCGGCGCAGCAACCCTAACCCTGTTCTCGGTGAACGAATTCGCCTGGAGCCGTAGGCTTAGCGCTTTGATTTTCCTTTTAACATCCATTGCCATTGGCATCACGGCTTTACTCGGCGAAACATTATATGGGCCAGAACCAAGCTGGAGTTACGGACTTGTCGGAGTAATGTTAATAGCATCAATAATCGCTATGTTTGCTATGTGGACTGCTCGGGGAAAACTCGCATTATATAGCGCTCTCACCGCAGCTATTATTATGAGCGCAGGTTTATATCATTTCATCATACCGTCACTAAACAAACTAATCCTTGCACCGCGTATAGCGACCGTTTTTACTGAAAATAATATAGCTCTTCCGCGTCAAGGAGGGCCCTTAACACTCGCACCGCAATTCACAGAACCCAGCTTGATTTTTCATTTAGGCCGCGAAGTAAGGCTTGGGGACCAAATTGATACGTCCCAAATCCGCCAAGTCCCCAATGGCACCATTGTTATTTTGGATATGCAATCAGACAAATCAGCAGAAATAGCCGAACATTTGACGCGCCGTGCACAAGATGGCGAAAAATGTTTTGATAAAATTGGCCATGTATCAGGCACGAATTACGCTAATGGAGACGATGTTGCGATTGATGTTTTACGCGCTATTCATTGCGTAATCCCGCCAACTGAAACCACAACGACCGATGAAGCTAGCGCCCTATGATAGCCTTGCGCAGAGCTAAAATGGACGACCGACCCAAAATCGCTATAGCCATAAAGGGGCTGGCTAAAACTGTGAGCACCGGCCCGTACCAATGCGGCGAATAATACCAAAAATAACGAATAAAGCCTTTTAATTTTGACCATTCGATATCATGCGGCCGAGTTAATGACGTGGAGCCATAATGCATAACTGTCGCACCGGGAACAAAAATAACCTCTCCGCCCGCCTTACGGACACGATGGCATAAATCAATATCTTCAACATGAAGGAAGTATTTTTCGTCAAACCCATCAACTGCCGCAAAAGATATACGGTCCATCATAAGACAAGCCCCGCTAACAACAGGTATCGCAGAAGGGTTTTGCGGCAGCGGCTCGCCTTCGCGGTGAATCGACCGAAAAAAGGGTAACTTATATAGATGGGTAAAGGTGACAAACGCGCTCATTGGCGTCAAGGCTCCGCGCCTGCCACCGCGCTGCTCGTGTCCATGGATATCGCGTAACAAACCTCCGGTAACCCATGGGCGCACACGCCCTTCACTAGCAACAGCCATTTTAAGCGCCGCCCCCGGTGACAAAACTGCATCCGGGTTTAAAAATAAGAAATAATCCCCTGTCGCCTGTTTAGCACCATAATTACACCCCTTAGCGAATCCGATATTACCATGCCCCTGTAAAAGTCGTACCTTATCATGAGAAGCAATCAAATCAGCAACACTTTGGCGGGCTGGTTCTGTATTTCCATTATCAACCAAAATGAACTCGAAAATATCAGTATCAGCCAAAACTGCCATAATAGCTTCAAGAAGCGCAGGGCCCGTCATATAACTCACCATAATAACGCTTATACGTTTTTTGTGAGCTGCCTTTTTCATTGGTAATGCTAAAATATTAGCTGTCATAAAAAATCCCAGTTTATTTCATCACAAACTCAATAGAATATTGTTTTTAAAATAAACATTAAATTACAGTCAAACTGTGACGGCTCGCACACGTCGCATGTTTTTTTTATGCAAAATTTCGCGTTTTGGCACAATTTCTAACATACACCCCGCATAAATAAGCGATGCCCACCACCATTCTTGCCATACACCATACGATACACTGCATAACAATATTGCAATGACCATAAACCCGACGGTCGCTGCCAATCGCGGTGTATCATTGCGCGCGGTACGGTAAGCACTATAGCTTAAACATAACACTGTTAAACTTGCTAAAATAGCCCCGACAAGTCCTGTTTCTGCCCAAATATGCAAACCTGCATTATGGGGATGTAAGGACACCAAAGGTAATTCATCAAATCCGCGAATGCTAAATGTATCATTAAAAGTACGGACGGCATCAAAGCCGTGACCGACAAAGGGGTGTTCCGCAATGCGGGTTCCAACATAACCCCACATTTCAACGCGGTGTTCCCAAGAAAAAGGTAAAGCGGATTTCACAGTCTCGGGTAAGACCCGGCTCAGTAAGCTAACGGATGGTGCAAACAATAACAAAGCGCTGCCCAAAATAGCTGCGACAAACATCATTGCCCGTGGCATAACAAAGGCTAACCCCATCGCAAGCAAACCAATAATGACGGCAATTTCTGCTACGGCCAGGCGGCATAAATGGCCCGCTAACAGAACCATCAATGCAAGAATAGCAGCGGTCAACCAGCCATATTTCATCATCCGCATCATAATTGTCATCACGGGCGTTAATAACAATGCCAACACAGTAATACCATGGCCCAAATTCATTTCCGCATCACCCTGTTTGGCTCGAATATCCTCACCACCCTTTAGCGGATCAATAGCAAAGGTCAGGCCGTATCCGGCTAATAAATCAACAATAAAGACACCGGCCGCGATTAATGATGTCGCCATAAGCGCATGCCAAATCAAATGTGGATTGCGCCGCAAGGCCGCTTTCAAACCTTTACGAAACATAAAATAAAGCCAGACACCGATAAGTAATTTCATCGGGTTCATAATGGGTTGCATGTCCTGATAAGGGGACCAAAATGCTGTCAAACTTGACCAAATCAGAAAGGCCATAAGAAATATAACCCAAAGAGGTATTTCGCGAATTTGCGGCAATCCAACAAGGCACAATGCCCCTATCCCACCGATAGCCAATAAAGCCGCATTGGCTAATCCGCCCGCATGACCCGAAATGGGAATAAGGCATATGATAGCAAAGATTATAACAAAATTTGCCTTACCTCGCCAATCACCGGGTGATGATAGTAACTGATTGCTTTTCATACCGAAGCCTAGCCGCGCATATCAGGTGGCAGAGCCTCGCGTATTAAGGCTGTTCGCGCATCGTCTAGCGTTAAAATTTCTTGCGCTTTGCTCCCGAGGCGGCGAAGAGCTAATTGACCTTCACTCGCTTCTTTTTTTCCAACAACAGCGATGACTGGAATTTTACGATCCGCTGACAATTCCCGAATTTTATAATTGATTTTCTCATTTCTCAGATCCGTTTCAACCCGCAATCCAGCAGCACGTAAGTATTCTGCCGCTTGCTGCGCATAATCATTGGCTTCAGATGTTATTGTCGCAATAACAATTTGCACAGGCGAAAGCCATAATGGAAATTTGCCCGCATAATTTTCAATTAAAATCCCAAGGAACCGTTCCATGGACCCGAGGATAGCCCGGTGAAGCATGACAGGACGGTGCCGGGCATCATCATCCCCTATATAGCTTGCATCCAGACGTTCGGGCAAAACAAAATCCACTTGCAATGTACCGCATTGCCAATCACGGCCAATTGCATCACGCAGAACAAATTCCAGTTTCGGCCCGTAAAACGCCCCTTCACCAGGGTTTAACTCTACGTCCAGCCCGGCAGCCTTAACGGCATCCATCAAAGCTTTTTCAGATTTATCCCATGTAGCATTCGTACCGGCCCGCGTTTCGGGGCGGTCGGAAAATTTTACTTTCAAATCTTGGAACCCGAAATCTTCGTAAATAGATTTCAGTAATGTGATAAACTCTTTGGTCTCATCCGTAATTTGGTCTTCGGTGCAAAAAATATGCGCATCATCCTGTGTAAATCCGCGAACACGCATAATCCCATGTAAAGCCCCTGTCGGTTCATTTCTATGACAACACCCAAATTCAGCCATCCGTAACGGTAAATCCCGATAGCTTTTCATACCTTGATTGAAAATTTGCACATGGGCCGGACAATTCATGGGTTTCAGCGCATGAACTTCATCATGACTGCCATGACTAACCTCGGAGACGAACATATTGTCCCGAAATTTATCCCAATGACCACTATCCTGCCATAGCTTATTATTAATTAACAACGGCGTTTTGACCTCTTGATAATCGGCCCCCTGAAGGCGCCGCCTAATATATTTTTCAACCTGCCGCCAAAGTGTTGCGCCTTTATCATGCCAGAATACCATGCCCTGCGCTTCGGGCTGCATATGGAATAGATCCAGCGCGCGGCCTAAGCGGCGATGATCGCGCTTCTCGGCTTCTTCCAATTGATGCAGATGCGCTTCGAGTTGTTCTTGAGTTGCCCAAGCTGTACCATAAATGCGTTGCAATTGTGCTTTTGAACTATCGCCGCGCCAATAGGCACCCGCAACTTTCATCAGCTTGAACGCCTTTCCAACCTTACCCGTCGATGGCAGATGCGGTCCTCGGCACAGATCAAACCATTTACCTTGCCTATACACAGTGATTGGTTCGCCCTCCGGCAAATCTTCAATGAGTTCAGCTTTAAAGGCTTCACCCATTTCGCGAAACAGCGTGATGGCTTTATCCCGATCCATAACTTCGCGTTCAAATTTATCATTCCGGTTAATGATGAATGTCATCTTCTTTTCTATGGCGGCAAAATCTTCGTCAGAAAAAGGAACATCACGATAGAAGTCATAATAAAATCCGTTTTCGATAACCGGTCCAATTGTCACCTGTGTACCGGGGAAGAGCTCTTGTACAGCCTCGGCTAACACATGCGCACAATCATGACGAATAAGCGCCAAGCCCTCAGGGTCACTGGCAGTAATCAATTCGATTTTTGCATCTGTTTCAATCGGCAATGATGCATCCACCAGCACCCCATCCAGCTTTGCCGCAAGTACTTTCTTTGCGAGTCCTTTTGAAATAGCTTTCGCCACGCCCATAGCGGTTATACCTGCAGTGTAATCCCGCGTTGCCCCATCTGGAAATGTAAGTGCCACCATGGTGTCAATCCATTGTTTCATTGTGATTGGAACCGCGCCAATTGCCATATCGCCACGGCGCCCATAAAGGCGGCTTTGTAACGTGCTCCGGCACATTATCAACCCCGCTTGTGCCAAATGGCTGACATCGGAATAACCGCGCTAAGGTCATCCAACCTCCGGCCCATGGACCATAACGTTTTATTGCCTCTTTGGAATAGGTTGAACAGGATGGATAATGACGACACCTTACGCCCATAGCATAAAGGATTGGTGATATTCCATATTGGTAAAGCCAAAGCAGAGCCAACATCGGAAAGCTCAATAGTCTATGCATGTGCCAAAGCCTTTTCTACAGCTTCAACCGCTGCGTCAAAAGCCAAAAGAGTTGATATATGGCGCGGCGGATAATCTTGTACCGCTTCAAGCAGCCTCAATTGTGAAAACCGGCCTTTTGGTGGCATGCCTCCGTCTTTCAACATCGCTCGCAGAGCATCGCGTGTTTGCGTCAACTCAGCCAAAGTCGCCCCTACAATATTAGCTTTTAGAATTGCGGCACTGGCCTGACCTAGCGCGCAAGCCTGAACCCTAAGTGCACACTGGCTAACAATATTACCATCCATCACCACGTCAATCTCTAGCCACGACCCACAGAGTTTTGAAATTTTTCGCGCTGTACCCTGAGAATCATCCAAGCGCTCATTCCTCAATGTCGCGGAAAGCGCTAAAATATCGCCATTATATAAATCGTCGATCATGATCTTTTATATAAGACAGATGACGCAGATTGCCAGCCGCAAAACAGGCGGCTTGAAACACTACAATGAACCAAATTTTAGCCCAAATGGACAATTTTAATTGCAGGGTCCGGGGCGCCTGTAATATTAAAAACAGCCATTAAGTCCTCTTGCGAACCCTTGGTAACACCAACCAAGTTGATGTTGCGAAGATCGCTGCGACTCCGCACAATAACTTTAACACTTATTTTGGTTTATAAGCACCAGGCTCTATGATTGTGGGCATGACCTGCTCACAATTTCACAGGCAATATCGTGATTTAATACACGCGTTTTTTGGGTTTAATATACTTAATTCCATCGGTCATTGTATAATCATGAACAGGACGATAATTGATCTTGACCTTGTTTTTATCGCCATCATACCACGCTAAAGTATGTTTCATCCATGTCTTATCATTACGGTCTGGATAATCTTCATGGGCGTGCGCGCCGCGAGATTCTTTGCGATTCTCAGCTGACGTTATTGTGACCATCGCCTGACTAATCAAATTATCCAGCTCCAATGCTTCCATGAGGTCCGTATTCCAAACCATGGTCTTATCAAAAACAGCAATATCCTTAATCGACTCGGCAATAGCGGTTACTTTTTTTACGCCTTCGGTCAAACTATCCTCTGTTCGAAACACAGCACAATGAGTTTGCATAGCTTTTTGAAGTTCAAGACGGATTTCGGCTGTTTTCTTCGATCCATCTGCAGCTTTAAATTTCTCAAGGCGGGCAATCGAAGCATCACCCGCAGTATCAGCTAGAGGTTTTTGTTCTGCATTAGCAGTGAGCACTTCACCGCACCGCAAACCCGCTGCACGGCCAAAGACAACCAAATCAATCAAACTATTTGACCCCAAACGATTAGCCCCATGAACAGATACGCAAGCTGCTTCACCAACGGCCATAAGGCCTTTGACAACCGCATCAGGGTTTTTCCCTTTCTTGGTCAAAACCTCGCCGTGATAATTAGTTTGAATTCCGCCCATGTTATAGTGACATGTCGGCAAAACAGGTATCGGCTCTTTAGTCACATCAACGCCCGCGAAAATTTTAGCGGTTTCAGAAATTCCCGGCAGACGTTCGGCCAAAACTGCGGGATCGAGATGATCCAAATGCAAATAAATATGATCTTTATTCGGACCAACGCCGCGGCCTTCACGAATTTCGATGGTCATCGCTCGGGACACAACATCGCGCGAGGCCAAATCTTTGGCTGATGGGGCATAACGTTCCATAAACCGTTCACCTTCGGAATTCGTCAAATAGCCTCCTTCTCCGCGTGACCCTTCAGTAATCAAACATCCAGCGCCGTAAATGCCCGTTGGATGGAACTGAATAAATTCCATATCCTGAACCGGCAACCCGGCACGCAAGACCATGGCATTACCATCCCCTGTACAGGTATGAGCCGAAGTCGCACTAAAAAAGACCCGTCCATAACCGCCTGTAGCCAAGATGACCGTCTGCGCACGAAAACGGTGCAGTGTACCATCATCCAATTTCCAAGCCGTCAGTCCGCGGCACACGCCATTTTCCATAATTAGGTCCAGCGCGAAATATTCAATAAAGAACTCGGCATCATAGCGTAATGATTGACCATAAAGCGTATGCAGCATCGCGTGCCCCGTCCGGTCAGCTGCCGCGCATGTTCTTTGGGCTTCAGGGCCTTCGCCCATATTTTGCATCATACCGCCAAAGGGGCGTTGATAGATTTTACCTTCTTCGGTCCGCGAGAACGGCATACCCCAATGCTCAAGTTCATAAACGGCCTTAGGCGCTTCGCGGCACAAATATTCAATACTATCTTGATCTCCAAGCCAATCTGACCCTTTAACCGTGTCATACATGTGCCAGCGCCAGTCATCAGCGCCCATATTCCCAAGAGACGCCGCAATACCGCCTTGGGCCGCAACCGTATGTGAGCGCGTTGGAAATACTTTCGTGACACAAGCCGTTTTAAGACCCGCTTGCGCGGCGCCCAAAGTTGCCCGCAAACCAGAACCTCCGGCCCCGACAACAACAACATCAAATGTATGATCAATCCAATTTGTCATAATTTATCCAAAAGCCAGAGACAAAGCAGCATAAGCCGCAATTAAAAATATAATGACAGATACAATGCTATTAGCCAGCAGAGCAAAAGACCGTAAGCCACCATCAAAATAATCCATAACGACTTCGTCAAATTCTAATTTGCAATACCAAACGGCGGCACCAAAAAATGCAAGAAAACCTATGGCACCAATCGGTGATGACAGCCAGTCAACAAACCCTTGCGACCTTGTTTTTATAGCGTGAATAACGCTAAAAATCACGAAAGGTAGGCCGATAATAACGCCCCAACCTACATAGCCATGTAATTTGTGATGCGATGTTCCTTTTCCATGTGCCATTAGAAAAATCCTATTGCCATAAAGGTGAAAACAAATGCCAATGCAATCGATGTCCCAATCATCACATCCGATAATCTATTATTCAATTTTGGATCCATCATCGCCCCTTTATTCCAAATAGCATGTCGTAGCTGCGCCATAGCCATAAAAATAAATGCAAAAAGAAAAATAAAAAGACCGATTGCACCAAGAGGGCTAAACACCAAACCTTCTAATGGTAATGTCCCCGTGAGTTTTAGAACGAGCACCCCCAATGCGACCTTAATAAGCCCCGCATAACAGATAATGGCGCTAGCCCGATGCACAATAGAGCTTACCATCGCTGGGTGCCATCGCCAAATTTGCAAATGCGGTGCCATGGGCCGCTTATCGTTCCATTGTCCAGCCATTAAGAAAGTCCTTATTCAAATTTCGAGTGCAAACTAGACTCCATACTCATCAAGTCAACGGATAAAGCTTCAAAAAAAATAGGCCCATTGGACGCAGTAATCTAAGCGGTTTCCTCTTGTTATCATTGCGGTGAAACACCATGTCCACGCCTATGACTGATACACACACAAATATAGTAACCTCTTTCCAGTTAGACGGCACATCTGTCCGTGGACGCAGCATTATACTGGATGATGCCTTGGATAGCGCCCTCGGGTCTGATCGTTATCCTGAACCTGTGGCACGCTTGCTTGGCGAAACAATGATGATAAGCGCAGTTGTTGCGCAAGCTTTAAAATTTAAAGGACGACTTGTTGTGCAATGCCATGGCACCAATGCAGGCGCGGTTTCACTGCTAGTTGCCGATTGCACAACAGATGGAGCCATACGCGGTTACGCACGCTGGGACGCAGAACAACTGAAAATGATTATGTTGGACACCCGAACACCCGGCGCGCAAACACTTCTGGGCGGCGGTACCTTCTCCATGACGATTGACCAAGGTCCTCACATGGACCAATATCAAGGTCTATCAGCCATTGAAGGACATAATTTATCAGATTGTGCAGAACATTATTTTCGGCAAAGCGAACAAATTCCAACACAATTACGTCTGGCTTGCGGACAAATTCAGCGCCCCGGAGAAACTGCACAATGGCGCGGAGCTGGCATGATGATACAGCGTGTTGCAGCCGATGAAGCCCGTGGCGAGACCGATGATGATTGGACAACAGCTAAAACATTATTCGAAACATTAACGGATGCTGAAATGCTAGATCCCGATCTCTCGAATGATGATCTGCTTTATCGGTTATTTCATGAAAGCGGTATCCGTATTATTGGGCGTACTGATGTTGACGCACTCTGTGGGTGCTCACGCGAAAAACTTTACGCCACCCTTAAAACATTTGACAATGATGCCTTAGCTGAAATGGCCGAAAGCGGCCAAATTGATGCCAATTGTGAATTTTGTGCTACGCAATATAGCTTTACATTGGATGAAGTAAATTAAGAGCGCCAGAATGCCGGCGTTAAAACAACAAGAGCAGTTACAATTTCCAACCGTCCGACGATCATACCTGTCATCAGCACCCATTTGGCCGTGACCGGTAAAGATTGATAGGTGCCTGTTGGCCCGATAATATTACCTAGCCCCGGACCAACATTAGCAATAGCACTGCCGGCGCCTGACCAGGCTGTAACTGAATCCAAACCAATGAAAGACAACATCAAGGCCAAAATGGTAAACGTCATAAAAAAGACGAAAAAATAGCTCATAACCGAATAAACAACGACTTCAGATAATGGTTTGCCCCCGTAACGCATAGGGGAGACCATATTTTGACGCGGCATACGAAATAAATAAGCACGCAATCCTTCAAAGGCGACTTGATAACGGAAAATTTTAATTGAACACGCCGTAGACCCCGCGCAACCACCAATAAACATAAATGTAAAAAAAGCGGCAACGGCAAAACTGCCCCAAGCATTGTAATTAGCCGTCGCATAACCCGTCCCCGTCACAATAGAAATGACGTTAAATGCCGATAAACGAAGCGCGCGAGATTGTGTTAACTCTGAATTCAACCATAGCCATAATGTTACAATCGCGATTAGAGCAATCAAAACAATAATGAAGGTTCTAACTTGCGGGTCTTTAAAGGGGGCCGATAAATTACCCCGCATAACCAATAAATAAATACCAAAAGGCATTCCCCCTGCCAGCATGAAAGCGATACAGACTAAGTCAGCACCATTATCCATAAATCCGCCCATAGAGGCGTCTGATGTAGAATAACCACCTGTTGCCAAGGTGGTCATCGCATGTGCCACAGCATCAAAGCCGTTCATTCCTGCCCAGAGATAGCCAGCTGCACATGCCATTGTCAGTCCAAAATAAGTCAGGCTGATAGCCGCTGCAATACTGGCTGCCCGCGGGAGTATTTTTTCACCCATGTCAGAAGACTCCAGCCGAAATAGCTGCATACCCCCTACTTTAAGCATCGGCAGAATAGCCATGGCCGTAACGATAATACCAATACCGCCAATCCATTGTAAAATGGCTCGCCATAGCAACACTCCTTTGGGCATATCATCCAACCCTATCAAAATCGTGGACCCGGTTGTTGTAATCCCGGAAACGGCCTCAAATAACGCATCTGTTAACCCCAGCTTCATGGGGTTCATAAGAAACGGTATGGCAGCAAAACCTGACAAGGCTATCCATGATAAAACCGTCAGTAAAAACGCACCGCGGGCGCGCAAATCTGGTTTGGGTGTATAAGTCGCCAAAGCCAAAACCGTTCCTAAGAGCGTTGTCAAAATTCCGCTGATCGCAAATGTTGGCCAACTGCGATCATTGTAAAGATAATCGACAAACATTGGCGCAAACATTGCCAAACCTAAGGCTGTGATCATGAGACCAACGACAAAAAATATGGGGCGTAGATCAGCCATTATTGAATAGATACACCCAATGTCAAAGGCTGGCTAAGATCAAAATCTGCTCGAAAATATCGATTATCTCTTGATAATTCATAAGATAGTTTTTGCTGAGGCTTGACCTCCAAAGCCCATATATTTGTTACTGATGCAGTTAACCCTTCACGATTAAATAAATCAATAGACGCGGCATCGACAGGGAATTCCTGACGCATAAGGCTGCCAGCCTCTAAGGCCGTCCCGCCATAATTCGTCACCGCATCCGGCGTACCATCGGCATGTAAATGCCGGTGATGCAGTGATAAGCCAGCACTCGTTTCTTTGATTATCCATGTCCGGCTCGTATTTGTTCCAACAGCCAACGGGATGAAAACAATATTGTCTTGGCAGTCCACGGGTCCGGCTATCAATTTTTCTTTGCGCCAATTGTCATCCTGTGGATCATCACTCACAACCCGACCTTCAAACACTTGCCCGCACAGGGTGGATAGCTGAGCCATGAATTGCTGCGAAGGCGACGAAACATTGTGCAAGACAGTGCAGCCACCACAACAGAGATAAACAAAGAGCCAATATTTTTTCATAGGCCTAGTCTACAAGTTTTACCTCCAGTGTCACGAAAGGAATAGCCAATTGCCAGAATAGAACTTTTGTGGAACAAAGCCTCTATGGAATCACTCATAAGCTACAACGGACTTGATCTGACCCTTGTCGAACTCATACTCGGCGCAGCCCTTATGCTTTTCGGCGCAATTATCACGCTTATTTTCACTCAAAGAAATAACGGTGCATTAGAAAGACACATCAGAGAAATAACGAGCCAGCAAGCCGAGTTACAAGGGCGGCTAACGCAGATGATCGAAGATAGTGCCAAGCGCGAAACTATGCTGCGCGACAGTCTGGATAACCGGCTAAATCAGGTGTCCGATCGTGTTGGTAAATCCATCCATGATACACAAGAACGAAATTCCGCGAATTTAAAACAATTGCATGAACGTCTTGCATTGATTGACCGGGCTCAAAAAAACATTGAAACGCTATCAGGAGAAGTGTCTGGCTTGCAAAGCCTTTTATCCAACAAACAGGCGCGCGGGGCTTTTGGCGAAAAGCAGATGCAAGATTTGATTAAAAATTATCTCCCTCCTCAATCCTATAGTTTTCAAGCAACGCTTTCGAACCATAAACGCGTCGATGCGCTTATTCATCTTCCAAATGATCAAGGCGATGTCGCCATTGATAGTAAATTTCCTATGGAATCTTGGCGACGCCTTACCGAAGCTGAAAACACGGTTGACGAAGAAGCTGCCAAAAAATGTTTTGCTCGCGATGTATTGCGCCATATTAAAGATATAGCTGACAAATACCTTATTTTTGGTGAAACGCATGATATCGCCATGTTGTTTTTACCATCGGAAGCTATTTATGCAGAAATCCATACCCATTTTCCGCATGTCGTTGAACGTGGGTTTCAAGACAAAGTCATGATTGTTTCCCCTACTACATTTATGGCCACGCTGCATACAATGCGCGCCGTCATGAAAGATGCTGCTATGCGGGAACAAGCTCATATTATACAGCGTGAAGTTGGACAAATGGCCAAAGACGTAACCTTATTGGATGAACGGGTCGCAAAATTACAAACCCATTTCACACAATCGAACGAAGACATTCGAAAAATCCGTATTTCAACGGAAAAAATCACAAAACGGGCCGATAAAATAGAAAGCCTCGACGTTAAAGAGATCGACCATAGCATCGAAAATATTGCTGATTTTCGCCAGACAGGTTCATAATTTCTATGCGCATTAATTACAATGGACGGCAGTTTCGCCCCTTTTCAACAACCGGGTTATCCGATACCACAGACCAAACCCTATTTACCTATATGCAAAGCCATAATGTGCTCAGTGGAATCTATACAGGAGGTCATATTCAATCCGGACATTTGATTGGTCTTGTCGATAGTCACGGCCATATTGACATGCGATATCACCATGTCACACATGATAGTATTTTAATGACCGGGAAGTGTCAGTCCATACCGCATATTATGCCAAATGGTAAACTTCAATTACATGAGACATGGCAATGGACCAACCCGGATATTGATCCGGGTCAATCTAAAGGCACATCAATACTCGAAGAAATTTAGGTGCCGTGCAATGGTCGACCTGTAGGTTTAATCAAGTAAAGCAAAACACCATTCAGTACAAACATGGCCACCGCCGTAAAAAACAAACCATGACCAATACCTGGCACATTAATACCCAGCCATGGCGAGAGATGGAAAACAATTGCACCGCCTAAAACACCAAGTGCCAAAACGCTTCCCAGCAAGCGCGACTTCATATTAGGAATCAAGAGTAATATAGCTGTCGCCAACTCAGCAACACCCGTCAGCCTCCGCACCAAAGGTTCGAACAGATCAATTCCTGAACGCTCAGCAATAATTGAAAACACAGGATTAGTGGCTCCAAATTTTTGAACACCAAAGACAATAAATCCGGCAGCCAAAACAAGACTGAGTCCTAAAATAACTTTCGACTTTGATGATTGGGTCATATTTCTTTCCTATTATCGTATAAAGTATTGCAAACTTCTTCTAACCTATAGGGCAATCAATCGCTTTAAAGATCGCGATTTATTAAAGATCACTCCCACCCCATAAAATTGAATAGGCTTCACAATGAACTAAAACACTCTTAAAATCGGATAAGTTAACATCAGCAGGCACTTCATATTTCTGGGCTCCTTTATGGGATCTTAAAATCCCCAAAAGCACCGCGCCATCAATCGCCGTTTTTCCAGTTACATCTGTAATAGTTTGCGGTGAGAGAAAGACCTTTAAGTCCGGGCCATTTTTAGTTTTGAATGCATCATTAAAATGAATGAATGTTTTTCCATCGCTTTTAACAATATTCCACTCGCCTTTGATTTTTTTCTTCTTTTTAACAAATGTTTTACCCGTAGTTTGCGCTACTGCAACCGGATCAGCCGCAATCGCACTCCCTGATAATGGTAGAGCTAATGTACCTAAAACAGACACAGCAATAAGGGTATTTTTAACAATTTTTTTCATCTTATAATCTCTTTCTTATAGGGTATACAATATGTACAGCATCAGGTAACAGATTTTAAATATAGTCGCATCAAGCTGACCAAAAACCAATCGCATCAATGATTAATTACGCAATATTATAAACTGTTGAACATCTATCACCTTTCTCCTTGTAAATAAAATTTAATTTTACAAGTTCAATTCCCATTTTCTCACATATCCGTGAGAGCATTTTGATATTAAAAGGGTCGCCGGCTTTTCATCGCTGCGGTAATTGTGCCGTCATCCAAATAATCCAGCTCCCCGCCAACAGGAACGCCATGTGCCAAACGAGAGACTTTAACAGCCGTCTGTGCTAAATGATCCGTAATATAATGCGCCGTCGTTTGGCCATCAATCGTTGCATTCATAGCCAGAATAACTTCTGAGACTACTGTCTCTTCCGCCCGTTCGATTAAAGCGGCAATATTCAAATCTTCAGGCCTAATCCCATCTAGCGCCGATAAAGTTCCTCCCAATATGTGATATTGCCCACGAAAGGCCCCGGCCCGTTCCATGGCCCATAAATCACCCACTTCCTGTACCACACAAATAGCCGATTTATCCCGTCCCGGTGTCCGGCAAATATAGCAAGGGTTCTGTGCATCGATATTCCCGCAAATATTGCATATCGAAATCCGGTCAGCCGCCGTGTTCATTGCCTCAGCTAAAGGGCGCATCAGCCGATCCGGTTTTTTAATAAGGTCCAAAGCCGCTCGCCGGGCCGAACGCGGGCCAAGACCTGGAAGTTTAGAGAGCAAACTAATAAGCCGTTCAATTTCTGGACTAATATTGGATCCGGACATAGGTAAGGACACCTTTATGATTCGTACCACCCTATCCAATTCGTTAGCGTGAATTAAGGGAAATATTATACATCCGTCGCGATAACATTTCATCTGTATCACAGTTTGCTGATGCTGACGCGGTGCAATCTTAAAAGGATATGGTTGATACGGTTTTCCCCCTTAACCGTGTTTGATGTAATAATTCATGACCAGCCTGCCTATGAAATTGCAATTGGTAGAACATTTTATGTACTTGGAAGAACGGATGATGAAGAACGGATGATAATGACGAATAATCATCACAGTAGCCGCCAAGCAATAATCACCCACCTGTCACGGACATATGGCGTGTCACAGCGGGCTTTACTCCGCGTTTTGATATATCAAATTCATGACGTTCAGGTTTATTAATCATAGCCCGTGACAAGGCAGCCTCCAATGCAAGCCCCGGCTGCTCTCCTCGCATAGCGGCCCGAAGATCAACACTATCATTTTGGCCTAAGCACATATAAATTTGCCCTGTGCACGTTACGCGCACGCGGTTACAATCCGCGCAAAAATTATTAGACAAAGGCGTAATAAACCCAAGCAAACCGCCCGTTTGCGCGATCGTTACGTAACGCGACGGCCCCCCGGTTCGCAGCGGCGAAGCCGTCAAGGTAAAACGCTCTTCTAAATCCGACTTTATAACTGACAAAGGGATATATTGATCAAGTCGATCCGCCTCTATTTCACCGAGCGGCATAACTTCGATCAAGGTCATATCCATGCCTTTACCATGCGCCCAACGCATTATTGTCGCGATTTCAACCTCATTTACACCTTTGAGTGCTACAGTATTTATCTTAATTTTCAACCCTGCCGCCAAGGCGGCATCAATGCCGTCCAGCACATGGTCAAGCGCAGCGCGGCGGGTCAATTTCGCAAAAACATCAGGGTTCAAACTATCGAGGGAAACATTCACCCGTTTCACGCCAGCCCCCGCCAATTGATCAGCAAAACGTGAAAGCTGCGTTCCATTTGTAGTTAGCGTGATTTCATCCAAAGCGCCGCTAGTTAAATGACGGGATAAGCCATTTATAAACTGCATTAATCCGCGGCGCACCAAGGGTTCCCCGCCCGTCAGACGTATTTTGCGGACGCCGCGGGCAATAAAAGCACTGGCTAATGTGTCCATTTCTTCAAGCGTAAGTAAGTCCTTACGCGGCAAAAAAGTCATATTTTCAGCCATGCAATAGGTACAGCGCAAATCACACCGATCCGTTACGGACAGGCGCAAATAGGTAATATTGCGACCAAAGCTATCCCTTAGATTGTGCATCCTCATCCTTGATTTTCTGATCACGGCCACGCCGATTACGCCGGCGCCCCCCCACCTTAACGGAAGATGCTGTGGCTGTTGGGAATTTCATTGCACTTACAAAGTAATCCTGAAATTTAGGTTCAAGAGCCGTTTCCATTTTCTCAATCGATTTAACCGCTTTTATAATTTTGTGCTTTTCCTCAACATTCACCAGAGCCATCGCAGCCCCCATACCCGCCGCATTACCGATAGATCGGATTTTTTCAGGCGGAGCGTTAGGAATAATACCAATTTGAGAGACATATTGGCTATCCAAATGGGTTCCAAAGGCTCCCGCCAGTAGAATTTCATCAAACTCTGTACACCCTAACGACTCGGCCAATAATTCTGCGCCCGCATAAAGCGCGGCTTTAGCCAGTTGCACAGCACGCACATCCGTTTGTTTAACAATAATAGGGTTCTCGGGCTGGTCTACCAATAGATATTTCCAGACATTCCCATCCTGGCTGAACCGGTGCGGGGCGGCTTCTGGCTTAAACAAGCCACTTTGATCAATGAGCCCTGCATTAGCCAATTCAACCATAACTTCAAAAATACCAGACCCGCAAATTCCAACAATTTTATGATCACCCAATGAACCATCCGTATCGCTTAACCAATCATCATGCCCAATAATTTTAACGGTCGCATTTTTCGTAACAGGGTCAATGCGCACCCGTTCAATCGCGCCAAGACTGGCGCGCACTCCAGAGCTAATTTCAGCCCCCTCAAGCGCAGGTCCTGTTGGCGAACTCGCCGCGGCGGTTCGCCCATTATGGGTCAGCACAATTTCGGCATTAGTGCCAATATCAACCAATAAGACAGATCGGTCTTTCATTGTCTCAATTTGCGTCAGATAAGCCGCCGATGTATCCGCGCCGACATGTCCTCCAATTAACGGAAACAGCGAAACACGGGCAATATTGGACACACCGAGCCCTAAATCGCGCGCCGGAATATCCAGCCAATTTTTAACGGCCAGAGTAAAGGGTGCCACGCCAAGTTCAACAGGATTAGCCCCAATGAACAAATGATGCATAATGGGATTACCGACAAGAATAATATCCAACAACTGATCGACCTCTATCTTTAACACATCGCGGGCATCGTTAAGCATAGTGGCAATCTGATTGCGGATTTCTGTTGTGAGTTTTTCGTCTCCGCCTTTATTCATCATCACATAGGACACGCGGCTCATCAAATCCTCCCCATACCGGATTTGTGGGTTCATTGCCGCCTTCTCATAAGCAATTTTGCCTGTTGTCAGATTGAAAACATAGAGGGCAACAGATGTTGACCCTATATCAATAGCCGCCCCATAGAGATCAAAAGATGCCGGGGGCCACACATCAATAATTTCTTTTTCATCACGCACAACACAAATGACGGCACGATCGTGAGCGCGCAGAATATCTTGCAATTTCACCACAACACCCTGTGTGACCCGAACATCTAACCCTTTTTCATGTAAAAGCGCGCAAACGGCTTCACTATCGCTGGGGTTATCCTCCAATGTTGGAACCGGTAATTTAACCATATGTAACTTAACCGATGGATTTAACGCCGTTTCGAAAACCGTACTTTTCTTCTGAATAGACGTTTCTCGCTCCCGCGAATCGCTAGGCACTTCTATCACAAGATCAGCGCGGACTTTAGCTCGACACGCAAGGCGGCGCCTACTGGGCAAAGCCCCATCATGACGAGCTTTCTTCTCTGTTGGTGTTAATTTGGGGATATCCCCGTCAGTAACATTCACTTGAAATTTTGCAAAATCACCTGTCTCCACCTCTATTTGGCAGCGCAAACATAAGCCTTTCCCGCCGCAAATAGATTGTATATCAACACCCGAACGCAGAGCGGCTTCATAAACAGTCTCCCCCGTTTCTGCCATCGTTTGAACGCCGCTGGGCGTAAATATAAGCCTGTGTTTTGCCATAAGCCTTAGTACCGTTTCGATTGGCCATATCACAATGCAAAATTGCGTCCAGCGTTAATCAAGCCTCTTATATACTGATCGCAGTTTCCAATGCTCCAAAACCGACATGGCGATAGATAAAATCAAGATCAAGCCTTTCCGCCGCTTTTTCAGCCAAAGCAATCAAGTTTGCATCTTCAATTTGAGAAAAATAGACAAGGCGTTTATAATGTTCAAAATAAGTCTGTTGCAATTCAGGAAACCGATCTATTCCCATTCCCTTGATAATGAGCGTATCAAAATGGCGAACAAGATAATCCGTTAAAAAGAAACTGCCGAGTTCTTCTTCCATCGTTGCCGCAAATAATACCGAACCTGCGAAGAACTCATAACAATGCGCCCCAGGTAAACGAGTTGCCTTAGGGTAATCCATTAAAAGCCGGTCTAACGCGCCGCCTGTTCCGCAATCTCCATAACCAATTAAGATCGTTTCATATGCCTGCCCCTCTTTATCCAAAATGGATTTCAGGTTTGGCACGATTTTCGATGGCCGATTGTGATAGCCTGCTGGCAAGCATTTCAATTCATACAGGTCAGCAGCACGACCTAATCTGTCTTTCAAAAAAACAATTTCTTTCGCCAGCGCGCCGCAAGCTAGAATAAGTGTTTTGGAGGAGGGTTGATCCATATGTGTCTTATACCGGCTTTATACCCACATAGCTATGAGATTGTTTTCTGTAGAAACTCCTGCGATACTGTCTATATAGAATCGATAATTGTACAAAGGACCGTTATGTCTGATACTCTTGAAGATTTAGAACCAATAGATAGTCCCTGCCAATTGGTCTGTTCAATGGATAAGGAAAGCGGGCATTGTTTTGGCTGTGGCCGTACCCAAGATGAAATTGCCTATTGGACCCTGAAAACACCTGAAGAACGCATGGCGATATTGGCAGAGCTTGAAGGTCGTATGCCGCCTTTACGTATTAAGCTTGAAGAGCGTCGCTCCCGCCGTAGAGTGAATAAACGCCGCCGACCCACAGCTAACACAGAAGGCGCATAAAGCGTTATTCAACCCCTATAGCGGCTGATTTAGGCCCACGCGGGTCCGCAGCTCCATGACTTACACCATCCTGCATCCCGACAGAGTTCACACGACCCAATGTTGTGCGGGCAATACCGCCCTTGCCATTAGCCGGAAACCGGTGCCCCATATCTCTAAGCTTTATCAAAGTATCATGAGAAATACCCGGCTCTATCACCACAGTATCAGGCAGCCATTGGTGATGAATACGCGGCATATTGGTTGCCTGAGCCAAATTCATATTCCACTCGGTTACATTTAAAACCATTTGCAGAACTGATGTAATGATTGTGCTGCCGCCCGGGCTCCCCGTAGCCAAAACAACATGCCCGTCTTTTTTAACAATTAACGGTGTCATAGACGATAAAGGGCGTTTACGGGCTTCAATCTTATTGGCTACGCCGCCTATTAAACCATAACCATTAGGCGTACCGGGCTTGGCTGAAAAATCATCCATTTCATTATTCAACAGAAACCCACCTCCATCAACAGATAAGCCGCTGCCGTAAGAAAAATTTAATGTATAGGTTACAGCAACAGCATTCCCATCCTTATCAATAACAGAATAATGCGTTGTCGATGGCCCTTCGTCCTTCAACGCCGCGCCCGGCAATATATCTGCAGACAAAGCTGCTTTTTCCAAATCAATATCCTCGCGGAGCGCGTCGCCATAATCTTGCGCAATAAGCGCAGCAACAGGGACATCAAAAAAGTCAGGATCACCCAGATATTTTGAGCGGTCAGCATAAGCCCGGCGCATCGATTCAATGAGTTTATGAAGGTAAGCTGCGCTATTATGTCCATCGGCTTGAAGATCATAGCCTGACAAAATATTGAGCATTTGCAATATATGAACACCGCCAGATGAAGGCGGCGGCATAGCAAAAATCTCATAGCCTCTATAGTAACCGGATACAGCATCGCGTGTCACCGTACGATAATTTTTTAAATCATTATGCGTAATAACGCCATTACCGTCCCGCATTTCTGCAATAATTAAATCAGCTATATCGCCGCTATAAAACCCTTCCGTTCCCTGTTTCATGATCCGGCGCAACGTTTTGGCTAAATCTGGTTGAATCCAATTGTCTCCCACTTTCAACCCACGGCCTCCATCTAGAAAATATTCAATAGATGAAGAATCACGCAAGAGTTGTTCGCGATGGTTTTCAAGGCTTTGTGCCAAACCATAGGAAACCGGAACCCCGCGCGACGCCAGCCGAATAGCAGGCCCTATCACTTCGCGGCGTGACATAGTTCCGTAAGCATCCAACGCATCAAGCAACCCCATAACTGTCCCCGGAACACCGGCGGCGGCATGGCTATATTGTGATTTTTGGCTATCAACGTCACCATCTGGGCCTATATACATATCCCGAGACGCAGCAGCAGGCGCCATTTCGCGAAAATCTAAGGTAATAATTCTATCCTCAATACCTTGTTTCTGCCCCGATAATGCTATGACCATAAAACCGCCGCCGCCTAAATTTCCGGCTTGTGGATGGGACACAGCCAATGCAAAACCTGTCGCAACAGCCGCGTCCACAGCATTGCCGCCGCGCGCAAGAATATCACGGCCAACCTGCGCGCCAATACGGTCTTGTGCCGACACCATGCCTTTACTCGCAATAACAGGATGAAAGCGGCTATCGAAACTCAATAAAGCGCGCGCGCCCGCACTGGCTGGCTCTTTAGCATAAACAGGAGCTACCGCAGAGATACCTAGACAGAAAGCTCCAAAAATAGCCATGAGCGATAGATTAAAAACAGAACGCATATAACCTCCAAATACAGAAGCAAGCTGCCTGAAACATTCATATATTTAAAGAGGAAAAGTGTAATTTACGATGGCGGCGCTACGCGCAATTCTGGCGCCGTAATCTTACGTTTACGCGGCGCAAATCGGTAAAACACATGTGATCCAACCCGCGCCGTCATTTTCAAATTTCCTGACCACACCGGGTTCACCTCATGCGTATGATAATGTGTTGCACGGCGCGTAATAGGGTGCACACCCTTGGTTATAACCAATGCTGCAATATCTTGGGACTGAATCCATGCTCTCCCGCGCGGTTCAATCAAGGTTGACCCATCACATGTAAAACTAAACTGGCATCCCGTTGTTCGTTCCGCGCCCTGATAAACAACTGCGCAAATTGTCGATGGGAAATGTTTACTATTAACACGGTTCAAAACAACTTCGGCCACAGCTTTTTGACCCGATAAAGTCTCAGATCGGGCTTCATAATAAACAGCTTCGGACAAGCATCGTTTTTCCTGAGCTTCAAATGTTGCGCGTTGCTTAAGCGCGTTCGTGTCATTCATAATGTCTGAAATAAGCATCGCGTCACGCAGTAACGGGTTCTGAACAGAAATATGTTGCTCTGTTAAACGTGTTGCTAAATCTGAAATTGCTACATCACCCGTATCAATGGCTTTGAAGTTTTGTGCCCGGCTTTGCCATTGCACAGCCTCGCGGCGGTCCGCAGCCTTTTGTGCAATTGCCGGAAACGCAGAGGCAGCAAAACCAACTGCCACAAAAGCAAGTGTCCATCCCGCGAAAATTGTGCGCATATTTGTCATAGCGGCGCTCCCTACAGCCCTAACTTGATTCTCACAAGCTTTGTTTCTCAATATGTAAGCTTCATCTAAGAATCAGTAAGAAGCGTTACATAATCATCACATATGATAAGCCTTATGGTTAATTAGGGCTTAATTTAGGCATTAAAATACAACCTAAAGGATAATTATATCCTTAATATCCATTTCAACGCTGCATATAAGGGATAAAATTAGAAATACCATCCTAATTTCACAATTAAACTCATTCATAGAATAAGAGCCTTTTAACCGCGCAATAACGGCCTACGCCTTATCAATCGCAGCTTGAGCGGCTGCTAATCTGGCAATGGGCACGCGATAAGGCGAACAGGAAACATAGTCCAAGCCTGTATTATGACAGAACTGAATAGAGGCTGGATCACCGCCATGTTCGCCGCAAATACCGAGCTTAATATCAGGTTTCACGGCTTTCCCTCGTTCAGCTGCAATAGCAATCAGGTCTCCAACTCCATCTTGATCAAGCGTCACAAAAGGGTCTTTTTCCATGATGCCAGCCCGCACATAATCCGGCAAAAACTTACCCGCATCATCGCGCGAGAGACCAAATGTGGTTTGGGTTAGATCATTAGTTCCAAAACTAAAAAAAGCAGCATGTTCGGCAATATCACCTGCGCGCAATGCTGCTCGTGGCAACTCAACCATTGTACCAATAGAGTAATCCGGAACGCCAACAGTAGCGGCAACATTTTCTATTACCGCCTTTAGAAGCTCTAATTCTTTGGCAGATGATACAAGCGGTATCATAATTTCAGCGGTCGGCTTAACCCCCGTTTCTGTTTCAACCGCCAATGCAGCTTCAAAAATGGCCCGCGCCTGCATCTCATAAATTTCAGGATAGGAAATCCCCAGACGGCATCCACGATGCCCTAGCATTGGGTTACTTTCAGCCAACTCGCGCGCCCGCGCCATTAATTCCTTAGTGGGAAGTCCTAAAGTATCGGCAACAGTTTGAATATCTGCTTCGGTGTGAGGTAAAAATTCATGGAGCGGTGGATCGAGCAACCGTATAGTGCAAGGCAAGGCTCCCATAATACGGAAAATCGCTGCGAAATCATCGCGCTGCACCGGTAATATCTTAGCCAAAGCCTCTTCACGCCCAGCCTTATCTGTCGCCAAAATCATTTCGCGGAAATGTGCAAGACGTTGGGCTTCGAAAAACATATGTTCAGTGCGGCAAAGCCCAATCCCTTCGGCTCCAAAATCCTTGGCCGTTTGAACATCCATAGGCGTTTCTGCATTGGTGCGAATACCGAGCGTTCGAAACTCGTCAGCCCATGTCATAACAGTAGCAAAATCACCAGATAATTCCGGTTGCACCATATCCACAGCTCCTAAAAATATCTGCCCCGTCGCCCCGTCAACTGTAACGATCTCACCCTTTTTAATAATACGGCCCAAAACAGAAAATTGCTGCGCCTCATAATCTATCCGGATTTCACCCGCCCCGGATACGCACGGCGTTCCCATACCGCGTGCAACAACAGCAGCGTGAGACGTCATTCCACCCCGTGCTGTCACAATGGCCTCAGCGGCATGCATACCGTGAATATCCTCTGGACTGGTTTCCACGCGAACTAAAATCACCTTACGGCCTGCTTTTTTAAGTTCTTCCGCTTCATCTGAACTAAAAACCACTTCGCCAATAGCTGCGCCGGGTGATGCCGGAAGGCCCATCGCAATAACATCGCGCGGCGCATCGGGACTTAAGGTTGGGTGTAATAATTGATCGAGCGAAAGCGGTTCGATCCGCATCAAGGCCTCTTGGCGGCTTATCTGCCCGGCTTCGGCCATATCAACAGCAATTTTTAGTGCTGCCCGTGCAGTGCGTTTTCCCGTTCGGGTTTGCAACATCCAGAGCATACCCCGCTCGACGGTAAATTCAATGTCCTGCATATCACGGTAATGCGATTCAAGCGTTTCAAAGGTTCCTGCCAATTGTCCGTAAACATCCGGCATCGCCTCTTCCATTGACGGAGCATCTTCACCCATAGCAATCCGTGCTTTTTTCGTCAGTGTTTGTGGTGTACGAATACCGGCGACCACATCCTCGCCTTGGGCATTGATAAGAAATTCGCCGTAATAAGCATCTTCGCCCGTAGACGGATCGCGCGTAAAGGCTACGCCCGTAGCCGATGTCTCGCCCATATTGCCAAAAACCATAGCCTGCACATTGACCGCTGTGCCCCATGCTGCCGGAATATCATTAAGGCGGCGATACACAATCGCCCGTTCATTCATCCAAGACCCAAACACCGCATCAATAGCACCTTGTAATTGCTCACGCGGGTCTTGAGGAAAATCACGGCCTAACGCATGTTGTACAGCTTTTTTATAATCACCAATGACAGAGGCCCAATCATTAGCGCTCATTTCCGTATCCAGCATATAGCCTCGATCATCTTTATGACGATCCAGAATATCTTCGAATTTATGGTGATGCACCCCCATAACCACATCAGAATACATGGTGATAAACCGGCGATAACTATCAAGGGCAAACCGGCGATCACCAGAGAGCTTCGCCAGACCTTCAACAGTTTCATCATTAAGGCCCAAATTTAAAACCGTATCCATCATCCCGGGCATTGAGGCCCGCGCACCAGAGCGTACTGATACCAATAACGGATTAGCGGCATCGCCAAATATTTTGCCTGTCAATTTTTCAATATGAGACAAGCCTTCTTCAAGCTGTAAATTTAGACCCTCTGGATAGGTTTCGCCATTATCATAATAAGCTGTGCAAACCTCCGTAGTCATGGTAAAACCCGGCGGTACCGGTAGCCCAAGGCTGGCCATTTCGGCAAGATTAGCACCCTTACCGCCCAGAAGATTTTTCATGGAGGTATCGCCCTGCGCATTGCCCCCACCAAATGCGTAAACCCATTGTGTCATTGGACGATAGCCCTTCTTATATTAGCCGTTAATCTATTAACCGTTAATCACGTCAAAATCAGCGATTTGATGCGCCGTATCACGTATCAGACTTAAAAGTCTAAGGTTGTTTGCACGCATATCGGCATCATCAGTCACGACCCTGACGTTTTCAAAAAACATATCAATCGGGTCGCGTAATTCCGACAGCGCTGTCATTGCCGTAGAATAGGCCTCTCCTGCCAATGCGGCGTCAATAGCGACTTTCGCTTTCGAAAGACTGGCTTCTAAATCGCGCGCCTCTGTCTGCGACAATGTGCCAATCGCGCCTGAAGGCAAATCCCCCTTTTTCGCCTCGGCTTTTAATATATTCGTCGCGCGCTTATAACCTGCAAGAAGATTTTTACCCTCCGCTGTATCAAGGAAGGATTGCAAGGCCGTGACGCGGTTAACCATAGCAACAAGATCATCTTCCCCAAGCACGAAAACCGCATCGATAATGTCATGACGAAGGCCTTTGTCACGGAGGTAAACTTTCAGGCGATCGTGAATGAAGGCGATCAAATTACCCGCCTTTTCGTCCGCAACTGCCGCTCCTAAAGATGGCTCGGATTGCAAAATCCACATTTGGGCCCGATTTACTATGTCATTAATTCGGATATTATTTTCTAATATCAAGCGAATGACCCCAAGAGCAGCCCGCCTTAATGCAAATGGATCTTTACTCCCTGTTGGTTTCTCATCAATACGCCAAAATTGGAAAAGCGTATCAAGTTTATCCGCTAGTGCTACAGCCACTGCGACGGGATTGGTGGGAACGGCATCGCTAGGTCCCTGTGGTTTATAATGATCTTCAATCGCGGCGGCTATATCGGCGTCTCCGCCCTCGCGTCTGTACATCAAACTACCAATCTGGCCTTGCAGCGAAGTAAATTCGACCACAGTTTGCGTGACCAGATCACATTTGGCTAGCTTTGCGGCTTGCTCGGCTTTATCAAGATTGGTTCCAACTTGTGGGGCAAGTTCGCGGGCAAGGGCCGCAACCCGTTTCGCTTTATCTTGGATCGATCCAAGTTTTTTATGAAAAACCACCGTATCAAGCTTATCATAATAATCGATAAGGTTTCTCTTAGCATCTTCTGACTGGAAAAATTGCGCATCGGCAAGGCGGGCCGATAAAACCTTACTATTACCTTTTGCGATCTCTTTGCCCCCGTCCGGCGCAACTTGGTTTGCCACAACAATAAAATGCGGCGCAAGCTTTCCAGTCTTTGGGTCACGCACAGCAAAATATTTTTGATGTGTGCGCATAGAAAGGCGAATAACTTCGCCCGGGAGCTCTAGGAAAGACGGGTCCATATCGCCCAAAATCACGACAGGCCATTCGGCAAGACCCGCTACTTCATTCAGAAGGCCTTCGTCTTCAACAAGCTCTAACCCCTTGGCACTGCAGGCTGCGTGGGCTTCGCTCAGAATTTTATCTTTGCGCTCGCATGTGCAAATCATGACATGGCCTTGGTCTTCTAATATATGGCGATAATCGGTAAAGTTTTTGACCGCAAACGGACCTTTACCGTGACGACGGTGCCCTTCGGTGGAATTGCCCGTTCGTATCCCGCCCGCTTCAAAATCGACGACTTTGCCATCCAACAAACAGATCATGGATTGCAAAGGCCGCACCCATCGAAAGGTCGAGCGGCCCGATTTCATTGATTTAGGCCATGGAAAATTATTCATAATGGCCGGAATAAGCTCTTGTATAATCACTGCGCTATCAACGCCCGGTTTTTCTATCACGGCGACATAAAACTCGCCTTTTTTCGGATCTGTACGGATTTTTGCTTCTGAAATATCAGACAGTCCAGCCCCGCGCATAAAGCCCGCCAAAGCCGGCTCTGGCGAGCCAACACGCGGGCCTTTACGCTCTTCGGAGATATCGGGCGAGCGTAGCGGAACATCGGCCATAAACACCAACCGCCGCGGCCCTGTATAGCAATGCTCCCCCTCAACTGTGAGACCCGCTTTGGTCAGCCCATCGACAAGCGCTTTGGATAAATCAGCGCCTGCCCTTTGCTGCATGCGCGCCGGTATTTCTTCGCAAAAAACTTCAAACAAAAGCTCAGCCATTACACTCTCCATGGCTGATGGGCCATGCTCTTTTCAACCTGCAAATGCTTATCAGCGCAACCCTTAGCAAGGTCACGCACACGTTTGATATATTCTTGGCGTTGCGTTGGAGAGACAACACCGCGCGCATCAAGCACGTTAAAGAGATGACTAGCCTTAAGAGCATGCTCATAAGCAGGGAGCGGGAGCGGGTTATCCAGATCTAATAAATGCTGGCATTCAGCTTCAGCCATTTTAAAGCGCTCCAAAATCTTATCCGTATCGGCCTGTTCGAAATTGTAAGTCGATTGTTGGACTTCGTTTTGATGGAAGACATCACCGTAAAGCACTTCGGGCGTTCCGTTAGCTTCATTGGCTTCAGTAAAGACAAGGTCATAGACATTATCGACGCCCTGCACATACATGGCGAGGCGCTCTAGGCCATAAGTCAGCTCGCCCGAGACAAGGTCAAGATCAAGACCACCGACTTGCTGAAAATAGGTATATTGGGATACTTCCATGCCATCGCACCAAACTTCCCACCCCAGACCCCAAGCACCAACAGTAGGATTTTCCCAATCGTCTTCGACAAACCGGATATCATGGAGGTCCATATCAATGCCAATGGCCTCAAGACTACCCAAATACAGCTCTTGATAATTGGCGGGATTAGGTTTCATGATCACTTGAAACTGATAATAATGTTGCAGCCGGTTCGGGTTTTCGCCATAGCGACCATCGGCGGGGCGACGTGAGGGCTGCACATAGGCAACATTCCAAGGCTTTGGTCCAAGTGAACGCAAAACAGTAGCCGGATGCAAAGTCCCCGCACCGACCTCTGTATCAAAGGGTTGCAATATCACACAGCCTTGCGCGGCCCAATAATGTTGCAAGGTCAGGATAAGACCCTGAAAGGAAAGCGGTTGTGTATCAGTCTTCGCCATGAATCTGGCCCTATGCAATTTGGCCGCAACCTATAAGGAAACAAACGGATTTCAAGAGAGGATTTTACCTAAGCTGCATCCATGAACGCCGGTTAACCGCGAAATGCCTCATCCCCCATGCCTGCCGCTTCTAACGCACTCAATGCCGCTTCTTTATCCTCATCAATTACCATAAGCCGGCGCGGTACAGCCCCGATAGAACCATCAATGACAGAGGCATTAACGTCCATAACAAAATGCTCAATGCCTGCTTCCTTTAAGATCGCTTGTGCGAAATTCAAGGTCGCGGGGTTTACGGTTTTTAGTACGGGCGTCATTTATATCTCCTGCGACAGCGCGGCTCTTGCTCTCGTCTTTATAGACGCCTAACCTATCATCCAAATGAAAAGAGGTATCAGGTGGCCGAACCGATTAAATTTCATCCCAAACAACCCCCATCTCCTGCCGAACACTTGTGGACGCTGTGCCATGACGATATGGCGGCGGTTGATGCGTTGATTACAGACCGGATGCAAAGTCCCGTGGGAATAATACCCGATTTGGCGGCGCATTTAGTTGGGGCTGGCGGCAAACGGCTTCGCCCGCTGCTTACTGTCGCATCGGCAGCGCTTTGCGATTATCACGGAATTCATCATCACAAACTCGCAGCCGCTGTTGAATTCATCCATTCCGCGACGCTGCTGCATGATGATGTCGTTGATGAAAGCGCGCTGCGGCGCGGCAAACGTCCTGCCAATCTCATTTGGGGAAATGCCTCCTCTATCCTTGTCGGAGACTTTCTCTTTGCGCGCGCTTTTAATCTTATGGTTGAGACCGGATCGATGGAAGCATTGGGTATTTTATCCAAAGCCTCTAGCGTTATAGCCGAAGGCGAAGTCAAGCAACTGGCTGCGCTACGCCAAATTAATATGTCCGAAGCCGATTACATGGATGTTATTCGGGCCAAAACAGCAGCTCTTTTTGCCGCTGCTACAGAAGTCGCGCCTGTTATAGCCCAACGGCCAACGGCCGAACGTGCTGCTCTGCGTGATTATGGTCTCAAACTTGGCCTAGCTTTTCAACTCGTTGATGATGCACTAGATTATGGCGGCATTGAAAGCGCTCTGGGTAAATCCATCGGAGATGACTTTCGCGAAGGGAAAGTCACCCTGCCCGTTATCCGCGCATTCCAGCAAGCCGATAGTCTTGAGAAAGCCTTTTGGCATCGCGTGATTGTAGATCATGATCAGAATGATGATGATCTAACCCAAGCCGTATCTTATTTACGCAGGGCAGGCACATTAGAATCAACATTGGATCAAGCTCGGCGTTATTCCGCCGACGCACGCCAAGCTTTATCAATCTTTCCTGATAGTCCGTTTCGCAGCACCATGCGCAATCTTGCTGATTTCGTAGTTAATCGTATCAACTAAGTGTCTGCGCTTAGCTTTCTATGCACAACCAAATAAACACTGCTGGTTATAGCGGCGCAGCTTAGCAAATAAAATAACGATGTTATTAAACCTGTTCGCAATCCCATCGTCACAAGCCAGGTACAGAACAACACACATCCCATATAGAGCCAACTCACACTCGTATGACTAACACCTTGACTAATCATACGCTGGTAAAGATGACTTCGATGCGCGCCCAGTAAATTTTCACGATTTTTGGCCCGCCGCAACATTGTCAGAAAAACATCCGTCAAAAATGGCAACAATAGTACTGGGCCAATATAGAGAAGTGAAAAATTAGGCTGGGCATGCGCTAGTTTAAGACTTGCGGTTGCAAATAAGAAACCTGCCAATAACGCACCAACATCGCCCGAAAAAATATCAGCTTTTGTTTTAAAATTATACGGAAGCAACCCAAATAATCCGCTGCAAAGCGCAATCGATAATATCGCACCGCCGCTGGCGCCATAAATGACACACAGGCCGCATAAAATTAATCCCGAAAGACCTATCACTCCTGGCATAAACCCATTGGCTCCGTCCATGAAATTAACTCCGTTCATAACGACAAATATCCAAAGTGCTGTGCCAGCTATGGCTATTGGCAAAGGGAGGGAAAGGGTTATTACAGAGAAGGGTAAAGCCGTTATCGGGCCAATTAAATAGGCCGCCACGCCAGATACAACGGCTAAAGTAAAAACTTTGAGGGGCGCGGGCCATGTCAACATATCATCCGTTAAACCGATAAGGGCAACGCATCCCGCCAACACAGCAATCGGGAAAAGTTCACCAAAAACGGCAATGTCAGCATAAAAAATCTGCATGATTAATAAAGCCGTACCGAGGCCCGCTAACAGGCCAATACCGCCAGCCGTAGGCGTTATGACCTCATGATTAGATCGCGAGACTGGTACATCACCAAGGCCAGCAGAAACCATATACCCACTAAATGCCACTGAGATCAAAAACGCAAAAATGCCAATATGAAAAAAGGGTAAAAATGCAGTCAGCATTATATTATGTCCCCAAGAACCGTTGCAGCGCACCACCATTGCGGCATTGATTGCGAAATAGTTTTATAAGCTATTTGCGCAGCTTTTTGGCTCTCAAAAATACCAAAACAGGTCGCACCTGACCCAGACATACGGGCTAACTGACACCCGGGTTGTGATGCTAAACTCCGTAATATATCTTTTATGACTGGTTGCTGCGCGCTTGCTGCCTCTAGCAAATCATTATCTCCAGCCAAAGCAATCGCCAATAAATCACCTTTTAAATTTTGTGGGCGCGGCATTTCAGCGGGAACACCATTATCAAACGATTTAAATATATCGCGCGTTGAAACGGCAACACCGGGATTAACTAGAACGGCTTGTAAATGGCCGCAGTTAGGTAATGGCTCAACAGTTTCACCAATCCCCGTCATACGCGCAGTCTGGCTTAAAAAACACACAGGCACATCAGCCCCTAGGCTGAGCGCAATATCGGTCCAAATATCATCCGGTAGTTCAGCATAGGAGCGAAGCAAGCGCAGAGTAGCTGCCGCATCCGCGCTACCGCCGCCAATACCCGATGCTACTGGTAAGTTTTTTATAAGTGTAAAATGCAATTTTGGGATATCGGCACGGCGTGCAACCGCATGATAGGCACGCAAAATAAGATTGCTAGGATCAGCGTGTAGGTTACCCCCGAACGGACCTTCGCAGCTTAGTCCTTCGGTCTTGGCCAAGGTGCAGGACAATTCATCGCCAACATCTGCAAAGACAATGAGGCTATCAAGTGGATGATATCGATAAAACGCATCTGAACTATCGGCAATAGCCCGGCCAACATGCAGTGTTAAATTAATCTTGGCCCGCGCCATTTGCTGCTTTTGTTGTACTGTTGTGCGCGCCCACATAGTCACTATTTCGCAGAATCCTTGAGTCTTTGCGCCGCATCGAAATCACCCGTAAGTTTGAGTTTAATTTGAGCCACCTCTTCCTCTGTTGGATCAAATTCTAATGCCCGTTCCCATTGATAACCCGCTTCGCGAAAGCGGCCCAGACGCCAATAAACATCGCCTAAATGATCAACGATTGTCGCACTTGATGGTGACAGAACAACCGCATTTTCTAGTTTAATACGCGCTTGGGAATATTGCCCGAGCTTATAATGCGCCCATCCAAGACTATCAACTATAGCCCCGCTTTGTGGTTGCAACTCAACGGCTTTCCGAATCATCTCAAACGCTTCCGTAAGATTTTCGCCGCGATCAACCCATGTATAACCAAGGTAATTCAGAGCGTCGGAATTTTCAGGGTCAAGTTCCAAAACCTTTTGAAAATCAACAACAGCTTTTTCCCATTGTTTTTCACGTTCATAACAAATAGCCCGAAAGTAAAGCGGTTGAATATTTTCTTTCAACTCATCCTCGCTCATAGCCTCTACGATTGCATTGTAAATCGGTAAAGCATCGGCGTAATTTTCTCGAAACAACCGCGCTCGCCCCAACGCATCTCGAGTGATGATTGATGGATGTTTAGCATTGACCTCTTCAAGAATTGCTATTCCTTTTTCATCATCTTCGCGATCAAAATAAATATTAGCTTTAGCCAATCGAGCTGTTACAACGTAAGGTGAATTATCGTCTATATTATCATACAACTGTGCAGCAGCGTCTTCGCGCTCATTATCTTCCAATAATGAACCCAACCAAATAGACGCTTTATCATTTTCATTATCAAGAAATAAAGCAATCCTTAAAAAAACTTCGGCGACATCTGCTGCACGGCGTTGCGCAAAAAAAGCTAAGGCAGGGTCTGTCAACATGCGCGATGCATTTTCTTGCACTGACAATTTAGTTTTTATTGTTCCCCCAGTTGCCAAGGTATCGATTGCTGAGCGAATAGGGCCACTCCGAAAGGTATTGGATTTGGCTGACAAAGCCCTTAATTCTTCAAGGGCCTCATCCTTTTGTCCGCTGGCAACCCGATAACGTGCCCGGGACATAGCTGTTTCGACAACTGAATACCCATCTTCTTCCATTTGGACAAACAGCGTATCAGCCGTTTCTTTATCACCTTTGAGAGCTGCAATTTTTGCTTGTTGCAAATTACCAATAATTTGAAAATATTGCCCTCCGCCAACGCTATCAAAGGCCTCATCAGCCGCTTTTTCATCGTTGCTTGCATAAGCGTTCCACCCCCCAATCAACTTCATCAAAATTGCAATCGTCAGATCATCTGTAGGTTCATCCAGATATCTCGCCGCTTTTTTATAGCGGCCTTCCTTAAAGGCTTTCGCCCCCAATATAGCCCGCGATAAAGGTTCATCGGCCTTTTGCCTGGAGATCGTTTTAGCCAGAGCAAAAGCATGCCGATAATCACCCGCTGTAATAGCGGATGTTAGCGCCCTGCGACCCAATGTGACATTTTCTGGTAAACGATCATAAGCCCGCGTGTAATAATCAGCACGCGCGGAGGCATCTTCGACATAATTCGCATAGGACCCAGCCAAAAACTCACCTAACAATTTCGAATCCGTCGGGCTTTCGGAAGCTGTCGCGGCAGATGCAAAAAGCAAAGCCGCTATTATAGAAATAGACGCTGTGATACGTAACATCAGCAATAACCTTTTTGTTTCGGAGCTATAATTATAACCGTTGAACTATTCATATTACATATTCGGATAATTCGGGCCACCACCACCTTCAGGTACAGTCCACACAATATTTTTACTCGGATCTTTAATATCACAGGTTTTACAATGGACACAATTTTGCGCATTAATCTGAAACCGGGGATTGGTCCCGTCATCATCGCGTAACACCTCATAAACACCCGCCGGACAATACCGCTGTGCCGGCTCATCAAATTTTGGTAAATTCACGTCAAGAGGTATCGCAGGGTCTATCAATTTAAGATGGCTAGGTTGTTCTTCACTATGATTGGTCGCAGAAAAAGATACATTGGTTAACCGGTCAAAAGACAGCACATTATCAGGTTTGGGATATTCAATAACAGTGTACTGGCTAGCTTCGCCAGTAGCCTGCGCATCATCCTTTTTATGCGTCAACGTCGCTGTTCGGTCTTTGGAAAAAGCTTTACCGATATTCATCACCGCACCAACGATATTTATCTTCATCAAGGTCGCGAACCACATATCCATTCCGCCTAACCCCATACCGCCTAAAAGCGGGCCAAATCGCGCATTAAGCGGTGCAACATTACGTACCGGGCGCAGGTCTTTACCTACAGGACCGCTACGTAAAGTATCATCATAGGCCGTTAATTCATCGCCTGAACGCCCCTGTTTTATAGCTGCATAAGTCGCTTCAGCCGCTTCAATACCTGAATGCATGGCATTATGATTGCCCTTGATTCGCGGCAAATTTACAAGACCCGCCGAACAGCCAAGTAATGCACCGCCGGGGAAACATGTTTTCGGGACAGACTGCATGCCCCCTTTCGTAACAACACGTGCACCATAGGCAACCCGTTTACCGCCCTCCAAAACAGCAGCAATATCAGGATGGTGTTTCCATCGTTGAAATTCTGCATAGGGATAAAGATGTGGATTTTTATAATTTAGATCAACGATATACCCGAGAAATATCTGATTATTCTCAGCGTGATATAAAAATGATCCGCCGCCGTTCTTCCACCCCAAAGGCCAACCCGCCGTATGGACTACAGCTCCTTCATTATGATTTTCGGGTTTAACATCCCAAATTTCTTTCATGCCTAAACCAAATTTTTGCGGCTCTTTACCTGCGTCCAGCGCATATTTAGCAATTACCATTTTTGACAACGAGCCGCGAGCCCCCTCAGATAACAGCACATATTTACCATGTAATTCCATACCAGGCTCATATCCATCGCCTTTAGAACCATCTTTGGATATCCCAAATTCACCGGCGACCACACCTTTTACTTCGCCCTTATCGCCGTAAACCAATTCCGAACAGGACATACCCGGGAAAACTTCAACGCCTAAGCTTTCTGCCTGTTCAGCCATCCAGCGGCACACATTCCCCATCGACACAATGTAATTACCATGGTTATTCATCAAGGGTGGCATGATAAAATTGGGGACCCGCACAGACCCTTCTGCGCCCAGCAATAATAATTTATCAGACGTAACGGCTGTTTTCACTGGCCCGCCTTTTTCTTTCCAATCTGGCATAAGCCGCGTTAACCCTGCTGGATCAAGCACTGCACCAGATAGAATATGGGCGCCCACTTCCGAGCCTTTTTCTAAAACCACGACGGAAATATCATCTCCGCCCAATTGTTTAAGCCGGATTGCAGCCGATAAACCGGCAGGCCCTGCACCAACAATAACGACATCATAGTCCATGGATTCGCGCTCTGGCGTATTTATTCCATTATCACTCATCAGTTTGACTCGCTTTCTATTCGAAACTTTCCTAGGAAATAGACGGTATTGTTACACGCGGCAAGCATTCGCTTTGCCGCATGGATAAAGCGGTAATATATGAACGAAACTCTTTCTTTAGGCTGGGAAGAATGGATTGGACTGCCCGGTCTGTCCCTTCCGGCTTTAAAAGCCAAAATTGACACGGGTGCGCGAACCTCTGCTTTGCACGCTATTGCCATAGAACCCTTTGGTACAGAGAAAAACCCTCAAGTCCGCTTTATTATGCACCCGGACCCCGGCAATCCATCCATAGAAGTGGTCTGTTCTGCCAAAGTGATTGATCGGCGTAATGTTACAAGTTCAAATGGCGCAACAGAGCTTCGCTATGTTATCGCCAATCCAATCCACATAGGCGGACATAATTGGCCTATCGAAATCTCACTGACGAATCGCGAAACAATGGGCTATCGCATGTTACTGGGACGTTCGGCCTTAAAAGAAGATATATCCGTGATCCCCGGAGCTTCATTCCTGCAAGAGCAATTGGGATATGATGTTTATAAAAAGCGCCAGCACAAAAAAAATATCCCGCGCCGCCCTTTGCGAATCGCTATTTTAACGCAAGAGCCTAATAATTATTCCAACCGCCGGATGATAGAATCCGCAGAATCGCGAGGTCATGTCATTGAATGTATCACGACAAGCCGGTGTTATATGTCTATCAATGCGCATCACCCTGAAGTGCATTACGATGGAAAAGCCCTGCCCCGATATGATGCGATAATACCCCGTATTGGTAGCCGGATGACCTTTTATGGCATGGCCGTAGTCCGCCAATTCGAAAGTATGGGTGTATATTGTCTCAATACGGCCGCCGCCATCGGGGCTTCACGGGACAAACTTTTAGCCCATCAAGTCTTAGCCCAGCACCGCGTAGACATGCCCCAAACAGCCTTTGCCATGTCATCACGCGATACCAATGGCATTATTGATCTAGCGGGCGGTTCTCCCGTTGTTGTAAAACTATTGGAGTCCACACAAGGAAAAGGCGTTGTTCTTGCAGATACAAAAAAAGCGGCCTCAGCCCTTGTGGATGCATTTCGCGGTCTCAATGCCCATTTTTTAGTCCAAGATTTCATCAAAGAGGCTAATGGTTCTGATATACGGTGTTTTGTTGTTGGTGGCAAAGTCGTTGGATCTATGGTACGCACTGCGCAACCGGGTGAATTTCGGTCAAATGTACATCAGGGTGGCAGTGTTTCAAAAACACGCCTAACCAAAGAAGAACGCAGAACCGCAATCAAGGCTGCTAAAGTCCTCAAATTAAATGTGGCAGGGGTAGATATTTTGCGTAGCGAGACCGGCCCAAAAATTTTAGAAGTCAATTCCTCTCCCGGATTGGAAGGCATTGAAACCGCAACAAAAAAAGATATTGCCAGCAGTATTATTGCACTGATTGAAGCTAATGTTCCGACAGTCTTTCGGACAACCATCAGAGGGGGATGATATCTCTGCTTCGTTTAATATTGCGCTATTGACCGCCAATCCAGCAAATTACTCTAACCGCAGAATGATGGAAGCTGGGCGAGAATTGGGGTATAATGTCTATCCATTGCGAACGCTGCATCAAAGGCTTGATGTGGATAATGCGGCCTATATTGCTAACCTTGACCCGTGCCCTGACGCCGTTATTCCCCGAATTAGCCCTGCCCTGAGCGGTTTTGGGCTTTGCCTGATCACCAGCTTTGAACAGGCCGGCATTTTTACGCCGGTCCCTTCGCTGGGGCTCTTGCGATCACGTGATAAATTTCTCGCAGGCCAACTTCTTGCCAGTAGCGGGATAGCTGTACCTAAAACTGTCACCTTTACCGATTATGATGATATCGATATGGCCATTAAAGCCATAGGTGGTTACCCTTTCGTCATTAAGCGTTTAAAAGGCACACAAGGCAATGCGGTTCACCTGATAAAACGCCGTAAAAAAGCATATAAACGGCTAGGAAAATATATCAACAAACACCGTCCATTTCTTATTCAAGAATATATAGCTGAATCGCATGGGCAAGATTTACGATGTTTCGTAGTCGGCGGGAAAGTAATCGCAGCTATGCGGCGCATTGCAGCCAAGGGTGACTTTCGCGCCAATATTCATGCTGGCGGACACGGAGAAGCTATCTCTCTCTCTGATAATGAAACCGATATTGCCCTGCGGGCAGCCAATGTGATGGGTTTGGATGTTGCGGGAGTAGATATTTTACAAACACATCGCGGACCAATAGTTCTAGAAGTCAATTCCTCCCCCGGACTACAAGGTATAGAACACGCAACGGGCGTGGATATTGCAAGGGAAATTATCCAATTTATTGCTGTTAAAATTAGGAATTAATTTTGGATCAAGCGTTAAAATCACTATTAGCATGGTGGGATACCGCCGGAGTGGATATTCCCAATGTTCCAGTCTTGCCAAAGGCTGTTCTGCCAAAAGACACATTTACTTCATCCTCAAAAAACAAAACAATACAGCAATCTGGAAAACCGCCGTCTGATATCTTACAAATAGCCGAGTCCATTGCCGCAACTGCTAAAACACTTGAGGATCTTAAGAGCGCTCTTGAAAAATTTGATGCGGGCGCACTATCAGACGGGGCCCATCAATGTGTTTTTGCACGCGGAAACCCTGAAGCGAATATCATGATTATTGGCGAAGCACCTGGACGTGAGGAAGATTTGGCCGGCCAACCCTTTGTTGGCCGTTCCGGACAATTATTGGACAGAATGCTAGCGAGTGTTGGTTTAACCCAGACTGATTATTATATCACAAATGTGATTAATTGGCGGCCGCCAAAAAACCGAAATCCCAAAATTGAAGAAATTGCACTGTGCCGCCCTTTCCTAAATCGTCATATTGAACTGATGGCGCCAAAAATCATTGTAATTGTTGGCGGCATTTCTTTAAGCGCATTGACTGGTGTCACGGGAATTATGAAAAATCGGGGGCAATGGCAAACACTTACAATTAATGGACTTAATATTCCGGCGTTACCCCTTTACCACCCTGCATTTTTACTCCGTCAACCGGCGCTTAAAAAAGAGGCTTGGCGCGATCTCCTCACACTAAAAGCCAAAGTCGACTCGCTGTAGTCTCTTGCTTTTTCAAAAGTAAAACGGCACATGGGCTTTTATGATAATGCCTAGTTTAGCATAACCGTCTTTGTCCTAACTGGAGAGATCGATGAAATATTTTATCCCAGCCTTTGTAACAGCTATGCTCCTTACAGCCTGCACAAGCGAAAAAACAACCCATCAAGCCGTACCAAGTCAGTTGTCAAAAAATTATCCTATTGCTTTGCAAAATATTGCCGAGGGCGTTTGGGTTCACACATCAAATTACACCGTGCCGGGCCGCAAACCTATTCCATCCAACGGACTAATTATTCAAGATGGTGATGAACTCATTATGGTAGATACGGCTTGGGGTGAAAAAGCAACGGAGTCCTTACTCGAAAAAATAAAACTCGAAATTGGGAAACCTGTCACAAAACTGATTATAACTCATCATCATCCAGACCGCCTGGCCGGCGTTGATCTTATGGAAATCGCAGGCGCTGATGTTTTCACCCACCCTTTAACCCCCATTAAAGCACTCAAGGCTGGCTTTCCTGTACCCAACACCTCTGTTGCAGCATTAAAAAATCCAGGATCACGAACAAAGGTCGGCTCCGTTGAACTCGCCTATCCGGGACCCGGACATGCCGAAGATAACCTTATTGTCTATATCCCGAAGCACAAAATTCTTTTCGGAGGGTGTGCTATAAAGGGGGCTAACAGCAATAACCTAGGCAATATAGTCGATGCCGATATTAAAGCTTGGCCTAGCAGCCTGAATTGGGTGAAGGCCACCTATGCTGATGTAAAAATCATTGTACCCGGTCATGGCAAAGGATCCGATATACGCCTGATCGATAAAACACTTGGCATGATAGCAGCAAACGTTAACGCTGATGCGAAAAAGCAACAGGGCGATCCATCTGACGATACGCCTGCAAAGCCTTAAAATTATCCACATCAATTAAAACGCGCAAACATGCAATATCCCCGTTAATCCGAGCTTGCATATCGGATAGGGTTTCCTCATGGGACCAGCGCACGTGGGCAAATAAATCCGGTTTGCAAGGACCCTTTAATCCCATCAACCAGAACCCACCATCATCAGCAGGACCAAAAACAGCTCTGTTATGTTTGAGCGCCTGAAATCCATCGGCAATATCTTTGGTCCTAACCGAAGGACAGTCTGTTCCAATAACGATCTGGGGGCCACGGTATCGAAACACATCAGCCAGACGCGGAGAAAGCGAGCCGGAGACTTGCGGTGTTTGCACCAAACCATTCCATTCACGCACACACCCAGCCGCACGCGGCGGCGTCACCGCCATAACCGTTTCCCAACGCGGGTCTTGAACAGTGCGTATAATTTTCGCCATCATCGCGCGATAAAGCCGCAAAGCATGGACCTTGCCAATATCAGCAGCTAGCCGCGTCTTTGCTCGACCTAGCACAGGTGCTTTAGCCATGATTGTCAACCGAGGTTTCATAGACTGCTACTCATTTATATAAAGTTTCTAGCTCTGCGGGTTTTGCGCCTTTACGATAGGCCCGTAAGAGTCCAAAATTTCGACGACTACGGCGAAACCACCCATCGCGAATATAATCCCCAACATGCGCATATATAGGAGCCGCCAGCGGGCGCAGTATAGAGCGGCCATAAGTACGCCGAATACGATCAACCATATCAACATCTTCGAAAAGCGGAAAAGCAGAAAACCCGCCTAGCTCATTATACATTTTGCGGGGAATCAACAAACCTTGATCTCCATAAGGCAAGCGCCACCAAAAACTGCGCATTGCAACCCAAAAATTCATAATATGTCGCCAAGGGGCATCTGTGTCAGCGCGGTAACGAAAATAGGCTGCTGTCATTGGATAAGCTTTAATATGATCTTGTAGAGCCTGTCTCCAATTATCCGGCAAGCGCGAGTCGCAATGTATAAATAATAGCCAATCGGCTTGGCCAGACCCGCTGTGCCCGCCGCCGCGCGCCAATTGCATACCCCGTCCCCGGTGACCCAACGCCAGAACCGCACCATGAGCTATTGCTATGTCTATGGTCTTGTCATCCGAACCGCCATCAGCGATCACCAAACGGTCAACCCCGCCAGCCAATTGCGGCAGGAGACGCGTTAGATTCTCTGCTGAGTTTAACGTTGGTATAATAACACAAATCATAACATCTCTAAACGAGAGCGGCCCCATAACCGCAAATCACAAATCATTGAACGACGCTAATTGTTTTATGAAATATGTAATCAATATCAACAACAGTTCCAACCGTCAGTTCATATTCCGATATTTTATTATAGCCGTGACGACGATAAAATCGTTGCCCGGCATGATTTTCAGACCAAACGCCTAACACTAAATCATCATAGCCCGCAGCCGCCGCCCAATCCTCCCATTGCCGTAGAAGCTTTTTACCTATGCCTCGTCCTTGCATAGATTTCCGTGTATAAATTTTAGATAATTCATGCGCTCCGCGTGGACAGGCCTGATCTCTGATGCTCATCGGTTTAGCATAAAGATAAGCTTTTAAAAACGCACTGTCTTCGGCCAATAAAACCAATTGTTTTGGATCATTTAACGCTGCTGTATAAACTACTTCATTATGGACTTGTCTGATAAAAATTTCACAATTTTCTGACGTATGGTAATCCCCAAAGCTATCGTAAAATGTCTCTGATGCTAAATCAATTAAGGCCGGAATATCATCCGGCCTCAAAGGTCTTATAGATATAGCCATGGTTACATATCGTCTTGATCAATCAGACCATCATTCGCGACCTTGTCTTTGTCGAAATATTCCCTCGCTAATTTAAAGACAATGGGCGAGAGCAGGACCAAGGCTATCAAGTTTGGCGCGGCCATAAGCCCTGTCAAACTATCAGCGATAAGCCAGAATGTATTGACAACCAAATTATCTCCGCCTGTTTCAAACGATAGAGCAAAGGCGCTGGCAAACACGGCTATTATCCAGAAAACTCGGAAAACAGGAATAGCTTTTTCTTGAAACAAAAATGCTGCACAGCGTTCACCGTAATAACTCCAGCCGATAATCGTTGTAAAAGCAAAAATTGCCAAACAAATGGTGACAATATCATCTCCGAAGCCTTTAAGCGTGGCATCAAAAGCTGCTGCCGTTAATGGGGCACCTGTCTCGCATCCAGCGGGCGAACTGCCTGAAGCCAACATATCCAAAATCGCAGGATTAGCGAGACAATCCGTGCTAACTACGCCTGATGTCAGAATAACCAATGCAGTGATTGTACAAATAATAAGTGTATCAATAATTGTACCCAACATGGCAATAATACCTTGGTTGACAGGATCATTATTTTGCGCCGCCGCATGAGCAATCGGGGCCGAACCCTGTCCAGCTTCATTTGAAAACAATCCGCGAGCCACTCCTTTTTGCATGGCTAAAAACATTAAGCCAATCGATATACCGGTACCGGCTTCTTGAAGACCGAACGCACTTTTAAATATAAGGCCAAAAGCCGCTGGCACGCCTTGGATGTTAAAGGCGATAACAATCAGACCCGCACTAAGGTAAATAATAGCCATAAAAGGCACAAGCGCCGACGCAATCGCACCGATTCGTTTAATGCCGCCGAAAATAACCAACGCTACCAATACCGAGAGAACAACCGCAACAATACGAGGATCAAAACCGTAATTACTCTGCAAGGCATCCGTGATAGAATTAGCTTGGACTGCATTCCCCGTGGATAAAGAGCCAATAATACCGAAAAGAGCGAATAAAGACGCGAGCCAGTAAAACTTAGGGCCCAAACCATTTTTAATATAATACATAGGTCCGCCGACGCGGTTCCCCTTAGCATCGACCTCGCGGTACCGTACAGCCAAAACCCCTTCGGAAAATTTTGTTGCAGTCCCAAAGATTGCCGTCATCCACATCCAGAACACAGCCCCCGGCCCGCCAATCGCAATAGCGGCAGCTACACCGGCAATATTGCCCGTTCCTACTGTTGACGACAAAGCCGTCATCAGGGCAGCAAAAGGCGACACATCGCCTTCAGCAGCATCACCGGACCGTTTCTTGAATAACTGCTTAAATGCATAAGGAATACGGATAATGGACAAGAGCCGCAAACCAATAGTCAAGAAAATACCAACACCGAGTAAAAGAACCATCATAGGCGGCCCCCATACAAAGCCATTCAGCCCTTCCATCAATGCTGCAAAGGTTTCCATATTATCCCCAATTCCTAGGTTGTTTTAAATTTGCGCGACCTTAAGGGGTGCAGCGCGCCGCGCCAAGCAAAAAACCTGTTTTTTGGACTATGCAATCAATCCTGTTTCAGATAGGGCCATCAGCCGATAGCAATGATATGAGAAAGCCATGTTTGAACAGCTCAAGCCCCGCACCAATGATGCAATTATGGCATTAATGGAACAATGTAAAGCCGACCCGCGTGCTGAAAAAATTGATTTAGGTGTCGGCGTCTATAAAGACGATTCCGGCCAAACAACCATTTTAAAAGCCGTCAAAATAGCCGAAGACTTGTGGAACGAAGAAGAGACCACCAAGAGTTACGTCGGGACCATTGGCAATCAAGATTTTTGCCGCCTGATGCTGGATATGATGTTAGGTGCAGATAATCCAGCCATCACCGAAGGCCGTATCGCAACCGCGCAATCTGCAGGCGGATCTGGTGGATTGCGATTAGGCGCGGAACTGCTGCTCGCAGCAAACCCCAACATCACCGTTTGGGCCAGTACACCGACATGGGCTAACCATATTCCGCTTATTACGGATGCCGGTCTTAAAATGAATAATTACCCTTATTACAACCGAAAAACATTGGGGGTGGACTTTGATGATATGTTGAGCCATTTGGATCAACATGCAATAAAGGGTGATGTTGTTTTGCTCCATGGATGTTGCCATAACCCAACAGGAGCAGATTTATCCAATGAACAATGGGACCAGCTTGGACCGTTCTTGAATGAACGGGAGTTAATCCCCTTTATTGATCTCGCCTATTTCGGATTGGGCCGCGGGATGAGTGAAGACACTTATGGTTTGAGAACAATCGTAAAAACATGCCCCGAGGTTCTCATTGCTGCGAGTTGTTCGAAAAACTTTGCCCTTTATCGTGAGCGCACAGGCCTTATTGCTGCCATTACTAAAACCGCAGATGCCGCCGCAATCACCCGTAGTCAATTTGGCGCTATTCAGCGCAAGCTCATCTCTATGCCGCCTGATCATGGAGCCGCACTTGTTGTCCGAATTTTGTCCGATGACACTTTACGCTCTATGTGGATAGGCGAGTTAACTGAAATGCGCGAGAGAATGCGCGCCTTGCGCATGCAGCTTTCGGATGCCCTTAATGTTCAAGGTGGAGAAGCCATGTCTCGTGCTATTAAAGATCAAAATGGTATGTTCTCGACGCTGCCTCTAACCGCAGCCCAAGCGGAGCAATTGCGAAATGACCATGCCATTTACATTATGAATTCAGGCCGAATGAATATAGCAGGGGCCAATACTAGCAATATTCCGCGTCTTGCCGATAAAATTCTGAGCGTGATTTAGCGCCTCATAAATCCGCCCAAAACACCGCGTAATAGACGGCGACCTTCGGAACGCAAAATTTGCCGGCCAACAGTTTTAAGTTCCCGCTGAAGGGCTGATTGTTTTTTACGACCTGTTGAGCGGCGAGAGGTTGTTTTCTTCGTAGCCGCTTTTTTCGCTTTTGATTTTTCTTCTGCCTCAGCCGCCTTTTCAGCCTCTTTCGCCATTGCTTCACGTTTGGCCCCCAATATTTCATGGGCCGATTTACGGTCAACAGCTTCGTCATAAAGCCCGGCCACAGGGCTATCGGCCATGACAGACTTCCGTTCACCAGCCGTAGCAGGACCAAGACGGGAAGCTGGCGGACGGATAAGCGTTTGCCCTACCACTTGTGGACGCCCCTTAGCATCCATCATAGACACAAGGGCTTCGCCAACGCCAAGTTCCGAAATAACATCTTCTGTATTAAAAGATGGGTTTGGACGAAAAGCCTCGGCACTAGCTTTAATCGCCTTTTTCTCGCGGGGAGTATACCCACGCAGCGCATGTTGAATTCGGTTGCCCACTTGGCCTAATACATCATCGGGAATATCAGCTGGATTTTGCGTAACAAACCAAAGTGAGACCCCTTTAGAACGGATAAGCCTTGCTACCTGTGTTATTTTTTCGACCAAAGCTTTAGGCGCTTCATCAAATAACAAATGTGCTTCATCAAAGAAAAAGGCTATAACGGGCTTATCGGGATCACCAACTTCGGGAAGCTCTTCAAATAATTCACTCATCAACCATAGAAGAAATGTCGAATAAAGCCGCGGTGTATTAATCAGATCATCAGCCGCCAAAATAGACACAAAGCCGCGACCATCCGTATCACTCCGCATAAGATCAGAAAGTTTAAGCGCGGGTTCACCAAAAAACTGATCTGCACCCTCGCGTTCTAAAACCAAGAGGTTGCGTATAATCGCACCAACAGATTGGCTTGTAATATTACCATATTCTAAAGATAATTCTTTGCGCTGCTCACCAACATAATTCAATGTCGATTTTAAATCTTTCAAATCCACTAATGGCCAGTCATTATCATCGGCAATATCAAAAGCGATATTCATCACACCTTCTTGCGCCTCAGACAATCCCATCAATCGTGAAAGTAGCATAGGCCCCATTTCAGCAATCGTGGCCCGAATGGGATGCCCTGCTTTCCCCAATAAATCCCAAAACATTGTTGGCATTGCCATATAATCATAAGTACCAAGGCCAATTTTTTCAGCACGGCTCATCAGCTTATCATGCAACTTATGGTTTTGGCTGCCCGATTGCGAAATCCCTGAAAGATCGCCTTTCACATCGGCCGCAAAAACAGGCACACCCGCGGCTGAAAACCCTTCCGAGAGAATTTGCAACGTCACTGTCTTACCCGTACCCGTAGCTCCGGCAACAAGGCCATGACGGTTCGCACGGTTTAAAAGAAGTTCCTGTGTGACGCCATCTGAATCTTTACCAATAAATATACTGCTCATTAAGAAACCCCTTAAAATCTGATATTGTGATATAGGCCGTTCAAGATGAATGCAATATGCATAGGCAGTCGTTTAATACAGAATGGGTAAAGTCATAAATAACACCATTGATAATCCTCACCGCCCCCGCTAAGATTCCTTAATCAAGGGGGATCCCATGGACAATACCGTTCGTACCTGTGCCTTATTTTTAGCTTTTGTCGCCCTGACCTATTCATTACATGTAACGCGGGATATTTTGGCCCCTTTTGCTCTGGCCATATTTATATGGCTTATCATTGATGCTTTTGCCCGCTGGATCGACGGTCTATCTCCAAAATTGCCATATTGGTTCGCACTTACCCTCGCTATATTATGTGTTGTCGCCGGTCTTGCCGGTATCGTTCTAATTATTGCCGACACCGCTACAGATGTTGCCCGCGAAGCCCCCCGTTATGAAACCCGTATCAATGCTGTTTTTGAAAATATTAAGACATTGATTCGGCAACCCAATCTTGACTTGGCTAAATTGGGAGAAGGTCTAGATATTCGCAAGTTTTTAACAAGTTTTGCCGCCTCCATTCAAGGCGTTCTATCAAACTTTGCTCTCATAGCCCTATATGTTGCATTTCTCTTTGCGGCCCAATCCAGCTTTCCAAAAAAGATGGATGATTTGTTTCCTGACATTCAAAAACGCACCCAAGCCACCAAAGTTGGGGAACGTATCCGTCAATCCATTGAAAAATATCTAGGCGTACAAACTATTATATCCATTATGCAAACGATCATCAGCTATGCGGCTATGGTCGCCCTTGGCCTTGATAATGCCTTGTTCTGGGCTTTAGTAATTTTCATTTTAAATTATATCCCGATTGTCGGTGGATTGGCTGCTGTTGCCATGCCTTGCCTTTTTGCTTTGGTACAATTTGATTCGACGGGTAAGGTGGGCTTGCTCGCGGCACTGCTTTTCGGAGCACAGTCTATCATTGGCAATACTATACAGCCCAAAATGATGGGCGATTCGATGAATCTATCGGCCCTTGTTGTCGTTCTATCCCTGACATTATGGAATGCATTATGGGGCGGAGTTGGAGCCTTTTTATCCGCTCCGCTCACAGTCATAATCATGATTATCTTGGCTCAATTTCCAACAACGCGTTGGATTGCGGTGCTGCTTTCAGCCGACGGGCAGCCCGATTTAGACCATCAAGAAAAAAAGAAACACACAGCAACACCGTCGATGTAACCCCCCTTACCCCTTAAAGCCCTATATAGGTTTCCTATAATGGCCTATTTTCCACTTAGCCTCACACAGCTGTGATGCATTCGTTAATGGTTTTAGAAAAAACACTTGGTTATAAGAAGCCCATGAAACATTTTATTCCATCCCCCCGCTTAGCCGCCGTTATGATTGCCTTGTCTTATTCTGGCCTCAGCACCGCCGAAGATAGCAAAAGCATAACCCCAGACCATGTTGTCGAGTTATTCACGAGCCAAGGCTGCTCTTCTTGTCCGCCGGCAAATCGCTTCATTAATGCATTATCTGAAGATACCGATAAATTAGTCCTAACTTACGGTGTAACCTATTGGGATTATTTGGGGTGGAAAGATACATTTGCAAAACCGGAATTTACCGCACGGCAACGCGATTATAATAAACGCTTGGAACTTGGTAGTGTCTACACACCACAAATTGTTCTGAATGGAAGCGCTCATAGCCCCCGTTATAGCAGCAAAGATGTCGAGACAATGGCCCTGCCTAATAATAATAATGCATCTGTATCTATCAATGAAGGTGCGGACGGATTACAGATAACCACGCGCGGTTTACCTGAAGATGCGGGCGTTATTCTTCTAACCTATACGCCTGGCAAACAAGAGGTTCCCGTCAAAGCAGGGGAAAACCGCGGACGCAAATTGACTGTCTCTAATGTTGTCTCAAAAATCCATCCTATACGTATGCCAGCTAATAACAATGTTACGGATTACGCCGCAGGACTGAAAACGGAGCCCGGCCAAGCCTATGCCCTTTTAGTTCATGATCCCGATACGGTTAAAATAGTAACGGCTGCCAAATATATTCCCTAATTCTTTAACATTTTTGTTCAACAAAAAACGACCTCTTGCTGGGCTGTAGCAAGAGGCCGTTTTTCTGCGCCCATATCTATTGGGGAAGAGGACGCAAACCCCGGCTTTTAAAGGAACGGGGTGTGGGAATATATGGTGTCGACGAGGGTGAAAACCCGGGGGCTGGGGGGCTGTAAGAAAACCGTGTTCCCTCTCCCGTCGACTCAAAAAATATCCCCTCTAATCACGTCTGAAAGGAGCCCAAAATGCGGCGCAATTAAGGCAAATTATGAAAGCTTAGACAGGATTGTTAACCCGGCCCCAAAAACATGCGCATAACATTTGAATCCTACAAGCTAACGTAGATATAGCATAAAGCCACTTACTTTTCCTCTCCCTAACCTATTGTTATCTGGCTTGCGCAGCGCCATTATTACGCTATTCTTTTACGATGAACTCCAAAGTTATTTCCCTATCTAAGCAGAAAAATAAACCATCTCAGATTGCTTTTAACCGGCAAGAACTTTCTCTAATCCTTGCTGTTTACGGCCAAATGGTATCCAATGGAGACTGGAAAGACTATGCGCTGGATTTTCTCCACGACAAGGCCGTATTTTCGATCTTTCGCCGCGCAACAGAACACCCGTTATACCGGATAGAAAAAACGCCAGCCCTCCGGCATAAACAGGGACAATTTGCCGTTATAGCGCCCGGAGGCCTCATTATGAAACGCGGGCATGACCTTAAAACGGTCTTACGCGTCTTTGACAAAATGCGGTTTAAGGTAAAACACTGAACCGCCTCGCCTCTTTACCCGTTCAAAATTTTATGATTTGAAGACACGTCGGTCTGGGGAGAAGGCAAATGAAAATTTTAAAATATAAAGCCTTTATCAGCTATAGTCATAAAGATGAAGCCATGGCGCGGTGGTTACATCGCCGTCTTGAACATTTTACCTTTCCAAAAGGGCTAGTTGGAACGCCAACGGCGGTGGGTCCTGTACCGAAAAGCTTTAAACCCGTTTTTCGAGATCGGGAAGACCTCGCCGCGGCTGGAAATCTAGGAGAAAAAATAGAGCAAGCCCTTTCAAATTCTGAAAACCTTATCATTATTTGTTCCCCAGATGCAGCCCAGTCCCAATGGGTTAACCAGGAAATTTTATTCTTTAAACAGCATAATAATAGAGCGCGGGTTTTTTCCATTATTATCGACGGGGACCCTTTTGCCAAAGATCCTGCACAAGAGTGCCTCCCTCCTGCGCTGCGATTTGAGGTCAATCGTCATGGAAAGCTGACCGACAAACCCGAAGAACCTCTCGCTGCTGACTTGCGCAGTAGTGGTGATGGCCGCCGGCTCGGTATTTTAAAACTCATGTCTGGGCTCGCAGGTCTTGACCTTGATAATCTGGTTCAGCGCGACCTTAAACGCGCACGCAACCGCGTGACGGCCATCACATCAGTTGCAGCCGCAATCGTGTTAGTTATGGGATCGCTGACATGGATTGCCCTTGATGCAAAGAATGAAGCCACACAGCGTAGAACAGAGGCTGAGAATCTGATTGAATTTATGATTGGGGATTTAAAAGATAAACTTGAACCCGTTGGGCGTATCGACGTGCTAGGTGGCGTTGCTGATGAAGTGCTTGATTATTATGCAAGCTATGACAGGCGGACTCTGGGATGCGATGCTATTGGCCGCAAAGCCCGCGCATCTCACCTCGCTGCAGAAATTGCCGGGACAGCGGGCAATATAGATAACTTTTCTCGCCATGCAGATAATGCATATTTAGCGACTGCACCACAGATCAACCTTTGTTCGGATAAAGCAAGCGCAATTTTTGACCATGCGCAATCGGCCTTTTGGAAGGGTTATGCTAACTTGGCCCAAGGAAAGACTGACACTACGCGGACCTATTTTGAACAATATCATTCTCTGGCTGAACAATTAATTGATATTGTTCCAACAAGCACAAAAAACCAAAATGAGCTTGCGGCGGCGGCTGCTAATCTTGGTGCCTTCGAATATGAGCAGAAGCGATACGAAACGGCCCTAGCCGAAATGTCTTATTCAAATTCTATTTATACGACATTAGCGAAAAATGAACCTGAGAACGCAAGCCTTCTCAATGATCATGCTAACGTGTTAGGTTGGCTTGCAAAAATTTATGCACGGCTTGATAATTTGGATGAATCTATCCACTATTTTGAACAAGAAATTTTCATAGCTCAAAAATCTATCACATTAGATAATGAAAATTGGGATGCACACTTTATGATAGGAACAGCATATCGTGACCTAGGCCGGTTATCCTATTTAAAGCACGATTTCGTAACCGCAGAGGAACAAACTCTAAAGTCAATTCAGATTTTCGAACTATTGAGTGAGCATGATAATGATAACTCATATTGGCTCAAAGGATTAGGGCTAGGGCAAACATTAGCAACCGAAATTTATAAAAAACAAAACAACATACAAAAACTTCAAGCATTACAACCTGATTTTCAAAAAACATTAGAAGCCTTAGAGCCAACCAATGAAACCATAAACTCTCTACACAAATTTTTACGTTTAACTTCAAAATCAAACAATGAGAAAGAGAAAGAGATAACACCATGAAAGCAGTGCATCGAATAAGAATTAAAGACCCTATCGCGGCGATGAATGATACGTCGGGAACAGGCGGTTTTATCAAACATCGTGTTTTTAATTGTGATCAAAATGGTATTGAAACGCCCTTATCAAACAAAGAACGAGTTGAATATGACCAACAGCGTCAAGGATTCCCCGAAGCTGATTTCCATATTCACAAAGATGGCTTTGTAAAAATTGTCTTTACGATCAATAAAAGCTCACCTTGGCGGTTTCGGGAGATTCCTTTATCCATTGATCCAATGCCAAAAACCGCTTCATTATGGCGACGCAAGAGTAATGGTAAGAAAGCCGTTGTTATTTTCAAGGGAAAGGGCAAAGGTAAATGGGATGATCATAAATATACTCTGCATTATGAAAATTCAAAAACAGGCAAAACAGCTGATCACGATCCAGTTATTAAAAACGGTACAATTCCTCCATAGGAATAAACCGATCCTATCCTATTTTTAAACAAACAAAAAAAAGCCCTGCCAATTTGGCAGGGCTTTTTTCATAATTCAGGATATTAATTTAACCTTATTCGCGGCCAAAAAGGCTTAGAAGAATTTGGAACATATTAACGAAAGCCAGTAATAAAGACGCCGCACCATAAGCCGACATTTTCTTCATCATCATCGCATTACCCTGCGTTCCGTAATAAACGCGTTTAAGCATTTGCGTCTCCCAAGCCGTAATCATTGCGATTGCACCAAGGGCCACGACATTGATAATGATATCAAGCGTCCCTGACGGGCGGAAAGCCGGGAAAAAAGCGCCGAGAAGCGAGATTGCAACATAGCCTAAAAACGCAGCGAAGGCATATTTTACAAATGTGCTCAGGTTTCGACCCGTCGAATAACCGAAAAGACTTAGGGCCCCAAACATCGCGACGGTCATAAAGAAGATTTTAGCAATAATCACGCCCGGCACAAAAGCCGACACAGCTGACATAAATACGCCAAGGAAGGCGGCAAAGCCAAAAAGGAAAGTTAAAACCCCGCCTAGGCTCATGGATGGCAGTTTACGGCCAACGGCTCCAAAAAGGACCGGAATCGCAATGACAAAGCCTAGTAAGATAAACGGGCTGCGTAATAACCCCATCAATTGCGGGTTAGATTGAATCATCTGACCACCGTAAAAGGCAACACCAGCGGTCACAAGCATCGCCATAGCCATATAGCGATAAGTTCCTAGCATAAAATCACGTAAACCGACATCGGTTTGCGCGCCGCTAGCTAAGTTTTGGTTAAAGTCATTCATAAATGGCTCCTAATAAACAATGCCCTCTTTACGGGCGGTTGTACTCTATATAAGGCATGTCGGGCAAAATACCAAGATAAACCGACAGGCATTAAAGGTAGATTATTATGGAATTACGACAACTGGGCCAAACGGAGTTGAATGTAACCTCTGTTTGTCTAGGTACTATGACATGGGGCGAACAAAATACCGAAGCAGAAGCCCATGAGCAACTCGATTATGCGCTGTCACGCGGTATTAACTTTATCGATGTTGCCGAAATGTATCCTGTCCCTGGCCGAGCCGAAACCCAAGGCCGTACCGAGCACTATATCGGAACATGGATTAAAGCCCGCGCCAAACGCGACGATTTCATTCTTGCAACTAAAGTCACAGGCCGTTCCGGCATGTCATGGTGCCGCGAAAATGATGCTATGACACGCCATACACCAACACAAATCGACGAAGCCGTGGAAAAGTCCCTGCGACGCCTACAGACCGATTATATTGACCTTTACCAACTCCATTGGCCCGACCGTGCTATTCCGGCCTTCGGCTATCACAGCTATAAAGATTATGACGCCGATGATATGGTACCACTGGATGATATTCTCGGCGCGCTATCGCGCCATGTTGAAAAAGGCAACATCCGTCATATTGGCGTTTCCAATGAAAGTAGTTGGGGCACAATGAAATATATAGAGCTTTCCCAAACACAAAACCGGCCGCGTATCGCCTCTATACAAAATGTCTATAGTCTTGTGGCCCGACGTTTTGATTATGGTTTGGCCGAAATTGCCATTCGAGAAAAGGTCGGATTACTGGCATATTCCCCTTTAGCCATGGGCCTACTCACGGGAAAATATGACGGCGGGAAGACACCTGATGGATCACGCAAAGCTTTGTTCCCGAATTTTCTTGGTCGATATGATAGTGATACGGCACATGCAGCCATACTAGATTGTAATAAAACTGCCCATGAATTAGGTATAACGCCAACGCAATTTGCCCTGAAATTCGTCGAAACCCGTGCCTTTGTAACCTCTAATATTATTGGTGCGACAACAATGGCACAGCTCAAAGATAATATTGACGCCCATGATATTAAATGGACAGAAGCCATGGAAAAAGCCGCTCACCATATTCACAAGACTTATATGTCTCCTGTGGCTTAATGCGGTTATTCACGGCGATAATTCCTCCCTTACAGACATTACGCGCCTTAGAAAAAATGCAAAAAGGCGTTTCGGGGGCTCGGTGGTCATCAACTGATAAATTGCACATAACGTTAGGGTATTTTGGTGACGTTAATGCCGATCAAGCCGAGTTAGTTGATACAGAACTTGGACGTATCCCGCGCCCTAGTTTTGATCTTCGCCTTGGCGGCGTTGGCCATTTCGGCCACAACCACCCTCATGCCATTTGGGCCGGTGTCGAACGTAATGCCGAACTCACCGGATTATATAAGGCATCACGCCGGGCGGCCCGCTATGCCAAAGTCGATATGGAAGTCCGAAAATATACACCTCATGTTACATTGGCTTATATGAAAGCCCATAGCCCGCTTGACCGGATCATTGCATGGGAGCAAAATTGGGCTCAGTTTAAATCTCTACCCTTCTTGGTTGACCGATTTTACTTAATATCCAGCCATCCTAAAAAATCAGGTCTTAATCTCTACCGCAAGGAGGCCTGTTATCCGCTCTTGGGACACCGTCTCCTTGATAGTTAACTGCATTACAGCCCCATAGGTTTTACTCCAATAAATCGGGCTAGACGCGTCAGTTCTGCTTTTAATTTACTATCGTGTTTATCAGTCCATTGCACATCCTCTTCACGCCAAAGCTGTTTAAGGTGCAAGGTTCCGGCTTTACGATCAGCGCTAAGTTCAGCCCGTCCGACTAGCCGCGCCCCCTGCAAAATAGGATAGACATAATAACCCCATCGCCGTTTGGCGGCAGGAACAAATATTTCGATCTTATAATCAAATCCGAAAATACGTTTCAACCGCTTACGGTTGCGAATGAGAGGGTCAAATGGAGACAGTATTCGCAAACGTGATGACAGCCTGCCTATAGACTCTAACCGTTTGTCGATATCTGCCACGGCATATGCAGGATAATAGTGACCATCAGCGCCTTGCACACGGATCCGTTTGATATCCTCACAGTTTTCAAGCCAATGCTTAACCTGCACAGCGCTTGCTGCACCCCAAAAATCTTGTATCTCTGCAGCCGTTGCAATCCAAAGTTTGTCCAGAGCGGCCCGACATAACTGTCCCAATGGGTTATTCGGCATGGCCATATTATAAATATGCGAAGGGATAACCTGTTCAGAAAAATCATAAAATTTGATAAAATTTACGCGGTGAGCCGTTGAAAGCTCGCCTATATACCAAAGGTAATCCAAGGCATTTTTATGCGGCGGACGTGACCACATTTGTTTTGGTCCTTTTACTTTTGTATCAAATGCCCGCGTTGAAAGCGGGCCTTCAGCAGCGATACGGCTTTTGATATCCCGGTTTAATGCCTCTTCGATATTCCAGCGCTTACTCTGAGTCAGCCGGTTTTTCATCCGAGTAAACTGCCACCGCCATAGCGGATATAACTCTATCGGCAGTAAGGATGCATCATGAGTAAAATGTTCAAAAATCTCCCGCTGTTCCAATGTTTGCCAGAGCATAGCTTCGCGGTAATTCTGGTTCCGACTCCAAAGGATATGGTGATGCGCCCGCGAGACATTACGGATCGTATCAAGCTGTACAAACCCCATGTTCCGGATAATGTTTGCAACATTAACAGGCCCGGTCGGTGGAACTGCAAGGCCGTGAGCATTAAGTAAAATATGGCGAGCATCTTTATTCGAAATGCGCATCGCTCGTAAAAATCCTAAGCGTATTTTTCACCCAAATAAACACGGCGAACATCCTTATTCGCACGAATTTCTTCAGGCGTACCTTCAAATAAAGCCTCACCTTGAAATAAAATAGATGCCCGATCAACGATGTCGAGAGTCTCGCGCACACGATGATCCGTTATCAAAATACCAATATCACGCTTCTTCAAATAACGTACTAAATCCGAAATGTCAGCAATGGCAATCGGGTCAATCCCTGTAAAGGGCTCATCTAGCAATATGAAGCTCGGGCGCGACGCCAGAGCGCGAGCAATTTCAACGCGGCGACGTTCCCCACCCGACAAAGCCATAGCCGGGCTTTTTTTAATATGCCCTATATTAAGTTCATCCAGCAAAGCATCAACATTATCATCCCATTTGCTACGATCTTTTTCTGTTAGCTGAACAACGGCGCGAATATTTTCTTCAACGGTTAAGCCCCGAAAAATCGATTGTTCCTGCGGCAGATAACCCACACCTAAACGCGCCCGTTGGTACATAGGTAAATCGGTAATATCTTGACCATCTAACGTGATGGAACCCCGATCAGCCTCAATCAATCCCATAATCATATAGAAACTGGTTGTCTTACCCGCACCGTTTGGCCCCATAAGAGCTACAATTTCACCGCGTTGTACAGTTAATGTTATATCCTTTACAACGACATGACCGCGATAAGCCTTACCAATATTATTAGCAGCCAACCCTTTTGCCGGCGGCGTATTGGTATTTTGAGCCATATTGCCCCCTAGATCTGTTCTAAGATCTGCCATGAATATCCAATCTCTCAGCCCTTACAGCAGCATTAGTTACTGCTTTGGTTTTTAATAAGAATACGCACGCGTTTCTTTGGCCCGCACCGCCGTCCTTTGCACAGGCTAGTAACCTGAGCTTCCCGGCTCGTTAGATTATACACAAGCCTATCACCAGTGACGACATTATCCGGGCCTTGCAACAAAATCACATCTCCCGTTACTACAAAACTATCCCGCTTGCGCTCATATAAGCCTCGCGTCCCGCGAACTTCTTGATCAGGTGTAATATAATAAAAATTACCTTCCGCTTCAATCTTTGAAATATTACCAATATCCGTTCCCGTCGACGCATTCCCTCCGCTATAAATTTTCATTTTATCTGATAAAATACGGACATCGCCTTGGCGTACATCTACTTGCCCCGATAAGATCGTTATTCCCGCCTGGTTAACAATGTCATCGGCTTCCAAATCAATGGGCGCACGATTATCCGGAGCAAATTGTGCCTGAGCTACGGACGGTAGCAAAAGAGCCGCAATAGCAGTAAATAACAAATATGTAGCCGTTGTTTTCATAATGAGATGCCTTTTTACTACTGTGGTTTAATTTGGATTTTCGAACGGCCATTACAATTTGCACCCATACAATTGTCCCCGAACCGAATCGTATCATTTTTTAAATTATATACCAACTTTTCTGTCGATGCCTTATTTCCACCGGGCTGAATGACTGTAACATTCCCCGTCACAGTGAGAATACCACTGATACGTTCGTAAACTCCTTCATCGCCCGTGACGATATTTTCCGGCGACGTATATTTAAAATTCCCCTTGGCTATGATTTTGGAGATATTACCGAGTTGAAGCGAACTTGTAATACTATCAGCATTCGCGGATTTTCTTTCATCCCGGAATAAATCCATTGTGTCCGAATTAATACGGACATCCCCTTGCTTTACATCAACATTTCCAGACAGAATAGTCAAACTTCCCTTATAAGTCGCTTTTTTCGCATCAACGAGAATAATTTCATTTCCACCAAACCCCAATTGAGCCAGCGCTATGGTTGGCAGTGCCATTAAAATTAATGTCAAAACAAACCGTATTATCATCATGGCTGTATCTCATCCGATGTAGAAACAACATTCCCGTCAGAACTCTCTTCAGATGGTTCTATTTGCCCCGTCATACCGTCTTTAAAAACAAAGACGCTATAATCTTCGAGAATTTCATAAGTCTGTCCTGTTACAACACCAAACCCACCCGTGCACCGTATCGGCTCATCGCCTTCAATCCGTTTGTCCCGGTTAAATATCCGCGCATGGGTCGTTACGCAGTGATAGCCGTCATCTGTTGTTAAATCGACGGCTGTCCGTAAATTCAAAATTTGAGTCACATCGTCATATGTGCCTTGATCCGCAACAACCATACTGTCTTCCATCCCGCGCTCGCGCAGGAAATGTAGCACGGGCTTAACCAATCCAACCTCGGAAGCATTTTGCGTCAGGCGCACAGCACTATCCGCTGTTAACCGATAAGGTAGGCCATCAGCTGTCCGCCCGCTATAACGCGGATTAATCATTTTCACACTCTCGCCGGGATTATCATCAACGATAAAAGACTTTTGTTGTGTGGCAAATTGAAAAACCAGCAACACCACCAAACACGCGGCTAAAATCAATAAAACTTGGCGTAAAAACTTTATCCGTCGGGAATGGCGGCGTGCGGACTCAAGGGTTAGCGTTCGCTTGGGTTCCCATAAACCCAACATTTCACTTGCAGCATGGTTATCGGCAATGGTTGACATGGAACATTCTATAAAACAACTTGCCTTTCAAGGCGATAGCCAATTTCAGGACATTGCATAAGTTTAAGAAGCAAAGCGAAAGACCCACCAAATTAAGGACGCTTTAATGCATGCGAAAAAATATCAATATCATTCCAACCACCCAAATCAAGATCGGCCCGTGTTCCAAGAAAATCAAAGCACGACTTTGCCATATCCAGCCGGTCTTCACGAATAAGGCGCGCGGTCAAAATTGTCTGTAGACGATGTAAGTAAAGAACATCGGATGCTGCATAATTCAGTTGCGCTTCGGATAATTCATCGCTAGCCCAATCCGAACTTTGTTGTTGCTTTGATATGTCAACATTGATCAGATCTTTACAAACGTCTTTAAGACCATGACGATCCGTATATGTTCGTACCAATCCCGAGGCAATTTTCGTGCAAAACACTGGCGCAACCCTGACGCCGAGATCCCGCTTTAGCATCGCCACATCGAAACGAGCAAAATGGAAAATTTTTTCGACCGTTTCATCGATTAAAAGAGCTTTTAAATTCGGGCAATCATAGGTTTCCCTGTCCATCTGCACGATATGGGCATTGCCATCACCAGAGGATAGCTGCACAAGACACAACTTATCCCTCACAAGGGACAGGCCTTGCGTTTCCGTATCAATCGCAACGGCACGGCCAAATGATAGATCGGATGGGATATCATATTTATGTAATGTGACATGCATAATCTTAGGCTTTCGTTATAGGGTGTAATACGCTGGATAAAAAAAATAACAATGCATGATTTTCGGCGGCATTCGCTATTGCTTGTGATAGATAGACGATATGACCCAGATAACTGACATTGAAAAATACAAAATCATAAGCCGGAAAGACTTGAACTTTGCAGGTTTATTTTTTGTTGGCGTAACTAGTACAGGTGTATTTTGCCGCCCAGGGTGCCCTGCCCGTACACCGAAATTCGAGAATTGCATGTTTTTTGATACGGCGCAAACAGCACTAATTGCTGGTTTTCGGGCTTGCAAACGATGTCATCCCATGCGCTTACCCGGAGAAGAAAGCCCGTTAATAAAACATCTAATTACTGCCGTCGAAAAAAACCCCGAAAAAAAATGGTCGGAAATAGATTTACGAGCCATCGATATTGATCCCTCTACAGCGCGGCGGCAATTTAAATCTCGCTTTGGCCAAACCTTTGCCCAATATGCGCGTGCACGTCGACTTGCTCTAGCAGTAAAAACACTTGATGCTGGAGACCGCGTTATTGATGCACAAATCGATGCTGGCTATAGTTCGGCAAGCGGGTTTCGAACTGCATATATGCAAAAATTTGGAACGGCCCCCGCACAATCAACAGGCACGCCTTTGCTCATAGATTGGTTGGATACCAAACTTGGGCCCATGATAGCCATCGCCGATGAAACACATTTGTATTTAATTGAATTTACAATCCGTAAAAATTTGAACCGGCAAGTTCAACGATTAGCTAAACATTACAAGCGTCCCATTATACCAGGGCATAATAAACTACATGATCAAATCCATAATGAAATTACGCATTACTTTGAAGGCAAGCTTCAAGACTTCACGATACCAATACGTATGACAGGAACAGATTTCCAGAAAACGGTCTGGCACGCCCTACAAACGATTCCCTATGGCGATACATGGAGTTATGTACGCCTTGCGCAAACTATTGGTAATCCTAAAGGTGTTCGCGCTGTTGCCAGTTCCAATGCGAGTAATGGCTTGGCTATTGTAATCCCTTGCCATCGCGTCATAGCAAAAGACGGCGGATTGGGGGGGTATGCTGGCGGATTAGCTCATAAACGCTGGCTTTTGGATATGGAAGTCAAAGCCGCATATAATACACCCAAATAAAAAACCCGCCTTCAAATTGAAAGCGGGTTCGCACGCTCTTAAATATTATCGTTATTTTTTAAGCAAATCACGAATTTCAGCTAAAAGCACCTCATTAGCTGGCGGCGCGGCTGGCGCTTCCTCTTCAACCTTTTTAGCCTTATTCATACCTTTGATCATTACAAATAATACCCACGCCAAGATTGCGAAAGCAATTAAAGCATTAATGAAAGAGCCATAACTGATCGCTGCACCACCTGTACCGTCTGCGGCTGCTTCGGATAAAACAATTTTCATATTACTGAAATCTGTTCCACCGGAAAAATGACCAACGACTGGCATAATCACATCTTCGATTAACGATTTAACGACCGTGCCAAAAGCACCACCCATAATAATACCCACAGCCATATCGAACATATTGCCGCCCATAGCGAATGCTTTAAATTCTGAAATCATTCCCATAGATTTTCCCCTTTTAGAATACTAATTGTTAACATTAACGAGCGACTCCTGCCATAATGTCGCAGAGAGGTCAATATGGCAGAGCAGAGAGATTTACCGCTTGCGGGTAGAATCGATTTTGGCCTTCAACTCTTTTCCAGTACGAAAAAAAGGCACATATTTTTCAGGCACAAAGACATCATTGCCGGTGCGTGGATTGCGCCCTGCGCGAGCCTTACGGTGCCGCGTTGAAAAGGCTCCAAAACCACGCAGTTCCACACGCGCCCCTTTTTCGAGTGTTTGCGTAATCGATTCAAGAATAACAGCAACAACACGTTCCGTGTCTTGCCGCGTTAAATGCGGGTTATCATCATGTAATTTATCAATAAGTTCAGATCGCAGCATAGTGCCCTTAAAGCAAATCCAATAGTAGGACGTCAATAGAATTCAAACACGGCGATGAAAATGTGTTAAATATCTTATCCAAACGACACCAACCCCGTTTTTTGGAACATCACGCTCAACTCATCTTTATTCAGACCCATCATTTTTGCTATGGAAATCAGTTTTTGCAGCGTGGCTTTATCGAACCGCTTGGCGCTTACCGCTACTCTACAAAGACTTGTCATTATACGATAGGTGCAATCATGACGCGCGCCTTTTCCTTTAAAGCGTTTTACAATGGTCTGTACGGATGGCGGGTTATCAAAAGAGCGCACAATAAATTGGCGTAATATCGGTTTTTGCTGCGGCTCTATCCGGAAAAAACGCTCAAGTATGACCAGTGTAAAATGATCCATTTCACCTAATACATTGGCCGCCAACCCGATCGTAGCCTGCGTCATCCCATCCAAGTCTTCGACTCTTGCACGGGTCGCACTGCCTAAAATAGAATTTTTAGCCTCACTCGCATCAAAAGATGATACGCCGCCCAATTTCATCATATTCTTAAACATAAGGGCTTTATATCAAAAAAAAATTGGAGCGATGTTAGCATTTATGGTTAAGTAAGTATTACCGGATACGAAAAAGCCTCCGCATAGCGGAGGCTTACAACCATCAACGTCCTTACGTCGATTTATTCACCTTTTAGCGCCGCGCCGAGAATGTCGCCCAAGGATGCGCCGGCATCAGCAGATCCATATTGCTCGACCGCCTCTTTTTCTTCAGCGATTTCAAGGGCCTTGATTGACAGTTGATACTGACGCTTGGCACGATCGGCTTTAATGATACGCGCATCGACCTTATCACCAATGGCAAACCGTTCCGGCCGTTGCTCTGAACGCTCACGCGAGAGATCCGATTTTCGAATAAAGGCTTTAGTTTCATTATCCTCACCAAAGGTCACTTCAATGCCGCCGCTCTGAACAGCTGATACAACACAGGTAACTGTTGCCCCGCGGTTAGCGCCGGCCGGAGCCGTATCCTTTTGCAATTGCTTAACGCCCAAGCTGATGCGTTCTTTTTCGCTGTCAACCTCAAGAATTTTCGCTTCGACCATATCGCCTTTTTTATAGTCTTTCAAAGCCTCTTCACCTGATTTGTCCCATGAAAGGTCAGATAGATGAGCCATGCCATCTATGTCTCCGTCCAATCCGATAAACAAACCAAATTCTGTAACAGAACGCACTTCACCTGCAATAGTTGAACCAACCGGGAAACGCGTAGAGAAGCTGTCCCAAGGGTTATCTTGACACTGCTTAATACCCAAGCTGATCCGGCGCTTTTCTTCATCTACTTCCAGAACTTCAACCTGTACTTCCTGCGATGTTGAGACAATTTTGCCCGGATGGACATTTTTCTTGGTCCAAGACATTTCCGATACATGGACAAGACCTTCAACGCCTTCTTCCAGTTCGATAAATGCACCATAGTCTGCGATATTTGTAACCGTGCCCGTATGGCGCGATCCAACTGTATATTTCGCAGCGGCGGCCATCCATGGATCTTCTTGCAACTGCTTCATGCCCAGGCTGATACGCTGTGTTTCAGGATTGATCCGAATGATTTTGACTTGCAGCGTATCGCCAACCGCCAAAACTTGACTCGGGTGGGAAATCCGGCGCCAGCTCATATCCGTTACATGCAACAGCCCGTCAATACCGCCCAGATCAACAAAGGCGCCGTAATCCGTGATATTTTTAACAATACCCTCACGTGTTTCACCTTCAGCCAACTGGCCAACAAGCTCTGCGCGCTGTTCGGCACGACTTTCTTCCAGAATAGCGCGGCGCGAAACAACGATATTACCGCGCGTGCGATCCATTTTTAAAATCATGAACGGCTGTTCTTGATTCATCAAAGGCGCAATATCACGCACGGGGCGAATATCAACTTGGGACCCGGGAAGAAAGGCATTAATACCGCCCAGATCGACGGTGAAGCCGCCTTTAACACGGCCAACAATCGCGCCTTGAACCGGTTCTTCGCCTTCAAAGAACTTGGCCATTTTAATCCAACTTTCCTCGCGGCGGGCTTTATCGCGCGAGAGAATCGCATCGCCAAGGGCGTTTTCAATCCGTTCGAGATAAATATCGACATCATCACCAACTTTTACCTGTTCGTCGCTGCCGGGCACATAAAATTCGCGCATTGGGATGCGGCCTTCGGTTTTAAGGCCAACGTCAACAATCACATTGTCTTTTTCAATAGCCGTTACGCGGCCTTTAATAACTGAGCCTTCTGTCATCGGGGACGTCTCGGACGCCGCCTCAAACATGGCTGCAAAATCATCGGTGGTGGGATTCATAGTGTCTTGAGCTGTGCTCATGGTGGATACTCCAATAATAATGTTTCCGGCCGACAGGTTGTGTCCTGCGGTCTGGCCCAGCCAATCCGGGCCTAACAATAGCAAAAGCGGCAAAGCCAGAGCCTGCCGCATCACGCGCGCTCTATACCAGACAGACAATGAGTTGCAAGGAAAGATTAGCCACACGCCCATGCGGTATCATCCGCAGCCCATCATGTGACTCCCGATATATGGCCCTAAACGGGCAGTCCGCGAAGCCCAGTATCCACGATGGATACCAAAGATTTGCAATATTTTACGCGGCACTAGGCTTCGCGGCGATGAGCTTTTGCGCAGGATCGGACAGAGATGGATCTACCCCATCAACAAACGTACGAAGATTTAGCCGCGCGCGTTACTGCACGGCAAGCGCCTGCTTTTGGCATGGCGCCCATAATCAAACCCATCGTCTCTGGCCTATCTGTTAACGGAGGCAAACAGCCCGACGACCAAAGAACACGGATACAATAAAGGCAAGATAGCCAGCGGGGATAGAGTTTGGAATATAGCCATATGTTATCCGTATAAGTGGGTATATTATAAATTCGTATAAGGATAAGGCAATAAGATTGCCCCAAAACACCCGTAACACAGCGCTAAAATCATCTGCATATAGTCGCTGAACCGCCTGGTGCTCCGCGTTAGGTTTAATTCAATGTTAAAACTAACTATATGCAAGGGCCATATTGATGATGCCTCAACCAAACGATAGAAAGCAATTTGGGGCTTAGAGAGCGGTATCATTTCGCTTATGATCATAGAAAATCCGCGATCGAACGTTCATCACCCATCTGCTTTTCGCACCAGTCAGTGTTTACAAATGATCAGCTGTTAAAAATGGTATCTGTGGACGTGCCAATGTTCCGCAAAACAGGCCCCATAAATCATGACTAACGGGGACAGACACCGCTTTATAAATGCACCGTTTTGCCTTACAGTAGCTAAATGAGCGAGTCTCCACAGCATTACCAAGTCCTTGCGCGTAAATATCGTCCGCGCAGCTTTGAGGACATGATCGGCCAAGATGCGATGGTCACAACGCTGACCAATGCGTTTAAAGCGGGTCGTGTGGCCCATGCCTTTATGCTGACAGGGGTACGCGGCATTGGCAAGACAACCACAGCGCGGCTACTGGCCAAGGCCCTGAACTATGAAAGCGAGAGCCTTCAAGGTCCCAGTACGGATCTGGGCACGCCCGGCATACATTGCGAGCGTATCATGACCTCGGCCCATATGGATGTAATGGAAATGGACGCAGCTTCGCGAACCGGCGTCGATAATATGCGCGAAATGCTCGACGGGGTGCGCTATGCTCCGGTTGAAGCTCGCTATAAGGTTTATATCATAGATGAAGTTCATATGCTCAGCACAGGCGCGTTTAATGCCTTGCTCAAAACGCTGGAAGAGCCGCCAGACCATGCCAAATTTATCTTTGCCACAACCGAAATTCGCAAAGTGCCGATCACGGTTCTCTCTCGCTGTCAGCGCTTTGATCTACGCCGTGTTGCTGTACCTGCATTAGTGAAGCATCTGACCCATATTTGTAGTGCTGAAAATGTCCGAGTCTCCAATGACGGACTTGGGCTGATTGCCCGTGCCGCCGAGGGTTCGGTACGTGATAGCCTGTCTTTGCTCGATCAGGCTATTGTTCAGGCTGACCTTGGCGGGGAAGTAACATTAGAGCAAATACGTATTATGCTAGGTCTTGCCGACCGTGTCCGTGTACTGGATCTTTTTGAACATGCCATCAAAGGCGATACGCCCGCTGCTCTTTCGGAAATGCGGGCACAATATGACGACGGAGCAGCGCCCGAAGTCGTTATGCGGGATTTACTGGATATTTGTCATGAAATCAGCCGAGCAAAAACGATTGGCGAAGCGGCTGAATTTGATGCAGCCCCCGACCAAATAGACCGTATCCATACGCTGGCCACAGAATTGACTTTGGGCCAGTTAACCCGCGCATGGCAAATGCTGCTAAAATCCTATGGCGATGTTCGCATTGCTCCTGTACCATTGGCGGCAGCCGAGATGGCATTGCTCGCCATTTGTGCGGCAGGCCAAATGCCGCCGCCCGAACTTGCCGCGCAATTGATAGCCCAATTACAAAAACACGGGTTAAGCGGTGACGCTAACCGTGTCTCCGCTCCGGCTAGTGCTGAGCCTTCGGCTAGCGCACCAAGCTCAGGCAAAACCTTGGCCTCAATGACCACCTCGCCCCGTGCCCAAAACCCGGTTCAAACCCAAGCTATACCGACGGCCACCCCGGTAAGCCAGCCGGCGCCGGCTCTTGAAAATCTCGACGACCTGATCGCCGTCATTAAGGATGTCAGCTTAGCGTCGGATATTCGCCGGTTTGTTCGCCCTATCCGCTTTCGGCGCGGCGCGATTACCTTTCAACCCGCAGATGGCGCGCCCGTCAGTCTGACAGGCCGCATTGTATCAGCGATTAAAGATATCACAAATGAACTGTGGGTAATTTCGCCCGAAACGGCTGGCGGCGGGGAAACGGTCAATGAGCGTGAAAAACGCAAAAAATCAGAACAGGAAGCCGCAGACAATGCCAACCCTATCTTTAATCACCCCCTGCTGAAATCAGCGCAATTGCTTGACATAAAAACAATCGCCCCCACCTTGGAAACAGGAAACATTATTGCCGCTGATTTTACCCAGCCCAAAGATGATGATGACACGTCATGAAAGAGCCTCTGTTATGAAAGATTTAATGGGCCTGATGAAACAGGCCAAAGACATGCAACAAAAGATGGAAGCCGCCCAAGCCAAGGTTGCCGATATTAAAGTCGAAGGCCGGTCGGGCGGTGGACTTGTGAGTATAGGTCTTATGGGCGGAGGGAATATGGCTTCCCTTAAAATCGACCCTAGCCTATTTGGCTCTGGCGATGCTGATGATATTGAAATGGCCGAAGATTTGATTATTGCCGCCTATCAGGATGCCAAGGTCAAACTTGATCAAGCCCAAGCTGAAACCATGAAATCGGCCATCGGTGATATCCCGCTACCACCCGGTATGAACCTACCATTTTAATTCATGATATAACCAGCTCATGCCTATGGTTATTGCAATAGATGGAACTTTTGCCAGCGGTAAGGGCACGCTGGGGAAACGGCTCGCTGCACATTACGCGCTAAAGTATCTGGATACAGGCAAGCTCTACCGCGCGGTGGCCCATCAACTGATGAAAAATGGCGGTGATATGGACAATGCGCAGGACGCCGCTAATGTCGCCCGCACGCTGGATATGGCCTTGTTGGACAATCCCATATTAAAAAGCGGGCCTGTCGGAGCTGCGGCTTCAAAGGTGGCTATTCATCCCGATGTACGGGCAGCGCTTTTCGATGTCCAACGCAATTTCGCCAGCGCAGACGACAGTAATGGCGCCGTTCTCGATGGCCGCGATATTGGCACTGTGATTTACCCGGAAGCTGATGTGAAGCTTTATATTGATGCCAGCCAAGAGACGCGAGCCCGCCGCCGACACGCCGAATTAACAGGTTATGGCGAAACTATAAGCTTTGATGCCGTATTGATGCAGCTAAAAGAGCGCGATGCTCGTGATAGCGGGCGCATAATAGCCCCGCTTAAACCCGCTGATGATGCACATCTGATTGATACAACGGGCTTGTCTATCGCAGATGTTCTGGCCCGTGCAATATCTATTGTTGAAGCCGTTAAAGCCCTCGAAGCTTAAAATCCTTACAAAAAAACCGCCCTCTCAGAGCGGCTTTCAATTCATGATTTTATATAGGTTAATGCTCACCCTCTGCCGGGCTTTCATCTTTTTGCATCGGAGCCTCTTCCATAGCTTCCGGTGTTTTATCTTCCATCATATTTTCGTCCATTGGAGCAGCCTCAGCCTCCATAGCTGGCTTCACGGCTGCAACGGGCTGTGCCAGAGGAGTATCAGATGCCTGACGTAAATATTCAATGACGGCGGCACGGTCTTTTTCCTTTTTCAAACCCACATAGGCCATAGCCGTTCCAGATAGATATTTTTTGGGAGCTGCCAAAAATCCGTCCAGCGTCTCATAATCCCATGTAATACCAGCCCCTTTCATGGCACTGGAATATTTAAACCCGGCTGTCTGAGCCGCAGCCTTACCGACAACACCATACAGGTTAGGCCCCGTTCCATTTTTTCCGTTGTTTTCAACACTATGACAAGAAGTACATTTTTTAAAAACTTTCGCGCCTTTAACCGAGTCGAGTGACGCTATCCATTCCGGGCTAGGAAAAGGCACGACTTCGGCCACTTCCGCATTATTACTAACTTCAGGCAAGGCTAGGGCATAAGCCGGAACTTCGGGTGCGTTAGTATGAAACGCTAGGTGAGAAATTTCCTTAAGGCCAATATAGCCTAACGCCGTCGCCAAAAGAGCAGCAGCAATTTTGTTAAAACCAAGATCGTCCATGTGCGGTCCCTATATAGCATCAGTTCTGCCCTTATCAGAGCGGAGTCGGCCCTCTCTATAAGATATTCTGCCCAATGGAAACTTAAAATCTCTTGCGGCGAAGGGTCGCAAAGGCCAATAGGCAGTGTGAAACCGATTATTATCATACCGGCCCGTATGGCCTCGGAGCGCCTGCCCGGCAAACCGCTCGCCGATATTAATGGCTGTCCAATGATTGTGCATGTATTGCGCCGCGCGCAAATGGCTGACCTTGGCCCTGTCTATGTCGCCTGCGCCGAAACGGTTATCGCGGATAGGGTTCAGGCTGCTGGCGGGAAGACGGTAATGACTGATCCTGACCTACCCTCTGGCACTGACCGCGTGCGGGCGGCTGCGGACGTAATTGACCCAAATGGGCTCCATGACGTTGTTATCAACCTACAAGGTGATATGCCCAGCTGTGACCCGGCGCTGCTAAGCCAGATTTGCGCAGCCCTAGGAGATGCCGATATGGCTACCGCTGCCGTTTTAACACATGATCCACACGAAATCGCTGATCCGAATGTCGTCAAAGCCGTTATAGCTCAAGACGGCCATGCTCTATATTTCTCTCGCGCGGCTGTTCCTTACCATGCAGGCGGTGTTTATCACCACCTTGGGATATATGCTTATCGCCGCGCCGCGTTGAACCGGTTTTGCAATCTTCCGCCCTCACCGCTGGAAACCCGAGAACGGCTGGAACAACTTCGCGCACTTGAAGCCGGTATGTCTATCCAAGTTACCATTGCCTCTACCGCGCCGCACGGCGTAGATACGCCAGAGGATTTGGAGCGAATACGGATTATGTTAAGAGATGAAAATGTCTAAAGTCATTGTTTATCAAGGCGAACCCGGTGCCTATTCAAATCTGGCTTGCGCCGCCCATTATCCCGATTACACACCGCGCCCCTGCCCATCTTTCGCTGCCGCCTTTGCCGCAGTCAAATCAGGCGAGGCCCAGATTGCTATGATTCCAGTGGAAAATACGGTGGCAGGACGCGTATCCGATATTTATCACCTCTTACCCGAAGGCGGGCTTTATATCATAGGCGAGGAATATCTGCCAGTTCATCACCAATTACTGACCCTACCCGGCGCAAAATTATCCGAAATTAAAACAGCGCGCTCTCATCCTATGGCGCTCGGTCAAGTGCGCAAACGGCTGGCAGATATGGGAATTGTACCTGTCGTTGATGTTGACACTGCCGGGGCGGCACGCGCCGTATCAGAACAGACCGACACATCCGTCGCAGCTATAGCTTCCACACTTGCTGGCGAAATATACGGCCTCAAAGTCGCGGCGGGCAACATTGAAGATGCCGCCCATAATACAACGCGCTTCATTATTTTAGCCCCTAAACCTTTGGATATTTCAGCTCATACAGGCCCCGTTGTCACCAGCCTTGTTTTCAAAGTAAAAAGTGTCCCCTCCGCCCTCTATAAGGCACTTGGCGGTTTTGCGACCAATAGCATTAATATAACCAAACTTGAGAGTTATATGGTTGGAGGCTCATTCTCTGCAGCCCAGTTCTATGCCGATGTCGAAGGTCATCCCGATAATATATCCATGCGGCATGCATTGGATGAACTGACTTTTTTCTGCGAAAAGGTTACATTGCTTGGCACATATCCCGCCCATAAAAATCGTAATATCAAACCACCATCACCGACGCGTGACTAGTTTTTTGAAAAAAAAACGTTATAGAGGACCTTATGAAAACATTTATCTTTAGTCTTTTTGCTCTCGTGTCCATGCTGGCTTCACCCGCAGCTTTTGCCGATAGTGCCGAAATTTATACAAGTTGGCGTAGTAATACCGCTGTCGGAGGTTATGATGTTGTGAGTTTTTATACAGGAAAGCCGGTTAAGGGCGATAAAGAAATTGTCTATCATTTTAAAAATGTTGACTGGCGATTTTCAACCCAAGCCAATCTTGACCTTTTCAAAACGACTCCTGAAACCTATCTCCCGCAATATGGAGGCTATTGTTCTTGGGCTTTAGCTAAAAACAAATTGGCCAAAGGCTCGCCCAAACATTGGCATGTCGAAGACGGAAAGTTATATCTAAACTTCAACAAAATTATTAAAAAACAATGGGATAAAGATCGTTCAGGTTTTATTGAAAAAGGTGATGCCAATTGGCCTGAAATTCTAAAAGATTAAGCCTTCCCGGTCTTGAGCCAATATTTCAAAAGTTGATGAGCGATTGTAAACCGCGGCGGACGCATAAAGGCGTTCCCTGTTTTGGCAAAAACGGCTTCAACCTCGCTGCGCGTAAACCAACGCGCATCTTCCAGCTCTTGTTTATCGATTTTAATCTCGCGACTTTGCGCCCGGCATATTAATCCCATCATAAGCTGGCTAGGAAACGGCCAAGGCTGGCTAAAAACATACTGCGGGTCTGTGACTGAAATACCCGCTTCTTCGCGCACTTCGCGAATGCAACACTCTTCCAGACTTTCGCCCGGCGAAACAAATCCGGCCAATGCTGAATAAAATCCATCCGGCCAACCCGGACCGCGGCCCAATAATACACTCTCTTCACCTTGAGCATTTTTATCAACCACCAACATAATCGCCACCGGGTTAACTCGCGGGAAATGTTCCGTCGAACAAGAGGGACAGACCCGTTTTAATCCGCCAGTCACCGGCGCGCTGCCACCACCACATTTCGCGCAAAAAGTATGGTTGAAATGCCAATCCAAATAGGATCGAGCCATCCCTGCAATCGCCAAATCCTGCGGCGGCATATATCCGCTAACAGCCCGCATCGGCCCAAAGCGTTCCATCTCGGCAATCATATCCGGGTTTTGAATAGAAAACGCAAAAATGGGCGCCCCGTCCGCAGTCCCCAAGAACAAGGGACCAGGATCGTAAAGGTTCATACCGATTAATTTAGAGGGCTCAATATAATCCAGTGCAAACGCCTCTGTCAGCAATGGCTTACCCTCATGTAAAACAATAGCCCGCGCCCGCGGATCATCCATAAAGGCTTTCAAATCATCAGCTGAGCGGCTGTGCTCGCAAGCATCAAGAACAGCGCCTGTAAAAGGCATCGGTAATATATCGGTCATCAGCCCTGTTAACCAGTATTTTACACTCTGGCTAGCTTTTGCAGCCAGAGTTTTTAAAACCTTTGAATTTCACCACCCATCCACCTTTTGCAACAGACAAGAGCATCACAGCTCTTGCTATCGAGTTTAAAAATCGGCATAAGTCGTCTCGGAAGGTCGCTTTGGACGAGGTCCTCGCCAACCCGGTCAGGACGGGAACGTAGCAGCCGCAACGAGTTTTCTTCGGGTCAAGGTCGGCCTTCCACTTACCGATAATTGCTAAAATAAAAATCCGATTACTGATCCAGAAAACTACGTAATTTTCGCGAGCGCGATGGGTGTTTAAGTTTACGCAGCGCTTTAGCCTCGATCTGGCGAATTCGCTCGCGCGTCACACTAAATTGTTGCCCTACCTCTTCAAGAGTGTGATCGGTATTCATACCAATACCAAACCGCATCCGCAGTACACGTTCTTCACGCGGCGTTAATGAGGCCAAAACCCGCGTTGTTGTCTCGCGCAAATTCGACTGGATAGCACTATCAATTGGTAAAATAGCATTACTATCCTCGATAAAATCACCTAATTGGCTATCTTCTTCATCGCCAATCGGCGTTTCCAGAGATATTGGCTCTTTAGCGATTTTCATCACTTTACGCACTTTTTCCAAAGGCATTGATAATTTACTTGCTAATTCCTCTGGTGTGGGCTCGCGGCCAATTTCATGCAATATTTGACGGCTAGTACGCACAATTTTATTAATCGTTTCGATCATATGCACTGGAATACGGATTGTTCGAGCCTGATCGGCAATGGAGCGGGTAATAGCCTGACGTATCCACCAAGTCGCATAGGTAGAAAATTTATACCCGCGGCGGTATTCAAATTTATCCACCGCTTTCATCAAGCCAATATTTCCCTCTTGAATAAGATCCAAAAACTGTAACCCACGGTTGGTGTATTTTTTGGCTATAGAAATAACAAGGCGTAGGTTGGCTTCGACCATTTCCTTTTTCGCTTGCCGCGCTTCGCGTTCGCCCTTTTGCACCGTTTGCACAATACGGCGAAACTCATCGACTGGAACGCCGGTCTCCTGGGCCAATCCGCCAATTTCGTCGCGAATTTTTTCGATCGAGCGTGATTCGCGTTTGATAAACCGATCCCAAGCTTCAGATGATCCAGCCATATCTTCCAACCATGTCGGATTAAGCTCTGAACCCAGATAGGATTCAAGAAATTCATGACGCGGAACCCCATTACCATCAGCGAGGCGCATGAGCCGCCCCTCAAGCGAGATAAACCGTTTGTTAATTGCATAAAGCTGATCAATCAGCGCATCAATTCGGGCATTATTAAGCTGAAGCGACTTAATTTCTTCAATAATTCGGGTCTGTGTTGTCTCAAACTCTTCAAATTGCGGCTTACGCATTTTTTTGCCTGACAGGCGCGCCCGGATCAGCATTTGTTGTAACTTTTGGAACCGCGCGAAATCCTTGGAAATCGCATCCAGTGTTATCATAACATCTTCGCGCAAAGCCGCTTCCATAGACGCCATGGAAAGATTGACTTTTTCGTCTTCCTCTTCCTCATCATCATCATCAAGGGTTTTTTCACCCTCTTTATAATCGCGAACGATCTTAAGCTTACGCTCATCATCTCGCGGCTTAAGGTCTTCTTCTGTAGCCTCTATTTCGCCTTTCTCGATTTTCTCGCGGCGAACAGCGGCTCCTGACCGATCTTCCTGAATATTTCCGATAGAGCGGTTATAGGTTGTGTCCAGATCAATAATATCACGCAGGAGAATACGGCCTTCTTCCAACTCTTCGCGCCAGACCATAATCGCCTCAAAGGTTAAGGCACTCTCGCACAAACCTTTAATCATAGTATCACGGCCGGCCTCAATCCGTTTGGCTATGGCAATCTCGCCCTCTCTGGAAAGCAGCTCAACCGTCCCCATTTCGCGCAGGTACATCCGCACGGGGTCATCGGTGCGGTCCAACTCTTCCTTGGAGTTACCGCCTTTAACGGTTGTGGTTTCAGCGCGAGCCAGTGTCTTTGGCCCCGTTTCCTCTTCATCTTTATCATCAATGACGGAAATGCCGAGATCAGAAAGCATCGCAATTGTGACTTCGATCTCATCGGGCGTGATGTTTTCAAGACTAATGTGTTTATTCAACTCGGACGTAGCCAATAACCCGCTTTTCTTGGCCACTGCAATCATACGTTTGACCTCTGTACTACTAAGGTCTAGCAGCGTGCGGGCACCCGACCCATCCGCTGCTGCAGCTTTTATTGGCGGTGTTTCAACAATCCCCGCATCATCGCCGTTGGCGGGCGTGGCATCTTTTGTTGCTTTTTTGGTCGTTTTCTTCACTGTCTTGGTGGCGGCTTTGGCCATATGACATTACTCCGGCGACAAGCAGCCTGATCAGGCGGCCTATCTTAAATAGCGAGCCTACCGCCTGAGTTCCCCCTCAGCAGCAAGCGTTTAAATCTAATCTCGGAGGGTCTTCGCAGCTCTGATATGACGGGCAAGCCCGTCTTTATCGTCGCTGCGGATTGCCTCCGCCATACGGGACCGGGTGTCGTTACGAGCGCTGTCTTCCTGATTTTGCCCCATATGGGCGTCAGCTTCGGTAAGCCAAAAAGCTGCTCTGTCGTTCAGGTTTGCATCGAATCCTCCGAAAGCCGCTATGATCAGTAGACGACCTCGCCGGATATCCCGTAAATAATGTTCCAGTCCTTCTTGCTCTATATGGTCATGAATAGTGCGTTTTTCAACCCCATTTGTACTTTGCCAGTAAGTTAGAACAGCCCTTTGTAAAGATCGTCCTAATTCTGAGATAAATTCCAACTCAAAAAGACGATGATCAACAATCTCTAATAGTTCGGGAAACTCGATAATAGCGCCAATCAAACGTTTCTCACGCCCTGCAACCACAGCATCCTCTTTCATTTGCGCTTTAAGCGCAGGGCTGGCTTTAGCCGTTTTATACCCATTATTATAAGCAGATCGGCTAAAAGGCCCTTTGGCCGCCCATCCAAAAGCAGCATCAAATTTATCCAGCAATGCCGATTTATACTGTTCGCGCACCCCGTCATGGGTGATATCTTTTAGCAGTGCATATATACGGCTTTTAAGACCAGCCTTATCTTCTGGCGTGCTAAGCGGCGCGGCATCAAGCTCGCGTTGCCACAACATATCCACCAAAGGTACAGCCGCTTCCAAAACAGATTGCATTGCCGGGGCTCCTTGGGCTCGAATCAAATCATCCGGATCTTGCCCCTCTGGCAGCAAGGCAAAGCGCAGGGATTGTCCGGGCTTAACAAGCGGCAAGGCCCGTTCCACAGAACGAAACGCAGCCCGCAATCCCGCCTTGTCTCCATCAAAACACAGGATAGGTTCCGGGCCTGCCCGCCACAACAACTCCAGTTGATCTTCGGTCAGAGCCGTACCCAACGGAGCGACAGCATGGGTAAAACCCGCTCGAGAGAGAGCAATGACATCCATGTAGCCTTCGGCTACAATCATTCCCCGTGCGTTATTTTTCGGATCCGCCAAGGCTTTGCGGGCACGCGGATAATTATAGAGCAGCTTGCCTTTATGAAAAATATTGGTCTCCGGCGAATTGAGATATTTGGCCTTGGCATCTTTTTCCATGGCCCGCCCGCCAAACGCTACCAACCGCCCCCGCGCATCATGAATAGGGAACATAATCCGGTTACGAAACCGGTCCCATGGATCACGGCTCTGATCCTCTGGTTCAATGAGCAAACCCGCATCTACCAACATTTTTACACTCGCCCCTTGCTGCGTCAGCTCATCACGCAATGCGTTAAAGCTGTCCGGAGCAAACCCTAAACCAAAATCATCCGCTGCAGTTTTTGTCAATCCGCGCCCTTTAAGATAATCCCGTGCATGCGTTCCAACATCACGCATCATAGATTTAGCAAAGAAAATTTGTGCTTGTTCCATCCAGCTAACGGTTTTTTTATTACGCAAAGCCCGACGCTCGGCATCCGGGTCAGCCTGCGGCATGGCAATACCCGCCATACCCGCCAATTTTTCAACCGCTTCAGGGAAGGATAAGCCTTCGACTTCCATCAAAAAGCTAATTTGGTCCCCATGTTTTCCAGATGAAAAACAATGATAAAACCCTTTTTCATCATTCACAAAAAAACTCGGGGTTTTTTCATTAGTGAAAGGGGAAAGCCCTGCGAATTCTCGGCCCTGACGCTTTAATTTCACATGGCGACCTACGACATCCGATGGACGGACGCGTTGTTTAATCTCATCAAGGAAATTTTCACCAAAGCGCATAGGGTTTACTTAAGCGCTTGAGCACGGTTTTACGAGTCGTCATGCTGTTTTTTACGTGGATGACCGTTTGCAGCGCGAGTATCGGATAGACCCGTATTAGCTACAAAGATGATCCTTCACGATAGCGCCAGCTTTGCCCATATCAATACGGCCTGCGTAATCTGTCTTAAGTTTACCCATGATTTTACCCATATCCTTTAGGCATGTCGCCCCGCTATCTTCAACGATTTTAGTAATAGCGGCCTTCATATCATCATCTGTAAGTGGTTTTGGCATAAAGTCGCGGACAATTCCGATTTCCGAGCGCTCTCGCTCGGCCAACTCTGGACGGCCATTATCATCATAAGTTTTAGCACTTTCCTCGCGCTGTTTAACCATTTTGGCTAAAAGTGAAAGAATTTCACCGTCATCAATACCACCGCAACGATCTTCCGAACGTGCCGCAATGTCTCGGTCTTTAATCGCCGCGCTAATTAACCGTAATGTGGATACCCGTAACGGGTCTTTTGCTTTCATCGCGTCTTTCGTTGCTGATGAAATAGAGTCTCTGAGGGCCATAATATCCTTTTCCAAACCGTGCGCCCGATTCGAATTAATATACGCATTTCCGAAATCATCTCCCCAAATAGACGAAATCCGGTCAATATTATAGACAAAATACGCAAAGGCCAAGCCTGAACGTGTTTTGCCTCTTGCATCCTCCCATCGCATATTTAAAAGACGCGGCGGACGGGCAACAACCCGCAAAAGATGCAAAGCCGAGCCTTTATGAGCCAAAAACAGAAAACACAAGAACAAAAAATACCCATGCAGGATAATAATGACCCAATTATGACCGGTGTTCTAGTCTTAGCTGATGGCACTGTCTTTTATGGACAAGGATGTGGTGCACAAGGCGCAGCTATAGGGGAAATTTGCTTTAATACAGCCATGACGGGATATCAAGAAATTCTGACAGACCCATCTTATGCCCAACAAGTGATTTGTTTTACCTTCCCCCATATTGGCAATACAGGGATAACGACAGAGGACGAAGAAGCGGCAACCTCGACGGCCCAAATCGCTGCGCGCGGGGCTATTTTTCGTCAACCCATTACGCCGCCATCTAACTGGCGTAGCGAAGGGCCTTTAGACATCTGGATGGAAAACCGTAATATTATAGGCTTGTCCGGTATAGATACACGTGCCCTTACCGCTTTTATCCGCGATAATGGTATGCCTAACGGCGTCATTGCCCATGACCCGAAAGGTGATTTTGACATTGACAAACTCGCCACTATGGCCCGCGGCTGGAATGGGCTAATCGGAGCTGACCTAGCCAAAGATGTAACCACACAATCAGCCTTTGACTGGACACAAGCCCGATGGGTTTGGCCAGAAGGGTTTGAAGACAAGGCTGGGGTTAAATCGGTAGCGTTGATCGATTATGGTGTTAAGCGCAATATTTTACGAAATCTTGTTACCGCCGGTATGAAAGTCACTGTTGTTCCGGCCACAGTTTCAGCCGATGACATTCTAGCGCTTAATCCGGATGGCATTGTCCTATCCAATGGCCCTGGCGATCCGGCGGCAACCGGCACTTATGCTATCCCCGTTATTCAGGCTTTGATCGCGGCCGACAAACCCGTTTTGGGAATCTGTCTGGGACATCAAATGCTGGCCCTCGCCTTGGGCGCTAAAACGGTTAAAATGGAACAAGGGCATCACGGCGCGAACCATCCCGTGAAAGATTACACCACCAATAAGGTCGAAATTGTCTCTATGAATCACGGTTTTGCCGTCGATCAGAACAGCCTGCCTAGCACAGTAGAACAAACTCACATTTCGCTCTTTGACGGATCGAATTGCGGCATTCGCCTAAAAGGCAAACCTGTTTTTTCTGTACAACATCACCCCGAAGCCAGTCCCGGACCACAGGATAGTTTTTATTTGTTTGAGCGTTTTGCCCAAGCCTTATAAATAGGCCTACCAGCGATAGGGCTAACGACGCTTTTTACCTTTAAACGTAGCGCCGCCCTGTTTAACAGCGCCCGTTGATTTAGGTTTAACTCGACGTTTCGGGGGGTGTTGACCACCCGATTTTCCGCTCTTGGTCTTGTCAGACCCCGTCTTGCTATGGCCTTCACCCGCTTGTTCAGCTCTTTTACGGGCGCGGGCGAGCTTCTTTTTATGGGGCTTTTTTCCAGTTTTCGAATAATCTGGAACCGCACCATAATGCACAGCTGTCGCTGTGCCTACATCTTTCGCCGCCGCTTTTGCCGCTGTCTTTGTTCTATACGGAGACCTTGCATTATTATCATCTGGCGGCCGTGGCGTTTTAGCACTTTTATCGTTATGTCCTTTACCTTTACGATCTTTATCCTTGTTTCTGGAACGCTCCCGTTTAACAGGCGGGCGGGCACCACGGCTATTCTCGCTAAAATCGGGTTGTCCATCAATCCGGCGCGCTGTAATCGCTTTCTCGATCTTGCCTTGAGGTCCGATCGCTTGTTCAAACCGGTCTACCCCTTGAGGCGCGATTTCAACAAATGTTTGTCTTTCAGTGATTTTTATCGATCCAATTTCTGATTTTTTCAAATCCCCCGACTTACACAACATCGGCAATATCCAACGGGGCTCAGCCTTTTGCTTCCGCCCTAAATTCAATAAAAACCAAACCCCATTGTCAAAATCATTACGGCTGCGCGGCTTACGCTCTCGCCGCCCGCCGTCCAGCGATGGATCATAAATCTCGTCCGCCCCGATCAACTCTTCTGGCGCAGAACGGCCTGCGCGATATTGCCGAATGTAACATGTGGCCAAATGTTCGGGATCATGCGCTTTGAGCATCCTCGCCACCATTATACGCTCCTCCTCTGTCACCGGTTCCGTGAGAACAAGATCGGCAATAAGGCGCTCATTATCGCGGTCTATCACATCACCGGCCGAAGGCGGGGCCGCCCACTCAGCTGTAATTTTAGCCTCTTTGAGCAGGCGTTCTATGCGCCGTCGCCCCGAATGCGGAACAATTAGTGCACTAACTCCTTTTCGGCCCGCACGGCCTGTCCGTCCGCTCCGGTGTAATAGCGTTTCTTTATTTTTTGGAATATCAGCATGAATTACCAACTCCAAATCCGGCAAATCCAGTCCGCGTGCTGCAACATCCGTAGCAATACAAACCTTAGCCCGTCCATCGCGTAAAGCTTGTAGGGCATGGCTCCGTTCCTTTTGTGACAGTTCACCTGATAAGGCCACAACGGAAAATCCCCGATTATTAAATCGGCTAGTCATACGGTTCACCGCCACCCGTGTATCACCAAAGACAATGGCATTTTTAGCATCATAATATCGCAGCACATTAATGATGGCATTTTCTTTGTCGGAAGGGGTCACGGATAAAATGCGATATTCAATATCCAGATGTTGTTTCGCCCCAGCCGCCGTATTGACCCGCACCGCATTGCGTTGATATTTTTGGGTTATCCCTATAATTGCCTGTGGTACAGTCGCCGAGAACATAAGTGTGCGCCGCACATCCGGGGCCGCGCCCAGAATAAGTTCCAATTCTTCGCGAAAACCCATTTTGAGCATTTCATCCGCTTCATCCAGAACAACGGCCTTCAACGCTGACATATCGAGCGAACCACGTTTAATATGGTCACACAGGCGGCCAGGTGTACCAACGACAATATGAGCGCCGCGTGCCAAAGCCCGACGCTCATCGCGCATATCCATACCCCCAACACAGCTTACCAGTTTGGCTTGAGCCTCCCTGTAAAGCCAATCGAGTTCGCGTTTGACCTGTAATGCCAACTCCCGCGTTGGGGCAATAACAACAGCCAATGGATGATCCGCAGGCAAAAACTGTTCCGCTTTGCCCAATAATGTCGGTGCCAGAGACATGCCAAACGCGACAGTTTTACCCGAACCCGTCTGGGCCGAAACGAGGACATCCACATCGCGCAATTTCGGAGCGACAACAGCCTCTTGTACGGGTGTTAAAACACTATAACCTTTCTTACGGAGTGCCGCGGCCAATGCAGGGTGAATAGAATGAAAATCAGTCATGAGGAACTTTCGCGCGTTAAGCCGCGTCCTCTAGGCTTTCATAGGCGCTGTGGATATAGCTAATTACTATTCGCGCGATTTAATTATCCTTATTCGCCTGTAATGTGAATATCGGAACAGGAATGAGGACCTGTATTAGCAAGGTCAAATATCCCGCTTCTTTGAATAGCCGCGGCTTTAACACGCCCCTAACCGGCAGAGATGGTGCCATTAGCAATCAAGCTCGCAGCAGCGGCTAATATCGCTTCTTTGGCTGGGCGGGGTATAACACCGGTTATATTGGTAACATAACCGGAATCGGCTTCATGAAATGTGCCAAGATCGGGTAAAACGCCTTTAATGCGGTCATCAAATAACGCCGCAATACGGACAATCATATTCGGAAAATCACCCTTGGGCAGTTTTGCCGCGTGGGGATATTCCGTTCTTAAAATATTACTGACCTCTTTAAACCACAACGTTTGCCCCGCAGCCATAAGTCGGCGTCCACCGGCTTTGGAAGCACTCATCGCTTTGACATGGATAGACGCACAATCGCGCACGTCAATAATCGGGTAAGAAATTTTCGGCACACGCGGGAAATCGCCATCGAACATAGCTTTAATAAGGCCCAACGACGCCCCGCCGTTTTTATACGGGTCCGGTCCAAATACAAGCCCGGGGCACACTGTTACCAATTTCTCCTTAAGTCCTTGTGCATCGGCATAAGCCCAAGCCGATATTTCAGCCCGTGTTTTCGACACCGGATAAGCCGTCAGCGGTTTCCAATCAGGGTCCGACCAATCATCTTCAGTTACACGCATATGCGCGCCGCGCCCCTTTTGCCCCATCATAGATACCATAGATGATGTCAGCACAATTCGCTCGGCGCCTGCGGAAAATCCATGCTCCAAAACACGCTGCGCCCCGGCACGGGCTTCGGGCACCAAAGCTTCGCGGTCTCGCGGGGCCTCCAACGGAAAGGGGGACGCTATATGTTGAATAAAACGGCAGTCCTTTACCGCCTCTGCCCAGCCCATATCCGCGCCCAGATTAGCTTCGACAAGCTCCAGCTTTGAAACATCCGCACCGCCCGCCGCCAAGGCTGCGACAATGCGTTCCCCCTTGGCCAAATTTCGGACACTTCCGCGTACCTTATACCCCTTACCCAATAAATTCACCGCAATATGGGAGGCGATAAATCCGGAAATTCCGGTTACAAGAACTGTATCAGCCATAGAAATTTTCCTAACGCAATGTCATTTTATTGGCGCAATGTAATTTTATTGGCGCAGTTTTCGTTATAAATATCCACCGCCATAGGCATCATAGCTTTAAAATCAGCCACGCGAGTTTGTGGACTGGGGTGGGTGGATTGAAACTCCGGCGGTGTAGCGCCTGCATTTTTCCCCATACGTTCCCATAATTTGGGCGCTTCGCGCGGATCATAACAAGCCCTCGCCATCAAGATCATTCCAATCATATCGGCTTCGCTTTCATGTTTACGCGAAAACGGCAGAGCAAACCCATATTGTGATATCCCGCCAAACACACCCATAACCGCTTTTTGCGCGCCAAAGTCCATACCGCCTGCGCCCATGGCCACCCCAGCGCCTACAATGCGTTGCATATTTTGCTGGGCCATGCGTTCTGCGCCGTGATGAGCCAGAGCATGACCAACTTCATGCCCCATAATAACGGCCAAACCATCCTTATTTTCCGCAATCGGAATTAACCCTGTATACACCGCCGTATACCCACCGGGCAAAGCAAACGCATTGGCTTGATCACTCTCGATTACATTAAAAGCCCATTCAAATCCCGGATCAGAATCAGAGGCTGCGCGGGCAATTTTGGCTCCGATTTCGCGCACTGCGTCAACAACAGGACCACTTTCCACCAAATTTTGGCGATTATCTCGCAAAATTTGCTGATAGCTTTGTAAGCCGAGCTGCATTTCGGCTGCCGGTTTCATTGTCCGTAATTGCTTGCGTCCCGTATAGGGTACAGTTTTTTGGTTGGCGAAATAATAAACCGCAGCGCCAATGGCGAAAACCAACATGATCTGCCAACGAAAGCCGCCACTGCGCCGGGCATAACCCCGCCGCCGACCACCCAGACTTTGCCGTCCCATTCGCCGTCTATTCATCCGATTCACCATGATTCACCTCTAATAATCACAGAACTATAGCACAGAGAAGCCCACGGGAAAGTCCCCTAATATTTACCTGTAAAAACACGGACAGCTATCATAACCGAACATTAATCTGCCTATACATACAGCGCCCTTAAAAAAGGTCTGAATTTTATCCGAAGATTAGTTGCAAGCGCGCCTGCAAATCTATAGGAGAGGACAATTTACTTTTTCGGGCCCGATTCCTCTATCCTGTTTAGAGAAAACCGGACCCTTTTTTTGGGTCAAAATATGCCAAAAAGAACCGATATTCAAAGCATTCTCATAATTGGTGCAGGACCGATTGTTATTGGTCAAGCCTGTGAATTTGATTATTCGGGCGTTCAGGCTTGTAAAGCCCTCAAAGACGAAGGCTACCGCGTTATCCTTGTGAATTCCAACCCAGCCACCATTATGACCGACCCCGGTATGGCTGATGCCACTTATGTCGAGCCAATTACGCCAGAGATGGTTGAAAAAATTATCGCCATCGAAAAACCTGATGCACTCTTACCTACAATGGGCGGGCAAACGGCCCTGAATACCGCTCTCGCACTAGAGCAAATGGGCGTGCTTGAAAAATACGGTGTCGAGATGATTGGAGCAAAGGCCAATGTGATCGACAAGGCCGAAAACCGCGAACGGTTTGCACAGGCCATGACGAAAATCGGACTTGAAAACCCGCGTGCGACCATCATTACAGCGCCGACGAATGAACGCGGCGAAGCCGACCTTGCAGCAGGCGTGGCCGAAGCTGTTGCCAAATTGGACTATACGGGCCTACCAGCCATTATCCGGCCCGCTTTTACTTTGGGCGGCACAGGCGGCGGCGTAGCCTATAATGTCGAAGAATATGAAGAAATTGTACGTTCTGGTCTTGCAGCCTCCCCAACACATCAAGTTTTGGTCGATGAAAGTCTTTTGGGGTGGAAAGAATATGAAATGGAAGTCGTGCGCGACAAAGCCGATAATTGCATTATTATTTGCGCCATTGAAAATATTGACCCTATGGGCGTGCATACAGGCGATAGTATTACCGTCGCCCCCGCCCTGACCCTAACGGATAAAGAATATCAACGCATGCGTGATGCCTCTATCGCGGTTCTGCGCGAAATCGGTGTCGAAACAGGCGGATCCAATGTTCAATTTGGCATCAACCCCGAAGATGGGCGCATGGTTGTGATTGAAATGAACCCGCGCGTGTCACGCTCTTCTGCGCTCGCTTCAAAAGCAACGGGGTTTCCAATTGCCAAAATTGCAGCAAAACTGGCCATAGGCTATACGCTGGATGAATTGGATAATGATATCACCGGCGCAACACCTGCCGCCTTTGAGCCAACCATTGATTATGTTGTCACGAAAATACCTCGGTTTGCCTTTGAAAAATTTCCCGGCGCAAAACCTGTCCTCACCACAGCTATGCGTTCCGTTGGCGAAGCGATGGCTATTGGACGCAGCTTTACCGAAAGTCTGCAAAAAGCATTACGATCTTTGGAAACTGATCTGACGGGCTTAAACGAGATCATCCTTGACCCAACGGGAGAAATGGATGCTGATGAGCTGAAAAATGCTATGAAAGCACGATTATCCATCCTTGCACCGGATCGGCTTTTAGTGATTGCCCAAGCCTTTCGCCAAGGATTTACACTGGAGAAAATTTTCCAATATACGAATATTGATCCATGGTTTTTGCGCCAGATCGAAGCCTTGGTAAAAGCTGAAAACGCGATGATCAAGAAAGGCTTGCCCCAAACGGCGGCTGAATGGCGCGCGATTAAATCCGAAGGTTTTGCTGATGCCCGCATTGCGGAATTGACGGGAAACAATGAGCAAACGGTGCGTAACGCCCGCCGCACCGTCGGTGTTCGTCCGGTCTATAAGCGCGTGGATACATGCGCAGCAGAATTCACGGCCAAAACCCCCTATATGTATTCCACTTATGAAGCCCCCAGCTTTAACGGCATAGCGCAAGATGAAGCCCGCGTTTCGGACCGCGAAAAAGTTATCATCCTTGGCGGTGGTCCAAACCGTATTGGCCAAGGTATTGAATTTGACTATTGCTGTTGCCACGCCGCTTTCGCACTGGATGACATCGGAATTGAATCAATCATGGTCAATTGTAACCCTGAAACCGTTTCAACCGATTATGATACATCTGACCGGCTGTATTTTGAGCCATTGACCGAGGAAGATGTCCTCGAACTCATAATGACCGAGCAACAGGCCGGCACACTGCGCGGCGTTATTGTGCAATTTGGTGGACAAACACCGTTAAAATTAGCCGAAGCTTTAGAAGCCAATAATATCTCATTATTAGGAACCAAGCGCGATGCTCTAGATAGAGCCGAAGACCGCGAACGCTTTAAGGCCCTTGTAGAAAAGTTAGGCTTAAAACAGCCGCACAACGCTATTGCCCGCAATGCCAAAGAAGCCGCCAGTGCCGCAGCTGTCGTCGGTTATCCGCTTGTCCTGCGCCCCTCTAATGTATTGGGAGGGCGTGGCATGGAAATTGTTGATAATGACTCTGAACTAAACCGCTATATTATGGAGGCTGTTAAAGTTTCAGGCAAATCTCCGCTTTTGATTGATCAATATCTACGCGATGCAATCGAGGTTGATGTTGATGTTATTTGCGACGGCGAGGCCGTCTATGTTGCCGGTGTTATGGAACATATTGAAGAAGCAGGCGTTCATAGCGGGGATTCAGCCTGTTCACTGCCACCTTATACGTTATCGCAAGATATTATTGCCGAGCTTGGACGTCAGGCCGAAGTTCTGGCTCTGGAGCTAGGCGTTATCGGGCTGATGAATACACAATTCGCCGTCAAAGATGACGTTGTTTACCTTATCGAGGTTAATCCGCGGGCTTCGCGTACCGTGCCCTTTGTCGCCAAAGCTATTGGTCAACCTATTGCCAATATCGCTGCGAAAGTGATGGCAGGTAAGAAACTATCAGAATTTGACCTCTCCACGGCTCCGCAAAAACACATCGCCGTCAAAGAAGCCGTCTTTCCTTTTGCACGTTTCCCCGGCGTGGATACAGTATTAGGCCCGGAAATGCGGTCAACAGGCGAAGTTATGGGACTGGCCGAAACTTTCGGTATGGCCTTTGCCAAAAGCCAGCTTGGCGGGGGTGTCAATTTACCGGCAAGCGGTAAAGTCTTTATCTCCGTGCGTGAGCATCATAAACCGTTGATGGCTGAACTGGCGCGCGACCTCATTGATCTAGGCTTTTCTATTATCGCCACAGGCGGGACAACGAAATATTTGCGCGAGCAAGGTCTGGCCATCGAATATGTGAAAAAAGTCCATGAAGGGCGCCCGCATATTGTTGACGCTATGAAAAATGGTGACGTTCAGTTGGTTTTCAACACGACATCAGGCAAACAATCGCTCAAAGATAGTTTCTCATTGCGCAGGACAGCTTTAACAGAAAAAATCCCATATTTCACAACAGCCGCCGCAGCTCGCGCCTGTGTTGAAGCCATTAAGGAATTGTCAAAAACGGGGTATGAGGTTGAAAGCCTTCAGACCATTGCAGCCCGTTAGGATATAATCAGAAATGAATAAACCAGAGGCCTGTTTACAGATTTAATCTCTTAAGTAGAGCATAAATAAGCTTATGCAAATGCAACGCGAGGCCCATTGACTCTTTTATAACAATTTAGCAATCTGTACTTGTCTTAACTTATTTCGTCTCCTTTCGTGAATGGGTCAAAGGCATTTAAAGCGGCCGGGTGGCACCCTGGCCGCTTTTTTATTAATAAAGAAACCGATATAAAACAGGCTTTACTCCGATGTCATCTTAACGTGATAGGCACTCAACTGTGTATTATCGACATCTTCGATAAATTCAGCCAGTAATTTGGCTGTACAGTCTCTAGCAAAAATCCGCATTTCAAGCGGTTGTTGTCCCGGAACAGTGCAGGATATTTCGGCCTTTCGCGTCAAGGCCGCATAGGTTTTTTCAATCCCGCGCTGCGTTTCTAGATCCCGCAGGTCAATTTTTGTTGTAACCGTATCTTGCTGTGCGCTAATCGCATAGGCTGGGGCCGCAGTAAAACCTGCCACAAATAGTGACGCTGCAAAACCGGTAACGACTGCTATTTTCAAATATGCCATAAGTCTCTCCTTTGTTAAATAAGAGCCGAGTAAGGTGGCACCCTTGCCTTGGCTCATAAGGTTGCTAGATTTGAATGATATTTGCACCTTATTGACTTTCCATATCACGCATTACGACAACTGTCACCATTAAAGTTATCGAAAAACAATAAATAATTGGTAAGGTTAGATATTTATATCCTAAAAAACACCAATTAAAGGTGATTTTACCCTACTACAAACCACCCTTAAACCTTCTTTCAAGACAATAACGAGAGAATATATGAGGCCCCTTACACCCCTTGATTAGCCTATTAAAACTCTATAAAAATATACCCTATAAGGGTATAATTATGAAACAAGATAAAGGTCACGCGGCACGCAACCGATTAGCCCGTATAGAAGGACAAGTCAGGGGCGTGGCCAGAATGATAGAAAATGAGCGCTACTGCATTGACGTCATACGCCAAATCCAAGCCGTCAAATCAGCACTCACAGGATTGGAAGGCTTTATCCTCTCTGACCATTTGAATAGCTGTGTTGAAACGGCACTAAAATCAGATGATCTGGAACAACGCCGAGAAAAAGTTGAAGAACTGGTTGCCGTTTTGGGCGGACGCATAAAATAATGGTTTTTCGGCAGGCTTTATTTGCGCTCATTGTTCTTTCTGATGCAGAAACTATCCATGCTCGACCTGTATCCTATCCTGGTGGATGGACATTGGCCCAGAATAATAATGGCAACCGATCTTCTCTACACCTGCACTATTCTCCAACCGCATCAGATTCCATAGGCGCTTATATTGAAAAGAACTGGAACGAAGATGTCACTTTTACAGGCATCCAATACAACAGACTCGTGAAACGTTGGAATGATCCAAAAAGCCAAGCCAATCTCTATGCGAAAGCGGGAATTGGCCAAGCCAACCCTTTTCAAGGCAACGGCGCCGAACTATCCGGTTTTACAGAAATTGCGGCTGATTGGGAAACACGGCGTTGGTTTACTGAATATCGTATTCGCGCAACAGATTTTGCAGATAATAAAACGGTTCGCCATAGCATCCAATTGGGGGCAGCACCCTATATCGGAGATTACGGTGATTTACACACATGGTTGATGGTTCAGATTAGAAACCATCCAGAAAGTGACAACCCGATAACCACAACCCCGTTCATCCGATTCTTTAAAAATGTTCAAATGGTAGAACTAGGGTACACAATTGAACAGAACGAATGGCTTGCAAACTGGATTATACGTTTCTGAAATTAAGCAAAGGAATGGAAAATGACTTTATGTAAAATCATGGGTACGGCTATCACTTTCACATTGATAACGCAGCCCACTATGGCGCAACAATTGCCGCAGAATGATAAGCGTCCAGAGATAGCCGCTAAGAGCCACGTAGATGTAATGAGCCCCCAAAACAAACCGATGATAATCGCCAAGGTCAATGGTCTCGTCTGTGATTTCTGCGCGCAAGCTTTGAAGAAAGTTTTTAAAAAAGAAGACGGCGTTAAATCCCTACATGTTGATCTAGACGCTGGTGAGGTCCGAATCGTTTTAAAAAAGGGACAAACGCTTTCGGATGGAAAAGTAAAAACTCTTATCCGCAAATCGGGGTATTCACTGGTTTCGACCCGCAGGGAAGGCGGTCATGAATAACGCGAATCACAAAGAGGAAATAATAAAGTTCCCGCCTTCATTACTAGCATTCTTGTCCCTTTTTACATCCACGGGAACGCTTATCTGCTGTGCCCTGCCCGCCTTATTGGTCAGTATAGGTGCCGGGGCTGTTATGGCTGGTATTATTGAAACTGTGCCGCAGATCACTGTGATTGGAAAACATAAGATTTGGGTTTTTATGTTTGCATTTTTGATGATTATTCTGTCAGCATATATGCAATGGCGCGCCAAGAACGAACCCTGCCCGACAGACCCCGTTAAAGCCCACACCTGCATGCGAACACGCCGTATCAGTTGGATCGTGTGGGGAATAAGCGTGATGGCTTTCCTAATTGGTGGTTTCTTTGCGTTTTTAGCGCAATATATTTTCTTTTGATGTATATTATATGCGCTCACAGAAACGTAACAGCGTGAATTCTGAATAGGTGAGTACAAAACCGCGTCATAAGCCCGATAAAACCTATATTAAACGTCCATACTATGCGCCCAAATCGCTAAACCCCTTGATTATCAGCGAAAAACCCTTATCTCTGCGCGGCTTAAGAATTTTGGGAATATTGCTATGCAAAAATATCCGATGACAGTAGGCGGTCATGCCGCGCTAGAAACTGAACTCAAACATTTGAAATCTGTCGAACGTCCAGAGATCATTAATGCCATTTCAGTAGCCCGTGAACATGGCGATTTGTCAGAGAATGCCGAATATCATGCAGCCAAAGAAAAACAGGGATTTATCGAAGGCCGTATCCAAGAGTTGGAAAGCAAATTATCGCTGGCTCAGGTGATTGATCCGGCTAGCTTGTCGGGCGAGACTGTAAAATTTGGCGCCACGGTAAAAATCGTCAATGAAGATACGGATGAAGAGAGCACCTACCAGATTGTCGGCGAAGATGAGGCTAATATTAAAAACGGAAAAATCTCTATCACCGCACCTATGGCCCGCGCCATGATTTCTAAAGAAATTGGCGATGTCTTTGAAGTCATCGCACCGGGCGGCTCTAAAGGCTATGAAATCCTTGAGGTCGCTTATAAATAAGGACCCCGATATGAGCCATCAGACCGCTCTATCCTGTTGGGTTATATCGGACGGGCGGCGCGGTATTGAAAATCAGGCTCTCGGACTTGCCGAAGCCTTGGATCGGCTACGGCCTTTAAATATTGAAATTATGCAGATGGAATCCAGTGCGGTCTTTAAAGCTGCCGCTCCGCGTCTGCAATTTAGCCTTAAATCCACGCCACAAGATTACGACCTCCCGATGCCACTCCCCGAAATAGCTATTGGTTGCGGGCGACAAGCCATCGCCCCCCTCTTGGCACTCAAAAAAAAAGCCGGGAGAGATATTTTTACCGCCTATATTCAGGATCCACGATTGCCGGTTAAAAACTTTGATCTGGTTATCTGTCCGGCCCATGATGGCGTATCGGGAAATAATGTCGAGCTTATGATCGGGTCGCCCAATCGTATAACCGTGGCAGAGTTAGCCGGGCAAATACTGACGTTTTCAGATCAACTCTTGCACTATCCCATGCCGCGCGCCGCTCTGCTGATCGGAGGACATTCCAAAACCCATAAATTGGGGAAACCACAACATGACTATCACATGAAGACCGCACAAGACCTATTGGTGCGAGGTTATTCTCTTTTGGTAACACCATCGCGCCGCACCCCTGATTTTGCCCGGCGGGATTACGCCCGGCTAGCATCCGATCATAATAATGTCTGGCTCTATGACGGCAATGACGCGGTAAACCCTTATGCGGCCTTTTTGGGTGGAGCCGATATTATTCTTGTAACTGAAGACAGCACTAATATGCTAACAGAGAGCTGCGCCACGGGAAAACCTGTCTTTACACTCCCTATGCAAGGACAGCCGGGGAAATTCCAACACCTTTATGATGACCTTGCCGCACATTGCGGGTTGCGCGCTTATGATGGCCATATCGAGACTAACACTTATCCCCCGCTTGATGAAACAGCTCGCATAGCCCAGAGGTTTTGGGCTCATATCGACGCCCGCAATGCCGTAATAAACTAAAGAGGATAAAATTTGTTATTTAATCTAAAAGACCAAATATTGCCCGCGCGCCATCAGCATCTTTGGCAATTTGGGCTTTCAACGCGTCAAAACTATCAAATTTTTCCTCGGTCCGAATAAAACTGCGAAACCGCACGGCGATATTTTGACTATAAATATCCGCATCAAAATCAAAAATATGGACTTCGAGCCGCGCGACCTCTCCGCCCACGGTTGGCCGATTACCTGTGTTAGCTACGCCATATTTAAGCGTACCGTCAGGCAGAATAACCTCAACAGCATAAACGCCAAATTTGGGGCGAACCAAATCACCAAAATCTAGATTAGCTGTCGGAAACTTTATTGTACGGCCGCGCTGCTCGCCTTTTTGGACTATTCCGTCCACCGTCCAAGGCCGCGAAAGCATATGCGCTGCATGGAATACTTCACCCGCTTGTAGCGCTTTGCGGATTTCCGTACTGCCGTATTTTCCGTAAAGCCTATGCAAACCAATAGGTTTAATCGGCGTAACCCCAATACCCCGCTCACCGCAAAGCCGCGTTAAGCTCTTAACATCACCGCAACGGTTTTTGCCGAAACCGTAATCTTCACCGACAACGACATGACGTATGCCCAAACCTTGATGCAAAACCATTTCGACAAATTGCGTATCATCCATGTCACGCAATATTTCATTAAAAGGAATTTCATACAGACGGGACACGCCAAACGAAGGCATGATATGGGCGCGCTGGGCAGCGCTCATAAGACGAAATGGCGGTGCTTCAGGCTTAAAATACCGGTAAGGATGTGGCCTGAACAAGCCTATCCCTAAGGGAGCTTGAATATCATCTGCAATAGCTTTAGCCTGTGCAATGACGGCTTGATGGCCGCGATGCAGCCCATCAAAATTACCGAGCGCAATAACAGCCCCCTTATCAGCCTCCAGCAAATTTTGATAACTTTGTAATATTTTCATTGCTGTTGCGAGTTAGGAAGTTGACCGTTTCGAGACAAAAACACCCGCATCCCCACGGCAAATCTTTTTTCCGTTCACTTCGCAATGGCAACGCATTTTCACCCGCCCTGTCCGCTCATTTATCTCGGCCACTTCCGCTACAGCAATCACTTCATCACCGATAAAAGCTGGTTTACGAAATCGCAAATTAAGCTCGACAAACACAGCACCCGGTCCCGGCAAATCATTCCCTAACACGGCTGAAATAAACGACGCTGATAATGCGCCATGGGCAATACGTTGCCCAAATTGCGTGGTCTTGGCAAATTCAGAATCAACATGAATAGGATTATGGTCCCCCGTGATATCTGCAAAAGTGTCGATCATCTCTGCTGTGATAATTTTGGTCGTTGTCGCCTTCATGCCAACGGCCAAATCTTCAAGATAATATTTTACAGTTTCGCTCATAATCCTTCCTATCACCAAGATGGATTTACCACAACAAGGACGGAGCCATATATCGTGCGGAAATATTATGCGTTTTAAGCAGATTTTTAAGTGCGGTAGCCTTAGCAGAATGCAACCCACCGTCCACAAACAGGCAATCATAACCCTCTGCCTGCGCACCGAGTAAATCCGTTAGAACATTATCTCCAATACATAAAACCCGCTCTGGCGATGGATTATATCCCATAATTTCGCCCAACCATGCCCGCGAGAGACGATAAATCGGTGGATGGGGTTTCCCCGCATAAATCACTTCGCCGCCCATCTTTTCATATTTCTGCGCCAAAGCTCCGCCGCAATAAATCACCTTATCACCACGCCGTACCTGCACATCAGGGTTAGCACACACCAACGGCAAATCTAGCGCTTTAGCCTCCGATAATAAATCGTCATAATCATCTGGCGTTTCATGATCATCTTCAAATAATCCCGTACAGGAGATGAAAGCGGCCTGATCCAAATCAGAAAAATTCATTGCCAGTGTTTCATAAAGACCATCATCGCGCACTGGCCCTAATTTAAAAGCCGGTCCGGGCGCACGGCGTGCCAATTCATCAATTGTGGCATCGCCTGACGTCACAATGGCGTCCCAAAGCTCGCCTGGCACGCCCACATGCCTAAACTGCTCTGGAATCGCGACTGAGGGGCGCGGAGAATTTGAAATCAGGACGACTGGCCCCCGTTCAGCTCGAAACCGCTCTAAGGCCTCACAGGCCGCTAGAAACGGTTCTCGTCCATTATGAATAACGCCCCAAATATCACAGAGCAATGCATCATAATCACCGGCAATGTCGCCTAAGCCAGAAAGAGTTTGAAACGCTGTCACCATTGGCGCGGAGTTAGAGTGTCAAGATACAAAAAGCAAGAGCGGGAAAGCTGCAATAAAGCACAAAGAAGACTATAAAATAGAAATATACATTTGATCATGCTAATTTTTTATTTAACCATTGCATTAATTAATATACTGGTTAAATATAGGATTTATGCCTGAAACCACATCCCTTGATATCACTTTTGCAGCTTTAGCTAACCCAACCCGCCGTGCCATCTTAGCCCGTCTTCTAGCGGGCAAAGCCAATGTGAATGAATTAGCGGAACCTTTTGATATGAGCCTTCCGGCCATATCTAAGCATATTAGAATTTTGCAGCGAGCCGGATTAATCACCCAAGAACAAAAAGCTCAATTCCGGCCATGCACATTAAACACCTATCCGTTAGAGGCTCTTTCATCATGGACCGAGCAATATCGCCACATATGGGACGCGCGGCTTACACAAATTGATATATGTTTAGAGAATTTACAAGAGCAGAAAAATGACACATGAAAATCAATGGGTTGTAATTGACCGTAAGTTTAACGCCCCTATAGAAACACTCTGGAAGATGTGGACTGACCCCAAACTTTTCAAACAATGGTATGGCCCTAACGGCATGCAAATCCCTGTGGCTGAAATGGATGTTACCATTGGGGGTAAAAGAAAAATTTGTATGGAAATGAACAAAGGGGGCCACACCATGACTATGTGGTTTTCCGGAGAGTTTAAAGAGATTAATCCACCCACTCGCCTCGTATATACAGAAAGCATGTGTGACTCTGATGGCAATATCATCGCACCGCAAACCATGGGAATGCCCGCAGGCCATCCTGACGTTACCGAAGTCATAATCGAATTAACAGCCAATGAAGACCAGACACATATGAAATTGATCCATATCGGTGTACCTGCAGGGTCAAATGGGGCTGGTGGGTGGAACCATGCCTTTGACACATTGGCCGCCCAATTACGCGCCTGATAAAACCGAAATTTATTGTAAACTGTAACGTCACCCTTCGCCGCGCCGATAAGGTTATATGGACGGGCCAACCAAATATTACACTCATGCTCCATCCCCTTCTGGAAAGGATAATTTCACCGGCTGGGTTTTTCTGGCAAACCAGCGAATGGAATTACACAATTACGCATAATGACTATTCAGCCCCTATTCTTGCCTCCCTATGAAAATTTAACTATTATACCTTAAAAAGGCTCTCGATAATGACCCAAATTTTTATAAACTCCGACAGACATATTCCGCGCATACGGCCTCTGAAAGCTTTACGCCATTTTCGTAATTTAATTGCCAATAAGGAAGATACAGAACAGGTTTTTCATATTATTGAAAGCTTGAACGGCAGAGCTCTATTAACAGACCTTGAAAAATTTGCGGCCACAGAAGCCGGACAAGCCCGTATTAAAACGCGGCGTTACCTCCCCCCTTTACTTGATGATCATGCCGCTTTGGCCCGCCTCCCAGATGGAAGTGTCGGGCGGGCTTATCTCGACTTCATGACCCGCGAAGGATTAACGGCACAAGGGTTGGTTGATGAATTTGAAAAGTTTAGCAAAGATTGGAACGGACATGATGATATTATTGACTGGTATGGTAACCGGTTGCGCGATACGCATGACCTGATGCATGTTCTGACAGGCTATGGACGAGATGCTTTGGGCGAAGCCTGTGTATTAGGTTTTTCCTATGGTCAAACAAAGGGCCGCGGCGTTATATTCATAGCCTATATGGCTGGGCGCGAAGTACGTAAAAATGCGCCCACTGGAGCCCCAGTTCTACGTGCCGTTCGCGAAGGACAATGTAATGGAAAGGCTGCGAAAAAAATCTGCGAAGAAGATATTATGATTTTACTCGAAGAGAATCTAGAAGAGGCCCGTATGCGCCTTGGAATTGCACCTCCGCAAACATATCACAAAGTTCACACGATGTTTAAAGACGCCGGCATAAATCCTTATTCCGCCTTAGCCGCCGCCGAATAACTTCGCGCATCATAAAAAGAACGGGTTATTCTTCCAATTTGGCCATAGCCGCATCTGACATTTCAAAATTGTGATAGACATTTTGTACATCATCACAATCCTCTAAGGCATCGTAAAGACGCATTACAGCGACGGCGCTGTCAGGATTATCAATATCATTTTGTGCTTTCCAAATGAGATTCACTGATTTTGCCTCGCCAAAGGTTTTTTCGAGTTCTGCAGAGACAGAACCTAAATCATCACGCGCAGTATAGATGGTATGAACGGGTTCATATTCTGCCCATTGATCATCGCTAGCTTGATCATGTTCAACATCATCTGCACCTGATTCAATGGCTGCTTCCATGACCGTATCTTCATCACCCACAGCTAAAGGGTACTCAATTTTACCTACTTGATCAAACATGAAGGCCACAGAACCGGTTTCGCCGAGATTACCCCCATTTTTTGAAAAGGCTGTACGCACTTCCATTGCGGCACGGTTTTTATTATCGGTACTGGCTTCAACAACAAATCCGATACCGCCAGGACCGAACCCTTCATAACGAATCTCTTCATATTCAGCCCCATCACCCGCTTCGCCTTTATTGACAGCACGCGTAATATTATCCTTGGGCATGGATTGCCCTTTAGCATTATTAATTGCAAGGCGTAGCCGGGGGTTCATATCGGGATCGGGACCGCCCATTTTTGCAGCAATCGTAATATCTTTTGCAAGCTTAGAAAAAAGCTTGGACCGGGCCTTATCCTGCCGCCCTTTGCGGTGCTGGATATTGGCCCATTTGGAATGGCCTGCCATAGAAAACTCTCGGTTAGTTATGATTTAGGAGGGTTCTAAGCCATAGCCTTCAAGGGAGCAAGCCGTGAGTTTTAACCGTTTATTGAAAAAGCTGCGGGCGAATGCTGTCAGTAATACCTTTCGCATCATAAATATTATCTTGTTGCGCGCCTGCCCTGCGAAGCAATCGAATTTCAATATCGCTATTCACTTGGTTTCCTTGCAGTGCGCGGGCCACATCATTTACATTTATGCCAACCCCAACATTGGTTCGTGTTCGTCCGCCTCCATAGTAACCACGCCTACCACTACCAATGCCGATACCCAGAGACGTCGAAATACCGGATCGCGCCGGGCCATTATCTGATAAGCCTTCGCCAATAATCTTAAAATGAGAATACCCATGATCTAGCGTAATTTCTGCAGCGCGTAATAAAGCATAATCTTGTGCTTCTTGTGCAGAGCGCCCTGTATAAGACACGCGAAACCGGTCGTTTTCAATTTGCGTTTGATTAAAACCTAAACCATTTACTTTAGGCCCATACGCACTCGGTCCTGATGCACAACCAGTAAGCAAAAAGGTAGTTATCGCTGTAATAAAAACATGTTTCACGGGACGCTCCAGTCAAAATTCAATCTATAATACCGTATTTCCGGTATTCTTTCTATACAGCATAACAGTTGATCAAGACTCAAATACAGTTGTATGGTTGTAGGGGAAAGTTTATGTAACTTGAGTAACGGGGTGGTTATAAAGGCAGAATCATGGATTTTACACATGACGATATATTAAAACCGCTCGCTATTACTGTTATCATCGATAACCAAGTGCGGGATCCTGAGCTCTTTGAATTTTGTCAACAAGGACAAAATCTGTTTGAATTGTTCGAACTCCCTCCGCTCAGTACCGAGGATATGATGACATGGTTTGAGGTACATGAACAATCAATAACCGAAATCCTGCATAGCAAAAAACGCAATACATTTATCTTAAAAACCATGACCCGGTTCAAAGAGGACATTCATGTTGAAAACCTTTATGAAGCTATGATTGCAGTATCGGTTGCCGATAAAGAATATCGTCCCGAGGAATCTGACCTTGTCAAATCTGCCGCCAGCCTCTGGGGTTATGACAGACCGCCGCTAAAAATATCAGAGTAAACTATATCCGCACATATATATTCGGATATAGTTATAAGACCAAAAGCCCGCTATTGGCTTTAAGTCCGATTATAATAATTTGCGTGGCATTCATATGCAATACTACCCCTTAACCCAGAAAATATGAAGTTATGGCAGTAATAGTTCTAAAACGGGTTCATTGATTATAATTATGGCCACTTTAGCACATGAAGCAAATAAATTACTGTGCCGAACTATCTTATAACTCTGCTGGATATCTTATAGCTACCAGCTTGTCTGCAATTCAAGCGGGGGACTATCATCTGATGTTATTAAAGCTAACCAGTCAATACCGCAGCACCCAATCAAACACCACCAGGGATAAAATTAAAGTCCGCATCATCTAAAACAGCAATATCAACATCGAAAAGCGTAATAGAACTATTGGCATCTAGAGTAATCACAACATCATCGCCATTTTGCACTGCAGCAGCCAAAACATCGGCTACAGAATTGAAGGTCGACAATTCAGAAAAATCGAGAATATCTTCACCGTCTGTAAAATCTTGTACCACATCCCTACCCACTTCATTATCTTGGAATATAAAGGCATCTAGTCCGTCGCCACCAATCAGAACATCATTTCCTGTCCCGCCAACCAAAATATCATTGCCACCGCCAGCACTAATACGATCATTCCCGGCCCCGCCATTAATTAAATCATCACCTGACAGGCTGTTTAAAAAATTCCGACCCGCATCTCCAATAATAATATCATTGCGAAAGCTACCTTCAATCCGTTCAATATTAACATAAGTATCGCCCTCGGCAAAACCGCCACTACCTGTCCCATCCTCTAAATTGACAATAACGCTCGTACTGCCACGATAGCTAACCGTATCCCGAATACCGCTTTCGCCATCATGGCTATCAGAACCAAGACCACCAAAGAATGTATCATTGGACTCACCGCCTAAAAGCGTATCATCCCCAGCGCCACCAGTAATTTCATCCCGCCCAAATTCGCCATCTAATATGTCATTACCAGCGCCGCCATCAATAATATCACGCCCCCCACGACCTAAGAATATATCAGCCCCGTCCGAACCCGTTAATTGGTCTCGCAAACGGGTCCCAATAACACGCTCGATAGATACGTAACTGTCGCCTTGCGCATCATTATCAAGTCCTGTGCCCGATTGTAAATTAACACGCACACCTCCGTTTTGGCTTTCGACAAACCGTATAGTGTCAAATCCACCACCACCGTCAATTTGGTCAGCACCAGCACCTGCAATGAATGTATCATTCCCGGCCCCGCCGTCGATAATATCATCCCCTAAACCACCTTCGATACGATCATTACCTGCATTGCCGAAGATAACATCATTATCATCCGTACCTAATAACACATCATTGCCATCTGTTCCGACTATATCCGTGGAAACCTCCAAAGCTGCAATTTGGAAATCAAGCGAAACAGTGGACTCACCGCCCGTTTGATTGAGCCAGAATGTATAGGTCCCCGCTTCCAGAGGGCCTGTAAAGCCTTGGAAACGGGCATCCCCTCCGATATCATCTAATATATCTGTCCCGACATCACTGCTGCCATAGACAAGACCGCCCAGCAATTGTGAAGGGTCTGCACCACTCGGCCCTTCAGTAAAACTACCACCGCGCTGCACACCAATAAACGCCGGATTACCAACTGCGGCTGTATAGTTATCAACAAATAGGCCTGTCAGTTCATGCCCTTCAGGGACAACAATAGTAAAATAATCAATATCACGTGGATTGCCATCTTGTGAGGCCGTAACCACATTACTACCTTCTCCCAAATTCAGCGTAATAGTGTTATTCGGGTCATCCGATAAATCCCCTTGAGTAGTTTCATTATAGGAAATTGGTGCAGTCATCGCCGTTACAGGGGCAATCAATTGCGCAAAGGGCGATGGCTTTATAATGTCAATCGCGCCCAAACCATTTTCGCTAGAATCAGCGTCGAGCCGAAAATCAAAAAATCTATCAAATGTTAACATTGCACTCTCCCTTTTGTGGAGAAATCCAAGATTATTCTTTGCCTGTCAACCGGGGTAAAAATGACAAAAATGTGTTTGAACCTTTTTCAAGCAAAAGTTTTAACACTCTAAAGGGTCTCCATTGCCTCTATACGGCGAGCCTCTTTTTTACGCTCATGTTCCAACAAATAGCGCTTGCGGATACGGATACTCTCGGGCGTTACTTCAACCAATTCATCATCATTGATAAATTCAAGCGCATATTCCAATGTGACATTAATCGGCGTCGTCAACACCACAGCCTCATCTGTGCCTGACGCTCGCACATTTGTAAGCTGCTTACCTTTGAGCGGATTAACAACCAAATCATTATCGCGGGCGTTAATACCAATAATCATGCCCTCATAAACCTCAGCAGCATGACCAATAAACATCTTGCCGCGCTCTTGCAAATTCCACAGGGCAAAGCCGGCGGCCTTGCCTGTTTCCTTGGACACCAATACACCTTTGAGGCGGCGACCAATACCCGCTTTTGTTCGGGGTTTATAGGCGTCAAAATTATGGTAAAGAAGCCCAGTCCCCGAAGTTAGCGTTAGAAATTCGGATCGAAAACCGATAAGCCCTCGCGTTGGAATTTCATAATCGAGGCGTACGCGGCCCTGACCATCAGGAACCATGTCTTTAAGATTGCCTTTTCGCTCACCCAGTTTTTCCATAACCTTGCCTTGGTGATCTTCCTCTACATCCACAGTAAGCGTTTCCCATGGCTCGCATAAAACCCCATCAATTTCCTTATTGATCACCTGCGGGCGGGAAATCGCCAGTTCAAAGCCTTCGCGGCGCATATTTTCAATCAAAATAGATAAATGTAGCTCACCACGGCCCGACACACGAAATTTATCGGCCTCAGCCAACTGCTCAACGCGCAAAGCCACATTGTGAATGAGTTCTTTTTCAAGCCGGTCATTGATATTACGCGATGTCACATATTTACCTTCGCGCCCGGCAAAAGGACTGTCATTAACCTGAAATGTCATAGAAATTGTTGGCTCGTCTACCGTCAAAGGCGGCAGCATATCGACATGATCCGGATCGCAAATCATGTCGGAAATACCCAATTTATCAATGCCAGTAAAACAACAAATATCGCCCGCGGACACTTCATCCATCTCAACCCGCTCCAACCCTAGAAACCCAAAGGGCTGCAGGACACGAGCCTTACGTTGATGACCACCGGGGTCAGCAACAACCACATTCATGTTTTTCCTTAATTTCCCGCGCATAACACGGCCAATACCAATAACACCCGTATAGCTATTGTAATCCAGAGCCGAGACCTGCAATTGCAGCGGCGCGTCGGGGTCAACAGCAGGGACAGGAGCATGGGTGACAATTGCCTTGAATAACGGCCCCATATCGCCGCCTTCTTCTTCAACAATGTCACTCGCCCACCCGTTCAAAGCGGAGGCATAGACAACTGGAAAATCAAGCTGATCTTCATTAGCACCCAACCGGTCAAACAAATCAAACGTCTGATCCACAGCCCAGTCAGGACGCGCACCGTTTCGGTCAACTTTATTGACAACAACTATAGGCTTAAGCCCTTGGGCTAACGCCTTTTTTGTTACAAATGTTGTCTGCGGCATAGGACCTTCAACAGCATCCACCAGCAGAACAACAGAATCGACCATCGAAAGCACCCGCTCGACCTCGCCGCCAAAATCAGCATGTCCGGGAGTATCAACGATATTGATGCGCCAGTCCGTACCGATATCATCAGTCCAACGAATGGCCGTGTTCTTCGCTAAAATTGTAATTCCCCGCTCTTTTTCAATATCATTACTGTCCATCACACGTTCTTCGCGTTCTCCGCGCTCATCTAATGTTCCAGATTGGCGAAGCAATTTATCAACAAGCGTGGTTTTGCCATGGTCAACATGAGCCACGATGGCGACATTACGTAGTGTCTGAATAGTGTCGGTCATATTGGAATTTTCACGGTTTATAGGACGTCGCCCCTTTAGGCGAAATGACGCAAAAGTCCACTATTGATTTCAGATTACCCTGCCAGTCGGCCTAGTATAAAGAATTATAAGATGGACGATGCTTTAAGTATATAATAAGAAACCCGCCGCTGATAGACAGGGCGGGCTATATAAGCGTTTGTCACCATCGATGACTTAAGCGTCTTCGCTCTGTTCTGCCACATTGCGCGCGCGGTCCACTGCGCCTTTTGCGGCCTCATCACGATCAACAAATTCAATAACGGCCATAGGCGCGTTATCTCCGTAACGAAAGCCAGCTTTCATAATACGGATATACCCCCCTTGGCGGTCCGCATAACGTGGGCCCAAAACTTCAAAGAGCTTTTTTGACATTACTTTATTGCGCGTCCGGGCAATGGCAATACGGCGGCTATTTAAATCGCCCTTTTTAGCTAGCGTTACTAGCTTCTCAACAAAGGGACGTAATTCTTTGGCCTTCGGTAAGGTTGTCACAATTTGCTCGTGCTCGATCAAGCTCGATGCCATATTGGCAAACATAGCCTTACGATGGCTCGCTGTACGGTTTAATTTACGGTGGGCAATGCGGTGGCGCATGGCAATTTCCTCTTAATTCAAGACCTAAATGTGGTCGTCATATTTTTTGGCAAGCTCTTCGATATTTTCAGGAGGCCAATTCGGTGCATCCATACCAAGGTGCAGCCCCATAGCGGCGAGAACTTCTTTAATTTCGTTGAGTGACTTGCGTCCAAAATTCGGAGTCCGCAGCATTTCGGCTTCGGATTTCTGGATCAAATCGCCAATATAAACAATATTGTCATTTTTCAGACAATTGGCTGACCGTACAGATAACTCAAGTTCATCAACTTTGCGCAGAAGTGCCGGATTAAAGTCAAGCTCCGGCTTCTCCTCTGTGCGCGACGCATCCTCAGGATCATCAAAATTCACAAAGACTTGGAACTGATCTTGTAGAATACGTGCGGCCAAAGCAATAGAGTCTTCCGGAGTCACGGCCCCGTTAGTTTCAATATCGATAATCAATTTATCGTAATCCAGAACCTGACCTTCACGCGTATCCTCAACGCGGTAAGCAACACGTTTTACAGGTGAGTAAAGAGCATCAATGGAAATAAGACCAATCGGAGCATCTTCTGGACGGCTAGCAGCCGCTGGAACATACCCTTTACCCGTAGAAACCGTTAGTTCCATCCGAATATCAGCGCCTTCATCGGCGTTACAAATAACATGATCAGGGTTAAGAATTTCAACATCGGCAGTTTCTTCAATGTCAGCACCCGTAACAGGACCTGCGCCCGTTTTCTTAAGCAGTAGCCGTTTCGGGCCTTCAGTGTGCATACGCACAGCCAGACCTTTAACATTTAACACGATATTCGTAACGTCTTCCAGAACGCCCGGAATAGATGTGAATTCGTGAACAACACCATCAATTTGGATAGCCGTTACAGCGGCCCCTTGCAAAGATGATAGTAAAACACGACGCAGCGCATTCCCAAGTGTCATGCCAAAGCCGCGTTCTAGCGGCTCAGCAATAATCAAAGCATTACGCAGGGGATCACGACCCGGTTCAATTTCCGGGTTGATCGGACGGATAAGCTCTTGCCAGTTTTTTTCAATCACAGTTCTACCTCATTAAGGTCAGCGGCGCGGCGCCCCGCGCGCATAAATTGAGCGGCTCTTTTACGTTGTTAAAGAGCCCGAAGCACCAGTTTAAACCCGGCGACGTTTTGGGGGACGACACCCATTATGCGGAATAGGTGTCACATCACGAATAGTCGTGATCGTGAAACCTGCTGCTTGCAAAGCCCGCACAGCGGATTCACGGCCCGACCCCGGTCCGTTTACATTAACTTCCAAAGTCGTCATTCCATGTTCAGCTGCCTTGCGGGCTGCTTCTTCGGCCGCAACCTGCGCTGCATAGGGTGTTGACTTACGCGAGCCTTTAAAGCCCATAGCGCCAGCACTACACCAAGCAATAGCATTGCCCTGCGCATCAGCAATCGTAATCATTGTGTTGTTAAAAGTGGAGTTCACATGGGCAACACCGGAAGTAATATTTTTCCGGTCAGCGCGGCGAACGCGTCCTGGTTCTTTAGCCATCGTCTGGTCCTACTTCTTCTTACCGGCAATCGGCTTAGCCGGGCCTTTACGCGTACGGGCATTTGTATGGGTCCGTTGCCCCCGAACAGGTAGACCCCGGCGGTGACGTAAACCTCTGTAATTACCCATATCCATAAGGCGTTTCACATTTTGCGATACTTCGCGGCGAAGGTCACCTTCAACCAAATGACTAGCATCAATAGTTTCCCGAATTTTCAAGACTTCCGCATCAGCCAATTCATTGACCCGCCGTTCACTTGAAACACCAACAACTTCGCAAATGCTCTTCGCTTTTGCCGGTCCTATGCCATGAATATATGTCAGCGCGATTTCTACCCGCTTATTTGTCGGAATGTTTACACCCGCAATACGTGCCACAGTGGCCTCCTTAAAGTTCATCTTTCCGCCGCTTTTGATGCATGTGATGACAGCCCGTTTTAAATGCTCCAGCACAAAAAGGGCGAGTGTCTCTCAACATCCGCGAAAGCGGGTCTTATAGACTCGTTATTTATGGCGTCAAGCGCCGTTTCTATCCTTTTACCACTCTTTACCCGCGACCAAAAAGACGCGCCCAAAATGACGGCTTATTTTTCGTCTTTCCGTGACCATTTACGGATAAAACACTCTGTACAGACTGCGAAACCGTATCAATATCGGCCATACCGTCTACTTCAGTCAATTTTCCTTGCGCCGAATAATAAGGCAGTAACGGCGCCGTCTGTTTATTATAGTTTCCAAGACGAATTTTAAAGCTCTCAGGGTTATCGTCTTTGCGTCCCTCTTCTTCGAATCGCTTCGTAACACGGGCCAACAGCTGCGAATCATCAACACAGAGACGCACAACATTATCAACCGCCATATTTCGCCCCGCCAACATAGCGTCTAAGGCTTCGGCTTGCGCGACTGTGCGCGGAAACCCGTCAAAAATAAAACCATTGGCTGATGCATTACTGTCTAATTGTTCTTCGATCAGAGCAATAACAATATCATCAGATACGAGATCCCCGCGATCCATTATACCAGCAACCGTGTTCCCAAGTTCTGTTCCTGAACTTCGGGCTGCACGGAGCATATCACCTGTTGAGAGCTGTATTAGGCCATGATTAGAAACAAGTTTTTTTGCTTGCGTTCCTTTACCTGCTGCAGGTGGGCCAAAAAGGATAATGTTCATATCGATCCTTATCCCTTATTATTTCTTACGCCGGCGCATGCGGTTCTTTTTAATTAACCCCTCATATTGATGCGCGATCAAATGGGATTGTATTTGCGCCACCGTATCCAAGGTCACAGAGACAATAATCAAAAGCGACATACCGCCGATCAACATAGCCACAGATGCTGGAATACCTTTATTTTGCGCAATAATATATTCAGGCAAGACACAAACAAAAGCTACATATAATGCCCCGATAAAGGTCAAGCGCGAAAGTACATAAGATAAATATTTCGCGGTCCGCTCGCCAGGACGAATACCCGGTAAAAATCCACCATTCTTACGTAAATTATCAGCAACATCATCAGGCTTGAATACATAAGGAACGTAGAAATAACAGAAAAAGATAATCAACACGCCGTAGAGTGTTAGGTAGAGCGGCGAGCCATAACCAATATAAGCCAGCAGCGTTGTCATAAAGCCCGAGCCACCATCGGCATTATTTCCCGATAGCATAATCTGCCCAGCCGTGGCGGGTAATAACAGAAGCGAACTCGCAAAAATCGGCGGAATAACCCCGGCTGTATTGAGCTTAAGCGGCATGAAGCTGCTCTCGCCGCCAAAGGTTTTTCCACCTGCCATTTGCCGTTTCGGATACTGAACTAATAACCGGCGCTGCGCCCGTTCGACATAAACAATTAAAACAGAAAGTGCGATGAACAAAACCATCAAACCAATAAGCAGCGTCCCTGAAATAGAGCCTTGCGCATTCAAATTAAACGATTGGAAAATAGCCTTAGGAAGTTCGGCTACAATACCGGCGAAAATAATTAAGGATACACCATTACCAACCCCGCGCGCAGTCACTTGCTCGCCGATCCACATCAAGAACATCGTACCACCAACCAGCGTAATTACGGTGGATGCTTCAAAGAAAAGACCCGGATTAATCACAGCACCCGGTGTCGATTGTAAAGCCCGCGCAATGCCATAGGCTTGGAAAGCGGCCAAAAACACCGTCAAATAGCGCGTATATTGGTTAATTTGTTTACGCCCTTGTTCACCTTCTTTATCCAAGGCTATCAATGTGGGAATAGATCCCTTCATCAAGGTCATGATAATCGAGGCCGAAATATACGGCATAACATTAAGGGCGAAAATCGCCATTCGTTCAACCGCGCCGCCAGCAAACATATTAAGCCGGGTTAAAAGCCCCCCTCCCCCACTTTGGAAGGCCTGTTGGAAGGCTGCCATATCCATACCCGGAACCGGTACAAAGGTACCAATACGGTAAATAACTAAAACGAAGAGGGTGAACAGCAAACGTTGCTGTAAATCTTTGGCTTTCGAAAAAGCTCCGAGGCTCATATTACGAGCAAGTTGTTCAGACGCAGACGCCATAAAAGACCCGATTCCTAAAATGTGTAATGGCCACCATATGGTGGCCAATACGAAAAATTAAAGAGCCACCGTTTAGAAAACGTCGAGCATATTTTCATTTTTCGCGAGTAGATAGTAGAAGGTTACACGGTTTTTCATACGTGTTGGCTTCATTTCTTTACATACCGCTTTGACTTTTTCCATAGCGGCATCTTTGTCATCAATCTTCAATTTCTTTTTCATGAAGCCTTTGACGATAGTTTCAAGTTCTGTCTCATCTGAACAGGCAACATATTTACTGTCACGGTTCTTAAGAGATGCACCCAGATGTTTTTCAATTTTTGTGACAATAGCCGCATCAGCATCAGCGTCATATTGACGAGTGACAGTCAAATATTCAGAAGCTTCATCAGCTTTGGCTTTAGGCGCAGCTTTAGCTTTTGGCTTTGCCTCTGCTTTTGGTTTCGTTGCCGCTTTTGGTTCCGCCTTTGTCTTTGGTGATTTAGCGGCTTTATCGGCTTTCACCCCTTTGGGGCGCATAACAACAGACTCATCAACAATAGTAACACTGCCTTTAGCCTCTTCAACGGCTTTAGTTGCCCCTGGCGTCGCACCCGAAACGGTCAACTTAACCGCTTTAGACACTTTTCCATTACCAATAAGGCGAACACCATCTTTTGCGCGGCGCAATACGCCAGCGTCAACTAACGCAGCAGCGTCATAATTTGACTTTCCATCAACCTTACCGCTTTCAATAGCTCGATTTAAATTAGCAATCGATAATTCGGCCCAGTTTTTGCGATTCGGCTTATTAAAGCCGCGCTTTGGCAACCGCATATGAATAGGCATTTGCCCCCCTTCATACCCATTGATTGCTACACCTGAGCGTGATTTTTGACCTTTGACACCCCGGCCACCGGTTTTACCCTTACCAGAGCCGATACCGCGGCCAACCCGAAGGCGCTTCTTCGTGGCGCCTGGATTATCACTGAGTTCATTTAAACGCATTTTCTTCTCCAAAAGAGGTTAGCTCCGTAAACAGCGCTCTACTCTTCGACAATTTCCACCATATGGCTAACTTTGCGGATCATCCCGCGGACAGAGGGGGTATCTTCCAGCTCGCGAATGCGACCGATTTTACCCAGCCCCAGACCGAGCAGCGTCGCACGCTGGTCCGGTTTACGGCGGATCGCAGATCCTGTCTGACGAACCTTTACTGTAGCTTTTTTTGCCATAATCTTAACTTCCTAGGCCTCAATTGCGTCAGGCGCACCCGCGCCGTCTTTGCGCTGAGACACTAACTCACCGACTTTTTTACCCCGTTTAGAGGCAATCATACGTGGGCTTTCCATGCGTTTTAAGCCATCAAATGTGGCTCGAACCATATTATAAGGATTAGACGTTCCTAATGATTTTCCAACAACATCTTGAACACCTAGGCATTCCAGAACCGCCCGCATAGGACCACCAGCGATAACGCCAGTCCCCGGAGGGGCTGCACGCAAAACAACCTTGCCTGCACCATGACGACCACGCAAGTCGTGATGCAATGTACGGCCCTCGCGCAGAGGCACCCGAATCATTGTCTTCTTAGCTTCTTCCGTTGCCTTGCGAATGGCTTCGGGCACTTCGCGCGCCTTACCTTTACCAAAGCCAACACGGCCCTTTTCATCACCGACAACGACAAGGGCTGCAAAGCTCATATTGCGGCCACCTTTAACGGTTTTTGCAACACGGTTAATATGCACCAAACGATCAACAAATTCACTTTGTTCTTCATCGCGGTCGCGGCGGTTATTATTTTCACGTGCCATAATCGACTCCTAAAATTTCAAACCGGCTTCGCGAGCCGCATCGGCCAGAGCTTTCACCCGGCCGTGATATAGATAGGCACCCCGGTCAAAGACAACGTCCCCGACTTTGGCTTTCTGGGCGCGTTCGGCAATCAGCTTGCCTATACGCTGCGCGGCTGCAATGTCAGAGCCTTTGGCTTTTTTATCTTCGAGCGTGCTAGCAGATACAAGGGTAACACCATTGCTATCATCAATGATTTGCACAGAAATGTTTTTGGAACTGCGGAAGACAGACAAACGCGGCCGACCATTCGCATGTTTTTTCAGGCGGCGGCGGACACGTTGTGCACGGCGCTGCATATTTTGACGAGCGGATTTCATGACTACTTCTTCTTACCTTCTTTGGATCGAACAAATTCACCGACATATCGTACGCCTTTGCCTTTATAAGGCTCTGGCTTACGGAAAGACCGGATAATGGCGGCCACTTGGCCAACTTGCTGCTTATTAATACCGGAAACAGATACTTCTGTCGGTTTCGCAACAGCAATACTCACACCTTCGGGCGGTGTATATTCAACATCATGAGAATATCCAAGCTGCATGGAAAGCATAGAGCCTTTCATTTGTGCCCGATATCCTACCCCGCGAAGCTCAAGATCTTTCTTATACCCTTCAGTTACACCAATAATCAAATTAAGGATCATTGTCCGGGACATACCCCACATGGATTTACCGGTTTTATCCTCTTTAAGAGGCATGATTGTAAAGGTATCACCGTCCAGTTTACCAGTTACGGCATCCGGCAATGTAAAATTCAATTCGCCCTTCGGCCCCTTGGCCGTTACGGTTTGACCATTTTGCGTCAGCGTTACGCCTGACGGAATAGTTATGGGCTGTTTTCCAATACGTGACATCTTAGGACACCTGACACAGAATTTCGCCGCCTACATTGGCTTCGCGGGCGGAATGGTCGCTCATCACACCCTTTGGCGTCGAGAGGATTGCAATACCGAGGCCATTGCGGATTTGCGGGAGGCTTTTAACAGACGAATAGACACGACGGCCCGGTTTTGAGACCCGGCTAATTTCGCGAATAACGGCTTCACCTTCATAATATTTAAGTTCAATTTCAAAAGCGCGAAACCCATCAATCTGCGTTTCCGTATAGCCGCGAATATAGCCTTCGCTCTGCAATACATCAAGAACACGGCCTCGCAAATTTGATGCTGGCGTTGTTACCGAAGACCGGCTGCGCATAATAGCATTACGGATACGCGTCAGCATATCGCCGAGAGGATCAGAAAAAGACATAATTTCTCTCCTTACCAACTAGACTTAACAAGACCTGGGACAAGACCCTGGCTGCCCAATTCGCGAAGCGCGATACGGGACATTTTCATTTTACGGTAATATCCACGCGGACGACCTGTAACCTGACACCGATTACGCACCCGGTTTGGTGATGAATTACGTGGCAATTCCGCCAGTTTTAACTGGGCTGCGAACCGCTCTTCAACAGGTAATTCTTTATTCCGTGCAATATCTTTGAGCAGAGCCCGCTTCGCAGCATATTTTGCCACGAGGCGCTGACGCTTCATATTGCGTTCTGTAGCACTCACTTTAGCCATTTATTTTACTCCTTGTTGCAGGGCTGGATATAATCACCACGCCTGCTTTGCCTGTTGCGTTAATTCGGGACCCTATCTAGGGAAAGGAAACCCAAATTCGGCCAACAGTACTTTGGCTTCTTCATCTGTTTTGGCGCTTGTTTGCACCACAATATCCATGCCGCGAACTTGATCCACTTTGTCATAATCAATTTCAGGGAACACGATATGTTCTTTCAAGCCCATGGCATAATTACCATGACCATCAAAACTTTTGGCATTCAAACCGCGAAAATCACGCACGCGCGGCAGCGCGATGTTGACAAGACGGTCAATGAATTCAAACATTTTATCCCGGCGCAGCGTCACTTTAGCCCCAATCACCATTCCATCACGGAGTTTGAAGCCCGCAATAGACTTTTTGGCAATAGTTGGCACCGGCTTTTGACCCGCAATAAGCTCAAGTTCGCCAATCGCGGCCTCGACTTTTTTCTTATCCGAGACACCTTCGCCAAGACCCATATTCAGGACAACTTTTTCAATAGCCGGGATTTGCATTTCGTTTTTATATCCGAATTGCGCTTTCATTTTAGCGCGAATTTCTTCACGGTAAATGGATGATAACCGAGGTTCGTAAGCTTTAGACATCGATAACCTCCCCTGACTTTCTGGCGATTCGAACTTTCTTGCCGTCCTTCAACGTTTTAAAGCCTACACGCGTTGGCTTGTCGTTTTTTGGGTCAATATGTGATACATTAGAGACATGGATAGGCGCTTCAAATTGCTTGATACCGCCTTCTGGATCCGCTTGAGACGGGCGCATGTGCCGCTTTACCAATTTAACGCCGGACACGATAACACGCCCTTCGCTTGGAAAGACTTTTATCACTTCGCCTTTTTTGCCCTTATCAGACCCTGTGGTGACGATAACATAGTCACCTTTTTTAATCTTAGCGGCCATTTTACAGTACCTCTGGAGCCAATGATACGATCTTCATGTGGTTCTTGGCGCGAAGTTCGCGCGGTACAGGACCAAAGATACGTGTACCCAAAGGCTCACCATTATTGTTAATAATCACTGCGGCATTTCCGTCAAAACGAATGACGGAACCATCGCGGCGTTGAATATCTTTGCGCACCCGAACAACGATAGCCTTACGGACCTCGCCTTTTTTTACGCGGCCACGCGGAATAGCTTCTTTAATCGAAACAACGATTGTATCACCAACATGGGCATAACGGCGCTTCGATCCGCCCAGCACTTTAATGCACTGAACGCGGCGGGCACCGGAATTATCGGCGACATCTAGGTTTGACTGCATTTGAATCATGCGACCGTCTCCTTAAGCTCGAATGTTGCCTAACCGGCAAACACTTCCCAGCGTTTCAGTTTACTTTTGGGCGGACATTCGCGAATACGCACCTTGTCCCCGACTTTATGCGCATTCGCTTCGTCATGCGCATGATATTTCTTTGTTCGACGGATTGTCTTTTTAAACAACGGATGCAAATAGGCCCGTTCGACATTGACTACAATTGTCTTATTGCCTTTGTCGCTAACGACTGTTCCTTGCAAAATACGTCTTGGCATCTCGCTCTCCTCTAAGCCTTAGCGGCTTTTTTGGCTTGCGCCATAATGGTCTTAACCCGCGCAATATCACGGCGCACTTCGCGTACACGCGCCGTCTTTTCCAACTGCCCTGTGGCCCGTTGAAAACGTAGGTTAAATTGCTCTTTCTTTAGCTCAATCAACTTATCGCTAAGTTGATCGGCCGTCATCGCTCTTACGTCAGTCGCTTTCATTTTAAGCTCCTATCGCTCTATTGCTCGCCCGGACGTGTGACGATTTTGCACTTTACAGGCAATTTCGCCGCACCGAGGCGTAAGGCTTCGCGGGCAACGGCATCAGATACACCGTCAATCTCAAACATAATCCGGCCCGGCTTTACTTTGCAGGCCCAAAATTCAACAGAACCTTTACCTTTACCCATCCGAACTTCTGTCGGCTTTTTAGTAACAGGGACATCAGGAAAAATACGAATCCAGACCCGTCCAGCCCGCTTCATGTGACGCGTAATCGCCCGGCGTGTGGCTTCGATCTGGCGAGCAGTTACTCGCTCAGGCTCCAGAGCTTTAAGACCATATGATCCAAAATTAAGGGCTGTACCACCTTTGGCCATACCTTTAATTCGGCCCTTATGGGCTTTACGGAATTTTGTACGTTTTGGCTGTAACATCTGTCTCGGCCTCTATTAATTTGCGCGCGCAGGACGGCGATCACGGTCACCACCTGAACGGCGGTCACGATTACCACCCCCGCGCGGACCATCATTGCTTTGGTTCTGCATACGTTTTTCCTGAGCATATGGATCATGCTCCATGATCTCGCCCTTATTGATCCAAACTTTAATACCAATAATCCCCATGGCGGTCAGGGCTCTCGCCGTGCCATAGTCAATATCCGCCCGCAACGTATGAAGCGGCACAGATCCCTCTTGATATTGTTCATCACGGGCAATTTCAGCACCGCCCAAACGGCCACCCAGCTTAATCTTACAGCCAACAGCCCCCATACGCATAGCCGATTGCATAGACCGCTTCATAGCGCGGCGGAACGATACTCGGCGTTCTAATTGTTGTGCAATACCATCAGCAACAAGATTAGCGTCAACTTCGGGTTTGCGCACCTCAACCAGATTGATAAAGACTTCACCATCAACAAGCCCCGCAACTCTTTTGCGCAGCTTTTCAATATCACCACCCTTTTTACCGATAACAACACCCGGACGCGCCGTGTAAATTGTGATACGGCATTTTTTATGCGGGCGTTCAATTGTAATACGCGAAACCGATGCGTTTTTCAGTTCTTCAAACAGGAAGTTACGGATTGCCAAATCTTGATGCAATAAATCACCATATTCTGCCGTATTAGCATACCAGCGTGACTCCCAAGTCCGGTTGATACCCAGACGTAGACCGATTGGATTAACCTTCTGACCCATTACGCGGCCTCCTCTACTTCGCGCACGACAATCGTCAGCTCCGAAAACGGCTTTAAGATACGAGCACCGCGGCCACGCGCTCTGGCCTTGAAACGCTTCATGACAAGGTTTTTACCAACATAAGCCTCAGCAACAACAAGACTATCAATATCAAGCCCGTGGTTGTTCTCTGCATTAGCAATCGCGCTCTCAAGGCATTTTTTAACATCATTTGAAATTCGCTTATGCGAGAATTCAAGATCAGCCAGTGCCGTATCGACTTTTTTACCGCGGATCATTTGCGCAACTAGGTTCAGTTTAATTGGCGAGGTACGGATCATCCGCAATTTCGCCATAGCCTCATTATCTGCAACGCGGCGTGGATTTTTTGTCTTCGCCATGACTACTTCCGTTTCGCTTTTTTATCAGCACCGTGACCATAATAAGTCCGTGTCGGCGAAAACTCACCAAGCTTGTGACCCACCATATCCTCATTAACGAGGACCGGTACAAATTTCTGACCATTGTGAACCTGAAATGTCAGACCAACAAATTGCGGCATAATAGTCGACCGACGCGACCATGTTTTAATCGGCTTGTGACGACCTTCGGCTTTCGCCGCTTCGGCTTTTTTAAGCAAATATCCGTCAACAAACGGACCTTTCCAAACTGAACGTGGCATCTTCCGCGCTCCCTAACGTTTCTTCTTCGCATGACGCGAACGAATAATGAATTTGTCAGTCGCCTTATTAGAACGCGTCCGTGCGCCCTTAGTTGGCTTACCCCAAGGAGTTACTGGATGACGACCACCGGATGTCCGGCCTTCGCCGCCCCCGTGAGGGTGATCGACCGGGTTCATGGCTACGCCGCGAACTTGTGGCCTTTTCCCGAGCCAGCGCTTGCGCCCGGCTTTACCCAGATTGATATTCATGTGATCAGGATTAGAGACAGCCCCCACAGTGGCAACACATGTCTGGTGAATCATACGCATTTCGCCGGACTTAAGCCGAATTTGGGCATAGCCCCCATCGCGGCCAACCAGCTGTGCATATGTTCCGGCAGACCGGGCAATTTGCCCCCCTTTACCGGGCTTCATCTCAATATTATGAATAATTGTACCAACCGGCAACGAGCGCAACGGCATACAGTTTCCGGGTTTCACATCTGCTTTCTCAGCAGAAATAATTTTATCACCTTCTGATAAGCGTTGCGGTGCCAAAATATAAGACTTCTCACCATCTTTATATTGAACCAAAGCGATAAAGGCTGTGCGGTTGGGATCATATTCAAGCCGTAGAACTGTCGCTTCCATATCGCGTTTGGTACGTTTGAAGTCCACCATTCTGTAAAGGCGCTTATGGCCCCCGCCCTGACGGCGCATCGTAATACGGCCGGTATTGTTCCGCCCACCAGATTTGGTCAAACCTTCAGTCAAGCTCTTTTCCGGACGCCCTTTATGCAGGTGAGACCGATCAACCTGTACCAGATGACGCCGCGAAGGGCTGGTTGGATTAAATGTCTTTAAAGCCATTTTCTCTACCTCTACAGACCAGTTGCAATATCAATTTCATCGCCATCCTTAAGGGTAACAATGGCTTTTTTGATATCTTTACGGCGACCGGCAATACCCCGGAAGCGCTTGGTTTTACCTTTGACCTTAATCGTGTTCACGGCCGTAACAGAGACATTGAAAAGCTTTTCAACAGCCTCTTTAATATCGGGTTTTGTCGCCGTGACGGGCACTTCGAAAACAACTTGGTTATTCTCAGAAAGAATTGTTGATTTTTCCGTGATGACCGGACTTAGAATTGAATCATAATGACGGGCTGCAACACTCATTTTAAGCGAGCCTCCAGATCTTGGACAGCCTGTTTTGTCAGAACCAATGTATGACGCTTAAGAATGTCATATACATTAGCTCCCTGACTTGGCAGGACATCGAGGTTTGGAATATTACGGGCCGCTTTGGCGAAATTTTCATCCAAAGTAGCACCGCCAACGACAAGACCATTCGTCACGCCGAGTTTTTCTAAAGACGCCCGAAGGTCGGCCGTTTTCGGCGCTTTCATCGCAGCATCATCTAGTATAATAAGTTCTTTTGAGGCTACTTTCGCTGACAGCGCATGGCGCAAAGCCAACGCTCGCACCTTTTTAGGCAGATTATGAGCATGAGAGCGTGCCCGTGGCCCATGAGCTTTAGCGCCACCGCGGAACTGAGACACAGACCCGTTACCATGACGCGCGGTACCACCGCCCTTTTGGCGACCAATACGCTTTGTTGTTTTAGAGACATCACCCCGCTCTTGCGTCTGATGAGTTCCGGATTGACGCTTGGCCAATTGATACCGAACCATACGGTGTAAAATGTCCTTGCGCGGCTCTTGGCCAAATACGGCTTTGTCAAGATCAACAGATCCAGATTTTTTGCCGGCAAGTGTTTGAACGTCGAGTTTCATGACTATTCTTCCTCACCCTTCTGGGCAGCCTTGCGCATTTTTGCAGCCAGATCTTTATCAACCTGCGCCCGCGGTTCCGCACCGCCAATCATTTCTTTGGCCTGCTCGACCCATTCTTCTTTCGCCGCAATACCCGGCTTACCGATTTTTTCTTCAATCGCCGCCAGATCATCCGCTGACATAGCTACAAGACCTGTCAATGTCGCAACCCCCGCAGCTTTAAGAGCCTCAGCCCCTTTTGGACCAATACCGTCAACCAGAATAATATCGTCAATAAACTCCGTTGCCGGCGCAGCCGTTTTAGCCTTAGCTTTCTTCGATTCAGGTTTTTGAGCCGCAGGTTTTTCCATCTTAGGCGCCTCACCCGCCTTGAACTTACCGGGCACTGGCAGATCATCCACCTTAACACCTTTAACAGCGTCGCGAATTTCAACCCAGGCTCCTTTAGCTCCCGGAACCGCCCCGCGGATCAAGATAAGACCTTCTTCGGCATCAACCCGCGCAACTTCCAAATTCTGGTTAGTGCGACGAACAGCGCCCATATGGCCCGCCATTTTCTTCCCTTTAAAAACCTTACCCGGATCCTGACACTGGCCGGTAGAACCATGTGATCTATGCGAAATAGATACACCATGGGTTGCCCGCAAACCGCCAAAGTTATGGCGCTTCATCGCCCCGGCAAAACCCTTACCGATCGTAACACCCGAAGCATCGACTTTCTGCCCCGGAACAAAATGATCAGCTAACATTTCAGACCCAATTTCAATAAAATTTTCACCTGCAACACGAAACTCGACCAGTTTCATTTTTGGCGTAACACCAGCTTTTGCAAACCGCTCACGCTCTGCTTTTGATACGCGCTTAGGCTTGGCATTGCCCGCGCCTAATTGCAGAGCCGTATAACCATCGCGGTCTTGCGTTTTATGTGCAACAACCTGACACCCCTCAAGCGAGAGAACCGTAACCGGCACATGATCGCCCGCTTCGTTATAAACGCGAGTCATACCCAGTTTTTTTGTTAAAATTCCAGAGCGCATCTTTATGCTCCCAACTTAATCTCAACATCAACACCAGCAGCCAGATCGAGCTTCATCAGCGCATCTACGGTTTGCGGTGTTGGGTCCACAATATCGAGCATCCGTTTATGGGTACGAATCTCAAATTGCTCACGAGACTTTTTGTTAACATGCGGCGAGCGATTCACGGTGAACTTCTCTATACGTGTCGGCAACGGAATCGGACCCCGCACAGTGGCTCCGGTGCGTTTAGCCGTAGATACAATTTCCGCGGTGGAATTATCCAAAATGCGGTGATCAAAGGCTTTCAGCCGAATGCGAATATTTTGACTATCCATAACTTCAGGTCCAAATGTCTACGCTGTCAAACAACAAAACGGAACGACACGGTCGCTCCGTACATTAAATCTATCTACTCAATAATTTTCGAGACGACGCCGGCTCCGACTGTGCGTCCACCTTCGCGGATAGCGAAGCGTAGCTTCTCTTCCATGGCGATAGGCACGATCAGCTCGACATTCACTTCAACATTAT